>NZ_VHLH01000012.1 GCF_006516965.1 Pararhizobium mangrovi | reverse complement strand
ACGGTGTCGAGCGCGGTCAGATTCTCTGCAAGCCGGGCTCGGTGACGCCGCACACGAAGTTCAAGGCGGAAGCCTACATCCTGACGAAGGAGGAGGGCGGACGCCATACGCCGTTTTTCACGAACTACCGTCCGCAGTTCTACTTCCGCACGACGGACGTGACGGGTGTGGTCACGCTTCCCGAAGGGACGGAGATGGTGATGCCGGGCGACAACGTGACGGTGGACGTGGAGCTGATCGTGCCGATCGCGATGGAAGAGCGCCTTCGCTTCGCCATCCGCGAGGGCGGACGCACCGTCGGCGCCGGCATCGTCGCAGAGATCGTCGAGTAGCTTCGGGCCATACGTGATCATCGCACGCGCCGTTCGATGCGGCGCGTGCGGTTTTCCAACAAGGACACATTGCCATGAACGGCCAGAATATCCGCATCCGCCTCAAAGCCTTCGACCATCGCATTCTCGATTCCTCGACCCGGGAAATCGTCTCGACGGCGAAGCGTACGGGTGCCGGCGTTCGCGGACCGGTTCCGCTTCCCACCCGTATCGAGAAGTTCACGGTCAACCGTTCGCCGCACATCGACAAGAAGAGCCGCGAGCAGTTCGAGATGCGCACGCACAAGCGCCTCCTCGACATCGTCGATCCGACGCCGCAGACCGTTGATGCGCTGATGAAGCTCGATCTCGCCGCCGGTGTGGACGTGGAGATCAAGCTCTAGGACCCCGAAGGGTTTCGACGAACCGGTAACTCGACCGACAAGAGGCGAGGCAAGCCGACAGGCTTCGACCGGTAGCCAAGCAGACAGAGGCGTGGAGGAGCCGCAAGGCTCCGACAGGGAACTCTAAAAGGAATTGAACCGATGCGTTCAGGTGTGATTGCACAGAAGGTGGGCATGACGCGCGTCTACAACGACGCCGGCGAGCATGTCCCCGTCACGGTTCTTCAGCTGAAGAACTGCCAGGTCGTCGCGCAGCGGACCGAGGAAAAGAACGGCTACACCGCCGTCCAGCTCGGTGCCGGCCTTTCCAAGGTCAAGAACACGACGAAGGCGATGCGCGGTCATTTCGCGAGCGCCAGCGTCGAGCCGAAGATGAAGGTTGCTGAGTTCCGCGTGAGCGCCGACAACATGATCGACGTGGGCGCGGAGATCACCGCCGACCATTTCGTCTCCGGCCAGCTCGTGGACGTGACCGGCACCTCGATCGGCAAGGGCTTCGCCGGTGCGATGAAGCGCCACAATTTCGGCGGTCTCTTCGCCACGCACGGCGTTTCCATCTCGCACCGTGCGCACGGCTCGACGGGTCAGAACCAGAACCCCGGCAAGGTCTTTAAGAACAAGAAGATGGCCGGACACATGGGCCAGACCCGCGTCACCACGCAGAACCTCGAGGTCGTCGCGACCGACGAGGCACGCGGCGTGATCATGCTGAAGGGTGCTGTGCCGGGCTCCAAGGGATCCTGGATCCTCGTTCGCGACGCCATCAAGGCGCCGGTGCCCGACAGTGCGCCGCGTCCGGCCGGCATCAAGGGTTCGGCGGGTGCTGCCGACAACGCAGAAGCTTCGAACGAAGGGGCCGAATAATGGATCTCGCCGTCACCACGCTCGAGGGCAAGGACGCCGGAAAGGTCACCCTTTCCGACGCGATCTTCGACCTCGACCCGCGCGAAGACATTCTCTCGCGCGTCGTGCGCTGGCAGCTCGCCAAGCGCCAGCAGGGCACGCATCACGCGCAGGGCCGCGCCGAGGTCTCGCGCACCGGTGCGAAGATGTACCGGCAGAAGGGCACTGGCCGCGCACGGCATTCGTCCGCTCGCGCCCCGCAGTTTCGCGGCGGCGGCAAGGCGCACGGTCCGCAGGATCGCAGCCACGCTCACGACCTTCCCAAGAAGGTCCGTGCACTCGGCTTGCGGCACGCCCTGTCGGCGAAGGCCCGCGCCAACGATCTGATCGTGCTCGACGACCTGAGCGCGAAGGAAGCCAAGACGAAGGCGCTCACCGGTTCGTTCGAGAAGCTCGGGCTTTCCGACGCGCTGATCGTCGGCGGCGCCGAGATCGACATCAATTTCGGTCGCGCCGCACGCAACATCCCGCATGTCGACGTGCTGCCGGTTCAGGGCATCAACGTCTACGACATCCTTCGCCGCGGCAAGCTCGTCTTGTCGAAGGCCGCGATCGAGGCTCTCGAGGAGCGTTTCAAATGAGCGAACTTCGCCACTACGACGTCATCCTGTCGCCGGTGATCACCGAGAAGTCGACGCTGCTTTCGGAATCGAACCAGGTGATGTTCAACGTCGCGCGCAAGGCTTCGAAGCCGGAGATCAAGGCTGCGGTCGAGGCACTCTTCTCGGTCAAGGTCACAGGCGTGAACACGCTGATCCGCAAGGGCAAGAGCAAGCGTTTCAAGGGTGTCTCCGGGCGCCAGTCCGACGTCAAGAAGGCGGTCGTGACGCTCGCCGAGGGCCAGTCCATCGACGTGACGACCGGCCTTTGAGGGCCGACCGACCCGGCCTGAAGGAATTTCGAGGAACGACGAAATGGCATTGAAGACCTTTAACCCGACGAGCGCCGGCCAGCGGCAGCTGGTCATCGTCGAGCGGAGCGGCCTCCACAAGGGCAAGCCCGTCAAGGCGTTGACCGAAGGCCTTTCGAAGAAGGGCGGCCGCAACAATCTCGGCCGGGCGACGGCGCGCTTCCAAGGCGGTGGCCACAAACGCACCTACCGCATGGTGGATTTCAAGCGGCGCAAGATCGACGTCGAAGGCACCGTCGAGCGGCTGGAATACGATCCGAACCGCTCCGCCTTCATCGCGCTCGTGAACTATGCCGACGGCGAGCAGGCCTATATCCTCGCTCCGCAGCGTCTTTCGGCCGGCGACAAGGTGATGGCGTCCGACAAGACGATCGACGTCAAGCCCGGCAACGCGATGCCGCTGCAGGCGATGCCGGTCGGCACGATCGTCCACAACGTCGAGATGAAGCCCGGCAAGGGCGGCCAGATGGCGCGTTCGGCCGGTGCCTATGCGCAGCTCGTCGGACGCGACCAGGGCATGGCGATCCTCCGCCTGACCTCGGGCGAACAGCGCCTCGTTCCGGGCTCGTGCCTGGCGACGATCGGTGCGGTATCGAACCCCGAGCACGGCAACATTTCGGACGGCAAGGCCGGACGGTCGCGCTGGCGCGGCAAGCGCCCGCACGTTCGCGGCGTCGTCATGAACCCGATCGACCACCCGCACGGCGGCGGCGAAGGCCGCACCTCGGGCGGTCGCCACCCGGTTACCCCGTGGGGCAAGCCCACCAAGGGCAAGCGCACCCGCAACAACAAGTCGACCGACAAGTACGTGATGCGCTCGCGCCACGCACGGAAGAAGTAGGAGAGGGCGTTCGATGGCTCGTTCAGTCTGGAAAGGTCCGTTCGTCGACGGCTATCTTCTCAAGAAGGCCGAGAAGGTTCGCGAAGGCGGGCGCAGTGAGGTGATCAAGATGTGGAGCCGCCGCTCCACCATCCTGCCGCAGTTCGTCGGCCTCACCTTCGGCGTCTACAACGGCAACAAGCACGTGCCGGTCCTCGTCAGCGAGGACATGGTCGGGCACAAGTTCGGCGAGTTCGCGCCGTCGCGGACCTATTACGGTCACGGCGCGGACAAGAAAGCGAGAAGGAAGTAACGATGGGCAAGGCCAAAGCCGAACGTCGGCTGAAGGAAAACGAGGCGATGGCGGTCGCACGCTCGCTTCGCGTCAGCCCGCAGAAGCTCAATCTCGTCGCAGCCATGATCCGTGGCAAGAAGGTCGAGCGTGCGCTCGCCGAGCTGGAATTCTCGCGCAAGCGGATTTCCGACCAGGTGCGCAAGACGCTGGAATCGGCCATTGCGAACGCGGAGAACAATCACGACCTCGACGTCGACACGCTTGTCGTCGCCGAGGCCTATGTTGGCAAGTCGCTGGTGATGAAGCGTTTCCAGGCCCGTGGCCGCGGCCGCGCCTCGCGCATCGAAAAGCCGTTCGCGCACCTGACGATCGTCGTGCGGGAAGCCGAGGAAACGGAGAAGGCCGCGTAATGGGACAGAAGATTAATCCGATCGGGTTCCGGCTCGGCATCAACCGCACCTGGGACTCGCGCTGGTTCGCCGACGACAAGGAGTACGGCGAGCTTCTCCACGAGGATCTTCGCATTCGCGAATACCTCATGAGCGAGCTCAAGAACGCCGGCGTTTCGAAGGTCGTCATCGAGCGCCCGCACAAGAAGTGCCGCGTGACGATCCATTCGGCGCGTCCTGGCCTCATCATCGGCAAGAAGGGCGCGGACATCGAGAAGCTTCGCCGCAAGCTGACCGAAATGACGCGTTCGGAAACGCACCTCAACATCGTCGAGGTGCGCAAGCCCGAGACGGACGCAGCGCTCGTCGCGCAGTCGATCGCACAGCAGCTGGAACGTCGTGTGGCGTTCCGCCGGGCCATGAAGCGCTCCGTGCAGTCGGCGATGCGGCTCGGTGCCGAAGGCATCCGGATCGTTTCGTCGGGCCGCCTCGGCGGTGCCGAGATCGCCCGGACCGAGTGGTACCGCGAAGGTCGCGTGCCGCTGCATACGCTGCGTGCCGACATCGATTACGGGCATGCCGAGGCTCATACGGCCTATGGCATCTGCGGCATCAAGGTCTGGATCTTCAAGGGTGAGATCCTGGAACACGATCCGATGGCTTCCGAGCGTCGCGCCACCGAGGCCGACAATTCGGGCGGCCGCCGTCGCGAAAACGCCTGACGGCCGGATCAAACGCATACGTTCGAGGTATTAGGCAATGTTGCAGCCGAAACGTACGAAATTCCGCAAGTACCACAAGGGTCGCATCCATGGCGACGCGAAGGGTGGGTCGCAGCTGAGCTTCGGGTCCTATGGCCTGAAGGCGCAGGAGCCCGATCGCGTCAACGCGCGCCAGATCGAGGCCGCCCGTCGTGCCATCACGCGTCACATGAAGCGTGCCGGCCGCGTGTGGATCCGCATCTTCCCCGACCTGCCCGTCACGTCGAAGCCGACGGAAGTGCGCATGGGTAAGGGCAAGGGCTCGATCGACTACTGGGCCGCGCGCGTGAAGCCGGGGCGGATCATGTTCGAGATCGACGGCGTCAGCGAGGAGATCGCCCGCGAGGCACTTCGCCTCGGTGCTGCCAAGCTCTCGGTCAAGACGCGCTTCGTCCAGCGCATCGCCGACTGACGGACAGGAGACTGAAGACGATGAAAGCCACCGACGCGCGCTCCAAGACCGTCGACGAGCTGTCCGACGAACTCGCCCGCCTGAAGAAGGAGCAGTTCAACCTGCGCTTCCAGAAGGCGACCGGCCAGTTGGAGCAGACCGGGCGCATTCGCGAGGTTCGTCGCGACATTGCCCGCGTGAAGACCATCGCCCGCCAGAAGGCGGCCGAAGCCAAGGCCTAAGGACCAAGAACAATGCCGAAACGCATTCTGCAGGGCACCGTCGTTTCCGACAAGAACGACAAGACCGTCGTCGTGCGCGTCGAGCGCCGCTTCGCGCATCCGTTGATGCAGAAGACCGTGCGCCGCACGAAGAACTACAAGGCGCATGACGCGGACAACCGGTGCAAGGTCGGCGATCTCGTCTCCATCGAGGAATGCGCGCCGATTTCCAAGCAGAAGACCTGGGCCGTGGTGAACACGCCGGCGCAGGACTGACACGCACGAAGAACGGGCGGGGCGGCAGGGTCCTACCTCCCGGCCAGAGACATAAAGGCGGCCTGACATGATTCAGATGCAAACTAACCTCGACGTCGCGGACAATTCCGGCGCTCGTCGTGTCATGTGCATCAAGGTGCTGGGCGGTTCGAAGCGGAAGTACGCCTCGATCGGCGACGTCATCGTCGTCTCGGTGAAGGAGGCCATCCCGCGCGGCCGCGTGAAGAAGGGCGACGTGATGAAGGCGGTCGTGGTACGCACCGCCAAGGAAATCCGGCGCTCCGACGGCAGCGTGATCCGCTTCGACACGAACGCGGCGGTGCTCTTGAACAACCAGCGCGAGCCGGTCGGCACGCGTATCTTCGGCCCGGTTCCGCGTGAACTTCGAGCCAAGAACCACATGCGAATCATTTCGCTGGCACCCGAAGTGCTTTAAGGAGCGAACCGATGCAGAAGATCCGCAGGGGCGACAAGGTCGTCGTCCTCACAGGCAAGGACAAGGGCCGCAGCGGTGAAGTCCTTCGGGTGATGCCGAAGGAGGATCGCGCAGTCGTCCAGGGCCTGAACATCGTCCAGCGCCACCAGCGCCAGTCGCAGAACCAGGAAGGCGGGATCGTCAACAAGGAAGCGCCGATCCACCTTTCCAACCTCGCCATCGCCGATCCGAAGGACGGCAAGGCGACCCGCGTCGGTTTCCGTATCGACGGCGAGAAGAAGGTTCGCGTCGCCAAACGTTCCGGAGAAGTGATCGATGGCTGAGCAGTACGAGCCGCGGATGAAGAGCGAATACAATTCGCGCATTCGCCAGGAACTTCAGGAGGAGTTCTCCTACGCCAACCCGATGCAGGTTCCCCGCGTCGACAAGATCGTCGTGAACATGGGCGTCGGCGAGGCCACCTCGGACTCCAAGAAGCCGACGACCGCAGCGAACGATCTGAGCGCGATCGTCGGTCAGAAGGCCGTCGTCACCCGCGCCCGCAAGTCGATCGCCGGCTTCAAGCTGCGTGAGGGTATGCCGGTCGGCGCCAAGGTCACGCTGCGCGGCAACCGCATGTATGAATTCATGGACCGGCTGATCAACATCGCGCTGCCGCGCGTTCGCGACTTCCGGGGCGTGAGCCCAAAGAGCTTCGACGGCCGTGGCAACTACGCCATGGGCATCAAGGAGCATATCGTGTTCCCCGAAATCAACTACGACAATGTCGACCAGATGTGGGGAATGGACATTGTCGTCTGCACGACGGCGGCGACGGACGAAGAGGCGAGGGCGCTTTTGAAGGCGTTCAACTTCCCCTTCCGTCAGGCGGCGTAACGGCAGGCGAAGAAAGGACTGAACGACATGGCGAAAGTAAGCGCAGTCGAAAAGAACAGGAAGCGCCAGCGGCTCGCAAAGCGCGATGCTGCCAAGCGCGAGGCGCTGAAGACGGTGATCCACGACGGCTCCAAGCCGATCGAGGAGCGCTTTCAGGCGCAGCTCAAACTCTCGGCGATGCCGCGCAACGGTGCCAAGACGCGCATCCGCAACCGCTGCGAGGTGTCCGGGCGTCCGCGCGGTTACTATCGCAAGCTTCGGATGTCGCGCATCGCGCTTCGCGAACTCGGCTCGCTCGGCAAGGTGCCGGGTGTGGTCAAGTCGAGCTGGTAGGGAGATCGAACCATGGTGAACGATCCTCTGGGCGACATGCTCACCCGCATCCGCAACGGAACCGCCCGGCGCAAGAGTTCGGTGACGACGCCGGCCTCCAAGCTTCGCGCCCACGTCCTCGATGTACTCCAGTCGGAAGGGTATATCCGGGGCTATTCCGAGGCGAGCTTCGAGTCGGGTCGCAACGAGCTGACGATCGAACTGAAGTACGACGAAGGCATGCCGGTCATTCGCGAGATCGCTCGCGTTTCGAAGCCCGGCCGGCGCGTCTACGCTTCGGTGAAGAACATTCCACAGGTCGCCGAAGGGCTCGGCATTATCATCCTTTCGACTCCGAAGGGCGTGATGGCCGACCACGAGGCCCGCGAGCAGAACGTCGGCGGCGAGGTGCTGTGCAGCATCTTCTGATGCTGTACCGGCCGGTCGCGAAAAGGAACAAGGGGTAAGCCAATGTCCCGTATCGGTAAGAGGCCCGTGGTGCTGCCCGACGGCGTGAGCGCTTCGGTCGACGGCCAGAAGGTGACCGTCAAGGGGCCGAAGGGCGAGCGCGAGTTCGTCGCCAACGACGAGGTCATCGTCAAGATGGAAGACAACGCGATCGTCGTGTCGCCTGTCGACCAGTCGCCCGACGCCCGCGCGAAGTGGGGCATGTCGCGCTCGGTGATCAACAACATGGTCGCCGGTCTCAAGAACGGTTTCGAGCGCAAGCTCGAGATCAACGGCGTCGGTTACCGCGCGCAGATGCAGGGCAAGGACCTGCGCCTTTCGCTCGGCTACAGCCACGACGTCATCCATCCCGTTCCCGAGGACGTGACGATCGCATGTCCGAAGCCGACCGAGATCGTGATCTCGGGCGCGGACAAGCAGCGCGTCGGCCAGGTGGCGGCGAAGATCCGCGGCTACCGTTCGCCGGAGCCCTACAAGGGCAAGGGCATCAAGTACGCCGAAGAGCGGATCATCCGCAAGGAAGGCAAGAGAAGGTAGGCGGCAGATATGTCCAGCAGAAAGGAAACGATCCGGCGCCGGGCACTGCGCGTGCGCCGCGACGTAAAGAAGGCCGGCAACGATCGCCCGCGCCTTTCGGTGTACCGTTCGTCCAAGAACATCTACGCACAGATCATCGACGACAGCCGTGGCCATACGATGGCTGCCGCCTCTTCGCTCGACAAGGATCTGCGCGATCAGTTGAAGACGGGTGCGGACGTCGACGCAGCGACGGCGGTGGGCAAGCTGCTCGCCGAGCGCGCTTCGCAGGCCGGCGTCAAGGACGTCGTCTTCGACCGCGGCCCGTTCATCTATCATGGCCGCGTGCGTGCCCTCGCCGATGCCGCCCGCGAGGGTGGCCTCAACTTTTAACCTCGATCAGCCGATTGAACCCGGAAAAGAACAAGGACAAGGACAATGGCACGAGAAGGCCGCCGCGATAACCGCGGCAACCGCGACGAGCGCGACAGCGAGTTCGTCGACAAGCTCGTTCACATCAACCGCGTCGCAAAGGTGGCCAAGGGCGGCCGCCGCTTCGGTTTCGCAGCGCTCGTCGTCGTCGGCGACCAGAAGGGCCGCGTAGGCTTCGGCCACGGCAAGGCGCGCGAGGTGCCGGAGGCGATCCGCAAGGCGACCGAGAGCGCCAAGCGCGAGATGATCTTCGTTCCGCTGCGCTCCGGCCGCACGCTGCATCACGACACCCATGGCCGCCACGGTGCGGGCAAGGTGTTCCTGCGCGCCGCCAAGCCCGGTACGGGCATCATCGCCGGCGGCCCGATGCGTGCCGTCTTCGAGACGCTCGGCATGCATGACGTGGTGGCGAAGTCGATCGGCTCGTCGAACCCCTACAACATGATCCGCGCGACCTTCGATGCTCTGAAGCGTCAGAACCATCCGAAGGACGTCGCCGCACGCCGCGGCATCAAGTATTCGACGTTCCAGGCCCGGCGCCACGCCGCGACCGGTGCGCCGGAAGAACTCGCGGACTAGGAGGCCGACATCCGATGGCTGATAAGAAGAAAGCCGGAACGACGCTGACGGTCGAACAGATCCGTAGCGCCAACCGCCGCCCCGAGGTCCAGCGTCGTACGCTCATCGGTCTCGGGCTCAACAAGATGCACCGTCGCAGCACGCTCGAGGACACGCCCGCCGTTCGTGGCATGATCCGTTCGATCCAGCACCTCGTGCGCGTCGTCGACGAGACCTGAAGCTTTCCGGAGACCCTGCGATGAAACTCAACGAAATTCGTGACCGTGACGGCGCGTCGAAGGCGCGCAAGCGTGTTGGCCGCGGTATCGGCTCCGGCATGGGCAAGACCGGCGGTCGCGGCGTCAAGGGCCAGAAATCGCGGTCGGGCGTTGCCATCAACGGCTTCGAAGGCGGGCAGATGCCGATCTACCGCCGGCTGCCGAAGCGCGGTTTCACCAACATCTTCGCCAACGACTACAACGTCGTTTCCGTCGGCCGTATCCAGCAGGCGATCGACGCCGGCAAGCTCGACGCCGGCAAGACGATCGACGTTGCCGCGCTTCGCGAGGCGGGTGTCGTGCGTCGCGCCAAGGATGGCGTGCGTATCCTGGCCGACGGCGAGCTGACGAGCGCCGTTACGCTCGAAGTCGCCGGTGCCTCGCGCACTGCCGCCGAGAAGGTCGAAAAGGCCGGCGGGTCGGTGAAGAGGCTCGTCGAGCCGAGGGAACGCGCCGAAGCGTAAGGCGAAGCGGGGACTGGCGGCCTTTCATGCGCCCGTGCAGCGTTGCGCGGGCGCGTTCGATCGAATAAACAGGCCGTAAAGCGGCAGCCGTCCGTCGGCGCCCGCGTTTTCGACAGAAGACCCCAAGACGCCCCCGGTTTTCGCGGATCCCCGGACCCCCGCGTTCCTTTCGCCGGCGGGTCATCCGGAGAAATTCATGGCTTCCGCAGCCGAGCAACTCGCAGCCAATCTGAACTTTTCGGCCTTCGCCAAGGCGGAGGACCTGAAGAAGCGCATCTGGTTCACGCTGGGTGCGCTTCTCGTGTATCGGCTGGGCACCTACATTCCGCTGCCGGGTCTCGACCCGGCCGCCTTCGCGCGCGCATTCAATTCGCAAAGCGGCGGCATCCTCGGCATGTTCAACATGTTTTCCGGCGGTGCCGTGCAGCGCATGGCGATCTTTTCGCTCGGAATCATGCCCTACATCTCGGCGTCGATCATCATTCAGCTGATGACGTCGGTCGTGCCCTCGCTCGAGCAGCTCAAGAAGGAGGGCGAGCAGGGCCGCAAGATCATCAACCAGTACACCCGCTACGGCACGGTGCTTCTGGCGCTGATGCAGGCCTACGGCATCGCGATCGGCCTCGAATCGGGCAACGGGATCGTCCCGAACCCCGGCTGGTTCTTCATCGTCACGACGGTCGTCACCCTCGTCGGCGGGACGATCTTCCTGATGTGGCTCGGCGAGCAGATCACCGATCGCGGCATCGGCAACGGCATCTCGCTGATCATCTTCGCGGGCATCGTCGCGCGGTTGCCGCAGGCGCTTGCCGGCACGCTCGAACTCGGCCGTACGGGAGCGATTTCGACGACCGTCGTCATCGCGGTGCTCGTGGTCGCCGTCCTCGTCATCGCCTTCATCGTCTTCGTCGAGCGTGCGCAGCGCCGGCTTCTGATCCAGTATCCGAAGCGCCAGGTCGGCAACCGCATGTTTCAGGGCGACACTTCGCACCTGCCGCTGAAGCTTAACACGTCGGGCGTCATTCCGCCGATCTTCGCCTCGTCGCTGCTTCTGCTTCCGGCAACGCTCGCCGGCTTCTCGCAGCAGCAGAACCTGCCTTCATGGGCGACGGCGATCCTCGCCTCGCTCGGCCACGGGCAGCCGCTCTACATGATCGTCTATGCGGCGATGATCATCTTCTTCTCGTTCTTCTACACCGCGGTCGTCTTCAATCCTTCCGACACGGCCGACAACCTGAAGAAGCATGGCGGTTTCATTCCGGGCATCCGTCCGGGTGAGCGCACGGCGCAGTACATCGATTATGTCCTCACGCGAATCACCTGCGTCGGCGCGATCTATCTGGTGCTCGTCTGCCTGCTGCCGGAATTCCTGATCTCGGAAACCGGCGTGCCGTTCTATCTTGGCGGAACGTCGCTGCTCATCGTCGTCAGCGTGACGCTCGACACGGTCGCTCAGATCCAGGGGCATCTGATCGCGCAGCAGTACGAGGGGCTGATCAAGAAGTCGAAGCTTCGGGGAGGCAAACGGGGGCGATGAGGGTCATTCTGTTGGGGCCACCGGGCGCGGGTAAGGGGACCCAGGCGCACCGGCTGGTGGAGAGACACGGCATTCCGCAGCTGTCGACCGGCGACATGTTGCGCGCGGCGATCCACGCCGGAACGGAAATCGGCGTCAAGGCGAAGACCTTGATGGACGCAGGCGCGCTGGTGCCGGACGACGTCGTCAACGCCATCGTCGCCGAGCGGATCGACCAGCCGGACTGCGCCGACGGGTTCATCCTCGACGGCTTTCCGCGAACGCTCGGCCAGGCTGACGCCACCGCGGCAATGCTTTCCGAACGCGGCCTGCACCTCGATTGCGTCATCGAGTTCAAGGTCGACGACGATGTGCTCGTCGAGCGAATTTCAGGGCGCTATACCTGTGCCAATTGTGGTGCGGGCTATCATGACCCGAACCTGGTGCCGAAGGTCGACGGCGTGTGCGACCGCTGCGGTTCCACGGAGTTCAAGCGGCGGCCGGACGACAATCCGAATACGGTGCGTACCCGGCTTCAGGCCTATTACAAGGAAACGTCGCCGCTGCTCGGCTATTACTACGCCAAGGGCCTGCTGACCGCCGTCGACGGCATGCTCGATGTCGACGCCGTCACCGCGCAGATCGAGGGCGTGCTGGCAAGGCTTTGAACCGACTGCTCGCGGGCCCGGCGGTTGACGTCGGAGCGCGGGCGGGCTATAGCGCGCGCCAATTCGCGATTTTTCGGCGAGCGGCGTGCCCTTCATCCGAAGGGATGGATCACGGCTGGTCGCCTCGTCGTGTTCCACACTTTCGAAATCGCTGCGGCCTCCCCGGAAGGCCGCGACAAGGTTGAACGGGCCTTTCACGGCCCGCATGCAAGGAGAACGGACGTGGCTCGTATCGCTGGCGTCAACATCCCGACCAACAAGCGCGTCGTCGTGGCGCTGCGCTACATTCACGGCATCGGTCCGTCGCTTGCGCAGCAGATCGCCGATCGGTGCAACATCCCGGCCGAGCGCCGCGTGAATCAGCTCTCGGATGCCGAAGTCACCCAGATCCGCGAAGCGATCGATCGCGACTTCAGGGTCGAAGGCGATCTTCGCCGCGAGACCTCGATGAACATCAAGCGCCTGATGGATCTTGGCTGCTATCGCGGCCTTCGCCATCGCCGCTCGCTGCCCGTTCACGGCCAGCGCACGCATACCAATGCGCGCACCCGCAAGGGCCCTGCCAAGGCGATCGCAGGCAAGAAGAAGTAAGACGTCGTCCTTTTCGGCGTCGAGGGCCGGTAGTGTCGCTGCCGGCCTCGCGCATGGATGACCGTGGAAATGGGCCGGAGCGCTTCCTACATGCGCCCCGTCCTGGTGTAGCCGCTGGCGTTACGGCGGTGTCGAGATCAGTGAAAGGAAAATCATGGCACGAGAAGCTGCCGGACGCGTTCGCCGTCGCGAGCGCAAGAACATTTCGTCGGGCGTCGCCCACGTCAATTCGACCTTCAACAACACGATGATCACGATCAGCGATGCCCAGGGCAACGCGATCTCCTGGTCGTCCGCCGGTGCGAAGGGCTTCAAGGGCTCGCGCAAGTCGACCCCCTTCGCGGCGCAGATGGCCGCCGAGGATTGCGCCAAGAAGGCGCAGGAGCACGGCATGAAGTCGCTCGAGGTCGAGGTCTGCGGGCCTGGCTCCGGTCGTGAATCGGCACTGCGCGCGCTTCAGGCCGCCGGCTTCACGATCACCTCGATCCGTGACGTGACGCCGATCCCGCACAATGGCTGCCGGCCGCGCAAGAAGCGTCGCGTCTAGGGACCTAGGGTCGGGCTCGGAAAGAATTCGGCCGCACGAGCGCCAGTCGGCGCTCCTCTCGGCCGCCCAACGTTCGGCCGTCACGAATGGATGGTGACGGCGAAGGAAGGACCTCAATGATGATCCACAAGAACTGGCAGGACCTGATCAAGCCGAACAAGGTGGAGTTCTCCGCCTCGAATCGGACCAAGGTCAGCCTCGTGGCCGAGCCGCTCGAACGCGGTTTCGGCCTCACGCTCGGCAACGCGCTTCGCCGCGTGCTTCTCTCCTCGCTGCGTGGTGCCGCCGTCACGGCGGTGCAGATCGACGGCGTGCTCCACGAGTTCTCCTCGATCCCGGGCGTCCGCGAGGACGTGACCGACATCGTGCTGAACATCAAGGAGATCGCCATCAAGATGGATGGCGACGAGACCAAGCGCATGGTCGTGCGCAAGTCCGGCCCGGGCGTCGTCACGGCAGGCGACATCCAGACGGTCGGCGACGTCGAGATCCTCAATCCGGATCTCGTGCTGTGCACGCTCGACGCCGAAGCCGAGATACGCATGGAATTCACGGTCGCCAACGGCAAGGGTTACGTGCCTGCCGACCAGAACCGCGCCGAGGATGCACCGATCGGGCTCATTCCCGTCGACAGCCTCTATTCGCCGGTCAAGAAGGTTTCCTACCGGGTGGAAAACACCCGTGAGGGTCAGGTTCTCGACTACGACAAGCTGACAATGCAGATCGAGACGGACGGGTCCGTCACCGGCGAGGACGCCGTTGCGTTCGCCGCCCGGATCCTGCAGGACCAGCTCGGCGTCTTCGTCAATTTCGACGAGCCGCAGCGCGAGACGCAGGAAGACCAGGTCGCGGAGCTTTCGTTCAATCCGGCGCTTCTGAAGAAGGTGGACGAGCTGGAGCTTTCCGTGCGCTCGGCCAACTGCCTGAAGAACGACAACATCGTCTATATTGGCGACCTCATCCAGAAGACCGAGGCGGAAATGCTTCGCACGCCGAACTTCGGCCGCAAGTCGCTTAACGAGATCAAGGAAGTGCTCGCCTCCATGGGCCTTCACCTCGGCATGGAGGTTTCCTCCTGGCCACCGGAAAACATCGACGATCTCGCCAAGCGCTACGAGGACCAGTACTAACGGTGATATGACGCGAGCCGGATGCCGGCTCGCGCTTTGCCGGCAACGAAAAGATCGAACTGTGGGCCTGCGGCCTGCAAGCGAAGGAGCAAGACCGATGCGCCACGGAAAAGCGGGCCGCAAGCTGAACCGGACCTCGAGCCACCGTCAGGCGATGTTCGCCAACATGGCGGCCTCGCTCATCGAGCATGAGCAGATCGTCACCACGGTGCCGAAGGCCAAGGAAATCCGACCGATCGTCGAAAAGCTCGTCACGCTCGGCAAGCGCGGCGATCTGCACGCACGCCGTCTCGCGATGTCGAAGACGCGCGACAAGGCCGCCGTCTCGAAGCTCTTCGAGACGATCGGCCCGCGTTACACGGAGCGTAACGGCGGTTACCTGCGCATCATGCGCGCCGGTTTCCGGTACGGCGACAACGCGCCGCTGGCGGTCATCGAATTCGTCGATCGCGATCCGGACGCCAAGGGTGCCGCCGACCGGGCGCGCCTCGAGGCCGAGGAAACCGAAGCGGCCTGATCGGCGTTGCATTTCCAGTCGAAGAAGAAGCCGGGCCGATGCGTCCGGCTTTTTCGTTTCGAACGGACGAAGCCAGGTCGGCGAAGGAGGGCAGGATGGGTGAGGATGGCGAGCGCGGACGTGTTCTCGTTACCGGCGTTTCCGGCTTCATCGGCCGGCATCTCGTGCGGGAATTTCTGGAGCACGGATATGCCGTGCGCGGCACCGTTCGCGACGATGCGAAAGTCGATCCGGTTCGTGCCGGTCTTGCGAAGGAGGTCGACGTTTCGCGGCTGGAGTTCGCGCTCGCGGACCTGACGCAGGACGAGGGCTGGCTAGAGGCAGCCCGCGACACGCGCTTCGTCGTTCATGCCGCATCGCCGTTTCCGCTGCGCCAGCCGAAGGATCCGAATGTCCTCGTGCGTCCCGCCGTCGACGGAACGATGCGGGTGCTGAAGGCAGCGGTCGCCGCGGGAGCGGAACGGTTCGTCCAGACCTCGTCGATCGCCGCCATCTATCCCGGGCATTCCGCGAAGAGCACGACGATCGACGAGAGTTTCTGGGCCGACCTCGGAAGCGAGGCCGCGTCGGCCTACGTGCTTTCGAAAACCTTGGCGGAACGCACGGCGCGCGATTTCGTCGAATCGGACAAACCGGCGATCGATTTCGTCTCCGTCAATCCGGGGTTCGTGCTGGGTCCGGTGCCGGAAGGGGCGGTCGGCAGTTCGGCGGACCTGATCGCGAGCATGCTCAACGGCCGTATTCCCGTCGTCCCGCGCCTTCGCCTTTCCGTCGTCGACGTGCGCGATGTCGCGACGGCGCATCGCCTTGCGATCGAAAGGGGTCGGGCAGGGGGGCGTTATATCGCGGTCGCCGGGTCGATGTGGTTGCGTGAAATGGGCGAAGTGCTTCGCCGCGAGTTGGGCGAAAGGGGACGACGTGCCTCGCGTTTCGAACTGCCGGACTGGGCCCTTCGCGGCTTCTCGAAGGTCGTTCCCTCGCTGCGTTCGATCGTGCCGGAACTCGACAACCCGATCACGTTCGACACGGCAACGAGCGAGCGCGATCTCGGGCTGACGTTCATCGCGCCGGAAGAAGCGCTTCTTGCGACCGCGCGCAGCCTCGTCGAACAGGGTCTCGTGCGATGATCCGGCGCAGGCTATGTTCCACGCTTCCGTCGACTTTCGGCGATAGCGACGTTCCGTATCGAACCGAAACGCAAACCTTCCGAGAACGGCAACGAGCAATGACGAGAGGCGCATTCATCCTACGCATCCTTCTCGCAGCAGCGCTGATCGCGGCTGCACCGGCCACGGCGGCATGGGCGCAGGCGCCCAGCGGCGTGCAGCAGGTGCTCGACCTCGGCACCATGTTCGGCGGAGCGAAGGATGGGAAGGGATTCGGCAAGGACGCCGCCGGCACGAAGGGCGGCGAGACGGCCGCGCCGCCCGCGGGCACCGCCCGGGCCGTGCCGCAGAGCCGTGCCGAGATGCAGCTTTCCTTCGCGCCGCTCGTCAAGAAGACCGCGCCGGCCGTCGTCAACGTCTACGCCACGCGCATGGTGCGCCAGCAGACGCCCTTCGAGCGCGATCCGTTCTTCCAGCGCTTCTTCGGCAACCGTATGCAGCAGCGATCGCGCAAGCAGTCCTCGCTCGGTTCCGGCGTCATCGTCGACAAGAAGGGGCTGATCGTCACTAACGATCACGTCATCCAGGATGCCGACCAGATCAAGGTCGCGCTGGACGACGGGCGCGAGTTTCAGGCGAACGTCGTGCTGAAGGACCAGAAGGTCGATCTCGCCGTCCTGAAGATCGAAAAGGGGCCGAACGACCTGCCGACCCTTCCGATCGGCAATTCCGACGATGTCGAGGTCGGCGACCTCGTGCTGGCGATCGGCAACCCGTTCGGCGTCGGCCAGACGGTGACGAGCGGCATCGTCTCGGGTCTGGCGCGCACGAGCCTCGACCGCTCGCATTTCGGGTTCTTCATCCAGACGGATGCCGCGATCAACCCGGGTAATTCCGGCGGTCCGCTCGTCGGTATCGACGGCCGCATGATCGGCATCAATTCGGAGATCTACAGCCGCTCCGGCGGCTCGGACGGGATCGGCTTCGCGATTCCGGCGAACCTCGTGAAGAGCTTCGTCAGCGCTGCGGAGTCGGGCGACAAGCAGTTCGCCATGCCCTACATCGGCGCGAGCTTCGAATCGCTGACGCCGGATGTCGCCGATGCGCTCGGGCTGGACCGGCCCCGTGGGGCGCTCGTGAACAAGGTCGCCCCGGACGGTCCCGCCGCGAAGGCCGGACTGAAGGCAGGCGACGTCGTGACCGCTCTCGACGGGAAGCCGGTGCAGCATCCCGACGCGCTCGGCTACCGGCTTGCGACGGAAGGCATCGGCAAGACGGTCGAGCTGACGGTGCGCGACCGCGACGGCAAGCATACGATGTCGATCGCGCTCGAACGCGCACCGGAAACCGTTCCAGCCAACCGCACGACGATCGGCGGGCGCACGCCGTTCACCGGCGCGACCGTCGCCAATCTGTCGCCGCGCGTGGCGCAGGAGCTGGACATGCAGAGCGATGCCGAGGGGGTCGTGATCACCGATGTCGCCGACGGCTCGCTTGCCGCCCGCTTCGGTCTCGAGCCCAAGGACATCCTGGTCCGGGTCAATGGCCAGGCGATCGGCAAGGTCGCGGACGTCAAGGCGCTTGCCGACGATCCGCCCGGAAGCTGGCAGTTCGCCGTTCGCCGTGACGGCAGGCTGCTGACGCAAAGCGTGCGCTGATGGCCGATCTCTTCGCCGACGATCCGCCGCAGCCGGAAAGTCCGAAGGCGGATGCCAGCCGGCCGCTCGCCGATCGGCTGCGGCCGACGACGCTCGCCGAAGTGACGGGACAGGCGCATCTTACCGGTGAGAACGGCACGCTGACGCGCATGGTGGCCTCCGGCTCACTCGGCTCGATGATCTTCTGGGGCCCGCCCGGCACCGGCAAGACGACGGTCGCGCGGCTTCTCGCCAACGATACGGATCTTGCCTTCGAGCAGATCTCGGCGATCTTTTCCGGTGTCGCCGACCTCAAGAAGGTGTTCGAGGCGGCGCGTGCGCGGCGCACGAACGGGCGGCACACGCTGCTCTTCGTCGACGAGATCCATCGCTTCAACCGGGCGCAGCAGGACAGCTTCCTGCCGGTGATGGAGGACGGTACCGTCACCCTCGTCGGCGCGACGACGGAAAACCCGTCCTTCGAACTCAACGCCGCGCTCCTCTCGCGCTCGCGCGTGCTGACCTTCCATCCGCACGACGAGGCGAGCCTTGCCGAACTGCTGACGCGTGCCGAAGCGCTGCACGGCACGCCGCTGCCCCTGACGGACGAGGCCCGTGCCAGCCTCATCCGCATGGCGGACGGCGACGGCCGCTCCGTCCTGACGCTTGCCGAAGAGATCTGGCGGGCGGCACGCGAGGGTGAAACCTTCGATGCGGACGAGGTGCAGGAGATCGTCCAACGCCGCGCGCCGGTCTACGACAAGGGGCAGGACGGGCATTACAACCTGATCTCCGCCCTGCACAAATCCGTGCGCGGGTCGGACCCGGACGCCGCCCTCTACTACCTCGCGCGCATGTTCGACGCCGGCGAAGACCCGCTCTATCTCGGCCGCCGGCTCGTGCGCATGGCTTCCGAGGACATTGGGCTCGCCGATCCGCAGGCGCTCGTCATCGCCAACGCGGCGAAGGACGCCTACGACTATCTTGGTTCGCCGGAAGGCGAACTGGCGCTCGCCGAGGCCTGCGTCTATCTGGCGAGCGCGCCGAAATCGAACGCCGTCTATACGGCCTACAAGGCGGCGATGCGCGCGGCGAAGGAGAACGGCTCGCTGCTGCCGCCCAAGCACATCCTCAACGCGCCGACGAAGCTGATGAAGGGCGAGGGCTACGGTTCCGGTTACCGCTACGACCACGACGAGCCGGACGCCTTTTCCGGTCAGAACTACTTTCCCGAGAAGATGGGCCGGCAGCGCTACTACGACCCGCCGGAGCGCGGCTTCGAGCGCGAAATCGCCAAGCGGCTGGACTACTGGGCCAAGCTCAGGCAGGAACGGGGCGAATAGGCGCATTCTTCACGAACGCGCTGCCGTTCCCCTTGGCCGGCCCAACGGTTGCCGGCATGCGATATCAGAAGACGTTTGCATGCAGTATCTCCTCGTAGCGCTCGGCGGTGCCATCGGTGCCAGCCTCCGCCATTTCGTCGGCGTCACCGCGACACGGTTCGGCGGTCCCGGTTTCCCCTGGGGCACGATGACGGTGAACATCCTCGGATCGTTCGTCATGGGCGTTATCGTCGAACTGGTGGCGCGTCGCCTCGGCCAGTCGATCAACATGCGGCTCTTCCTGATGACCGGCCTGCTCGGCGGCTTCACGACGTTCTCGTCGTTCTCGCTCGATACCGCGTTCCTCTGGGAGCGCGGGCAGGGAACGCTGGCGGCGGTCTATGTGGTGGCGAGCGTCGTTGCCGGCATCGCCGCGCTCTTCGGCGGTCTCGCGCTGATCCGCAGTCTTACCTGAGGTTTTCATCATGGCAGGCGTCGAACAGCGGCAGGTCGATGGGGACGAGGCGGGAATGCGCCTCGATCGCTGGTTCAAGACGCATTATCCGGGGCTCGGCTTCGGCCAGCTTCAGAAGCTGTTGCGCTCAGGGCAGGTTCGCGTCGATGGTGGACGGGTAAAGACCGATACGCGCGTCCAGTCCGGCCAGACCGTTCGCGTGCCGCCGCTGCCCGTCGACAGGGCGGAGACGAAGGGGCCGATCAGTGCGAAGGCGCTGAAGCACGGTGGCGATGGCGACCTGCTTTCGAAGATGCTGCTCTACGAGGATGCCAAGGTCTGTGTGCTGAACAAGCCGGCGGGCCTTGCCGTGCAGGGCGGCTCCGGCGTGACGCGCTCGATCGACAGCATGCTGGAAGCCTGGCGCGACAAGAAGGGCCAGAAGCCGCGGCTCGTCCACCGGCTCGACCGTGACACTTCCGGCGTGCTCGTCATCGCGCGCACGCGCGGTGCCGCACAGGCGCTGACGGCCTCCTTCCGCAGTCGAGACACGAAGAAGACCTATTGGGCGCTGGTGCGCGGCGTGCCGAAGAAGCGTGAAGCAAAGCTTTCGACCTGGCTCGTGAGGGAAGCGACGCCCGATGGCGACCGCATGCGCGTCGCCGAGCACGGAGAGCCTGATGCCGACCACGCCATCTCGTTCTACCGCGTGATCGAGCGCGCAGGGCAGGAGCTTGCGTGGCTCGAGATGGAGCCTTTCACGGGCCGGACGCACCAGTTGCGCGTCCACGCCGCCCATATCGACCATCCGATCATCGGCGATCCGAAATATTTTCATGCCGACCAGAACTGGGAGTTTCCGGGCGGCGTCCAGAAGCGGCTGCATCTCCACGCGCGCCGGATCTCGATCCCGCACCCGGACGGAAAGCACATCGTCGTCACCGCGCCGCTGCCGCCGCACATGGTGCAGAGCTGGAACCTGCTCGGTTTCGACGAGGCCGCCGACGATGCGGAGGTGGAAGAATGAGGCTCGTGCTCTTCGATTGCGACGGCACGCTCGTCGACAGTGCCAACTTCATCCATGACTGCATGGTGCGGACCATCGACGATTTCGGTTACCCCGTGCCGGACGTCGCCGAGACGAAGGCGATCATCGGGCTTACGCTGGACGTCGCGATCGCCGAACTGCTCCAACGCCCGGTGGATGCCGAGGTGACGGCGATGACGGCGCACTACCAGAAGACGTTCCGCGCGATCCGCGAGCGCGGCAATTTCCACGAGCCGATGTTCGACGGCATGGCAGAGGTCCTCGCCGGTCTTGCCGCCGAAGAGGAAACGGTGCTCGGCGTCGTCACCGGCAAGTCGCGCCGCGGGCTTGCATCCGTGCTTGCCACGCACGGCCTGGAGCGCACCTTCATCACAATGCGCACCGCCGACGACTGCCCTTCGAAGCCGCACCCCGCGATGGTGCTCGAATGCTGTCGCGAGACCGGTTTCGAACCGCATCGAACGGTCGTCGTTGGCGACGCGATCCACGATATGGCGATGGCGAAGGCTGCCGGGGCCAGAGCGCTCGGTGTGGCCTGGGGCTATGCCGAGCCGAATGCGCTCGCCGCTGCCGGTGCGGACGCAATCGCGCCTGCCGTCGCCGACCTGCGAGCCCTGATCGATGAAGCCGTTCCGATGGGAGCCGACCATGCGTGAGCCGACCGATCACCCGACGGAAGCCGATCCGATCCGCCGAGCGCAGGAGCAGATGAAGCGGCCGCTGCCGAAGCGCTTCTATACCGAGGCGACGGTCGCCGAACACGCGGAAGGCTATGGCGTCGCACTCGACGGCCGGCTTCTGCGCACGCCGGCGAAAAAGGTTCTCGCGGTGCCGAGCCGCGCGCTTGCCGAAAGCCTCGCCGCGGAATGGCATGCGCAGGAAAGCGAGATCGATCCGGCGCGCATGCCGCTGACACGGCTTGCCAACACCGCGCTCGACGGCGTGGCGAACGAGCGCCAGGCCGTTGCCGAGGATATCGTGCGTTTCGCCGCGACCGATCTCCTGTGCTATCGCGCCGACGCGCCGGAAGGTCTCGTCGAGCGCCAGGGCGAGCACTGGGATCCGATGATCGACTGGGCGCACGCTGCGCTCGGCACGCGCTTCGTGCTCGTCGAAGGGGTTATGCATGCCGACCAGCCGCGCGAGACGATCGCGGCCTTTTCCGCATCGCTGAAGCGCTACGCCGACGTCTTCGAACTGGCGGCGCTCCATACGGTCACCTCGCTCACCGGCTCGGCCATCCTCGCGCTTGCGCTCGCCGAGGGCGAGATCACCGCCGACGAGGCGTGGACGGCCGCGCATGTCGACGAGGACTGGAACATCGAGCAGTGGGGCGGGGACGCGGAAGCGGCGGCGCGCCGCGCAAAGCGCCGGCAGGACATGGACGCGGCCGCCGAAACGTTGCAGGCTCTGCGTCGCGATTGCAGCGACCGGTAGGACAGGAGAGGGCATGCGCGACGTTCTGGAGGAACTCGACGAGCGGCGCTCGGAAGCCCGTCTCGGCGGCGGCGAAACGCGCATCGCCGCGCAGCACGAACGCGGCAAGCTGACGGCACGCGAACGCATCGAGGCGCTTCTCGACGAGGGCTCCTTCGAGGAGTTCGACATGTTCGTCACCCATCGCGGCACCGATTTCGGCATGGCCGATAAACGCTACTACGGCGATGGCGTCGTCACCGGCTGGGGCACGGTGAACGGCCGCACGGTCTTCGTCTTCGCCAAGGACTTCACCGTCTTCGGCGGTTCGCTCTCCGAGGCGCATGCGGAGAAGATCCAGAAGGTGCAGGACATGGCGCTCCGCAACCGGGCGCCGATCATCGGGCTCTACGACGCGGGCGGGGCGCGCATCCAGGAGGGCGTCGCGGCGCTTGGCGGCTACGCCGAAGTCTTCCAGCGCAACGTGCTCGCCTCCGGTGTCATTCCGCAGATTTCGGTGATCATGGGGCCATGCGCCGGCGGCGACGTCTATTCGCCGGCGATGACCGACTTCATCTTCATGGTCCGCGATACGTCCTACATGTTCGTCACGGGTCCGGACGTGGTGAAGACCGTGACGAACGAGACCGTGACGTCCGAGGAACTCGGCGGTGCGCGCGTCCACACCACGAAATCCTCGATCGCCGACGGGGCCTACGACAACGATCTGGAGGCGCTGTTGCAGATGCGCCGGCTGATCGATCTCCTGCCGCAGTCGAACACCGGCGCGCTGCCGGAGATCGAATGCTTCCAGTCCGTGAAGCAGGACGATCCGTCGCTCGACACGCTGGTTCCGAAGAACGCGAACACGCCCTACGACGCGCGCGAACTGATCGAGAAGACCGCGGACGAGGGCGACTTCTTCGAGATCCAAGCCGCCTTCGCACAGAACATCGTCGTCGGGCTCGGTCGCATGGAAGGCCGCACGGTCGGCTTCGTGGCCAACCAGCCGATGGTGCTCGCCGGCGTGCTCGATTCCGACGCCAGCCGCAAGGCGGCGCGCTTCGTGCGCTTCTGCGACTGCTTCTCGATCCCGATCGTCACCTTCGTCGACGTGCCGGGCTTCCTGCCGGGCACCGCGCAGGAGCAGGGCGGTCTCATCAAGCATGGCGCCAAGCTGCTCTTCGCCTATGGCGAGGCGACCGTGCCGAAGGTCACGGTGATTACCCGCAAGGCCTTCGGCGGTGCCTACGACGTGATGGCCTCCAAGCACCTGCGCGGCGACATCAACTATGCCTGGCCGACGGCACAGATTGCGGTGATGGGCGCGAAGGGTGCCGTCGAGATCATCTTCCGCAAGGATGTCGGCGACGCCGACAGGATCGCCGAGCACACGAAAATGTACGAGGACCGCTTCCTCTCGCCCTTCGTGGCGGCCGAACGCGGCTACATCGACGAGGTCATCATGCCGCGCTCGACGCGCCGCCGCGTGGCACGCGGGTTGCGAATGCTGAGGGGCAAGGAACTCGAAAATCCCTGGAAGAAGCACGACAACATTCCGTTGTAATGCCGGTTTCCCCCCTTTGCGGGAGAGAGATATCACTGCAGGTGACAGAGGGGGCAGCCTGTCCGTCTGTATCGGATCCTGCGACTCGATCCCATTCGATGCAGAACCCAAAAGACCATGAGAGCTCTATCGCCGACCTGCGTTTTGCGGGCGCAATGATCGGCGGTAAGGCGGACGACGATCCTTCCGCCTCTACCTCGCGACAAACCCGGCCCCTCGACAACAAACCTACCCGCTGCTAGTTAAACACCTATCGTACCAAGCGGTTCGCTAACGCCGCTGTCGAACGATACCGCCGAATTCTTTCCCGTCAGCGCCGCAACCCTTCGCAGTCATGCGACGCTCGTACGGCCGTCAGGTCGTTATCCGAGGACCGTCGTCATGGACAAGAAGGCCGAGACGACCGAGCGCTTCGAGGCGCCGCCGGTCAGCCATCGCGAGCAGAACGTCATCATCGGCGGCGTGCTTCTCGCCATGCTGCTCGCCGCCCTCGACCAGACGATCGTCGCGCCAGCGCTGCCGACCATCGGCGCAGCCCTCGGCCATGCGGATTACCTGCCATGGGTCGTCACCGCCTACCTCCTGATGGCGACGGCGATGGCACCGCTCTACGGGAAGATTTCCGATCTCTATGGCCGTAGGCGGACGATCTTCGGCGCGATCTTCGTCTTCCTCGTCGGGTCGGTGGTCAGCGCGCTGGCGCCGAACATGCTCGTACTCATCCTCGGGCGTGCCTGTCAGGGCCTTGGTGGCGGCGGGCTCTTCACGCTCTCGCAGACGGTGATCGCCGACCTCGTTCCACCGCGCGAGCGTGCGAAATACGCAGCGTGGATTTCCGGCACCTGGGCGGTGGCGAGTATCGCCGGCCCGCTGCTCGGCGGCTATTTCGCCGAGCACCTGCATTGGTCGCTCATCTTCTGGATCAATCTGCCGCTCGGCGCCGCGGCCGTCCTCGTGCTCAGCGAACCGTTGAAGAAGATCGGGGTCGCGTCTCGCGAGCACAAGCTCGACCTTGTTGGCGCCGGCCTGTTGGTCGTCGCGACCTCGCTGTTGCTGCTCGCCCTCAACTGGGGCGGCGAGACGTTTTCCTGGGGTTCGATCGAAGTGATTGGTGCCTTCGTGCTCGCCGTGGTGTTCTTCGCGTTGTTCGGATGGCGCGTGACGTCCGCACGCGAGCCGCTGGTGTCGCTCGAGATCCTGCGTAATGCGATCGTGCTGACGGCGACGACGTCGATGTTCCTCGCGCAGGCGGCGGCGATCGGCACCTCGGTCTACCTGCCGATCTACCTGCAACACCATGTCGGGCTTTCCGTCAGCGAATCGGGAACCGCTCTCCTCGGCCTTCTTCTGGGGACCGTCGGTGGCGCGACCATCAGCGGCCGCCTCGTCGCGCGGATTACCCATTACCGGCGGATCGCCGTTTTCGGTGCGCTGCTCAGCATCTTCGGCTATGTGGTGTTCGCCTGGCAGGCGGAGACCGCGCCGCTCTGGCTGATCGAGGTTCTGGCCGTCTTCACGGGTGCCGGCACCGGCATGACCTTCCCGATCGCCACCATCTCGGTGCAGAACGCCGTTACCAAGGCGCATCTCGGCGTTGCGACCGGCGTTCTTACTTTCCTGCGCTCGCTCGGCGGCGCATTGGGTGTGGCCGTGCTCGGTGCGGTGGCGTTGTCCTTCGGGCTGCCGCTCGCAAGCGAAGGCACCCGCAACGCGGTTCGGACGTCGGTCGATACCGCGCGTCCGTTCGCCGCCATGTTCTTCGTCGCCGCCATCATCATGGTGCTGGCGCTCGTCGCGATCCTGTCGATGACGGAAAAGCCCTTGATGGGGCGGGAAGAACGCGACGCGGAATAGGGGAGGCGCGCGCCTCTCAGACCAGCCGCTCCGCATGCCAGAGTAGGTGGTCGTCCATGAAGGTCGAGATGAAATAATAGGAGTGGTCGTAGCCCTCGTGCATGCGAAGGGTCAGCGGCACGCCGGCCTTGCCGCACGCTTCCGCGAACAACCAGGGCTTCAGGCCCTCCTGCAGGAAGCCGTCGGCCGTGCCCTGGTCGATCAGGAAATCGGAAAAGCGGGCGCCGTCCTCGACGAGGCACGTGGCATCGTGCCGCCGGTGCGCGGCTGTGTCCTCTCCGAGGTACTTTCGAAGCGCTGGCTTCGACCAGTCGGCCATCGTCGGTGAGACGATCGGCGCGAAGGCCGAGCAGCTTCGGAAGCGCTCAGGATGCTTGAGCGCCAGCGTCAGTGCACCGTGTCCACCCATCGAATGCCCGAAGACGGACTGGCGGTCCATGTCGGCCGGGAAGTGCGCCGCGACGAGGGCGGGCAGCTCCTCCATCGCGTAGCTCTCCATGCGGTAGTTCTCGGCGTAGGGCGCAGCCGTCGCATCGAGATAGAAACCGGCGCCGGAACCGAACTGCCAGTTGTCCGGCTCGTCCGGCACATGATCGCCGCGCGGGCTCGTGTCCGGGCATACGATGATCACGCCGAGTTCGGCTGCGAGCCGGCGGTATTCGCCCTTTTCCATGACGTTCGCGTGGGTGCAGGTCAGGCCGGAAAGGTACCAAAGCACCGGGCAGGGCCGGCGCTCGGCCTGCGGCGGGACGAAGATCGCGAAGGTCATCGTGCAGCCGCAGGCGGTCGATTCGTGCGAATAGACGAACTGCGTGCCGCCATGGGCCTTCGACTGCGAAACGAGGGTCGGGGCTTCGGTGCTCATGATGTGCCTTACGGTTGGCGTGATGGGTCGGCCGCGCGCTCGTTCATCTGCCGTCGCAGGATGCGGTCGAGCGCTTCGCGGAATTGCGAGCGATCGCGCGGCGAAAAGGGGGCGTTGTAGCCTTTGATCGCACCCGCTTCGCGCAGATCCTGCTTGAGGTCTCGCATGGCGGACGCCATGCCGATCGATTCCGGCGTGAAGACGCGGCCGGTCGGACCGAGGACGTCGGCTCCGGCTTCGACGCAGCGCACGGCGAGCGGCACGTCGGTTGTCACGACGACGTCGCCGGTGCCAGCGCGTTCGGCGATCCAGTCGTCGGCCGCATCGAAGGCCTTCGAGACCATGACGATGCGGACAAGCGGATCACGCGAGGGGCGCAGGCCGCTGTTGGTCACGAGCCGCACCGGCCGCTCGAAGCGGCCGGCGATCTCGATGATTTCCGTCTTTACCGGGCAGGCGTCGGCGTCGACGAAGACGGTCGGCTCGCGTTCGACGTCTTCGCCCGAACCGGGCTCAGTAGACGACGACACTGCGGATCGACTCCCCCGAATGCATCAGCTCGAAGCCCTTGTTGATCTCGTCGAGCGAAAGCGTGTGCGTGATCATCGGGTCGATGTCGATCTTGCCTTCCATGTACCAGTCGACGATCTTCGGCACGTCCGTGCGTCCGCGCGCTCCGCCGAAGGCCGTGCCCTTCCACTTGCGCCCGGTGACGAGCTGGAACGGCCGCGTCGAGATTTCCTCGCCGGCACCGGCGACGCCGATGACGATCGATTCGCCCCAGCCCCGATGCGAGGCCTCGAGCGCCTGGCGCATGACCTTCGTGTTGCCCGTGCAGTCGAAGGTGTAGTCCGCGCCGCCCGTCTGGTCGTCACCGCGCTTCGTCAGGTTGACGAGATAGGGCACGATGTCCTCGTCGAGTTCGGTCGGATTGACGAAGTGCGTCATGCCGAAGCGTTCGCCCCATTCCTTCTTGTCGTCGTTGATGTCGACGCCGACGATCATGTCCGCGCCGGCGAGCCGCAGGCCCTGGATGACGTTGAGGCCGATGCCGCCGAGGCCGAAGACGACCGCCGTCGCGCCGATTTCGACCTTCGCCGTGTTGACGACGGCGCCCACACCCGTCGTCACGCCGCAGCCGATGTAGCAGACCTTGTCGAAGGGTGCGTCGGGGTTGATCCTGGCAACCGCGATCTCCGGCAGCACGGTGAAGTTCGCGAAGGTCGAGCAGCCCATGTAGTGGTGCAGCTTCTTGCCGTCGAGCGAGAAGCGGCTCGTGCCGTCCGGCATCAAGCCCTGGCCCTGCGTCGAGCGGATCGCGGTGCATAGGTTCGTCTTCTGCGAGCGGCACGAGGGGCACTCCCGGCATTCCGGCGTATAGAGCGGAATCACGTGGTCGCCCTTCTTCAGCGTGCGCACGCCCGGGCCGACATCGACCACGACGCCGGCACCCTCGTGACCGAGGATCGAGGGGAAGAGCCCTTCGGGGTCGGCGCCCGACAGCGTGAAATCGTCCGTATGGCAGATGCCGGTCGCCTTGACCTCGATCAGCACCTCGCCCTCCTTCGGGCCCTCGAGCTGAACGGTAGCGACCTCCAGCGGCTTGCCGGCTTGGGTGGCGATGGCTGCGCGTACATCCATGGTCGGATTTCCTCGGTAGGATGGGGTTCTGGACGGCCGGAACGACCGCCGGTTTGCTGACGAAGCGACGAGGTGGACCGGGTCCGCGCCGTCTGGGGTCGAGTGAAACACATATGACGTCGCGACGCATGCCGCCAGCACGATCTTGGCCGAGGTTTCGTCGGGAATCGCGCGCGATCGATTACCGCCAGGCAACGCTGCGTTCGTTCGGCCGCCGATCGATTCCCGAGCGATCCGAGTTGCCTTTGATTTCGTCACGGCGACCTGTAAGCGTGTCGATGGGGAAGGGAACGGGTGAGCGCATGAGCACATCGGAGAGTACGGATGGCGCCTATGCCGGACGGAGCGCGTTCGATGGCGTTGCGATCATGCTCATGGGGACGATCCTCCTCCCGGTCATGGATGCTCTCGCGAAGTACCTGACAAACACGGGAGAGCTGGCGCCGGGCCAGATCTCCTTCTATCGCTTCGCTCTCCAATTCCTTTTCACCGCACCGCTCGTCGTGCTCGTCGGCGGTATCCCCGCGCTTCGCCCGAAGCGGCCCTGGCTCAATCTCTTTCGCGGTGGGATTATCGGCGTCGCCAGCCTCTGCTTCTTTACCGCACTGAAATACATGCCGGTCGCCGATACGATCGCGATCTTCTTCGTCGAACCGTTCATCCTGACCGCGCTTTCCGCGCTGATCCTTCGCGAGAAGGTCGGCTGGCGGCGATGGGCCGCAATCGTCATCGGTTTTGTCGGCGCGCTGATCGTCATCAATCCGAGCTTTGCGCGTTTCGGCGGCGTTGCGCTGCTCCCGCTCGGCACCGCTGCGCTGATGGCGGTGTATCTGCTGATGAACCGGGCTCTCGGGCGGGTCGATACGCCGCTCGTCATGCAGTATGTCGCAGGCTTCGGCGGAAGCCTGCTTGTCGGTGTCGTGCTCCTGCTCGCAACCCTCGTCGGCGGTACGGAAAACTTCGCCATGTCGCTACCCGGCGGCTCGTTCGAATGGAGCATCCTGCTTGTGATGGGATGCATCGCGAGTTTCGGTCACGTGCTGGTCGTCAAGGCGTTCCAGCTCGCACCGGTCTCGCTGCTCGCGCCGTTCCAGTACGTCGAGATCGTCTCGGCCGCGATCGTCGGATATCTGCTTTTCGACGATTTCCCCGAACCGTCGAAGCTCGTCGGCATGGCCATCATCGTCGCGTCCGGTCTCTTTTTGCTATGGCGCGAACGGCGGCTCGGCCTTCACAGCTGATCGAGAGCCCGCTTCGACCGCGTCATTGCCGGCTTACGGGCGAACGGGCTAAGACTGAAAGGCGAACATCGGGGGAGTGCGGTTCATGTTTTCGAAGATCCTGATCGCCAATCGCGGAGAGATCGCCTGCCGTGTCATCAAGACCGCGCGCCGGATGGGCATTGCGACGGTCGCGGTGTTTTCGGACGCCGATGCGAAATCCCTTCACGTCGCAGTGGCGGACGAGGCCGTTCACATCGGCGGATCGGCTTCTGCAGACAGCTATCTTTCGATCGAGCGTATTCTCGATGCCTGCAAGCGGACTGGCGCGGAAGCGGTTCATCCGGGTTACGGCTTCCTTTCCGAGCGAGCCGCGTTCTGCGAAGCGCTCGAAGCCGAAGGGATTGCCTTCATCGGCCCGGCGCCGAAGGCGATCCACGTCATGGGCGACAAGATCGAGTCCAAGCGGTTCGCTTCGACGGCCGGCGTGAACGTCGTCCCCGGTTCCGAAGGGACGGTCGAAGACGCCGACCACGCGCACGCGATCGCAGCCGGGATCGGCTATCCCGTCATGATCAAGGCCTCGGCCGGCGGTGGCGGGAAAGGCATGCGCGTCGCGTACGACGAAACGGAGGTTCGCGACGGCTTCGAACGGGCGCGCTCGGAAGCGCGGTCGTCCTTCGGCGACGAGCGGGTCTTCATCGAGAAGTTCGTGCTCGAACCGCGGCACATCGAGATCCAGGTCCTCGCCGATACGCATGGCAACGTCATTCATCTCGGCGAGCGCGAGTGCTCGATCCAGCGGCGCAACCAGAAGGTTGTCGAAGAGGCGCCGTCGCCTTTCCTCGATGCTAAGACGCGCGCCGAGATGGGTGCACAAGCGGTGGCGCTGGCGAAGGCGGTCGATTATCGAAGCGCCGGCACGGTCGAATTCATCGTGGATCGTGACCGCGATTTTTACTTTCTCGAGATGAACACGCGCCTGCAGGTCGAGCATCCCGTCACCGAACTCGTGACCGGCGTCGATCTCGTGGAACAGATGATTCGCGTGGCGAACGGTGAAGAGCTGTCGATCGCGCAGGGCGATATCCGCGCGAACGGATGGGCGGTCGAGTCGCGCGTCTACGCCGAAGACCCGTTCCGGGGGTTCCTGCCTTCGATCGGCCGGCTGACGCGATATCGTCCGCCGGAGGAAGGACCGCGCGGCGACGCGTTCGTGCGCAACGACACGGGTGTCTTCGAAGGCGCGGAGATCAGCCGCTTCTACGATCCGATGATCGCGAAACTGTGCACGTGGGCCGGGACGCGCGAGGCGGCCATCGATGCGATGGGGGAAGCGCTCGATTCGTTCGTGATCGACGGCATCAACCACAACATCCCGTTTCTCGCCGCCCTGATGCGCCATCCACGCTGGCGCGAAGGCAGGCTTACGACCGCCTTCATTCCCGAAGAATATCCGGAAGGGTTCGTCGCGCCGGAAGCGGACGAGGACGAGGCGACCGTGATCGCCATCGTCGCGCTGACGGCGGAGCTCGTGCGCAAGGACCGGCTCGACCGGTTCAACGATCGTGTCGCTCCGCATCCGGGCCAGCTTCGCCGGGACTGGGTCGTGCGTGTCGGCGATCGCTATCTGCCGCTCGCCGTCGAGGGAGGAACGCCGGGCTCGCCCCTCGACCTCACGATCGGACGCGAGGATGGCGAACGTATGCATGTGGCCACGCAGTGGCGGCCGGGCGAGGCGGTCTGGCGGGGCCGTATCGGCGAGCGTGCCGTTGCGGCGCAGCTTCGCCCCGTGCCGAACGGTCTCAGGATCGACTGGCAGGGGCTTTCGGCGAATGTGCGGGTCTATACGCCGCGCCTTGCCGAACTCGACCGTCTGATGCCGGAAAAGGCCGCCTCGGACACAAGCAGGATGCTTCTGTGCCCGATGCCGGGCCTCTTGGTCTCGCTTGCCGTGGAGGAGGGGCAGGAGATCAAGGCTGGTGAAACGCTTGCCGTCGTCGAGGCGATGAAGATGGAAAACGTGCTGAAGGCCGAGCGCGACGTGACCATCGAGAAGGTTCTTGCGGCACCGGGCGACAGCCTTGCCGTCGATGCCGTCATCATGGAATTCGCCTGAAGACGGACCGCGGCGCGCTGTCTATTCGGCTGCCGGCCGCATTGCATCGTCTGCGGTCGGGCCGAAGATTTCCTCGAAGGATCGGCGCAGGATGACGTCGACTTCCGGCATGCCGACGAGAATGCCGAGATCCTCGAGGCTCGTCACGCCGTATTGTGAAATGCCGCACGGCACGATTCCGGAAAAATGCTCGAGGTCCGGCGCGACGTTGAGCGCAAGGCCGTGGAAGCTGACCCATCTGCGAAGGCGCACGCCGAGTGCGGCGATCTTGTCCTCCGCCATGCTTCCGTCGGCAAGCGCTGGGCGTTCCGGCCGGCGCACCCACACGCCGACGCGATCCTCGCGCCGCTCGCCCGTCACGTTCATGGCACCGAGTGTCTGGATGATCAGCGCTTCGAGAGCCGAAACGAAGGCGCGCACGTCCTGCCGGCGGCGCTTCAGGTCGAGCATCACGTAGGCGACGCGCTGGCCGGGGCCGTGATAGGTGTATTCGCCGCCACGGCCCGTTCGATGGACCGGAAAGCGCGCTGCGTCGATCAGGCCATCGTCGGTCGCGCTCGTCCCCGCGGTATAGACCGGCGGATGCTCCACGAGCCAGACGAGTTCGTCGGCTTCACCGTCGGCGATCGCGGCCGCTTCGTGCTCCATGAAGGCGACGGCTTCGGCGTAGTCGGTCAGGCCGGAGGCGATGCGCCAACGCACCGGCGGCGCGCCGGCCTCAGCCCGGAAAACCAAGTCGATGTCGTCGCGGTTCATTAAAGCGATCTCCTTGCCGTTCTCATTTGGCAAGCGTGTGCGCAGCGGGCAAGCCCTTGAACGACGATGGCGATCGCAACGAAAAATCTCTTTGGCCGGCCTTGGCAAGGCGAGGGGCGTTTGCTACATCCCGGCCGCCGGCAAGCCGGCTTCTACCACGTGCGGTCGTGGCGGAATTGGTAGACGCGCAGCGTTGAGGTCGCTGTGGGGCAACCCGTGGAAGTTCGAGTCTTCTCGACCGCACCAGTTTTCTTCTCGGAAACGAAACGATAGGCTTCGATCGACCATGCGGCAACCTAGCCGTATGCTCCGAGCCTTTCCCGGATCGCGTAGCGGAATTGCTTACGCTCGTATTACCGATGCGTGCATCGTCGATCGCAAAGCCCGATGCCTCCTGACCGCATGTCATATCTTTGAAGTAAAACAAGCACGCCGCTTCGATGAGCCGGGAAAGCGTCGATCGTAATCGATCGCGCTACATCATGCCCCAGACAAGCGTGTCGATGCCGTAGGGCACTGCCCATGCCAGATAGGCGACGGTGGCGACGACGAAGGCGGTTCGACAGGCGACAGCGCTGGACATGGCGGTTTGCGTCCCGTGCACGTTGCGGATCGGTCGAAATCTATCGAAGCTTTGTTTCAGCCGCGTGACAGGCGGCGCCTTTGCCGATCAGTCGGTGTCGATGGGCAGCTGTCGGGCGCAAGGTCCCGCATGGGGTGGAAGATCCGGCGTCGGATCGAAGGAAAGCGCCGGATCTTCCGCCGGCGGAGCCAAGGAGCGCCCGCCGGGTTGCTGGTCTGGAAGCGTCTTCGCTCGTCAGTTCGACGAGCCGTCGCTGTCGTCGGACTTGGACTGGCCGTCGTTCGACTGACCGGACTGCGGGCGGGCACCGAGAACGCGGCCGCTCGTATCGACCATCATGATGACCTGTTCGCCGTCCGGCGTCGTGGTCTGGACCATGTAGGCGGCGTCCATGACCTTCGAGTCGCTGTAGCCGGCCTTGTCCAGCATCTTTAGGATCTTGTCCTGAGAGGCCACCATGTCGGCCTTCGACATGGCCTTGCCGCCGTTGTTCGAACCGCTGTCGCCGTTCGATTGCGCAAGGGCGGGACCAGCCGCGAGGCAGGCGATGGCCGTGCCGGCGAGAACGATCTTCTTCATGTTCATGACACTCTCCCTTTCAGGGTTGCTCCGGCAAGATGCCGGTATCGACCGGCGCCTAGCGACGCCGGTTCTTGCGAATGGTTCTCGAGATCAGAAGTCGAACAGGCCGTTTTCGCCTGCGTCGTCCCATTCGCCGTTGTCCCAGTGACCGTCCTCGTTGGCATCGTACGAGGCGTAGTAACCGTCGTAGAATTCGCCGCTGTCGAGGTAGTCGTTGCCGTCGGTATCCCAGTCGGCGAAGCTCCAGTCGCGGTCGAGCGCGCCGAACTCGTTTTCGTCGATGAGGCCGTCATTGGTCGTGTCCCAGTCCGAAAACGTGCCGTTGTCGGCTGCGGAGCTGTAGAACTCGTCCCGCGAGATCTGGCCGTTGCCGTCCGCGTCCTGCGCGGAGAAGCTCTTGGCGAGAGACGGGGTCGCACCGAGCGCAAGGGTCGTCGCGACGGCGATGATGAGGGCTTTCTTCATGGTGTCCTCCTTCGGGGGTTCGGGCGGCGGCGAGGGGATACGTCACCGTCCAGACCGGCGAGGTGCGGCCCCGAGATTAACTGAACCTTAGTCCGTCTTTTTTCTTGGAAAATCGAAACCGCCGTATCGGCGAAGCGTTGAGCGCGACGGCACCGCGCCGGAGTTCGTGAAAGACAGGAGACGGCGTGCGTATTCTTCTCGTCGAAGACGACAGGGTTCTCGGCGACGGGCTCAGAACCGGGCTGACGCTCGAGGGACATACGGTCGACTGGCTCGAAGACGGCGAAGATGCCGCGATCGCGGTCGATCGCGAGCGCTTCGACGTGGCGATCCTCGATCTCGCGCTTCCCTCGCGTTCCGGGATGGACGTGCTTGCCGATTGGCGTTCGCGCGAAAATTCCCTTCCTGTCCTGGTGCTGACCGCGACCGGCGACAACGCGCAGTGCATCGCCGCGCTCGATACCGGCGCGGACGACTACGTCGTCAAGCCGGCCGAACTCGACCAGATCCTGGCGCGGCTGCGGGCATTGCAGCGGCGAGCGGCCGGCAAGGCGGACAATCGAATGTCGTGCGGGGCGCTCCATCTGGAACGCGAAAACCGCATGGCCTGGCTCGCCGACGAACCTCTCGACCTTTCCGCCTACGAATTCGCCATTCTCGAAACGCTGATGGAACATCCCGGCCGGCCCGTCTCCCCGGAACGGCTGGAATCACTGCTTTACGGCTGGAACGCCATGCCCGAGAGCAACAGCGTCCAGGTACTCATCCACAAGCTTCGCTCGAAGATCGGCACGAAGCGAATCGAGACGCTGCGCGGTCTCGGCTACCGGCTTTCGACGTGACGCGCAGAAGGACGAGCCTGCATGCCCGTCTTGCCGCCTTGTCGCTCGGCCTGCTGGCGGTGGGTCTCGCAGCATGGTGGCTGGTCGCGTACGAGCGGGCCGGTTCCGTTGCCGAACGCGACGTCGATGGACGGCTGCAAACCACGGCGATCATCCTTCTTCAGGTGAGCCGAACCGACGTTTCCCCGTCCTCCCCCGGGGCGTTCGGGGCTCCGCACCCGGTTGCCGGCATTCATGGCTGGCGCCATCCGCCGAGCTTCGAGGTGACGACGACCGGCGACGCGCTGATCCACCGTTCGCCCGATTTCCCGCAAGGGATCGGCGATCCGTCCCCGGGCTTTCGCGATCGCACGGTCGATGCGATGCGCTGGCGGATCTACACGAGGGTGGATGACGCCCGCGGCCTCGTTGTGCGCGTGGCGATGAACGAGCGAGACCGGCAGGATCGTACGCGCCTCGCCGAAGTGGACTTCGCGTGGCCGCTTCTTCTTGCGATCCCTATCCTCGCCGTTCTGGCGCTTCTTTCCGTCTGGCGCGGTCTCGCGCCGCTGCGCCATGTCGAACGGACGCTTGCCAGCCAGGACCCAGGAAACCTGCGACCCTTCGAACCGGCGCCGCGCGGTCTGCCGCGCGAACTCGCCCGCCTCGTCGATACGATGAACGGTCTCTTCGCGGAGGTGCAGGATCTCCATGCCCGGCGAAAGGCCTTCGCCTCCTTCGTTTCGCACGAGTTGCGCACGCCGCTTGCGGGTTCGCGCAGCCAACTCGACGTTGCCAAGCGAAGCCCGGAGAGGCATCAGCAAAACCGTGCGCTCGGGCTTCTGGGCGAAGCGCTCGGACGGATGGAGCGTCTCGTCACCCGGTTGCTTCTGCTCGCGCGCGTCGATGCCTCGCGTCGGGAAATCGAGCGGCGCCCGCTCGATCTCGGCCTGTTGGCGAAGGAATGCGTGACGCAGTTCAATGACGAAACGGAGGGCGTCCGCGCGGAAATCGGCAACGTCTGCGGGCCGATGACGATCGAGGGAGAGGAGGATCTCCTGCGTTCGCTCTTCTTCAACCTGATCGAGAACGCCGCACGTGTCTCACCGGACGAGTGCCCCGTCGAAGTGTCGCTGGAGCATGAGGCGGATGCCTTCGTACTCGCCGTCGCCGATCGCGGGCCCGGCATGGACAAGGCAGAGCTGCAGGCCGTCGCGGCCGGCGATTTTCCGCTTCGCCGGAATGACGCGCGGGGCACGGGCCTCGGTTTGGCGATCGTGCGCAGCGTCGCCGAGGCGCATGGCGCACGGCTGAACCTTCTTGCGCGCGAAGGCGGAGGCACCGTCGCGCGCGTGCATTTCGACCGCGCGCCGGTGGAAGGCACTGCCTGAGCGGCAAGTCCGGCGCGCCGCGCTACCGCCGTTCAGGCAGGGATCGACGCCTCGACCACGGCGAGCGTCGCCATGTTCACGACGCCGCGCGAGGTGACCGATGGCGAGAGGATGTGGGCGGGCATCGCGCTGCCGAGCAGGATCGGGCCGACATGCAGGCTGTCCATCATCGACTTGAGGACGCCGAGCGTGATGTTTGCCGCGTCGAGGTTGGGGAAGACCAGAAGGTTCGCTTCGCCCCTTAGCGTGCTCGTCGGCATCACGCGCTGACGCAGCGCTTCCGAAATCGCCGAATCGCCGTGCATCTCGCCGTCCGCCTCGAGTTCCGGATCCAGTTCGCGCACCAGCTGGATCGCCCGGCGCATCTTGGCCGAACTGTCGGAATGTCGTGATCCGAAGTCGGAGTGCGAGACGAGGGCGGCCCGCGGCGTGATGCCGAAACGCCGGATCTCGCGCGCGGCCATGACCGTCGTCTCGGCGACTTCCTCGGCCGTCGGGTTTAAAGATACGTAGGTGTCGGCAAAGAAGGTCGCACCGCGCTGCGAGATCAGAAGGCTCATTGCCGAGAAGTCGAGCGCGCCCTCGCACTTGCCGACGATCTGCGCGACGTCGCGCAGATGATGGTCGTAGCGCCCCTCGACGCCGCAGATCATCGCGTCCGCTTCGCCGCGCTTGAGGGACAGCGCACCGATGACGGTCGGATTCGTGCGCACGATGGTCCGCGCCGCCTCGGGAATGACGCCGAGCCTGCCGACGAGCGAGAAGTAAAGGTCGACATATTCGCGAAACCGCGGGTCGTCTTCCGGGTTCGTGACGGAGAAGTCGCTGCCCGGCCGGATCTTGAGGCCAAAACGCTCGAGGCGGCTTTCGATGACGGCCGGCCGGCCGATCAGGATCGGCTCGGCGATGCCTTCTTCGATCAGCACCTGCGCGGCGCGCAGCACCCGCTCGTCCTCACCCTCCGAAAAGACGACACGCTTCTTCCGCGCCGCTTTGGCGGCAGAAAAGAGCGGCTTCATGATCAGACCCGAGCGATAGACGAAGCGGGTGAGCTGGTCGAGATAGCCCTCCATGTCGGCAATCGGCCGCTTCGCGACGCCGCTTTCGGCGGCCGCCTTCGCGACGGCGGGCGCAATCCGCAGGATGAGCCGCGGATCGAAGGGCGAGGGGATCAGGTAGTCCGGCCCGAAGGTCGGCGGTTCACCGGAATAGGCACGTGCGGCGACCTCGGAAGGCTCCTCGCGCGCAAGCTCGGCGATGGCTTCTACCGCCGCCATCTTCATCTTTTCGTTGATCGTGCGCGCGCCGCAATCGAGCGCGCCGCGGAAGATGTAGGGAAAGCACAGGACGTTGTTGACCTGATTGGGAAAGTCGGACCGTCCCGTGCAGATCATCGCGTCGGGCCGTGCCTTGCGCGCGGCGTCCGGCATGATTTCCGGCGTCGGATTGGCGAGCGCCATGATCAGCGGTCGCTCGGCCATCTTTTCCAGCATTTCCGGCTTCAGGACGCCGGCCGCCGAAAGACCGAGGAAGACGTCCGCTTCGGGAATGGATTCGGCGAGGTCTCGCTTCGTCGATTTCTGCGCGAAGGTTTCCTTCCAGCAGTCCATCAGCGTTTCGCGGCCTTCGTAGACGAGGCCTTCGAGATCGTGGACCCAGATGTTTTCCCGCTTCGCGCCGAGCTCGACCAGCAGATTGAGGCAGGCGAGTGCCGCCGCACCGGCACCGGCGGTGACGATCTTAGCCCTGGCGATCTCCTTGCCGGCCAGTTCTAGCCCGTTGAGGATCGCCGCGGCAACGATGATCGCCGTGCCGTGCTGATCGTCGTGGAAGACGGGAATATCGAGCTTGTCGCGCAGTTGCTGCTCGACCTCGAAGCATTCGGGCGCCTTGATGTCCTCGAGGTTGATGCCGCCGAAGGTCGGCTCCAGCGAACCGATGACGGAGACCATGCTGTCGACGGTGCCGGCGTTCACCTCGATGTCGAAGACGTCGATATTGGCGAACTTCTTGAAGAGCACCGCTTTGCCTTCCATCACGGGCTTGGAGGCGAGCGCGCCGATATTGCCGAGGCCAAGCACGGCCGAACCGTTGGAGACGACGCCGACGAGGTTGCCGCGTGCGGTGTAGTCGGCGGCCGAATCCGGATCGTCGCGGATCGCAAGACAGGGTGCCGCAACGCCCGGCGAATAGGCCAGTGCGAGATCACGCTGGTTGCCGAGCGGCTTCGTCGCCTGGATCTCGAGCTTGCCCGGTCGTGGATAGCGATGGAAGAAGAGGGCGCTTTCCTGGAACTCCGACGTCGACTTGTCCGTCGGCGTCGCATCGAACCCTTCCACGGGCTTGATCTTCTCGTCCAATCGTCTCTCCTCCACCTGCCGCGCGAATGCGCGCGTATCGCGGTGCATGTCTCGTCGTTTAAGCCGTGCGGCCACATTCGTATCGCCAAAGGGATAAAGGGCTTCGCAACCGAAATCGAGGGCCGTCTTGCCGATTTCCGTCGCTTGCCCCCGGGCCGTGCCGGGAGATTGCCGGTCCGGCCCGGCGGTCGCCGAGCTTTGACGGTGACAGCGTACGAGACAGCGACTATGTAGCCGATCATGGAAACGGCTCCGTCCATTACCTCCCGTCTCAATCCATCGGTGGATGCGCCCGCCCGGGCCGGCTCCGCGGAAGTTCGCCTGGAGCGTGAAGACGATGCGACGCGCATCGTGCTGACGGGCGACTGGCGGCACGCGACGGTCGGCGACATCGATGTGCGAATGCGCGAGATCGCAAGGGAAAGCGGGAAGTCCGCCGTCATCGACATGGGCGGCATCACGCATATCGATACGGCCGGCGTCTGGCTCGTACGTCGCCTGCAGGGCGACCTGGCCGCGGCGGGATGCGACGTGGCGATCGACGGCGCGGACGACAGCGAGTCCGTCCTCATGGAGGCCGTGCCGCAGAAGCTGCCCGAAGCGCAGAGCCCGCGCAAGCGAGCCTCGATCTTCGAGCGGATCTTCGCCCCGGTCGGCGCACGCGTCCTCGACCTTTGGGGCGACATCGTCGCGTCGATGTACATTCTCGGTTCGGCCGTACGCGGCGCGCAGCTGAAGCTGAACCGCACGAGCGGGGCCTCACCCGCCGCGATCGTTTCGCAGATGGACCATATGGGCGTGCGCGCGGTGCCCATCATCGCGCTCATGTCCTTCTTGATCGGCGCGATCATCACTCAGCAGAGCGCCTTCCAGCTGCGCTATTTCGGAGCGGAAATCTTCGTCGTCGATCTCGTCGGCATCCTGCAGCTGCGCGAGGTCGGCGTGCTCCTGACCGCGATCATGATCGCCGGGCGTTCGGGCAGCGCGATCACCGCCGAGATCGGCTCGATGAAGATGCGCGAGGAGATCGACGCGCTGAAGGTGATGGGCCTCAATCCCATCGGCGTGCTGGTCTTCCCGCGCCTGATCGCGCTCGTCATCGTGCTGCCGCTTCTGACCGTCGTGGCGGACGCCGCCGCACTGTTCGGTTCGGCCGTCGTCGCCTTCAGCTATTCGGGTATCACGCCGGACGTGTTCCTCAACCGGCTGCAGAGCTCGGTCGACATGTCGACGATCATCTCCGGCATGCTCAAGGCGCCGTTCATGGCGCTCATCATCGGCATCGTCGCGGCGGTGGAAGGCATGAAGGTCGGTGGCAGCGCGGAGTCGCTCGGCCAGCACGTGACGGCCTCCGTGGTCAAGGCGATCTTCGTCGTCATCCTCGTTGACGGCCTGTTCGCGATCTTCTACGCGGCGATCAACTACTGAGGCGCCATGTGCCCGAAGCGTCTGCCACGCGTGCCCGACGTTCGGCGAAGCCGCTGGCGCAACTGGCAAAAAGGCAACATCGCCGGCAAAGATCGTTCGCGACCCTTGGGTGACGGTGCGGTTGCCCCCATATGCGGCGATTGAAGTCAAGCGGCGCTTTTCGTTGCGCGTAACCGAGAGCCGATGCTTTGAAGACCACCGACGAAACGAAGCTTCGGGGAGCTGCGACGCAAGGCGACGTCATCCTTTCCGCACGCGACATCTGCGTCGCCTTCGACGGTTTCAAGGTTCTCGATCATCTCGATCTCGACATCTATCGCGGCGAGATCCTCGGCTTCGTCGGCGGGTCGGGTACCGGAAAATCGGTGCTGATGCGCACCATCCTGCGCCTCCTGCCGCGCCAGGCCGGCGATATCCATATGCTCGGCATCGACTACGACGAGGCTGACGAAGAAGAACGCATCGCGCTCGACATGCAACTCGGCGTTCTCTTCCAGCATGGTGCGCTTTTTTCCGCGCTCACCGTCAAGGAAAACATCCAGGTGCCGATGCGCGAGTATCTGGATCTGCCGCGGCCGCTGATGGACGAACTCGCGCACCTGAAGATCGATCTCGTCGGCCTCGCGCCGGAGGCGGCGAACCGGTATCCTTCCGAACTTTCCGGCGGCATGATCAAGCGTGCGGCCCTTGCCCGTGCGCTCGCGCTCGACCCCATGCTCGTCTTCCTGGACGAGCCGACGTCCGGCCTCGATCCGGTCGGCGCCGCAGAGTTCGACGAACTGATCGCGAAACTGCGCGATACGCTCGGGCTTACGGTCTATATGGTCACCCACGATCTGGACAGCCTGTTTTCCGTATGCGACCGCATCGCCGTGCTCGGCCAGAAGAAGGTTCTCGTCGCCGGCACGCTGGACGCGATCCTCGCCAACGACGATCCGTGGATCCAATCCTACTTCCACGGCAAGCGGGCACGCCTCCTTCCCGGCAACGGCGAGCAGAGGCAGGCGGTATGAGCGCTTCGACGAGACATTCCGGTGGAGCGAGCTGATGGAAACGCGAGCCAACTACGCCGTCGTCGGCTTTTTCACGATCCTCGTCATCGCCGCCGCGTTCGGCTTCGTCTACTGGATGTCGAATTACGGCCGCCAGGGCGACATGGCGCCGATGGACGTGCGCATTCCCGGCTCGGCGAACGGCCTGAGCGTCGGTTCGCCGGTGCGTTTCAACGGCATTCAGGTCGGCTCCGTCAAAGGGCTGACGATCGACGACGACGATCCTACCTATGTCGTCGCCCGCACGGAGGTGCGCACGGACGCGCCAGTCTACCCCTCGACGAAGGCGAACCTCGAGGTGCAGGGGCTGACCGGCTCGGCCTATATCGAGCTTTCCGGGGGCGAGAAGGCGGGCGAAAACCTGCTTCAGAAGGCCGAACGCACGGGCGATGTGGCGACGATACGCGCCAACCCCTCGAGCGTCGCCAACATCCTTTCGACGGCCAACCGCATCCTGACGAAGGTCAACGCGACGGTCGGCGAGTTGCAGACCTTCTCCACCCAGGTGCGCGGGCCGCTCACCAAGACCATCCAGAACACGGAAACGTTCTCCCAGGCGCTCGCCGACAACTCGAAGGGCATCGACCAGTTCCTTCAAAGCGTCGGCTCGCTTTCGGATACGGTGAAGAACCTTTCCGGCAGGCTCGATTCGACGCTCGCCAGCGTGCAGACGCTCGTCGAGGCGGTGGACGCGAAGAAGATCGACGACATCGTCACGAACGCCGACCATACGACCCGGCAGATCGCCGAGGCTTCCGATCAGCTCAACGAGACGATGGGCGAGATCCAGAAGACGGCGGCGACCTATCGCGCGGTCGGCGAGAAGGCGGAGAAGGCGCTCGATTCCGTCGACACGCTGCTCGCCTCGGTCGATCCCGAACAGGTCGGCGGCGCGATCGACAACGTCGCCGCCGCCAGCCAGTCCGCCCGCACGGCCCTGAAGCAGGTGCAGCAGGTGGCCGAGCAGTTCAGCAAGCACGATCAGGACATCGACCAGACGATCGACAATATTACGGCCATGTCCAAAAAACTGAACGCGGCGTCCTCACGCGTGGACTCGGTGCTGGCCAAGGTCGACGGCTTCCTCGGCCAGAGCGGATCGACCTCCATCATGTCGGACGCGAAATCGACCCTGGACTCCTTCAAGCAGGTCGCCGACACGCTCAACAAGCGTATCGGACCGATCGCCGACAATCTGCAGCAGTTCTCCGGCAACGGCCTGAAGGGCGTGGAGCAGCTCATCGACCAGCTCAGCCATGCGGTGAACCAGATCCAGGGCGCGGTCTCGTCGATCGAAGAGAACCCGCAGCAGTTGATTTTCGGCGGAAAGAACGTGAAGGAATACAATGGCGGACGTACCCGCCGTTGACCCGTCTACGGACCTTAGGGGGGCGTTCTTAAGGCTTTGCAAACGCTCTTCATGGTAGCGTTTCCGGTTCGCGTCGATCAGAGATCGGGCCCGTGGTCATCGACGGCGGTTCCCGCTCGCGCGGTGCCCGGGCGAAGAGGAAAGGGTGACGCATGAGAAAGAGGTTTTGCGGGCTTCTGGCGGCGGCGGTCGGGACCATGCTCCTGAGCGGTTGCGCGAGCCTGCCCTTCGGCGGTTCCGCGCCCGATACCTTCGATCTCTCCACGCCACAGGTTCAGCAGCGCGGTGGGCGAACGCGCCAGCAGCTTCTCGTTCCCCAACCGACCGCGCTGAAGGCGCTCGACGGGACGAACGTCGTGATCCGCACGGCGCCGTTGACGATCCAGTTCCTGGCCGCCGCCCAGTGGAACGACACGCTGACGAACATCGTCCAGGCCAAGCTGATCGAGGCGCTCGAGAACAGCGGCCATTTCAAGGGTATCGGCCGGCCGGGCGATGGGCTGGCGATCGACTACCGTGTGCTCGTGCACGTGCGAGAGTTCGACGTCGCGACCTACGGTGCGCCGGTGGCGCGCGTGCGTCTTTCGGTTCGCCTGCTGAACGACCGCGACGGCGTCGTCGCCCGCGAATCCGACTTCTCGGCAAGCACCCCCGTCACGGGCGAGGGGAACGCCGCCTTCATCGCCGCGCTCGACAACGCGTTCCAGAAGGCCGTCGTCAAGATCGTCGACTGGACGATCGCCTCGACCGACGCTTCGGGCCCTTCGGGTTCCCGATCATCATCATGAAAAACCCCGCCGATCGCTCCTGATCGGCGGGGTCTTCGTTAAGGGACCATGTGGTCCGTCGCGGGATTATGCCGCCTCGCGCTCCGGCACGCGGCTGCGGCGGACATCGTCGTCGGTCAGTACGCCACCGGCGCGCAACAGCGCGGCGAAGCGACCGTTGCTCTGCCTCAGTTCCTGGAAGCTGCCGGACTCGATGATCCGGCCGTGATCGACGAAAAGCACCCGGTCGGCCTCGCGTACCGTCGAAAGGCGGTGTGCGATGACGAAGGTCGTTCTTCCGCGCCTGAGCGTATCGATGGCGTTCTTCACGCGCTCCTCGGTTTCGACGTCAAGCGCGCTCGTCGCCTCGTCGAGCACCAGGATCGGCGCGTTCTTGAGGACCGCGCGGGCGATGGCGATGCGCTGGCGCTCGCCGCCCGAAAGGTGCCCGCCGCGTTCGCCGACGGTCGTGTCGAACCCTTCGTTCTTGGCGCCGATGAAGTCGGTCGCCGCTGCAGCCTCCGCGGCCGCCGCCACTTCGTCGTGCGAGGCGTCGTCCCGGCCGAGGCGAATGTTCTCCGCGATCGAGCGGTTGAGGAGCCCGGAGTCCTGGAAGACGGTCGCGATCGAGCTTCGAAGCGAACGGCGGGTGACGCTGGCGATGTCGACGCCGTCGATCAGGATCCGTCCGCTCTGCGGATCGAAGACGCGCTGGAGCAGGTTCATCAGCGTCGTCTTGCCGGCGCCCGTCGGGCCGACGATCGCAACCGTCTCGCCCGCCTTGGCCTCGAAATCAACGCCGTGCACGCCACAGCTGCCGGCCTCGTCGAAGGTGAAGTGCACGTTCTCGAAGCGCACGTTGCCGGAAACCTTTTCGAGCGTGCCGGCACCCTCGGGCTCGCTGCGCTCGGCAACGGCATCCTCAAGCCGGTAGAAGTCCTCGAGCTTCGAACGTGCATCGAAGATCTGGTTCACGAACTGGCTGATCTGGTCGAGGCGGGAGATGAGCAGATTGGCAAAGCCGATGAAGGCGACCACGTCGCCGACCATGATCTCGCCGCGACCGACGAGAACGGCACCGACGATGAGGATGATCAGCATCGAGATGGTCGAGGCCATCCGGTGCATGCCGCTTGCCAGCGCCCACCAGTCGAGCACGGGGAACTGCACGGAGATCAGGCTCTTCGTGTATTCGCCGAGCTGGCGTGTCTCCTGGTCGATGCGGTTATAGCTGTGCAGTACCGAGACGTTGCTGATCGCGTCGCTCACATGGGAAAAGACGCGGTGATGGTGTTGCTCGACCGCAGCCTGACCCTTCTTCGTCTTCTTGATGACGAGCCGGCTCGTCGCGAAGTAGACGATGCCGAGCATCAGGAGGACGAGGGACAGGCGGAAATCCATCGAGATCGCCGTCGGGATCAGCAGGCCGATGGCAACGGCCGTCGCGAGATGCTGGCGCATGAATTCGAGCCAGAGCGAAGACAGCGAGTCGACGGCGCGAAGCAGCGTGTGCAGTGCGTTCGAGGTGCCGCGCCGGCCATGCCAGGACAACGGCATCGAGATGACGCGGCTGAACGATTCCGTGAGTACCTCGACGCGCCGGCGATGCGCGAGCCGGTCGGCCTCGCGTGCGACGAGCACGAAGGCGACGGTCGAGAAGAGGCCGAGAACACCCCACAGGACCATGTTGAGTGCGACGTTGCCGTTGCCGGACAAAGCATCGATGATGCGTCCGAAGAGGACGGGTTCTGCGATCATGATGACCGCGAGGATGACGTTGGCCGTCGTGACGAGGCCGACGCGCATCCGATGCGTGGCAAGATAACGAAGTGCCCTAAGGTAGACTTGAACGAGCGACACTGTAAAAACCCCACAGCCTTGAGCGAGACGGGACGGATCCCGCCCCATGCATGTGCACCGCAATGTAAGGGGACCTTGCCCGGAATGTTCCTGAACAACAGACAACTCTGGGAATCAGCCTGTCACGTTCCGTGAGAAGACGGCGTCGCCGCCCCCGCGTGTGCGCGGTTGGTCTGCCGATGTGGGCATCAGTGCCATTCAATGGTCGGTGGCCTGGCCGTCACATGGGTGTCCGACGGCTCGGAGTTTGCTCGAACGAGACCGCGGTTTTACATAAAAGCCTTTTTGTCCAGAGACTTGTACCGATCTGGCGGAGCTACGCGTTCATTTTCGTCATGATCGTAGGCGACGAGCCTCCTGCATGAAGCCTCGATACGAATTGTGATGGGGCACAAGATCCACGCCATGCCAATGATCATCGTGATCTGCGCAAAGCGTAGATCTATATATTCCGCTATGGTTATGTTGCGCTGCATGTATTTTACCGGTATGAGCAACGGTAAATCTCTCTATTTCAATATATAGAACATTAATGAATACGTGTATCAAAAATAGAAATACAGAAAAACAATTAACTCAGTACGTATTCTTCTCGTGTTTGCGAGCAACCTATTTTTCTCCGTTGCCGTTGATGTCAAGTCATGGAGAGGCAATAGGAAAAGAAAATGAAAAATTTCAAGACAAGAAATCTGCTTGCCGCGGCGACGGCTGCCGCGACGATCGCGCTCATCACGCCGAGCTTCGCTCTCGGTGTTTCGGTTGGCGGTGTCAGTGCCGGTGTTTCAGGCGGAAAGACGAGTGACGGGGGTGTCGGCGCCGGCGTCGGTGCGTCCGTGGGCGGCTCCAACGGTGTCGATGCCGGGGCCGGCGCCTCCGTCGGCGGTTCGAGCGGTACCCATGCCGGGGCGGGCGCTTCGGTCGGCGGTTCCGATGGGGCTGATGCCGGTGCCGGCGCCTCAGTCGGCGGCAGCGGCGGCGGCGGTGTCGACGCCGGGGCAGGGGCGTCCGTCGGCGGCTCGAACGGGGTCGATGCCGGCGCGGGTGCTTCCGTCGGCGGCGGCAGTGGTGTCGATGCCGGAGCGGGCGTGTCCGTCGGCGGTTCGAACGGGGTCAATGCCGGTGCCGGTGCTTCGATCGGCGGTGGCAGCGGTGTCGATGCCGGTGTGGGCGCCTCGATCGGCGGCGATGATGGTGCAGACGTTGGTACCGGCGTATCGATCGGCGGCGGGAATGGCACGAACGGAAGCGCTTCGAACGGCGGTTCCAGCGGCGTGGACGACGGCTCGAACGGCGGCACCGCGATGACCGGCCGCCAGCAGCGCGTCAGTCAGACCTACGCCCAGATGAGCGACACGCAGCAATTCCAGATCCGCCAGCAGTGCCGCGATCTGCTTTCGGCCTCGTCGGGCGGATACAGCTACGACATGGCCAAGTTTTGCAAGGTCCTGAAGTCGCTTCGATAGCACTTCGTCGAACGGACGGCGCGCCGGAGCGGTAACCCGCATCCGGCGCGCCGTCATGATATGGCGGAGCGAACGCTCCGATCATTCCGCCGCGATGTCGCCAGCGATAAAGCCGCCCGACTGGCGTCGCCAAAGATCCGCGTAGAGGCCGCCCGTGGCGACGAGTTCGTCGTGCGTGCCGGTCTCGACGATACGGCCTTCGTCCATGACGATGAGCCGGTCGAGCTCTGCGATCGTGGAAAGGCGATGGGCGATCGCGATCACCGTCTTGCCTTCCATCAGCGTACCGAGATTTTCCTGGATCACCGCTTCCACTTCCGAATCAAGCGCCGAAGTCGCCTCGTCGAGCACGAGGATCGGCGCATCCTTCAGCATGACGCGCGCAATGGCGATGCGCTGGCGCTGGCCGCCGGAAAGCTTGACGCCGCGTTCGCCGACATGGGCGTCGAGGCCGAGCCTGCCGTTCTGGTCCTCGACCGTCTCGATGAACGACCAGGCTTCGGCCCGGCGCGCGGCGGCAGCCAGCGCTTCGTCATCGGCGCCCGGGCGACCGAAGCGGATATTGTCGCGGATCGAGCGGTGGAGGAGTGCGCTGTCCTGCGTGACCATGCCGACGGACGCGCGCAGTGATTCCTGCGTCACTTCGGCGATGTCCTGCCCGTCGATGAGGATCCGGCCGCCTTCGAGGTCGTAGAAACGCAAAAGCAGGTTGACGAGCGTCGACTTGCCCGCTCCCGAACGCCCGACGATGCCGACCCGCTCTCCGGGCGCGATCGTCAGCGACAGGTCGTCGATGACGCCGCTTTCCCTGCCGTAGTGGAAGGCGATCGCCTCGAAGCGAATGCCTGCACCCTGAACGGCGAGTTGGTGCGCATCCGGCGGGTCGACGAGCCCGATCGGCCTGGAGATGAGGTCCATCGAGTTCTGGATGGTGCCGAAATTACGCATCAGGCCGTTCAGCTGCGCCATCATGCGGCCAAAGAGCATGTTGAGCCGCAGCACGAGCGCCATCGTGAAGGCGACGGCGCCGGTGGTGATCGCTCCGGAAAGCCACAGGTCGATCGAGAAGACGCCGATCGCCGACATCATGATGCCGGAGAGGAAGGCGAGCGAGGCCCGCACGCCCGTCAGGCTGCGGGTGAACGGCAGGATCGCGCCCAGAAAGCGCGCAAATCCTTGGCGGATATAGGCGTCGTTGTCCTCGGCGCGGCCGTAGAGCTTGAGCGTCTGGGCGTTGGAATAGCTGTCGACGAGGCGGCCGTTCAGCATCGAGGAGGCTTCGGCCGTCGCCTTGGCATAGCGGCGGATGCGCGGGACGAAGAGGCGCGCGAGCACGGCGAAACAGGCGATCCAGACGACGACGATGCCGGCGAGCCGCCAGTCGAGCTGGGCGATCAGCGCGATCGTCGTGACGGCGTAGATCAGGATGAACCACGCGACCTGCAGCAGCGACGTCATGAAGTCGCCGGTCGCCTGGCCGGCCTGCCAGACCTTGGTGACGATGCGCCCGGCGAAATCGTTCTGGAAGAAGGAAAGGCTCTGGCGGGCGACATGCGCGTAGGCCTGCCAGCGCACGAGGTTGTAGAAACCCGGCACGATCGTCTGTTCCTCGACGAGAGCTGCCGCCGCCGTGACGAGGAAGCGGCCGATCGAGACGACGAAGAGCATGGCTGCGAGTTCGAGTGCGTGCCCGGCGAGGAGACCGTGCCAGCCGGCGGCCTTGTCGGCAGTATCGAGCACGTCGACCAGACGACCGACGAAGTAGAAGAGCGCGGCTTCGAGGAGGGCGACGAGCCCGCCGATGATCAGCATCAGCAGGAAGGGAAGCTTCGCCTGCGAGACGTAGAACCAGAGAAACTTCAGCGCCGTATCCGGCGGCTTGAGGTCGCCCTTGCGGGCGAACGGGTCGATCCAGGTTTCGAAGCGTCGGAAAACGGATCTGAAAATCATGGGTGCCAATATAGGTTCACGCCCGGTCGGAGCAATCGGCGGTATCGGCAAACCGGCGATTGACGAGGAAACCGAAGACTGCAGCGACGAGACAGGCGATCCCGCCGACGACGAAGGGGATCCGCGCGCCCGCCATGTCGGATAGCGTACCGAGTGCCGGTCCGCCGACGACGCGCGAGGCGCCCATGACGACGGCCTGGAGCGCGAGAACCCGGCCGTGCATGTCGCGGCGCGCCTCGACCTGAATGATGGCAGTGGTCGACGTCATGTAGACGATCGTGACCATGCCGGAGAGGAACATGACGATCGCCGCTGTAACCACGTCGGAGGTGAAGGAAAAGGTGACGAGCGAGACGCCCATTCCGCAGGCGGCGGCGAGTATGTGGCGAATGGCGACGAGCGAGCGGTTTGCAACGACGAGCCCGCCGATCAGAGACCCGGCGCTGAAGAGCGAATAGAGAATCGTGAAAGTCGCGTCCGATCCGTTCAGCGTGCGGTGGACGAAGAGCGGCAGGGTGACGTTCAGATTGTAGGCGAAGATGCCGATCGCCAGCATCATCGCCAGGCTCGACCAGAGCCGGCGCTGCGTGCGTACATAGGCGAGCCCGGCGCGTACGGCCTTCGGCTTGCGGCCGGTGCTCGCCTCCCGGAAGAGGTCGCCCGGACGCATGGCGAAGAGGCAGGCGATGACGGCGATGTAGCTCGCCGCGTCGATCGCGAAGGCCGGCCCGTAGCCGAAGAGCGTAATGAAGAGGCCGGCGAGTGTCGGGCCGAAGACACGCGAAAGGTTGACGATGGTGCTGTAGAGCACGACGGCGTTCGGGATCGCCTCTGCAGGCACCATCTCGGTGACGAAGGAGCGGCGCAGCGGATTGTCGGCCGCAAGCAGGATGCCGCCGAGAAGGGCGAGGAGATAGAGCGCGTAGAGCGGCGGGTTCGGAAGGAACGCAACGAGCGCCAGTGCGAGCGACTGGACCATCTCCAGCGCTTGGGTGACGAGCAGCATCTTGCGCTTGTCGACGCTGTCGGCCATCGCGCCGGCGGCCGCCGAAAGCAGAAGCAGCGGCAGGAACTCGCACGCCGTCACGATGCCGACGGCAAAGCCGCTGCCCGTCAGCTTGAGGACGAGCAGGATGAGGGCGACGCGCGTCAGCCAGTTGCCGGTGTTGGAGATCGTCTGGCCGATGAAGAACAGGCGGAAGTTCCGGGTCTTCAGCGCCAGGAAGGTCTCGTCGAGCCAGCGGTGGACGTGCGATTGCAAGGATTTGCGAGAGGTGGAATGCAAGGTCATCGGGGGCGCACGCGTTTCTGGCGGCCCGAAACGGCCGGCACACGCAAGCGCCGGTAAGGGGTCGTCGCACTTGAAAGGTAAACTTTACAGTCTTCCTTCATACATATAGATTGGCAGGATGCAAGGGCAAGAGGCTTCAGAGGCAGCGGAAGCGACGGCAGCACTCGCCGGGCGGTTGCGCACGGTGATCGGCCAGCTGCGGCGCCGTTTTCGCGCACAGGACGGGCAGGGCGACCTGAGCTGGTCGCAGAAATCCGTGTTGCTTCATCTCGAGCGCGAAGGGGCGGCGACCGTCTCCGCGCTTGCCCGCAGGGAGGGGGTGCGCCCGCAATCAATGGGCGCGACCGCCGCAAGCCTTCAGGCGGCAGGCCTCGTTTCGAGCGAGCCGGATCCCGACGACGGACGGCAGACCCTTCTCGCACTGACGCCCGCCTGCCGGGAATGGCTGGCCGCCGCCAGAAGCGCGCGGCAGGACTGGCTGGTCCGAGCGCTCGGCGAACGTCTCGATGCGGACGAGCGGGCGCGGCTCGCCGATGCGGCGGAGCTCCTGGCTCGGCTTACCGAAACCGAATAGACCGTCCCGACTTCGAACGGTGGGCAGCATGCTGGAGTGTCCGCGACAGGGCGGATCACTCCGCGACGGCGCTCTCGGCTGTTTCCTCCTGCAGGAAGCCGCCGGACTGGCGTGCCCAGAGGTCGGCATAGAGCCCGCCGCGTTCGACGAGTTCGTCGTGGGTGCCGATCTCGACGATCTCGCCGTGGTCGAGCACCACGAGGCGGTCGAGTTCGGCGATCGTCGACAGGCGGTGGGCGATGGCGATGACCGTCTTGCCCTCCATCAGGGCGAAGAGGTTTTCCTGAATCGCCGCTTCGACCTCGGAATCGAGCGCCGAAGTTGCCTCGTCGAGCACGAGGATCGGCGCGTCCTTCAGAAAGACGCGCGCGATGGCGATGCGCTGGCGTTGCCCGCCGGAAAGCTTGACGCCGCGCTCGCCGACATGGGCGTCGAGGCCGCGGCGACCCTCGACGTCCTCAAGGTCGGCGATGAACTCCATGGCATTGGCCCGTTCCATCGCATGGACGATCTCGGCTTCCGTGGCGTCCGGCTTGCCGTAGGCGACGTTGTCGCGGATCGAGCGGTGGAGGAGGGACGTGTCCTGCGTGACGACGCCGATATGCGCACGCAGACTGTCCTGCGTGACGTCGGCGATGTCGCGCCCGTCGATCAGGATGCGGCCGGACTCGAGGTTGTAGAAGCGCAGGAGCAGGTTCATCAGCGTCGTCTTGCCTGCGCCGGAGCGGCCGACGAGACCGATCTTCTCGCCTGGCGCGATCGACAGCGACAGGTCTTCGATGACGCCTGCCGCCTTTCCGTAATGGAAGCGGACATGGTCGTACGCGATCGCGCCCTGGCGCGTGCGCAACCGATCGCTTTCCTTGAGGTCGATCACCTCGTGCGAACGCGCCATCATCGCGCGGCCGTCATGCACCATGCCGAGATGCTCGAAGAGGGCGGAAACCTCCCACATGATCCACTGCGACATGCCGTTCATGCGCAGCGCGAGACCGATCGCCACCGCGATGGCGCCGACAGAGACGACGCCGCCCATCCAGAAGCCGATCGCCAGCGCACCGACGGCAAAGACGAGCGCGGAGTTGATGGCGTAGAGCGAGAACTGGAAGACCGTGACGAGGCGCATCTGCGCGTAGACGGTCTTGAGGAACGAATCCATGCTGTCGCGCGCATAGTCCTCCTCACGTCCGGCGTGGGAGAAAAGCTTGACGGTGGCGATGTTGGTATAGCTGTCGACGATGCGCCCGGTCATCGTCGAGCGCGCATCGGCCTGGCGCTGCGTCACGTGGTTCATGCGCGGCACGAAATAGGCGATCAGCCCGACATAGGCCGCGACCCATACGACGAGCGGCAGAACAAGACGCCAGTCGAGGCTCGCCACCATGACGATCATGGCGACGAAATAGACGGCGATATAGACGAAGATGTCGAGGATCTTCATCACGGATTCGCGCACGGCGAGCGAGGTCTGCATGACCTTCGTCGCCACGCGGCCGGCGAACTCGTCGGCGAAGAAGCCGAGGCTGTGGCGCAGCAGATAGCGATGCATGCGCCAGCGCGCGATCATCGGGAAGTTCGGCAGCAGCGTCTGGTGGATGATGAAGGCCTGCAGAAGCATGAGGAGCGGCAGGGCGATCAGCACCACGAAGCCCATGAAGAAGAGCGTCCAGCCCTCGCGCGCAAGGAAGCCGTTCGGGTCGGCGGACGAAAGCCAGTCGACGATGTTGCCGACGAAGCCGAAGACCACGACCTCGCCCGCGGAAATGATCGCCGAAAGGATCGACATGATCGCGAGCCACGGTGCGGCCTCGCGCGAATAGTACCAGCAAAACGCGAGAAAGCCCTCCGGCGGCTGTACCGGTTCTTTCGCCGGGTAGGGGTTCAGACGCTTCTCGAACCACGAAAACATCGTTTCGCTCCGCTTGCCGCGCCGGATCTTTGCCGACGCACGCATCGTTCTTTCAGGTCGATATCTTCGACGGCTTGCCGGCGGCTGCCGCCGTCGCGGTGAGCGACATCCGACCCGACGGCCACCTTGTCGCTGAGACAGTCTACGACTGCAAGATCGCGACATATGGAGACGAACGCTCCGCGGCAAGCCTTTCGGCGGGATTATCCGGCCTTTTCAGGGGCGACGCCAGTTCGCCGAAGCCTGAAAGGACGGGATCTGGCACTTCGGCCCCGTTATCGATCCATGCTTACGGGCGGACCATGAAGAGGCCTTCGAAGCGCATGACGAGGGTGCCGTCTTCGCTCTCGCCTTCGCCGTAATGTTCCATCAGGTGCCAGCCCGGCCGGCTGGCGAGCGCGCGGCTGCGGATGGCGGCGAAATGGAACGTCACCGTTTCTCCCGCATAGACCGGTCGCGGCCAGCTCAGCTCGCGAAAGCCGGGCGAGGGGCCGAACTCGGGCACCGCCTCGCCGTTCGCCCGTGCTTCGGCCAAGCGTGCCTGCCAGTGATCGACATTCGCGCGCATCCAGGCGGCCGTCGTGTGCCAACCCGATGCGCAAAGGCCGCCGAACATCGTGTCGCGGGCGGCTTCGGCGTCGAAGCGTTGCGGGTCGTATTTACGGGCGAAGGAGAGGATCTCCGCCTCGTCGAAATGGCGGCTTCCGAGGCGCAGGCGACGGCCGGACGCGAACCAGCTTTCGAGATCGATCATTCGGCTTCCCCATCGCCGCGCCGCCGGATCATCATCGAATGCGCACACCGCATGACGACCTCGTCGCGTTGGTTGGTCACGGTGTGGGCAAGGGCGACGATGCCGATATGCGGGCGCGAACGCGATGGGCGACGACCCGTGACCATGCTCGTCCCGGCAATCCGGTCGCCTGCGAGAAGCGGGCGCTCCCAACTTACCGTATCGACGCCGGGTGCCCCTTCGGCGGCACTTCGCAGGACGAAGCTGTCGGCCATCATGCGCATCAGCAGCGCGGTCATGTGCCAGCCGGAAGCGGCGAGCCCGCCGAGCAGCGACGCCTCGGCAGCCTCTGCGTCGACATGCATCGGCTGCGGGTCGAACTCGGTGGCGAAGGAAACGATCTCCTCGCTCGAAACCGTCATCGGCCCGAGCGCGAAGGTGCGCCCTTCGTGGAAGTCCTCGTAGGCGAGAAGCGGCGCGTTGCCGGCGCCTTCCGGCGCATGCGGTTCGGGATCGGTCATTCAGGTGTTGAACTTGAAGAGCATGACGTCGCCGTCCTGAACGACGTATTCCTTGCCTTCGTCGCGGGCCTTGCCGGCTTCCTTGGCGGGGCCTTCGCCGCCGAGTTCGACATAGGTGTCGTAGGCGATGGTCTGCGCACGGATGAAGCCGCGCTCGAAATCCGAGTGGATCGCGCCGGCGGCCTGTGGCGCGCGCGAGCGGCTGCGCACGGTCCAGGCACGGGTTTCCTTCGGGCCGGCCGTGAAGAAGGTGATGAGTTCGAGCAACTCGTAGCCCTTGCGGATCAGCCGGTCGAGGCCGGGTTCGCTCAAGCCCATCTCGCTCAGGAACTCCTGAGCCTCCTCGTCGGGAAGCTGGGCGACCTCCGCTTCGATCGCCGCGGAAATGATCACGGCCTGCGCGCCCTGGTCGGCTGCCATCGCCTCGACGGCTTTCGTGTGAGCGTTGCCCTCCGCGGCGTCGGCTTCGGCGACGTTGCACACATAGAGGACCGGTTTTGAGGTGAGCAGGTTGAGACCCTTCAGGAGCTTCACCTCTTCCGCGTCGAGATCGGCGAGCATCCCGCGAACGGGCTTGCCGTCCTTCAGCAGCGCCAGCGCCTGATCCATGATCGGCAGGACGGTCGCCGCTTCCTTGTCCTTGCCGGAAGCGCGCTTGCGCGTCTGGTCGGTCCGGCGTTCGAGGCTTTCGAGATCGGAGATCATCAACTCGGTCTCGATCGTCTCTGCGTCGCCGACGGGATCGATGCGGCCCTCCACATGGGTGATGTCGTCGTCCTCGAAGCAGCGCAGTACGTGGACGATCGCGTCCACCTCGCGGATATTGGCGAGGAACTGGTTGCCGAGGCCTTCACCCGTCGAGGCACCACGCACGAGCCCTGCGATGTCGACGAAGGAGATGCGCGTCGGGACGATTTCCTTCGACTTCGCGATCTCGGCGATCGCCTTCAGGCGCGTATCCGGCACCGCGACCTCGCCGGTGTTCGGCTCGATCGTGCAGAAGGGATAGTTCGCCGCCTGCGCGGCGGCCGTGCGCGTCAGCGCGTTGAAGAGCGTCGACTTGCCGACGTTCGGCAGGCCGACGATGCCGCATTTGAAGCCCATGGAATTCGTGCCTGTGCTTGCGGGTAAAGGGGCGGGTAAGAGACGATGCGTCCGCTATGGCGCCTCGCCCGGACGGGGTCAAGACGCGGGCGACGGGTGCCCGTGCGTTCAGTCGGTGTCGGAGCCGAAGAGGCGCTTGAGCATGTCCGCCATCGGTCCGCTTTGAGGCGGCGCGGCGGGTGCGCTCCGGCGGGCCTGACGGATGTGCGACTGGCCCTTCTTCCCACCGCCGGCCTTCTTGCCGCTGGCGTTCGAGGGCTTTGCATCCTGCCGTTCGGCTTGTGTCGGTTCCGGTGCGCCCGGTGCCTTCTCGAGCGCTTGCACGAGGCGGTTCAGGAAGCGGTCGTTCTCGCCCTTTGCAAGCAACGGTGCCTCCTCTCCGATCGCGTCGAGGAGCGGCTCCAGCCATTCGCCGTCGGCCTTGGAAAAGTCGCCGAGGACATGGTTGTTGACCATCTCCTTCGCACCCGGGTGGCCGATACCGAGGCGCAGGCGCCGATAATCCTTGCCGCAATGGGCGTCGATGGATTTCAGCCCGTTGTGCCCGCCATGTCCGCCGCCGGTCTTCAGCCGGACGCGGCCGGGGCCGAGGTCGAGTTCGTCATGCATCACGACGAGGTCTGCGAGCGAGAGCTTGTAGAAGCGCATGGCCTCCCCGACCGCCTGGCCGGAAAGGTTCATGAAGGTCTGCGGCTTGAGGAGAAGCACCTTTTCGCCGGCAAGCTCGCCATCGGCGATCTCGGCGGAGAACTTCTTCGCGAAGGGCGAAAAGGAATGGCGGCGGGCGATCGCGTCCGCCGCCATGAAGCCGATATTGTGGCGGTTTCCCGCGTAACCGCGGCCGGGATTGCCGAGTCCTGCGATGAGCAGCATGGGGTTCGAACTCCCGCCGACGCGAGAAAGGGCGAGGAAGGATTACTCCTCGCCGCCTTCGCCTTCCTGTCCGTCGGCCGCGCCGGTCTCTTCGCTGAGATCCTCTTCGGCGACCTCGGTCTCTTCGCCCTCGGCCTCTTCCTCGGCTTCGTCGCTCTTCATGGCGGCGGGGCTGGAAATGGAGGCGAGCGTGAAGTCACGGTCCGTGATCGTCAGTTCGACGGCGTCGGGCAGCGTGATCGCCGAGACGTGAACCGAATCGTTGATCTCGAGACCGGTCAGGTCGACCTCGAAGGAGTCCGGGATCTCGTTGGCCGGGCAGGTGACCTCGACGGTATGACGCACGACGGCGAGCACGCCGCCGCGTTCGATGCCGGGCGAAGCCTCCTCGTTGAGATAGTGCACCGGCACCTCGACCGTGACCTTCGTGTTGCGCGAGACGCGCAGGAAGTCGACATGCACCGTGAAGTCGCGCACGGGGTCGAGATCGTAGGTCTTCGGCAGGACGCGGATCTTCTTGCCGTCGAGATCGATCGTCGCCAGCGTGGTGAGGAAGCCGCCGCCGTGAATCTTCAGCGTGACGTCCTTGTAGGGGAGGGCGATCGGCAGCGGTTCCTGCCTGTCGCCATAGATGACGGCCGGGATCTTTCCATTGCGACGCAGTTCGCGGGCGGACCCCTTACCGACCCGTTCGCGCGTCTCGGCCTTGAGCTCGTAAGGCTCGCTCATGGCATTTCCTTTCGGTTGTCTGGAGCGGCTCCCTCGATCCTTCGGACATGATGCCATGCCCATAGGGAAAGGAGCGCCGGGCGTCGTTGCCCGGACCGTGGTGCCTCCAAGGGTGTCTGCACGGATGGCGGGTCTCATAGCGAAGCCGTGCGCGATGCGCAAGCATCTCGCACCTTGCGAGCCCGTTCCGGGCGCTTCAGCACGCGCGTCTCGACGTTTCCCATGGAACCATGACCATGCGCGGGCGCTTCATCGGCGAACGGCCGGGGCGCATGCAGCGTCACGGGTCGGCTCGAACGCAAGGAAACCACCATGGAATATCGTCCCCTCGGCCGCTCGGGCCTGATGGTCTCGCGCCTCGTTCTCGGAACGCTCACCTTCGGAGGCAAGGCCGGTTTCGAAAAGCTCGGCAATACCGGGCCGGACGAGGCGCGCCGCATGATCGACACGGCGCGCGAAGCCGGCGTCAACATGATCGACACGGCCGATCTCTATTCCATGGGCGGTGCGGAGGAAGTCGTCGGCGAGGCGCTTTCATCCGCCAGGGGCGGCTGGCCGGAGGACATGCTGATCGCCTCCAAGGCGCGCTTTCCGATGGGCGACGGGCCGAACGCCGGCGGCGCCTCTCGCTATCACCTTCTTCGGGAAGTCGAACGTTCTCTCAAGCGGCTCGGGCGCGACCATATCGACCTTTACTACATGCACCAGTGGGACGGGGTCACGCCGATCGAGGAGACGATGGCGGCCATCGACACGATGATCGAACACGGCAAGATCCGTTATGCCGGCCTTTCGAACTACAATGGCTGGCAGACCATGAAGGCGCTCTCGGCGGCGGAGCGCACGCGCCACCGGCCCGTCGCGCAGCAGGTCTACTACACGCCGGAAGCGCGCGAGGCGGAATACGAGCTTCTGCCGGTCGGCCTCGACCAGGGGCTCGGGACGATGATCTGGAGCCCGCTCGGCGAGGGGCTTTTAAGCGGCACGCTTCGTCGCGGGCAGAAGCTCGAAGGCGAGCACCGCCAGAACAACGGCTGGCCGGAACCGTGGGTGCGCGACCGCGAACGGCTCTACGACATCATCGACTGTCTCGTGGAGGTCGGCGAGGCCCACGGTGTTTCCGCCGCCCGGGTGTGCCTCGCCTGGCTGCTGACGCGCCCGGGTGTCACCGGCCTCGTCATCGGTGCGCGGAACGAGGAACATCTCACCGACAATCTCGCCGCCGTCGACCTGACGCTGAGCGAGGAGGAGATCGCGCGCATCGAGAAGCTCGGTCGCCCGATGCCAATCTATCCCTACTGGCACCGCGCCATGAACGGCACCGATCGGCCGGAACCGGCCGACGAGGCGTTCATGCAGGGCCATCGCGAGACGATGGGTCTCTGACGGCTACGCTATTTCCCTGTCGGGGCCGCAGCACTCGAGGCCGGCTTGGGGATCGGGGTCGGCCTCCCGTTCGCGTCGAGCGCGACCATGACGAAGCGGGCGTCGGTCACCTTGTCGCGATGGTCGTCCAGGTAGCGTTTGGCCCATGCCTCGACCTTCAACGTGATCGAACTCGTGCCGATCCGCTCGATGCTCGTATAGACGCACAGCGTGTCGCCGACCCTGACAGGCATGGCGAACGCCATCTCGTTGACGGCAGCGGTGACGACGCGCCCGCCCGCGGCCTCTGCGGCACGCATACCGCTCGCCAGGTCCATCTGCGCCATGACCCAGCCGCCGAAGATGTCACCGGCGGCGTTCTGATCGCTCGGCATCGCCTGGGTGCGCAGCGTCAGGTCGCCCACCGGTGATGATTTGTCGTGCATTTTTCGATCCTTCGTCGAAGCGTTTGACGGGATGGTTCGGCACTGATTCGCCGGATACTCCATCGTCACCAAAAAGCCGGAATATGCGTGCGTCATGGCGAAAAAAGAAAAACGGATGACGCATTTCGGCGGCTTCCGGGTTGACGACGGGGCGCATGTGCCTAAATTCCGCAACAATTCAAAGGGGGCTGTGTAGGCTCCGGACGTTCGCGTATGTTCACCGCATGCGGTCTGGCGTTGCAAGCAAAGGGAACCGATGGCGGAAAAGCTGAGCGTCCGAAACGTATACAAGATCTTTGGCGGCGACGTGGACACCGCCCTTTCGCAGTTGGAAAACGGCGAGACGAAAGAGACGATCTTCGCCGAAACCGGCATGACCGTCGGTGTTCAGGACGCGAACTTCACCGTCAACGAGGGCGAAATCTTCGTCATCATGGGCCTTTCGGGGTCCGGTAAATCGACCCTCGTGCGCATGCTGAACGGCCTGATCGAGCCGTCGAGCGGTGAAATCCTTATCGACGGCGACGATGTCGCCAAGGCCGATACGAACAAGCTGCGCAAGATCCGGCGCTCCAAGCTTGCGATGGTGTTCCAGCACTTCGCGCTGTTCCCGCACAAGACGGTCGCCGACAATGTCGCCTACGGCCTCAAGGTAAAGGGCGTGGGCCGATCCGAGCGGCGCGAGCGTGCACTCAAGGCACTCGGACAGGTCGGCCTGAGGCCGCATGCGGATACCTACACTTCGGAGCTTTCGGGCGGCATGCAGCAGCGCGTCGGCCTTGCCCGCGGTCTCGCCACCGAATCCGACATCCTCCTGATGGACGAGCCCTTCAGCGCGCTCGACCCGCTGATCCGCCGCGACATGCAGGGCGAGCTCCTGGAGCTTCAGCGCTCGCTGCAGAAGACGATCATCTTCATCACGCACGATCTCGACGAGGCCCTGATCCTCGGCGACCGCATCGCGATCATGAAGGACGGGCGCATCGTGCAGACGGGGACGGCACGCCAGATCGTCGACGAGCCCGCCGACGACTACGTGGCTGCGTTCACGCAGGATATCGACCGGGCCCGCGTTCTGACGGCCGAGACCGCTGCCGTCGAGCCGGAAGCGCTCCGTTACGGCGAGGCGACCGTCGGCGAGGCGCTGCGGCGCATGGAAGAGCTGGACCGGAACGCCCTGTTCGTGACGGACAACGGCAAGCCCGTCGGCGTCGTCGCCTATCGCGACCTCGTCGCGGACGGCCACGATCGCGAGGCGAAGCTCGCCGACGAGCGCATGTGCACCGACTTTCCGACCGTGCCGCACGGCACGTCGCTGCGCGACCTCTACGGCTTCGCATCGTCTGGCCTGCCGATCGGCATCGTCTCCGACGAGGGCAAGCTCGACAGGGTGGTCGAGGCGCGCGCCCTTTTCGGGCAGCTCGCGACGAGCCCGGAAGAAGAGCAGGCCGCCGCCGAGCGGTCCGGACACGATCCGGCACAGGGTCAGGCTGCGACCGCGTGATCGTCTGCGCGACCGCCGACCCCTACCTACAATCGAGGACCATTGCGCATGTTTAGTCCGGCCGACATCGTCACGATCCCTTTCGGTGACTGGGTCAACGAATTCGTTCGGGGCTTTCTCGTCCCGAACTTCCGCGGGTTCTTCCAGACGATCGAAGTGCCGGTCGAATTCGTGATGGAGTGGTTGAACTCCTTCTTCAACTGGGTGCCGATGGTCGTCTTCACGCTCGTGATGGCCTTGATCGCATGGCGCACTGCGGGCAAGGCGAATGCCATCTTCGCGATCATCGCGCTCGCCTTCGTGGACATGATCCAGCTGTGGGGCGACACGATGACGACGCTCGCCATGGTCCTGACGGCCGTGGTGTTCTGTGCGATCGTCGGCGTGCCGGTCGGAATTCTCGCCGCCGGCAGCGATCGGTTCCTGAAGGTAATCCGGCCGATCCTCGACATCATGCAGACCATTCCGTCCTTCGTGTATCTGGTGCCGATCGTCATGCTCTTCGGCGTCGGTTCGGTGCCGGGCGTGATCGCCACGATCATCTTTGCGCTTCCGCCGATCATCCGCCTCACCAATCTCGGTATCCGACAGGTGCCCGAAGACCTCGTCGAGGCAGCCGAATCCTTCGGTTCGACGCGCTGGCAGAAGCTCATCGACGTTCAGCTTCCGCTTGCTATGCGCACGATCATGGCCGGCCTCAACCAGACGCTGATGCTGGCGCTTTCGATGTCGGTCATCGCCGCGCTGATCGGTGCGGGCGGGCTCGGCCTCGTCGTCAACACCGGTCTCGGCCGGCTCGACGTCGGGCGGGCGACGGCCGGTGGCGTCGGCATCGTCATCATCGCCATCATCCTGGACCGCATCACGCAGGGTCTCGCCGAACGCAAACAGGTTCATACCACGTCGCTGTGGCAGACGTTGCGTGGCTTTTTCCAGTCCTCTTCTTCGAGTGCGAAGGAGAAACAACTGGCTGAAAAGGCGGGCTGAACGGGCTCGCAAGGCCGCGGGTGGGCCGTGGCCGACCGCGTCGCGACCGAGGTTGCGAAGTGCGGGGAGGCAGAAAAACAAGACGGAGAAATCGAATGACGAAAGCTTTCGGGCTCAAATCATTTGCCGTTGTTGCAGCAACCACGGCCGCGCTCGCGCTGCCGATTCATGCTGCCAACGCCCAGAGCAAGGACATGCCCGGCAAGGGCACGACCATCAAGATGGCTCGCGCCACGTGGGATACCGGCTGGTGGCAGGCCGAGGTCTACAAGCAGCTTTTCGAGAAGCTCGGCTACGACGTCGGTCAGGTGACCACGCTCGATGCGCCGCCGTTCTACCAGGCCGTGTCGCAAGGCGACATGGACCTTTGGGTCAACGGCTGGTTCCCGCTTCACAACTCGTATGAGAGCACCTTCCAGAACGGCGCCGAAAAGGTCGGCTACACCGCCAAGGGCGGCGCGCTGCAGGGCTACCTCATCGACAAGAAGACGGCCGACAAGTACGACATCAAGTACCTGTCGGACATGAAGAAGGAAAAGATCCGCAAGCTGTTCGACACGAACGGCGACGGCAAGGCCAACATGGTCGCATGTCCTCCCGGCTGGGGCTGTGAGGAACTCATCAGCTACCAGATGAAGGCCTACGACCTCGAGAACGACATCGATCTCATCAAGGCCGGTTATTCCGCCTCGATGGCCGATGCGCTGGCGCGGTACCAGAACGGCAAGCCGGTGTTCTTCTACACCTGGACGCCGAACTGGACGGTCGGCCTGATGAAGCCCGGCAAGGACGTCGTCTGGCTGCAGGTCAAGGACACCAAGCTGCCGAAGGATCAGGAAAGCCTGAAGGACGCGGCGACCGTGAAGGGCGTGACGGGTTGTTCGGACGATCCCTGCATGATGGGCATGCCGGCCAACGACATCCGTCCGGTGGCCAACACCAAGTTCCTCGACAAGAACCCGGCGGTGAAGTCGCTGCTGCAGGAAGTCCGCATTCCCGTGCAGGACATCTTCAAGCAGAACGCCGAGATGAACAACGGTGCCGATAGCCCGGACGACCTGACCAAACAGGCCAAGCAGTGGATCAGCGACCATCAGGACGAGGTCAATGGTTGGCTGAAGGACGCCCGCCAGGCGGCAAACAGCTAATCGATCTTTCGGTCGATACTGTCGATACTCGAGAAGGGCGGTCCGCGACGGGCCGCCCTTTTCGTTCGTTCGGTGCCGGCCGACGGACGGCACCGGCATGCAGGTGTCGTCGGTTCGCCGAAGCACAGTTTCATGGGAATGGCGCTCCTTTCGGCGGACGCCGCTTTGCTGTGCGCCGTTCGGCGTCTGCGGAAATCGGCGGTCGCGAAGACGGACACGGACCGATATCGTCCGGCCGATGGATACGATGACGATCGCGAACGACGAACCGGCTGCCGGCCGGCCCCGCATGCAACGTGCCCGGGGCGAAGGGCGGCTCACGACGAAGCATGCGCATGGCCGCACGCGTCTGGCCGGCCTCTATCAGGATGGATGCGCGAAGATCCGGTTGCCACGCGTCTTCGGCGACGGTCCGCTAGAAGCCGTTCTCATCAATTCCTCCGGCGGCCTTACGGGCGGTGATCGGCTCGACTGGTCGATTGCAGCGGGTGCGGAAACCTCGACCGTCGTCACGACGCAGGCGAGCGAGAAGGTCTACCGGGCCAGCGAGGGAGTTGCGCGGGTCACGACCCGGATCGAAATCGGCCGCGACGCACGCCTTGCCTGGCTGCCGCAGGAGACGATCCTCTTCGATCGTTCGGCGCTTTCCCGCCGCCTCGACATTTCTCTCGCCAGAGGCGGGCAGGCGCTGCTCGTCGAGCCCGTCGTCTTCGGACGCCTTGCCATGCGCGAACAGTTGCGGCGGGCAGTCTTCCACGATCGCTGGCGTATTCGCTACAACGGCCGGCTGATCCATGCCGAAGACCAGCGTTTCGGGCCCGACATCGCGCTGCAGCTCGAACGAAGCGCGATGCTTTCCGGCATGCGCGCAATGGCGACCGTCGTCTGGGTGCATCCGGATGCCGAAGACCATGTCGAGCGGGTGCGCGCACTCGTTCCGGGATGCGGCACCGGCGTCAGCGCGTGGCGGCCCGCTGGGTTCGCGACTGGCAAGCTTCTTGCACGTTTCGTCGCGGAAGACGGTTACACGCTGCGCAAGCGCCTTGCACCCGTGCTTGCCATGCTCAATGGTAAGGCGGGCGTGCCCAAAGTCTGGTCGATCTAGGAGGCGGTTCGGGGATGAACCTTACGCCGAGGGAAAAGGACAAGTTGCTGGTGTCGATGGCTGCGGTCGTCGCCCGGCGCCGGCTCGAACGCGGGGTGAGGCTCAACCACCCGGAAGCGCTCGCGCTCATCACCGACTTCGTCGTCGAGGGCGCGCGCGACGGCCGCGCCGTTTCCGACCTGATGGAAGCGGGTGCCGAGGTGCTGACCCGCGATCAGGTGATGGAAGGCGTCGCGGAGATGATCCACGATGTACAGGTCGAGGCGACGTTTCCCGACGGCACCAAGCTCGTGACCGTGCACGAGCCGATCCGCTAGGAGGCCGGCATGCCGGAAATGCTTCCCGGGGCACTGGTTGCGACAACGAAGAGGGATGAGGCGATGATACCGGGCGAAGTGCTGTACGCGGAAGGCGATATCGAACTGAACGCAGGCGCCGAGACGGTGACGCTGAAGGTCGAGAATACGGGCGACCGGCCGGTTCAGGTCGGCAGCCACTACCATTTTCATGAAGCCAACCCTGCGCTTTCCTTCGATCGTGAGGCGGCCCGCGGCATGCGGCTCGATATCGCTGCGGGAACCGCGGTGCGCTTCGAGCCCGGTCAGGCCCGCGACGTGCGGCTCGTCCCTTATGGGGGCGCGCGCAAGGTCTACGGTTTCCGTCAGGCGATCATGGGGCCGCTCTGACGATGCGTTGCGCCTTCGTCGCCTCTTTCCTGGTTCTCTGTTCGGTCGGCATCGTCCCGGTTGCTGCGTACGCCGACGACGCTCCGAAGCTCGATTGCAAGGACCCGCAGACGCAAATGATGATGAATGCGTGCGCCGGCCGCGATTTCGAGGGCGCCGACGCTGCCCTGAACGCGGTTTGGCCGAAGGCGGTCGCCGCCGCTCGGAAACAGGACGCCAATATCGCGGACGAGACGAAGGCGAGCGGCGTACCGAGTGCGGAGGAAGCGCTGCGCGAGTCCGAACGCGCCTGGATCGCCTATCGCGATGCGCAGTGCAGCTACGAAGGCTATGCCGCCTTCGGGGGCACGATGCAGCCGATGCTCGGCACCGAGTGCAAAACGCGGCTCACCGAAGCACGGATCGCCGAACTGAAGGAAGCGATGAAGGGCTTGGGCAATTGAGAGTTTTGGTCAGGACGGGTTCGGGCCGATCGAGCGGAGGAGAACGATGATGGCAAAGCAGGATTACCAGGGCGGATGCCAGTGCGGCGCGGTGCGATATCGCGTTTCGGTGGATCTCGACCGGACCTTCGAATGCAACTGTTCGCGATGCGGCCGGCTCGGTAGCATCTTCGCCTTCACCGGCGCGGACGATTTCGAACTGCTGTCCGGCGAGGAAGCGCTCGGCGAATATCGCTTCAACACGAAGACGATCGCCCATCTCTTCTGCACGATTTGCGGCATCGAATCCTTCGCCCGCGGTGAAAAGCCCGGAAGCGGTCCCACGGTCGCGATCAACGCGCGCTGTCTCGATGGCGTGGACCCTTCCGCGCTCCAGCCGAGCCATGTCGACGGCTTAAGCGCCTGACCATCAACGAGAGCCGAGGACGCCATGCCCGCAACGATCTCCCGCGCCGCCTATGCCGACATGTTCGGCCCGACGACCGGCGACAAGGTGCGTCTCGCCGACACCGAACTCTTCATCGAGGTGGAGAGCGACCGCACGGTCTATGGCGAGGAGGTCAAGTTCGGCGGCGGCAAGGTAATCCGCGACGGCATGGGACAGAGCCAGACGCCGCGCGCCGATGGTGCCGTCGATACGGTGATCACCAACGCGCTGATCGTCGACGTAACGGGCATCTACAAGGCCGATATCGGGCTGAAGGACGGGCGGATCGACGGCATCGGCAAGGCCGGCAATCCGGACACGCAGGATGGCGTCGACATCATCATCGGGCCGGGAACGGAAGCGATCGCCGGCGAAGGCAAGATCGTCACCGCCGGCGGGTTCGATTCGCATATCCACTTCATCTGTCCGCAGCAGATCGAGGAAGCGCTGACCTCCGGCCTGACGACCATGCTCGGCGGCGGCACGGGGCCGGCGACCGGCACCATGGCGACGACGTGTACGCCCGGCGCCTGGCACATCGGGCGCATGATCCGGTCCTTCGACGGGTTTCCGATGAACATCGGGCTCGCCGGCAAGGGCAACGCCTCGCTGCCGCGCGCGCTCGAAGAGATGGTGACGGGCGGCGCGTGCGCGCTGAAGCTGCACGAGGACTGGGGCACGACGCCGGGCTCGATCGACAATTGCCTTTCGGTGGCGGATGCGACCGACGTGCAGGTGATGATCCACACCGATACGTTGAACGAGAGCGGCTTCGTCGAGGACACGATCGCCGCCTTCAAGGGGCGCACGATCCACACTTTCCACACCGAAGGGGCGGGCGGCGGCCATGCGCCGGACATCATCAAGGTCTGTGGGCTTTCCAACGTGCTGCCGTCGTCCACGAACCCGACCCGACCCTACACGGAAAACACCATCGCCGAGCATCTCGACATGCTGATGGTGTGCCACCACCTTTCGCCGTCGATCCCCGAGGACGTCGCATTCGCCGAAAGCCGCATTCGCAAGGAGACGATCGCGGCGGAGGACATCCTGCACGACATGGGGGCGTTCTCGATCATCGCCTCGGACAGCCAGGCGATGGGCCGCGTCGGCGAGGTCATCATCCGCACCTGGCAAACGGCCGACAAGATGAAGCGCCAGCGCGGGCGCCTGCCGGAGGAGACCGGCGACAACGACAATTTCCGCGTACGGCGCTATATCGCGAAATACACGATCAACCCGGCGATCGCGCATGGCATGAGCGGTTCGATCGGCTCGGTCGAGACCGGCAAACGCGCCGATCTCGTTCTCTGGGATCCGGCCTTCTTCGGCGTGAAGCCGTCGCTGGTTCTCCTCGGCGGCACGATCGCGACCGCGCCGATGGGCGATCCGAACGCCTCGATCCCGACGCCGCAGCCGGTGCACTATCGTCCGATGTTCGGCGCGTATGGCGGGGCGATCGCGCAGTCCTCGGTCACCTTCGTCTCGAAGGCGGCGCTCAATGTCGGCCTGCAGGCAAGCCTCGGCGTCGCCAAGCCGATGGTCGCGGTCGAGAACACGCGCGGCGGCCTTTCGAAGGCTTCGCTGATGCTGAACGACGCGACGCCCGAGATCGAGGTCGATCCGGAAACCTACGAGGTCCGCGCGAACGGCGAACTTCTGACCTGCGAACCGGCGACGGAACTGCCGATGGCGCAGCGATATTTCCTGTTCTAGCGAGAGAAAGGTCGCCGCGGCGTTTGCGTTTTTGGGGGAGCTATGGTTTCCGCTGATCGGTGAAGAGGGGCTGAGCGAAAGCGGACAATCATCCATTGAAAACCTATGCTAAACGGCATTGGGCGCTTGCGTGCGGGATCGCGGCGCTGGCCGGCTATGTCGATGCGGTCGGCTATCTTCGGCTGAACGGCTTCTTCGTATCATTCATGAGCGGAAACTCGACGCGGTTTGCGGTCGGCGTGGCGACCTGGGCGGATAGGGCGACCTTTCTCGCCTTCGGCATCATCCTCTGCTTCGTCGTCGGGGTGATCGTCGGGACGCTTCTCGCCGTCGCCGCCGGACGGTGGCGCATGCCGATCATTCTGACGGTCGTCGCCGCCGTTCTTGCCGTTTCCCTCGCGGCCGATCTCCTGCTCGGTGGGCTCTGGCTGCCGCTGATCGCGGCCGGTGCGATGGGCGCGGTGAACTGCGTGTTCCTGCGGGACGGAACGGTGAGCATCGGCGTTACCTACATGACGGGAACGCTCGTCAAATTCGGGCAGTCGGTCGCGCAGGCGCTCCTTGGCCATGATCGCTTCGGTTGGGTACCCTACCTTTTCCTGTGGTCCGCGCTGACGGTCGGTGCGGTGCTCGGCGCCGTCTCCTATCGGGCATTCGACGTTCGAAGCCTCATTCCGGCGGTCGTCTTTACCGCAGCGCTTGCAATCTACGCACGCTGGCTCGGCCCGTCCTCGTCCGAGGATCATCGGGTTCGGTAGCCTGGCCGAGTGGCCTCAGGATTTCGGTGGCGTCATCGGCCCGCCGATGTCGAGCGCTCGCGCGAAGGAGGGGTGATGCACGATGCGTTCGAGATAGGCGCGCACTTCGGGGTGATCTTCGAGCAGGCCGGCGTGGCCGGCCATCGCCAGAATGTAGGACATCTGGATGTCGGCGAGCGTGAAGGCATCGCCGAAGAGGAAGGGGCCGTCGCCGACGCCGCCGGCGATCGTCTCCAGCATCTTCCGGCGTACCGGAGCCGCCCAGCCTTCCAGCGCCTCCGGCAGGCCGCCGCGGCTGGCGGCGATCGCCGTCATCATGATGGAAAAACCGGCCGTGCTTTCCACGAACTGCAACCATTCGTCATGGGCAATGCGCTCGCGCGTATCCGCGGGCGGGGCGAGCCGGCCGTCGCCGTAGCGCGCGTTCAGATATTCGAGGATCACCGAGGATTCCGCGACCACGAGCCCGTCGTCCTCGATCACCGGCGACTTGCCGAGCGGGTGGATATCGGCGAGTTCGGCCGGTGCCTTGAAGGCCTGCGTGCGCTCGTAGCTTTTCAGCTCGTAGTCCACGCCGAGTTCCTCGAGCGCGCAGAGCACGCGCGTGGACCGGGAATAGGCGAGATGATGGAGGACGATCACGGGAGACTCCTTCTTCGTCGACGAAACGATCGGCATCCGGGTTGGTTCGACCGGTCCGCACAGGGATGGCTACGAAGGACGCGCGCTACCGTTCACGACGCATGCGCTTCGGGACGCGTCGCTTCGTCGAGGGCTCTGCGTTCGCTGCGAATGCGCACGGCGAGGATGCAGGCGTTCAAGATGGAAAAGGCGAGTGCATAAAGACCGAGCCCGAAGGCGAGCGGCAGGCTGGCGATCTCGCCGACGACGACCGCATAGTTCGGATGCGGGATAAAGCGGTACGGTCCGGACCGCACGAGCCGTTCGCCGGGCACGACGATGATGCGCGTCGTCCACCGCCGACCGAGCGTGAAGAGCACCCAGATGCGTGCGACCTGAAGGGCGACGAAGACGGCGAGCCAGAACACCGCGACCGGCCGGCCCGGTGCCAGCCACCACAGCCCGACGAGCCACGCCGCGTGCAGGGCGACGATCAGCGGGTAATGCGCGCGCCCGACCTCGGTACCGCCGCGCGCCAGCAGGGCCTGCGTGTTGCGCCGCGCGAGAACGAGCTCGCCGAGCCGTTCGGCCGTGACGAGCACGAGCACGATTGCGGCGATCAATGCGGCGATCGCTTCAAGGTCACGCCGCTTGCCGTGAAGCCCGGCCCGAGCGCGGTCAGCAGAAGACGCGCCGGAGGCTCCCCCTCGGCGAGCAGGCGTTCCAGCACGAAGAGCACCGTGGGTGCGGACATGTTGCCGTAATCGGCAAGTACCGCGCGCTCGTGGTCGAGACGGCCCGATGGCAGGGCGAGCGCCGTCTCGAGCGCTTCGAGGACCTTCGTTCCGCCGGGGTGGCACACGAGCCGGTCGATGTCGCCGAGGGTCAGGTCCGCGGCGGCGAGAATGCCTTCCAGCGCAGGCTTCAGCTTTTCCTCGACGAAGGGCGGGATCGCGCGATCGAAGATGACGCCGAGCCCTTCGGGATCGACGCGCCAGCCCATGATGGAAAGCGTATCCGGCCATGTGTGCCGGCCGGCCGCTTCGACATGCAGTGCGCCCATGTCGTCGCTCTTGAGCACGCACGCCGCCGCACCGTCCGCGAACAGAGCGGTGGCAACGATGTTCGCCTTCGTCAGTTCGTCGAGCCGGAAGGCGAGGCTGCACAGTTCGACGGCGACCATCAGTATGGTGCTGCCCGGTCGCGCTTCGGCAAGGCGAGCGGCGATCGAAAGGCCCGACACGCCACCCGCGCAGCCGAGCCCGAAGACCGGTACGCGTTCGATGTCGCTGCGAAAACCCATCCGACCGGCGACCTGCGCTTCGAGGCTGGGCGTGGCGAGGCCGGTCGAGGAGATGGTGACGACGGTGTCGATCTCGGCGGCGGCAACGCCGGCCCGGGCCAGCGCGCGCTCGGCCGCGGCGACGAAGAGGTCCCGCGCGGTCTCGACGTAGGCGCCGTTGCGCTCCGCCCAGTCGCGCGGCCTCAGGTACCATTCCACCGGCCGCGCCAGATGGCGTTGATCGATACCCGCCGTTTCGAACACGCGGGAAAGCCGGCCGAACTCGGAATAGCGCCCGCCGAACGCCTGGCCGGCCGCTTCGGCGATCGTCTTTTGCGTCACGGCGTTTTCGGGTACGGCCGTTGCGACCGACAAAAGGCTTGTGGTCATGGATCCATTCCTTCGATCGGCCGAACGTATACGAGACGAAAATGGGAAATAGGGGACCTCGCGCGGAACGCGAGTGCGTGTTTGCGGTTCTGCGACAAGGTGCCCATCATTTTCTCGTCACCGGCCGGGGGACCGGCGATCGATGCGTGACGAAGCGGATGGCAAGGCGCCGGCAAAGGGAAGGGACGCGCGAAGTGAAATACGTCTATGTCTACCTCATCGCCACAGTAATCTTCCTCGGCCTCGACGCGCTCTGGCTCGGGGTCGTGGCGAAGAACTTCTACCAGGCGCAGATCGGCGAACTGATGCTCGACAAGCCACGCTTCGGCGTCGCTGCCGGCTTCTACGCGATCTACGTCGTCGGTCTCTTATATTTCGCGCTGGTCCCGGCTCTCAACGAGGGCAGCCTGCCGAAGGTGCTGGTCGCCTCGCTGCTCTTCGGCTTCTTCTGCTACGCGACCTACGAGGCGACGAACCTGGCCACGCTGCGCGGCTGGACGAACGCCATGGCGGCGGCCGACATCGCATGGGGAACCGTCCTGACGGCGATCGCCGGCTGCGTGACCTACGCCATCGTTCAAGGCATCGGCTTCTGGCACGCCTGACGCGCATACGGACCTTTTCGCAAGGCCGGTGAGGCGAAAGCCTTGCCGGCTTGCGTGCGCCTTTCGGAAGCGGCATCGTCCTTTCTCAACGCAGCGGGGAGCCGGCGCGAACGCCATGAGGAAAGCCATCAGCTATCGTCGGTCCGACGACCGAGAATGCCCGGCGCCGGCCGCGACCGTCACGCTCGATTCGCACGCACGGCACCTGCGTCGCCGGCGCCTCGTGCTCGACGACGGCAATGCGATGATGGTGGATCTCGCCGAGGCGGTCGCGCTTGCCGATGGCGACACACTGGTGCTGGACGACGGCAGCGAGGTGTGCGTGCGCGCAGCCTCGCAGGCACTCTACGTCGTTGCCGGACGCAGTGCGGCGCACCTTGCCGAACTCGCCTGGCATATCGGCAATCGCCATCTGCCCGCCGAGATCGGCGAGAGCCGTATCTTCATCGAGCGCGACCATGTCGTGCGGGCGATGCTGGAGGGTCTCGGCGCCACGGTCGAAGAGGCGCACGAGGCCTTTACGCCGGTGCGCGGCGCCTATCATCATTCCCATTACGGCGCACACGACAGCCACCACACAGACCATGCCGCCGGCGACTGAACCCGTGGCCGAGCCGGCCGCGCGCGTACGGCTGATGACGCTGCTCTCGCCGTCCTTTCCGGTCGGCGCGTTCGCTTACAGCCACGGCGTGGAACGCGCGGTCCATGACGGGCTGATCGGCGGGAGGGACGACCTCGTCGCCTGGCTTGGAGATCTGGTGACGGCGGGATCCGGGTGGAACGATGCGGTGCTGCTCCGTGCCGCGTGGGGTGCCGGGGATGCGCGGGAACGCGACGATATCGCATCGCTCGCCGAAGCGCTCGCCAGCTCGCGCGAGCGGCATCTGGAGACGATGGCGCAGGGGTCGGCCTTTCTCGCCGCCGCCCGCGCATTCCGCGAGGCGCGCGATCTTCGCCTTGAAGGCGAAGTCGCCTATCCGGTGGCCGTCGGCGCGGTGACGCGGGCGATGGGGCTCGCATGCGCCGAGGTGCTCGCCGCCTATCTCAACGCCTTCGTCGGCACGCTCGTCCAGGCGGCTCTGCGCACCGTTCCGATCGGACAAAGCGATGCGGTCGCAGCGCTCGCGAGGCTGGAGCCGGTCGTTCTCGACGCGGCGGCGCGGGCCGAAATCGCCACGCTCGACGATCTCGGCTCGGCGACGGTCGTCTCCGATCTCCTCGCCATGACCCACGAAACCCAGCAATCGAGGCTCTTTCGCTCATGACCTTCGCAAACGGTCCGCTTCGCGTCGGCATCGGGGGGCCGGTCGGCTCCGGCAAGACGACCCTCACCGAAAAGCTCTGCAAGGCGATGCGCGCGCACTACTCGCTCGCCGTCGTCACCAACGACATCTACACGCAGGAGGACGCGACCATGCTCACGCGCCTTCAGGCGCTGCCGGCCGATCGCATCGTCGGCGTGGAGACGGGCGGATGTCCGCATACCGCGATCCGCGAGGACGCGACGATCAACCTTCAGGCAATCGCCGGCTTGACCGCGCGGCACCGCGACCTCGACATCGTCTTCATCGAATCGGGCGGCGACAACCTTGCGGCCACCTTCTCGCCGGATCTGGCGGATCTGACGCTTTACGTCATCGCCGTGCCGCAGGGCGAGGAGATCCCGCGCAAGGGCGGACCGGGGATCACGCGTTCGGATCTTCTCGTCATGAACAAGACCGATCTCGCACCCCATGTCGGTGTCGATCTCGCGGTGATGGCGCGCGACGCCGAACGCATGCGCGAAGGACGCCCGCACGTCTTCTCCGACCTCAGACGGGGAGAGGGCGTCGCGGAAATCGTCGGGTTCCTCGAAGACGCCGGTGGTCTGGAGCGCCGGCCTGCCGCCGAATGACGATGGAGACACTCGGAAGCTTTCCGTCCGGGGGCTTGGCGCTTGTGATCGGCGCAGGCGGCATCGGCAGTGCGGTGCGCAAGGAACTCGCCGGAAGCGGCCGGTTCGCCGAAGTCCTTGTTGCGGGCCGGCGCGAGAACCTTGCTTTCGATCTTCTCGACGAGGCGTCGATCGCGGCGCTGGCGAAGACCGTCGGCGAGCGGAAAGAGGACCTGCGGCTCGTCTTCGATGCGACCGGCTATCTCTACGACGACGAGCATGGGCCGGAGAAATCGTGGCGTCACGTGACCCCGGAAGCCATCGCCAGGGCCTTCGCGCTGAACGCGACGGGGCCGATGCTCCTGATGAAGCATCTGCTTCCGCTTCTCCCGCGCCGGGGCAAGGCGGTATTCGCAACGCTTTCGGCAAAGGTCGGCAGCATCGGGGACAACCATATCGGCGGATGGTACGGTTACCGCGCTTCGAAGGCCGCGCTGAACCAGTTCGTGCGCACCGCGGCGGTCGAGCTGGCGCGAACTCATGGTGAAGCGGCCTGCGTCGCCCTTCATCCGGGAACCGTGGACACGCCGCTCTCCAAACCGTTCGCCAAGGATGGTCTGACGGTTCGCTCGCCCGAGGAGGCGGCACGCAAACTCGTTCGCTGTCTGGAGGGGATCGGCGCCGACCATAGCGGGCTCTTCCTCGATCGCAGTGGTGAAACACTGCCCTGGTAGAATACCGGCACTGCGACAATATTTCGCAATGTCACCGTACGTGAACTGGCGATCCCAAATTCCCGACATAAATTGATCGGAGGTTGCAGTTGGGCATTCGGCCCTCAGTCACGGGAGTTCAGTATGCAGCGTGCAATGGTTGTGATCTTTTCCACCCTCATGCTCCTCGGTCTTGCCGCGTGCGGCGACAATGGCGGCGGGGACAACGCCGGCAGCGGCGGCGATACCAGCGGCCAGACGCAGTCGCAGTAAGCCGCATCGGTAGACACGAACCGTTCGTTCCGGCGTCCTTCATCGAGGACCGGCAGCGGACGGATCCTTGAATCGGGGGCGGCGTGCGCCCTCGATCGCAGCGTTCGGATCGTCTATACCGCTCCCGGTCTGCCAGAAGGAATGGACGGAATGGCAAACTGGGCGCGCGTGTTCGATCACGTCGGCGAGACGGCCTCGGAGGTTCTGGCCTCGGTGATCGAGGCGGTACGCACGCTTTTCGCCGGCGATCCGCAGACGCGCCGCAAGGTTGCCTTCTCCATTGCCATGATCGCGCTTTCGGCCAAGATGGCGAAGGCGGACGGCATCGTGACGGAGGAAGAGGTCGCGGCGTTCCAGCAGATCTTCGCCATCCCGCCCGGCGAGGAGCGCAATGTCGCGCGCTTCTACAATCTCGCCAAGCGGGACGTCGCGGGCTATCAGGCCTATGCCGAGCGCATCGCCGGCATGTGCAGCGACGAAGCCTTCGAGGAAGCGGTTCTCGAAGACATTCTCGAAGGGCTCTTTCACATCGCCAAGGCGGACGGCGTCCTCCACGACAAGGAGAGCGCGTTCCTGGCCGACATCGCCCGCATCTTCGGCATCGGCGAAGATCGCTACGCCGCGATCTTCGAGCGGCACGTGCGTGGCGACGACGCCGATCCTTATCGTGTCCTCGGCGTGGCCCATGACGCGGACCTTTCGATCATCAAGAAGCGCTACCGCAAGCTCGTGGCCGACAATCATCCCGACCGGCTGATCGCACGCGGCGTACCGCAGGAGTTCGTCGCCGTCGCCAACGAGCGCACCGCGACCTTCAACGCCGCCTTCGAAGCGATCGAGCGCGAGCGTCAGGCGGCATGAGCCGGACCGACCGCACGCAGGCGGCAGGCTGAATGCCCGAGCCGGAATGCGATTTCAACGAAGCCGTATGGTCGCCTTCGCCCAACCATGGCGAACGTGCCGACGGGCGTGCGCCCGACATGCTCCTCCTGCATTATACCGGGATGGCAAGCGGGACGGATGCGCTTTCGCGCCTGCGCTCGTCCGAGAGCGACGTTTCCGCGCACTACGTCGTGTTCGAGGACGGAACGATCCATCAGCTCGTGGCGGAGACGCGCCGCGCCTGGCATGCGGGCAAGAGCCTGTGGGCGGGCGAGCACGACATCAATTCGTGCTCGATCGGCATCGAGATCGTCAATCCGGGACATGATGGCGGCCTGCCGCCCTTTGCCGACGCCCAGATCGCGGCCGTCGTCGCGCTTTGCCGGGACTGCAGAAAACGCTGGTCCGTCCCCGGCGAACGGGTGCTCGCGCACAGCGACGTCGCACCCTCGCGCAAGTGCGATCCGGGCGAACGCTTCCCGTGGTCGGTCCTTGCCGAAAACGGCGTCGGGCACTGGGTGGAGCCGAGCGCGATGCGATCCGGGCGCTATTTCCAGGCCGGCGAAAGCGGCCAGCCGATCGAAGCGCTTCAGTCGATGCTCTCGCTCTACGGCTACGGCGTGGAGCCGGACGGCCATTTCGGTGCGCGCACGGAAGCGGTCGTCACGGCCTTCCAGCGCCATTTCCGCCCGGAGCGCGTCGACGGTGTCGCTGATGCCGGCACCATCGATACGCTCCACCGTCTTCTGTCGACCCTGCCGCGCTTTGCGACACGGTGAGAGACGTACGCTTCGAGGTTCGGCAGTCCGACGATCGAAGAACGGGCGTAAGCGCTGGCTTGCCCGGATCGGGCGTGCTATCGCGGCGACGCCAGTCGGCCGGGCAGCCGCGCCGCGCATGAGGTCGAAAGGCCGCGCGGTGAGGAAAGTCCGGGCTCCACGGAAACACGGTGCCGGATAACGTCCGGCGGGGGCGACCCCAGGGAAAGTGCAACAGAGAGCAGACCGCTTCGCCCAGCCTTCACCGGCAGCGGAGTAAGGGTGAAAGGGTGGGGTAAGAGCCCACCGCGCTGCCGGCAACGGCAGCGGCACGGTAAACCCCACCGGGAGCAAGACCGAATAGGGACGACTTCGGCTCGCGAGCGATCGCGGGCGGGCCCGTTTCCGGGCCTCGTCGTCCGGGTAGGTCGCGCGAGGCAGGGCGCGAGTCCTGTCCCAGATGAATGGCTGCCGCGTTCCCGCACCTCGTGCGGGAGCCATACAGAACCCGGCTTACAGGCCGGCTGGCAATTCGACATTTCTTCCCCGCAAACACGTGCGCAGCACCGCCCGAAGGCCCTTCATGGGCCTGTTTGGGACGCGCCGGGAACCGGCCCGCAACGCCGTCCACTATAGTGTTCACGATCGACGCACCCGGTATTCGGAACGCACTTCAAAGCATTCGTAACGGTTCATTAAGCTTAACGCTGCATGAATGAGCGTGGGTAAAAGGCTGCCCGCGAACCGTGTTCCCATTGACGCCCATGGTGTCCCATGTTATCCCAACGGCACGAAATTCGACGGCGCATCGGCGTCCCTCCAGCGTCAGAAACCGGTGGAACCATGCAGGTTCCAGACGGGCGGCTTGCCCGTACGGGGATGGTGCATGCCGGTCGGATCGAAGTGTCGGGGTTCGGCACGACAGGCTCCATGGGGGTGGAGACGGCGGCATTGGATCATGAACCGTTTTCTGTCGAATGCCACCAACAGGATCGATACCAAGGGCAGGGTGTCCGTACCGGCCGCCTTCCGCTCCGTGCTGACGCGTCTCGACGTGAGCGAGCTCTATTGCCTGCAGGATTTCGTCTTTCCCGCGATCAGCGTGGGAGGGCCGGAGCTTCTGGATCGCTACGAGAGCCAGATCGAGGCGCTCGATCCTTTTTCGGAGGAGGCGAACCGCCTTTCTCTTCTGGTGCATGGCGGCGGGGTGTTCGCCAAGCTCGATGCGGAGGGCCGGATGATGGTCACGGACTTCATCCGATCCTTCACGGGGATCACGAAGGAAGTCGTCTTCGTCGGGCGGGGACGGTACTTCCAGCTTTGGGATCCCGAAACGTTCGAGGCCACGGCTTCGAAAGCGCGGCAGGAGCGGACGGCCAACGGGGTGGCATCCGCTTAGAAAGGGGAAGCGGGATCATGGCGGACCCTGGCGATCGTCCATCCGACGCCAGTGGCGGACTGGTCCGCCATATCCCGGTTCTCCTTTCCGCCGTACTCGAGGCGCTCGCGCCGGTACCCGGCCAGATCGTTCTCGATGGTACCTTCGGCGCCGGCGGCTATACGCAGGCGCTACTCGATGCCGGCGCGCAGGTGATCGCGCTCGACCGCGATCCGCATGCCCTCGAAAGCGGGGATGCGATGGTCGAGCGTAGCGGCGGCCGGCTTTCCCTGCATGCCGCACGGTTTTCCGAACTCGATCGCTTCGCGCCGGATGCCGGACTCGACGGCGTCGTGCTCGATATCGGCGTTTCGTCCATGCAGCTCGATACGCCGGAGCGCGGCTTTTCCTTCCGCGCCGACGGGCCGCTCGACATGCGCATGGCGAACGCGGGCGTCAGTGCCGCCGACGTCGTCAATCAGCTCGCCGTCGGCGATCTCGCGCGCATCTTCAATTTTCTCGGCGAAGAGAAGCAGGCCGGCCGCATCGCGGGAGCGATCGTGCGCCGGCGCGAAGCCGAAGGCGCGTTCGAGACGACGCGCGACCTCGCGCGCCTCGTCGAGACGGTCTCGCCGCGCAAGGCGAAGGACCGCATCCATCCCGCGACCCGGGTCTTCCAGGCGCTGCGCGTTTACGTCAACGACGAACTCGGCGAGTTGGCGCGGGCACTCTATGCCGCGGAGCGCGCGCTGAAACCCGGAGGGCGGCTGGTCGTCGTCACCTTCCATTCGCTGGAGGATCGCATCGTCAAGCGCTTCTTCCAGAACCGTTTCGGCGGGGTAGAGGGTTCGCGCCACCTTCCGCAGCCGGTCGAACGGCCGTCGATCTTTACGCGACACGGCAAGGCGATGGTCACCGCGAGTGCGGCGGAGGCCGAAGCCAATCCGCGTGCGCGCTCTGCCAAGCTGCGTGTCGGTGTGCGCACCGACGAACCGGCCGGCGAACCCGACATGTCGATCTTCGGTCTGCCGAAGCTCGTTCCCCTCAACAGCATCAACGTCTGAGAAAAGACCATGCTCGGCAAACTGGATCTGGTGCTCATCGCCGCGATGGTCGGCGCCGCAGCCTTCACCTACCGCGTCAAGCATCACGCGGAGGAGCAGGTCGCGGCGATCAATCACCTGCAACGCGAAATCCGCCTGGAGCACGATACGATCGATCTCCTGAACGCCGACTGGAGCGTGCTGACCCAGCCGTCGCGACTGCAGCAGCTGGACGAAGCGTTCGACGCCGAACTGAACCTGAAGACGATCGAGCCGACGCAGATCGCGACGCTGAACGACCTTCCGGACTATCCCGTACCCGACAATCCGCCCCTTCCCATGGCTGCGCCGGGACGACCGGACGTGGCAGACGGCGGTGGCGACGCGGTCGCCGATCTCCTGAAGTCCGTCGACCCCGTCAAAACCGGATCGGTGATCCACTGATGTCCTTTCTTCCCCGCGTCGTCGCCCTCAACCGCAAATCCTTCGTGCGCACGCGCACCCGCAAATGGGGTGCCGACGGACGGCTTGCCGTTCAGGGCGTGAACAAGCGCTCCGGCGCACGGGCGGGCAACCGTGTCGCCCTTTTGATGATCGGGTTCGTCGTGCTTTACGGCGCGGTCGGTGCGCGCATGGCGCAGTACGGCATGGAGCGCAACGACGATACGGCGAGCGTGGCGCCGCCCAACCGGCTGCTCGCCTCGCGCCCGGATATCCTCGACCGTAACGGCCGGGTTCTGGCAACGGACATCCGCACCGTCTCGCTCTACGCCGAACCGCGCAAGATCGTCGATGTCGACGACGCGGTCGAAAAGCTCTCTTCCGTGCTGCCGAGCCTCGATCGCAAGACGCTCTACCACAAGCTGAAGGCGAATTCGGCCTTCCAGTGGATCAAGCGCCAGCTGACGCCGAAGCAGCAAAGCCGCATCCTGGCGCTCGGCGTGCCCGGCATCGGCTTCAGGCCGGAGACCCGCCGCTTCTATCCGGCGGGTGCCACGACCTCGCACATCGTCGGCTTCGTCAACATCGACAACAACGGCATCGCCGGGATGGAAAAGTACATCGACCGGCAGGGGCTCTCGGCGCTTGCCGGCGCCGGCCTGACGGTCGACCAGAAGATGCAGCCGGTACGGCTTTCGATCGACCTTCGCGTGCAGCACATCGTGCGCGACGAGCTTTTGGCCGGCATGAAGAAGTTCAACGCGATCGGTGCCGGGGCCGTGGTGCTGAAGGTCGATACCGGCGAGGTGATCGCGCTCGCCTCGGTGCCGGACTTCAATCCGAACAATCCCGTGCATGCGCAGGACAAGAACCGCCTGAACCGGATGACGGCCGGCACCTACGAGATGGGCTCGGTCTTCAAGACGTTCACGACGGCGATGGCGCTCGATACCGGCGTCGCCAACCTGAAGAGCAGCTACGACGCCTCGCATCCCTTGCGCATCGGTGGCTTCCTCATCCACGACTTCCACAACATGCACCGGGCGCTGACCGTGCCGGAAGTCTTCATCCACTCCTCCAACATCGGTTCGGCGCGCGAGGCGCTCGATGTCGGCATTCCCCGCCAGAAGGCCTTTCTCAAGCGGCTCGGCCTGCTGACCCGGATGAACACCGAGCTTCCCGAAGTCGCCACCCCCTTCACGCCGAAGGTGTGGAAGCCGGTCAATTCGGCGACCGTCGCCTTCGGGCACGGGCTGAACACGACGCCGCTGCAGACCGCGGTGGCAGCGGCCGCACTGATGAACGGCGGGAAATTCATGGAGCCGACCTTCCTGCCGCGCACGGAAAAGCAGGCGATGGCGGTCTCCAAGCAGGTCGTGAAACCGCAGACCGCCAAGGACATGCGCTATCTCTTCCGGCTGAACGTCATGCACGGCTCCGGCGGCAACGCCGACGTGCAGGGCTATCGCGTCGGCGGCAAGACGGGCACCGCAGACAAGGTCGTCAACGGCCGCTATTCGAAGTCGAAGAACTTCAACTCGTTCCTCGCGGCCTTTCCGGTCGACGACCCGAAATATGTGGTGCTCGTGAGCATCGACGAGCCGCACCGGGCGGAGGGCGAGTGGGGCTTCACGGCCGGCTTCAACGCCGCGCCGATGGTCGGCGCGATCATCCGGCGTTCGGCGAGTGCGCTCGGCGTCGATCCGAAGTTCGCCGTGAACGACGCCGCCACGCTGGTGTCTCAATCGACGCTCAGCGATTAGGCTGCGTGAAGCGCGAGGGCGGGCGGGCACGAGCGAGGCAGGGGACGACGCCATGAAACTGGACGAACTCGCAGGCGATCTGCTTTCCGTCGGCATGCCCGCCGGGGTCGGCTCGTTCGACATCGGCGGCCTTTCGGCCGACAGCCGGGCGATCGCGCCGGGCGATCTCTTCGTCGCGATCGAGGGAACGCACGCCGATGGATCCACCTTCGCTCGGGATGCCGTCGAAAGGGGTGCCGTCGCCGTCGTCGCATCGCTGACCTCGGCGACGGAAGTGGATGTGCCGGTGCTTCGCACCGAGGATCCGCGCCGCTTCCTGGCACTTGCCGCAGCGCGCATCCATCCGGCACAGCCGGAGACGATCGTCGCGGTCACCGGCACGGCCGGCAAGACATCCGTCGCCTCTTTCACGCGCCAGATCTGGGCGCATGCGGGCAAGGCCGCCGCGATGATCGGCACGACGGGGGTCACCGCGCCCGGGCGCACCGAATACGGCTCGCTGACGACGCCCGATCCGGTCGAACTGCATCGCCTGCTCGACGAACTCGCCGGCGAGGGCGTCACGCATACGGCCATGGAGGCTTCGAGCCACGGCATCGATCAGCATCGCCTCGACGGCGTGCGGCTTGCCGCCGGGGCCTTCACCAATCTCGGCCGCGACCACATGGACTATCACGAGACGATCGAGACGTATTTCGAAGCCAAGATGCACCTTTTCGATCGTCTGCTCCCGACCGACGCGCCGGCCGTGATCGATGCGGACGGAGACTTTTCGCAGCGGGCGGGCGAGGTGGCGCGCGGAGCGGGCCGCAGGGTTCTGACGACCGGGCGCAACGGCACGTTCCTTTCGCTCAAGCGCCTCGAACACCAGCGAACCCGCCAGGTCGCGCAGATCCAGCATGGTGATGCGATCTACGAGGTCACGCTGCCGCTTGCCGGCGACTTCCAGATTTCCAACGCGCTCGTCGCGGCCGGCCTCGCCATGGCGACGGGAACGCCCGCCGAGGTCGCGATGGAAGCGCTCGGCGAACTCGAGGGGGCGCCGGGGCGCCTCGAACTCGTCGGCGCGACGGGGGACGGTGCGCCGGTCTATGTCGACTATGCGCACAAGCCCGAAGCGCTCGAAAGCGTTCTGAGCTCGGTCCGGCCCTTCACGACGGGGCGCGTCGTCGTCGTCTTCGGCTGCGGCGGCGACCGCGATCGCGGCAAGCGGCCGATCATGGGCGAAATCGCCGGCCGGCTTGCCGACGTCGTGATCGTCACCGACGACAACCCGCGCTCGGAAGAGCCCGCTACGATCCGTTCCGAGATCAAGGCCGCCGTGCCGCAGGCGCTCGAATTCGCCGACCGGCGCGAGGCGATCGCCGCCGCCGTCTTCATGCTGAAGCACGGCGATACGCTGATCGTCGCCGGCAAGGGCCACGAACCGGGCCAGACGATCGGCACCGACACCCTGCCGTTTTCCGATCACGAAGAGGTCGCCAAGGCGCTGGAGGCGCTTTCGGCATGAGCGAGACGCTTGGAGATACGGCGGTGCCGACCTGTTTGTGGACGAGCCGGGCGATGGTGGAAGCCTTGCAGGGTCGCCCGGTCGGCTCGCTACCGGCCGGAGTGAACGGCATTTCCATCGACACGAGGACGCTTCGGCCGGGTGACGCGTTCTTCGCGATCGCCGGTGATCGTTTCGACGGGCACGACTTCGCGAGCGCGGCCGTGGCGGCCGAAGCGGGCCTGCTCGTCGTCAGCGAAGCCAAACTGCCGGCGCTGGGCGGCCTGACCGTGCCAATGATCGTCGTCGACGACGTGCTCGCCGCACTCGAACGTCTCGGCCGCGCCGCACGTGAACGCAGCGACGCGACAATCCTCGCCGTGACGGGCTCGGTCGGCAAGACGACGACCAAGGCGATGCTCGCCCGGGCGCTCGCGCCGTCCGGCGAGACCCATGCGGCCGTCGCATCCTTCAACAATCATTGGGGCGTGCCGCTGACACTTGCACGCATGCCCGAAAGCGCGCGCTTCGGCATCTTCGAGATCGGCATGAACCATGCCGGCGAGATCCGTGCGCTCGTTGACATGGTGCGCCCGCACATTGCCATGGTGACGACGATCGCACCGGCCCATCTCGGCCATTTCGAAAGCCTCGAAGCGATCGCCGCCGCCAAGGCGGAAATCTTCGAAGGGCTCGTGCCGGGCGGTACGGCGATGCTCAACCGCGACAACGCGCAGTTCGAGGTGCTTCGCGCGGCGGCGGAAGCCTGCGGCGTGGAACGCATCCTGACCTTCGGCGAGGACGAGGCGGCCGATTTCCGGCTTCTTCAGGTGCGCCTCGAAGGGGACGGCTCGCACATGCGTGCCGCGATCGGAGGCGACGTCGTCGAGGCGCATATCGGTGCCCCGGGTCGCCACGTCGTGCAGAACGCGCTCGCCGTGCTCGGCGCGGCAAGCATTGCCGGGGCGGACATCGAAAGCGCCGCGAGCGCGCTTGCCGACGTGAAGGCCGAGAAGGGTCGCGGCGCACGCCATAGGCTCGCCCATTCGGACGGCGTTTTCGTGCTGATCGACGAGAGCTACAATGCCAACCCGACTTCGGTGGGTGCCGCGGTCGCGCTGCTCGCCGCGACGCCGGTCGGTCCGGGCGGCAGGCGCATCGCCGTCCTGGGCGACATGCTGGAACTCGGCGTTCATACCGGGCAACTGCACCGCGAACTCGCCGGGCCGATCATCGAGGCCGGTATCGACCGGGTCTATCTCGCCGGTTCGGCGATGACGGCATTGCAGGAGGCGCTCGACGAGCGTATCGCGGTGCGGCACCTCGACGACGCGGCAGCGATTGCCGAAGCGCTGAAGCGCGAGATCGCCGCCGGCGACGTCGTCATGGTGAAAGCCTCGCTCGGTCTCGGCTTCGGCCCGATCGTGACTGCCCTGACCGACACATTTCCCGCCGAAGGCCGTGCGCCGGGCGACGCGACGGCCGAAGAGCCGGCCGCGACGAAAGGTTCCTGATGCTCATCTGGCTCGTGAAACTGGAACATGAGTTTCAGGTCTTCAACCTCTTTCGCTACATCACGTTTCGCACCGGCGGCGCGATGTTCACGGCCGCCTTCATCGTCTTCCTCTTCGGCCCGCGCATGATCGATTCCCTCCGCCTTCGGCAGGGTCGCGGTCAGCCGATCCGCGCGGACGGCCCGCAGACGCATTTCATGAAGGCCGGCACGCCGACGATGGGCGGGCTGATGATGCTCGTCGCCATCATCGTCAGTTCGCTTCTCTGGGCGGACCTTTCGAGCGTCTACGTGGTCGTCACGCTGCTCGTCACGCTCGGCTTCGGGGCGATCGGCTTCTACGACGACTACCTCAAGGTGACGAAGCAGACCGACAAGGGCTTTTCCGGCAAGCTGCGCCTTGCCATCGAGTTCCTCATCGCCGGGCTCGCGGTCGTCGCCATGATGTGGGCCGCACGGGCCAACGCCGGACCGGCCAACCCTGCCTTCGCCTTCTCGCTCGCATTGCCCTTCTTCAAGGACACGATGCTCAATCTCGGCTATTTCTTCGTGATCTTCGGCGCCTTCGTCGTGGTCGGCGCCGGCAATGCCGTGAACCTGACCGATGGGCTCGACGGTCTGGCGATCGTGCCGGTGATGATCGCGGCCGGTTCCTTCGCGGCCATCGCCTACCTCGCCGGCAATGCCGTCTTCGCCGATTATCTGCAGATCAATTTCGTGCCCGGCACGGGGGAGCTGACCGTCATCCTCGGTTCCGTCATCGGCGCTGGGCTCGGCTTCCTGTGGTTCAACGCGCCACCGGCGGCGATCTTCATGGGCGACACCGGATCGCTTTCGCTCGGCGGGCTGATCGGCACGGTCGCCGTCGCCACCAAGCACGAGATCGTCATGGCGATCGTCGGCGGTCTCTTCGTGACCGAAGCGCTTTCGGTCATCCTGCAGGTCGGCGTCTTCAAGGCGACCGGCAAGCGGCTCTTCCTGATGGCGCCGATCCATCACCACTACGAGAAGAAGGGCTGGACGGAGAGCCAGGTCGTGGTGCGCTTCTGGATCATCTCCGTCATGCTCGCCATCCTCGGCCTTGCCACCTTGAAGATGCGGTGAGGCAGCGATGATCCCGGTCACCACCTTTGCCGGCAAGCGCGTCGCCCTCTTCGGCCTCGGCGGCTCCGGGCTTGCGACGGCGCGCGCGCTGGCGGCGGGCGGTGCGGATCTGACGGCTCACGACGACAATCCCGAGCGCGTCGCGGCGGCCAGGGCGGAAGGCATCGCCACCGGCGATCTCCGCGCGCTCGACTGGGCGCGCGTCGAAGCGCTCGTACTTTCACCGGGCGTGCCGCTTACCCATCCCCGCGCGCACTGGACGGTGGATCTCGCACGGGCGGCCGGCGTACCCGTCATCGGCGACGTCGAACTCTTCGCGCGCGAACGCCGGGCCCATGCGCCGGACTGTCCGTTCGTTGCGATCACCGGTACGAACGGCAAGTCGACGACGACGGCACTGATCGCCCACATTCTGCGGGAGGCCGGACGCGACGTGCAGCTCGGCGGCAATATCGGTACCGCCGTCCTTTCGCTCGAACCGCCCGAAGCCGGCCGGCATTACGTCGTCGAGTGTTCCTCCTACCAGATCGATCTGGCGCCGACGCTCGATCCGAGCGCCGGCATCCTGCTCAATCTCAGCCCCGACCATCTCGACCGGCACGGGACGATGCAGCACTACGCCGAGATCAAGGAACGCCTCGTCGCCGGCAGCGAGACCGCGATCGTCGGTATCGACGACGTCCATTCGGCACGGATCGCGGAGCGGCTCGCCCATGCCGGCAACCGCGTGGTGCGCATCTCCCGGCGCACGCCGCTCGAAGAAGGGTTCTTCGCCGAGGGCACGCGCATCTTCGACGCACACGCCGCGCACGCCGAGGCCTATGTCGATCTCGCCGCGATCCCGACGCTCCAGGGCAGCCACAACGCGCAGAATGCCGCGGCGGCCATCGCCGCATGCCGGGTCGTGGGCGTCGACGACGAGGCGATCCGTGCGGCGCTCGGAAGCTTTACCGGCCTGAAGCACCGGATGCAGCCCGTCGCACGGCTCGGCGACGTCACCTTCGTCAACGATTCCAAGGCCACGAATGCCGATGCGGCGGCACCGGCGCTATCGACCTATTCGCGCATCTACTGGATCGTCGGCGGGCTGCCGAAAGAAGGCGGCATCGACCAGCTTTCCGGCTTCTTCGAGCGCATCGCCAAAGCCTATCTGATCGGCGAGGCCGCGCCGGCCTTCGCCGCCACGCTCGGCGAGGCGGTCCCTTACGAGATCGCGGGAACGCTCAGGCAGGCCGTTGCCGATGCGGCGCGGGATGCGATGGAAGACGAAGGCGGGGCTCACCGGCCGGTCGTGCTTCTCAGTCCGGCCTGCGCAAGCTTCGACCAGTACAGAAACTTCGAGGAACGCGGCGAGGACTTCGTCGCGCACGTCGCAGCCGTTGCCGGCATCGAGATGCTGGTGGACGGCGGGGGAAAGGAACGATGACATGGTAAGCCGGGTACAGCGCGGCGCGATCGCCGAATGGTTCTGGACCATCGACCGGGTCTTTCTGGTCGCCTTTCTGCTGCTTATCGGCACGGGCTTCATGCTGTCCTTTTCGGCGAGCCCGCCGGAGGCCGCACGTCTCGGCCTGCCGAGCTTCTTCTTCGTCAAGCGGCACGCCGTCTTCCTCGTTCCGACGATCGCCACGCTCGTCGGTGCGTCCTTCCTGTCGCCCCGTCAGGTGCGCCGTTCAGCGCTCGTCATCCTGGCGATCGCGATCGCACTGATGGTCGCGGCCCTCTTCTTCGGCGTGGAGGTCAAGGGCTCGCGGCGGTGGGTCTCGGTGCTCGGCCTTTCGATCCAGCCTTCGGAATTCATGAAGCCGGCCTTCATCGTCATCTGCGCCTGGCTCTTTTCCGAGCATGGGCGGCACCGCGAAGTGCCAGGCAACCTCTTCGCCATCATCCTGCTCGCCATCGTCGCCGCGCTGCTCGTCGCCGAGCCGGATCTCGGCCAGACCCTTTTGACCAGCATGGTCTGGGGCGGAATGTTCTTTCTCGCCGGCATATCGTGGATCTGGATCTTCGGTCTTCTCGGCCTTTCGGCCGGTGGGCTCGCACTCGCCTATTCCTCGTTCACCCACGTGCAAGAGCGCGTCGACCGGTTCATGACGGGTCAGGGCGATACCTATCAGGTGGATACAGCTCGCGAGGCGATCGTGCGCGGGCACTGGTTCGGCACGGGTCCGGGCGAGGGCGTGGTCAAGCGCATCCTGCCCGACAGCCACACCGACTTCGTCTTTTCCGTCGGCGCGGAAGAGTTCGGCATCATCTTCTGCGCCGTTCTCGTGCTGCTCTTCGCCTTCATCGTCTTCCGCGGTTTCAACCACGCCAAGCGAGAGCGCGACGACTTCACCCGGCTCGCCGTCTGCGGGCTCTCGCTGCAGTTCGGCCTGCAGTCGATGATCAACATCTGCGTGAATCTCAGGCTGATGCCGGCCAAGGGCATGACGCTGCCCTTCATCTCCTACGGCGGTTCCTCGATGGTCGCCGTCGCGGTGACGGCCGGCTTCCTGCTCGCGCTGACCCGCCGGCGGCCGGAAAGCCGTTCGCGCGAGCGTGGGTTCATCCGCTCAATGGTTCCGCTGCCGGCCGAATAGGCGGCCGGCTTCATCCTCGCTCAAGCACGGCATTCGAAGCACAGAGAGCTCATGGCGAAAACGCTTCTGATCGCCGCCGGTGGCACCGGCGGCCATCTCTTTCCGGCCGAGGCGCTGGCGCATGCGATGCATGCCCGCGGTTGGACGGTGCGGCTCGTGACCGACAGCCGGGCCCAGCGCTACGCGGATGCCTTTCCCGCCGAGGCCATCGACGTCGTTCGCTCGGCGACGATCGGTTCGAAGAACCCGGTCCGGGTCGCTTCGGCGCTGTGGACGCTCTTCATGGGCATCCGCGAGGCCGGTCGCCTGATCCGCTCGGTTCGCCCGGACGCCGTGATCGGCTTCGGCGGCTACCCGACCGTGCCGCCGCTGATCGCCGCGGGCAATGCCGGCGTGCCGTCGTTGCTGCACGAGCAGAACGCCGTGATGGGGCGGGCGAACCGCGCGCTCGCCAACCGTGTGCTGGCGGTTGCCGGCGGTTTCTTGCCCGAGAGCGAAGGCAAGTACGCGGCAAAGACGGTGCAGACCGGCAATCCGGTCCGCCCGGCGGTGCTGGAAGCGGCGAAGTCGCCGTACCGGCCGTCGCACGAGGACGAGCCGTTCCGTCTCGTCGTCTTCGGCGGCAGCCAAGGCGCGCGCTTCTTTTCTGAAGTGCTGCCGGCGGCCTTGCGCCTTCTGCCGGAGGCCGAGCGCGCCCGCCTGCGGGTGACGCAGCAAGCCCGCCCGGACGATGCCGACGCGGCGCGCGCTGCCTATGACGAGCTGCGCGTCGAGGCGGAAGTCTCGCCGTTCTTTTCCGACATGGCCACACGTATCGGTGCGGCCCACCTCGTCGTCAGCCGTTCGGGGGCTTCCACGGTTTCGGAAATTTCGGTGATCGGCCGGCCGGCGATCCTCGTTCCCTATCCCCATGCGCTCGATCACGACCAGGCGGCCAACGCCGCCGCGCTGAAGGCGAAGGGCGGCGCGGAGGTCATCGCCGAGAGCGAACTCGATGCGGACCGGCTCGCGCGCCTCGTCGGCGACGCCATGCGCGAGCCCGAACGGCTGGCGAAGACGGCGGCGGCGGCGAAGGCGGCCGGCAACCCGAACGCGACCACCTTGCTCGCAGGACTTGTGGAGTCTATTGCGGCGGGAACGCCCGTGGCGGATTTCAGGGCCAAACGCGAGGAAACCAACCCATGAAGATGCCCCAGAGCATCGGTCTCGTGCATTTCGTCGGTATCGGCGGCATCGGCATGAGCGGCATCGCCGAGGCGCTCGTCACTCTCGGCTATCGCGTGCAGGGTTCCGACCAGGCGGAAAACGCCAATGTCCGACGCCTTCGCGAAAAGGGCATCGAGGTCTTCATCGGTCACGACGCGGCCAATCTCGGGGAGGCGGAAGTGATCGTCACCTCGACGGCCATCGCGCGCACGAACCCGGAAGTCGTCGCCGCGCGCGAGAAGCTGCTGCCGATCGTGCGCCGCGCCGAGATGCTGGCCGAACTGATGCGATTCAGGAACGCCGTCGCCATCGGCGGCACGCACGGCAAGACGACGACGACCTCGATGGTCTCGACGCTGCTCGATGCCGGCGGGCTTGACCCGACCGTGATCAATGGCGGCATCATCAACGCCTACGGCACGAATGCGCGCATGGGCGAGGGCGAGTGGATGGTCGTCGAGGCGGACGAGTCCGACGGCACCTTCCTCAAGCTGCCGGCCGACATCGCGCTCGTCACCAACATCGATCCCGAGCATCTCGACCATTACGGTTCGTTCGACGCCGTCCGGCAGGCCTTCCGGCAGTTCGTCGAGAACGTGCCGTTCTACGGTTTCGGCGTCATGTGCATCGACCATCCGGAGGTGCAGTCGCTGATCAGCCGCATCGAGGACCGCCGCGTCGTCACCTATGGCGCGAACCCGCAGGCGGACGTGCGCTTCGTGAACCTGCGCGCCGACGGGCCGACCTCGATCTTCGACGTGGAGATCCGCAGCCGCAAGACGGCCGAGGTCTCCGCGATCCGCGGCCTGCGCCTGCCGATGCCCGGCCGCCACAACGTCTCCAACGCAACCGGCGCCATCGCGGTGGCACACGAACTCGGCATTTCCGACGAGGCGATCCTGCGCGGCATCGGCCAGTTCGGGGGTGTCAAGCGGCGCTTCACCGAGACCGGCACCTGGAACGGTGCGCGCATCTTCGACGATTACGGCCATCATCCCGTCGAGATCACCGCCGTGCTGCGCGCCGCGCGCGAAGCATGCTCGGGCCGCGTCGTCGCTGTCATGCAGCCGCACCGCTACAGCCGTCTCTCTTCGCTGTTCGACGATTTTTCCGCGTGCTTCAACGACGCCGACAGCGTGGTTCTCGCACCGGTCTACGCTGCCGGCGAACAGCCGATCGAGGGCGTCGATTCAGCCGCGCTCGCATCACGTCTGCGGGCCGGCGGCCACCGCGACGTGCGGCTCGTCGAAGGCGAAGACGATCTCGCGCCGTTGCTCGCCAAGACCATCGGCGAGGACGATTTCGTCGTTTGCCTCGGTGCCGGCAACATCACCTCTTGGGCGAACGCCCTGCCGGAAAAGCTCGCTGCGCTGGGTGGTGCGGGATGAGCACGATCGACGGAGAACGCCTGAAGGCTTCGCTCGAAGACCGGCTTTCCGATGTCCGCGGCCGCCTGACCCCGAATGCCGACATGGCGAAGGTGACGTGGTTTCGCGTCGGCGGACCGGCGGAGCTGATGTTCCAGCCGGCCGACGAGGAGGATCTGGCGACCTTTCTCGCAGCGCTGCCGGAAGACATACCGGTGCTTCCCGTCGGCATCGGCTCGAACCTGCTCGTGCGCGATGGCGGACTGCCGGGCATCGTGGTCCGGCTTTCGGCGAAGGGCTTCGGGACGGCCGAACGGGTTTCCGATACGCGGCTGTTCGCCGGTGCGGCCTGCCCGGACAAGCATCTGGCCGCCGCCGCACTGAAGGCCGGGCTCGGCGGCTTCCATTTCTATCATGGCATACCCGGCGGCGTGGGCGGTGCATTGCGCATGAACGCCGGCGCCAACGGCGTCGAAACCCGCGAACGGGTCGTCGAGGTGCACGCGCTCGACCGCAAGGGCGAACGGCACACCTTCACGAATGCTGAAATGGGCTATGCCTACCGTCATTGCGAAGCGCCGGGAGACCTGATCTTCACCGGCGCCGTGTTCGAGGGATACGCGGAAGACGAGGCCGCGATCCGCTCGGCGATGGACGATGTGCAGACGCACCGCGAGACGGTTCAGCCGGTGCGCGAGAAGACGGGCGGCTCGACCTTCCGCAACCCGCCCGGCGAATCGGCCTGGAAGCTGATCGACGAGGCGGGCTGCCGCGGCCTCATGGTCGGCGGCGCGCAGATGTCGCCACTCCATTGCAACTTCATGATCAATACCGGCGACGCGGGCGGCTACGACCTCGAATATCTCGGCGAAACCGTGCGGGCGCGCGTTCTGGAGAATTCCGGCGTCCAACTCGTCTGGGAGATCAAGCGCCTCGGACGTTTCCGGGAAGGCCGCATCGTCCAGGAATTCCTCGGCCAGATGATCTGATCGCGCGCAAGCCGCCCGCCGGCTTGCGCGAAGCTTGCCGCATTGTGCGATCGTCGGCCGGCTTGCTTGCCAGCCATCGACACCTCTGATTCCATCATTCGGACCGTTTTCTGCGGTACGGCAGCGGCCGTGCGGCTCACGCATGCATGCAGCGCGACGAGGACGGGCGAGGGGATCGGTCCGGACCGTGCGGCCGCGGAAGGTTCGTGCGCGCACCGTAGCTTCAAAGGGCCCGCAGGCGGGCTCGCGGCGTAAGGGGAACTTCGCATGGGCGCCAGGCATGTCGCCGTCCTGATGGGCGGCTTTTCTTCCGAACGGCAGGTCAGTCTCTGGTCGGGCGAGGAATGCGCCGGGGCGCTGGAGCGGGCGGGCTACCGCGTCACCCGGGTCGACGTCGATCGCGACATCGCGACGACCCTTCGCGACCTCGCACCGGAAGTCGCCTTCAACGCGCTCCACGGGCCGTATGGCGAGGACGGGAAGATCCAGGGTCTGCTGGAGTTCCTGGAGATCCCGTACACGCATTCCGGCGTTCTCGCCTCCGCGCTCGCCATGGACAAGCAGCAGGCCAAGCGCATCGCCAAGGCTGCCGGCATACCGGTCGCGCAGGAACGCGTGATGAGCCGCTTCGACTTCACCTCCGCCCATCCCATGCCGCCGCCCTACGTCGTCAAGCCGGTGAACGAGGGGTCGAGCTTCGGCGTGCTCATCGTCGACGCCGGCGAGCCGCATCCCCCGCAAAGCCTGACGGCGAGCGACTGGGCTTTCGGCGAGCGTGTCATGGTGGAACGGTTCATCCCCGGCCGCGAACTGACATGCGCGGTGATGGGCGACGTCGCGCTCGGCGTGACGGAGATCCTGCCGCAGGGCGAAGGTTTCTACGATTTTAACGCAAAGTACGTGAAAGGTGGGTCACGGCACGAATGTCCCGCAAAACTTAAACCAAATATTTACCAAAAAATACAAAGCTTGTCCCTGACGGCGCACCAAGCGCTCGGGTGTCGTGGGATTTCACGCTCGGACTTCCGGTATGACGACCGGTTTTCCGAAGATGGCGAGATCGTGTGGCTGGAAATCAACACCCAGCCCGGCATGACGTCCACCTCTCTGGTGCCCGAACTGGCAGCCCATGCGGGGCATGCCTTCGAAGAGTTTCTGAGTTGGATGGTGGAGGACGCCACGTGTCTGCGCTAGGCCGCAAAAAGCCCGAATCGAATGTCGCGGGAAGCGATTGGCGCGATGCGTTCGTCGCTCCGCGCTGGGCCCGGCGTTCGCTCCGCTTCGGGCGTGCCCTCGCGACGGGGCGCGTGGCCTTCCCGCGGTATACGGGTGTCGCGGCTCTTGCGGTCCTTTTCAGTGCGACCGGCATCTATGGAGCCGCCCTCGGCGGTCATGGGCAGGCGGCGCTCGAAGCCGTCGGCAGCGCCGTCGGCTTTCCCGTCAACGACGTGAACATCACCGGCAATGTCGAGACTTCCGAGATCGACGTGCTGCAGCAGCTCGGCCTCGACGGCGACACGTCGTTGCTCACGATCGACGCGCATGCCGCGCGAGACCAGCTCGTCAAGCTGCCGTGGGTCGCCGACGCCGAGGTGCGCAAGGTCTATCCCGGATCGCTGAACATCCACCTTCGCGAACGCAAGGCCTTCGCCATCTGGCAGCACGCCGGGCAGCTTTCGCTGATCGAGCGCTCCGGCCGGGTGATCGCCCCGTTCGTGCAGGGCACGAAGTTCGCCGCCCTTCCGCTCTATGTCGGTCGCGGCGCGCAGGAAAAGGCCGCCGCTTTCAACGATCTCCTCAGCGCATGGCCCGATCTCGTCCACCGTGCGAAGGCGGTCGTGCGCGTCGACGATCGGCGCTGGAACCTCGTCTTCGACAACAACGTGACCCTGAAGCTGCCGCACGAGCACGTCGCTCAGGCGCTCGAGGATTTCGACGTGATGGAGAAGCAGCGCGACGTGCTCGACCACGACATCGTCGCCGTCGACCTGCGCCTTGCCGATCGCATCACCGTCCAGCTCAGTCCCGCCGCGGCCGAGCGTCGTCGCGAAGCGATCGCCGATCGCGACAAGATGCTGGAGAAGCAGGAAAAGAACGCCTGGGAGCACGAGAACGTGGGGAAACAGGTATGAGTCTGCTCGGTTCCGGTTCCTTCGGCCTTCCGCGTCTGCGGCCGCTTTCGCACAAGCGATCCTCGATCGTCACGGTGCTCGACATCGGCACCGCGAAGGTCGTGTGCATGATCGCCGAACTGACGCCGACGGAGGGCGGCGAGCTTCTGGCCGGGCGCACACACAGCATCCGCGTCATCGGTATCGGCCACCAGAAATCGCGCGGCATGAAGGGCGGCCTCATCGCCGACCTCGACGCCGTCGAAGGGGCAATCCGGCTCGCGGTGGACGCGGCCGAACGCATGGCCGGGGTCACGGTCGATTCGCTGATCGTCAACGTCTCGTCCTCGCGTCTGCGCAGCGACGTCTATTCCGCGGCGATCGATCTCGGCGGCCACGAGGTGGATGCCGCCGATCTCAAGCGCGTCCTGCTTTCGGCGACCGCGCAGTCGATCACCGACGAGCGTGCCGCGCTCCATTCGCTCGCCACCGGCTACGCCCTCGACGGCGAACGCGGCATTCGCGAACCGCTCGGCATGTTCGGCGACGAACTCGGCGTCGACATGCACGTGGTAACCGCCGACAAGGCGCCGCTGAAGAACATCGAAGTCTGCGTGAACCGCGCGCACCTTTCCGTCGAGGCGATGGTCGCAACGCCCTATGCGAGCGGGCTTGCCGCGCTCGTCGACGACGAGATCGAGATGGGCTGCGCGGTCATCGACATGGGGGCCGGCGCGACGACGATCTCGGTCTTCGCCGAAGGACGCTTCGTCCATTCCGATGCCGTTGCGATCGGCGGCCAGCACGTGACGAGCGACGTCGCCCACGGGCTTTCGACGCGCTTCGAGGATGCCGAGCGGCTGAAGGTCGTCCACGGCACCGCCTTTCCGATCAGCGCGGACAACGACGAGAGCATTCCCGTGCCGCCGCTCGCCCGCGAGGAATACGACCAGCCGGCGAACGTGCCGCGGGCGCTGCTCGGGCGCATCGTGCGGGCGCGCATCGAAGAGACGCTCGAACACATTCGCGATCGCATCCAGCGCTCGGGCTACGGGCCCGTCGTCGGCAAGCGCGTCGTGCTGACGGGCGGCGCGAGCCAGCTCACGGGCCTGACCGACGCGGCCCGCCGGATCCTGGCGCGCAACGTGCGCATCGGCCGGCCGCTCGGCGTCGCCGGATTGCCGGTCGCCGCCAAGGGTCCCGCTTTTTCGACCGCGGCGGGCATGCTGGTCTACCCGCAGGTCGCGGACATCGAGGTTCACGGCTCCGGCCGGGGGACGTTGCCGTCCATGGTTTCGACGGGCAATCGCATCGCCCGCGTGGGGCAATGGCTGAAACAGAGCTTTTAGGGAAGTTCTACGATATTGACCGGGCAGCGGGGTTGGCCGGTCATAACCTGGAAAGAATGGGTGCTGACATGACGATCAATCTGCAGAAGCCGGACATCACCGAGCTGAAGCCGCGCATCACCGTGTTCGGTGTGGGCGGTGGCGGCGGCAACGCCGTGAACAACATGATCAATGCCGGGCTACAGGGCGTCGACTTCGTCGTCGCCAATACGGATGCCCAGGCGCTTTCGATGACGCGTGCGGAGCGCGTGATCCAGATGGGCGTCGCTGTGACGGAAGGTCTCGGCGCCGGCTCGCAGCCGGAAGTCGGCCGCGCGGCCGCCGAGGAGTGCATCGACGAGATCGTCGATCACCTCCAGGGCACGCATATGTGCTTCGTCACCGCCGGCATGGGCGGCGGCACAGGCACCGGTGCGGCTCCGGTCGTCGCAGGTGCGGCGCGCAACAAGGGCATTCTGACGGTCGGTGTCGTCACCAAGCCGTTCCACTTCGAGGGCCAGCGGCGCATGCGCCTTGCGGACTCGGGGATCGAGGAACTGCAGAAGTGCGTCGACACGCTGATCGTGATCCCGAACCAGAACCTGTTCCGGATCGCCAACGACAAGACGACCTTCGCCGACGCCTTCGGCATGGCCGACCAGGTGCTTTATTCGGGCGTCGCCTGCATCACCGACCTGATGGTCAAGGAAGGCCTGATCAACCTCGACTTCGCCGACGTCCGTTCGGTGATGCGCGAGATGGGTCGCGCCATGATGGGCACGGGCGAAGCTTCGGGCGAGGGTCGCGCAATGGCCGCCGCCGAGGCCGCGATCGCCAACCCGCTCCTCGACGAGACGTCGATGAAGGGTGCGCAGGGTCTTCTGATCTCCATCACCGGTGGCCGCGACCTCACCCTCTTCGAGGTGGACGAGGCGGCGACGCGCATCCGCGAGGAAGTGGATCCGGACGCCAACATCATCCTCGGCGCGACCTTCGACGAGGAACTCGAAGGCCTCATCCGCGTCTCCGTCGTCGCGACGGGCATCGACCGCGAGGCGGCCGGCGACGGTCGTCCGGCCGAGGTGCGGCAGATGGTCCGTCCGCAGGCCAAGCCTGTGGCTGCGCCGGTCGCACGGCCGGCCGCTCCGGTTCAGGAAACCGCGGTCGCCAGCGAGCCGACGCCCGCTCCGCAGGCCGATCCGATCGCCGACGCCATCCGCGGCACGTCCTTCGAGGATGAGTTCGACGTTTCGACCGTGATCGCCGAGGACGCCGAGCTTCACGCGAACGGTTCGCAGGGCGCCCTGCGTCCGCAGAACCGGCTTCCGGCACAGCATGGCGCCGGCGTGCAGCAGCAGGCCGCGCATCCCGCCTACGGGCCCGAATCGGAGCCGCGTCAGGCGAACCATGCCGGTCCGCGCATGCCGAACGTCGAGGATTTCCCGCCGGTCGTGAAAGCCGAATCGGAAAGCCGCGGCGGCCAGGCCGAACACGTGGTGCACGAGGATCGCGGTGCCAAGGGTCTCCTGAAGCGCATCAGCAACTCGTTCGCCCGTCGCGAGGACGACGAGGGCGCGCATGGGCACCACCAGGGGCACCATCAGGGGCACGCGACGTCGCCGGCTCCCGCGCAGCAAACGCGCCAGCTTTCGCCCGAGGCGAGCGTCTACGCGCCGCGCACCACCAATCGGGGCGAGGGGCCTCAGCGTCCCGTCCCCGCGAACCATCAAAGCCAGGAAGACGACCAGCTCGAGATTCCCGCCTTCCTCCGGCGGCAGTCCAGCTGATTTTCCGGCTTTGATCCGTTCCCGGCGCGGCCATGGCACCCGGTCGCGCCGGGAATCGCAGAACGCTTTTCGCTCCGGCGACGGTGCCACCAATTTTCGCAGCCCATATATCCGCTTCCGACCGCCAGTTACGGTAGCGTAATAACGCGAAAGAAAGCGTGATTTGGATCGCGCGTCCGCACTGCCTAGTTTTCGTCGTTGTGACTTCATGGAAGGCACCCGAACTGCGTATGGTTCGTCGGCGGCGGCTCGTGTCCCGCGTTGCCCCCTCGGGAGAATGAAAGGTGCCTACGGTGTCGGAAGATTCACGGCTGCAATCCACCATCGCGCGCGCCTTCACGCTGCACGGCATCGGCGTCCATTCCGGTACGCCGGTCTCCCTGACGTTTCATCCCGGCGCCCCGGACAGCGGCATCGTCTTCACACAGGTCCATCCGGACGGGTCGGTCGTCACGATACCGGCGATATCGGCCAATGTCGGATCCACGGATTTCTGCACGGTGCTGTGCCAGGGCGAGACGGCAGCAGTCGGAACGGTCGAGCACGTCATGGCCGCGCTTTCAGGGCTCGAGATCGACAATGTCGAGCTCGAGATCATGGGCAGCGAAGTTCCGATCCTCGACGGCAGCGCCGCCGCATTCATCGATGCCATCGACGGTGCCGGCCGCACGATCCAGAACGCGCCGCGGCGCTTCCTGCGCGTCCTGAAGACCGTGCGCGCCGAGCGTGGCGGCTCCTGGGCCGAACTGACGCCCCATGACGGCCGACGCTTCGAGATCGACATCGACTTCGACTGCACGCTGATCGGTCGCCAGAGCTGGCACGGCGATCTCGACGCCGAAACGTTCCGTCATGAACTGGCGCGCGCGCGGACCTTCGGCTTCATGCGCGACGTCGAGCGGTTGTGGGCATCCGGGCACGCGCTCGGTTCCTCGCTGGAAAATTCCCTCGTCATTTCCGACGACGATACCGTCATCAACGGCGACGGATTGCGCTTCGCCGACGAGTTCGCGCGGCACAAGACGGTCGATGCGATCGGCGACCTTGCGCTCGCCGGCGGCCATCTTCTCGGCTGCTATCGTTCCTATCGTGGCGGGCACCGGCTGAACGGCATGGCGCTTCAGGCGCTCCTTTCCGATCCGACCGCCTACGCCGTCGTCGGCGGCGACGAAGCGGACGCCATCGCAGTACTCGGCTGATTCGCGTTCCTTCTCACCGTGCGCTCGATACCGGACGATCGGGCCCGCCAGGCTTCGATCCGTGGCCCTCCGGAGCGTCGTACAGCCATAAAAATGTGCGATTGGCGGCGCAGGGCGTTGCGCTGTTAGCCGGCTTGCAAGTAAAAGCGTCGCGCGGACGAGGTCCTTGGTCGCAGTCGCGAAACTGGGTGGGATGCATGAGCGCTGAACGAATTCGCGGACACGGAAGATGGTTGCGCCGCGCCGCTTTCGCCTCCATCGGGGCAGGCGTGCTGCTCGTTGCCGGCTGCAGCAATGACAAGGACATCGACATCACGACCTACGCGACGCAGACCGATCCTGCGGACGTGCTCTTCAACGAGGGGTTGGCGAACCTCAAGGCGGGCAATCTCTCCGAGGCCGGCCGCAAGTTCGAGGCGGTCGACCAGCAGCACCCTTATTCGGACTACGCCAAGCGGGCGATCGTCCTCGACGCTTGGGTGAACTACCGGCAGGGCAACTACACCGACGCCGTGGCCGGCGGCAAGCGCTACCTCAACCTCTACCCGACCGACGACGACGCCGCTTATGCGCAGTATATCATCGGGCTCGCCTATTATAAGCAGATCCCCGACGTGACGCGCGACCAGACGCCCGCGCGCCAGACCGAGCAGGCGATGCAGGCGCTCGTCGACAATTATCCGAAGTCGGAATACGTCGCGGATGCGCGCCAGAAGATCCGCTTCGCGCGCAACCAGCTCGCCGGCAAGGACATGCAGGTCGGTCGCTACTACCAGGAACGCAACCAGTATCTGGCGGCGATCAACCGGTACAAGAGCGTCGTCCAGACCTATCCCAAGACGGACCAGATCGAAGAGGCGCTGGCGCGTCTCGTCGAATGCTATTACGCGCTCGGCCTGACGAACGAGGCGCAGGAAGCGGCCGCCGTCCTCGGCCACAACTATCCGCAGAGCGAGTGGTACAAGGATTCCTACGCGCTTCTCGAGAAGAACGGCCTGAAGCCGAACGACCGCGGGCAGACATGGCTCTCGCGCGCCGGCCGCATGCTCGGCGCATCCTGATCGAAACGCCGTCACGCGATTGTCGTGCTTCCGACAGCCCTGCTCGCGCAGGGCGGCGGGCCGCGTACGGGGCGGAGATTTGCCGTTCGCTAAGCCCTTCCGTTTCGGTCGAGCCACGGGAATCGCCGCGCCGGTCGATGGCGCTGGAAACTGCTTCGGGGTCTTCGAATATCGTTCCAGCGCCTTTTAGGTTTGTACTGAAACGCCCTAGAGGGCTCCGCGACCTGATCGAATCAGGTCCGGCACTCTATCTCTTCGAATTGCGCATTGTTCGCGGCGCCAGACTGGATCAGTCTGTCTGGAAAATGCTCTAGATTGAACCATCATGCTCGTACAGCTTTCGATCCGGGATATCGTCCTCATCGAACGGCTGGATCTCGGCTTCGAGGCCGGCCTTTCGGTGCTCACCGGCGAAACCGGCGCCGGCAAGTCCATCCTGCTCGACAGCCTCTCGCTTGCCCTCGGCGGGCGCGGGAACGGCGGGCTCGTGCGCCATGGGGCGGAGCGCGGGCAGGTCACGGCCGTTTTCGACGTTCCGCTCGATCATCCCGCGCGCCGTCTCGCGGAAGAGAACGGTCTCGACCATGAAGGCGACCTGATCCTGCGGCGTATCCAGTCGAGCGACGGGCGCACGCGTGCCTTCCTCAACGACCAGCCGGCGAGCGTGAACCTTGCGCGCGAGATCGGCCGGTTGCTCGTGGAGATCCACGGCCAGCACGACGATCGCGCGCTCGTGGAACAGGACGCCCATCGCCAGCTTCTCGACGCCTTTGGCAGGCTCGGCGACGAGGTGGCGGAAATCGGCCGGCTGCATCGCCGCTGGCGCGAAGCGGATACCGCGCTGAAGGCGCATCGCACGCGCGTGGAGACGGCCGCCCGCGAAGCCGATTACCTGCGTGCATCGGTCGAGGAACTGGAAGCGCTTTCTCCCCTCGACGGCGAGGAGGAGGATCTTGCCGAGCGGCGCTCCGCGATGATGAAGGCGGAGAAGATCGCCACCGACATCGGCGAAGCGGACGAGATCCTGTCCGGCAACAATTCGCCGATGCCGACGATCAGTTCGCTGCTTCGCCGGCTGGAACGCAAGGCGGCGGACGTGCCGGGTCTTCTCGACGAAACGATTGCAAATCTCGATACCGCCGTGAACGCGCTCGCCGATGCGCAATCGGCCGCAGAGGCGGCATTGCGCGCGACGGAGTTCGATCCGCGCGAACTCGAAACGGCGGAAGAGCGGCTTTTCGCGCTGCGCGCGGCCTCGCGGAAATTCTCCGTGCCCGTTTCGGAACTGCCGGCGCTCGCCGCACGCCTCGTCGCCGATCTCGCGGAACTCGATGCGGGCGAGCAGCGCCTCGGCGAACTCGAAGCCGCATTGGCCGAGGCGGCTTCGGCCTACGATACGGCAGCCGAGCGGCTTTCGCAGTTGCGCCTGGAAGCAGCCGAAGCGCTTTCGGCCGCCGTGATGGCGGAGTTGCCGGCGCTGAAGCTGGAGCGTGCGCGCTTCGAGGTGGAGACGGTGCGCGACCCCGAACGCCGTGGCAGCGAAGGCGTCGATCAGGTGGCGTTCTTCGTGCAGACCAATCCGGGCACGCGACTGGGTCCGCTCGTCAAGGTCGCTTCAGGCGGTGAACTTTCCCGCTTCCTGCTCGCCATCAAGGTGGCGCTCGCCGATCGCGGTTCGGCGCCGACGCTCGTCTTCGACGAGATCGACACCGGCGTCGGCGGGGCCGTTGCGGATGCGATCGGAAAGCGGCTGAAACGGTTGTCGCAGGGCGTTCAGGTGCTTTCCGTCACGCACGCCCCGCAGGTCGCCGCTCGCGCCGGCACGCATATGCTGATCGCCAAGGCGGATGCCGCGAACGGCGGCGAACAGGTGGTGACGACCGTCACTCAGGTCGACGAATCCACGCGCACGGAAGAGATCGCCCGAATGCTGGCCGGCGCCGCCATCACAGACGAGGCGAGGGCTGCTGCCGCCCGGCTGCTCGCCGGTGGCGCGTAGGAAGCTCCTGAACCTCAGGCGCCGGCAACCGGGGCGACGAGCGCCCCGACGAGCAGGCAAAGGCATACGAGGCAGGTCACGCCGACACGCATGAGAAAATAGCCCTGGCTCAGGTGGCCCTGCCGATCGAGCACGCCGTCGACCGCCAGAAGGACGAGAAACGCGGCGATCAGGGCAAACATGATATAGCCCGGCGCGATCAGGTAGATCGCCAGGAGAACAACGGTAACGACGTTGCTTTCGACGAGTAGCGCTTTCGATCCGTACTCGCGCCGCGTGATCGCATGGCCCCAATGCGTGCCGGCCATGAAGACGGCGATGACGATGCCGTAAAGCGCCATGATGCGCGTCGGTGCGCCAAGGAGCGGCACGGAGTTCACGCCCGCAAGGATGAGCAGCATCGTGGCGACGAAAGGCAGGGCGCCGGCCCACGCAAGGGCGACGGGCAAGGAAAGGCGTTTGATCATGGCGCTCGACGGTCTCCCAACCCATGCGGACGATGCATTCCTATGTGGCCTCGTGGGCCCGCTTGTCCACCGCCGATATCCGGCTTCGCTTGCTGTCTTCCGACAGGGGCGCGATTGCCCTAGAGCCTTTCAGGTTTATACGGAAGCGCTCTGTTCGATCGTGCCGGTTTCCCACGCGAAGGCGATCGCAGCGCGATGTGGTTCATCGGGCAAGATCGCCGACAGTGAGGCGGAGAAGCAAACGAGCCAGTGACTCGTTTGCCCGCCGAACGGGAGAGCGGCACGGTCGAACCCTTCGGGCCGGCCCTGTTTGG
>NZ_VHLH01000011.1 GCF_006516965.1 Pararhizobium mangrovi | reverse complement strand
CGACGGATGGCTCGACCGTACCACCAGTACGCTCGTCGCCATCCGTCTCGGTCCTGACGCAAACAGGGTCGGCAGAGCGTTTCCGTATAAAACTGAAAGGCTCTAAATGAACCGGCGAGAACCGAAAGCGGGTGCGAATGTCATGAGTGATGCGCTGCGGGAAAAGGAAGTGGAGGCGTTGAGCGAGCCGGAAGCGGCGAACGAGCTCGTTCGCCTGGCCGACGAGATCGCCGAGCACGATCGGCACTATCACCAGGAAGACGCGCCCGAGATTTCGGACGGCGCATACGATCTCCTGCGCACGCGCAACGCGGCGATCGAGGCGCGCTTTCCCGCCCTAAAGCGCGCCGATTCGCCGTCGGAGCGCGTCGGCGCGGCGGTTTCGGAAAAGTTCGAGAAGGTCACCCACGCCCTCGCGATGCTCTCGCTGGACAATGCCTTCGACGACGCTGACGTGCGCGATTTCGCCGCCCGCGTACGCCGCTTCCTGCGCATCGGCGAGGAAGAAGAGCTCGCGTTTATGGCCGAGCCGAAGATCGACGGGCTTTCCCTTTCGCTGCGCTACGAGGATCGAAAGCTCGTCTCCGCCGCGACGCGCGGCGACGGCACGGTCGGCGAGAACGTGACGGCCAATGCGCGCACGATCGACGAGATTCCCGAGCGCCTGCCCGACGAAGCGCCGGACATCTTCGAGGTGCGCGGCGAAGTCTACATGACGAAGGCCGCCTTCGCGGAACTCAACGAGCGGCAGGCGGCGGCCGGCAAGCAGACCTACGTCAACCCGCGCAACACCGCCGCCGGTTCGCTGCGCCAGCTCGATGCGCGCATCACGGCCTCCCGTCCGCTGAAGTTCTTCGCCTATGCGTGGGGTGAGGTAGCCGGCGACCTGCCTGCCGATACGCAAAGCGGCATGCTGGAGGCGCTCGACAGGTACGGCTTCACCGTCAACGCGATGACGAAGCGGCTGACGAATGTCGAGGCGCTGGTCGAGCACTATCGCTTCATCGAGGAGGAGCGGGCAGGGCTCGAATACGACATCGACGGCGTCGTCTACAAGGTGGACGATCTGGCGCTTCAGCGCCGGCTCGGCTTCGTCGCGCGAAGCCCGCGCTGGGCGATCGCACACAAGTTTCCGGCCGAAAAGGCGCTGACCGTCCTGAAAGCGATCGAGATCCAGGTCGGACGCACCGGCGCGCTGACGCCGGTCGCACGCCTCGAACCGGTGACGGTGGGCGGCGTCGTCGTCGAGAACGCGTCGCTCCACAATGCCGAGGAGATCGAGCGGCTCGGCGTGAAGATTGGCGATACGGTACGCATCCAGCGCGCGGGCGACGTGATCCCGCAGATCCTCGGCGTCGAGAAGAGCCCGGACGACGCGGTGCCCTTCGCCTTTCCCGATACGTGCCCGTGCCATCTGAAGACGGCAGTGGTGCGCGAGGAGACGGCAGGCGGAGCGGAAAGCGTCGTGCGGCGCTGCACTGGGGAGTTCGCCTGTCCGTTCCAGCGCAAGGAACACCTGAAGCTCTTCGTCTCGCGCCGCGCCTTCGACATCGAAGGTCTTGGCGAACGGCAGATCGAGGCCTTCTACGAAGATCCGGACCTGCCGATCGACACGCCCGCCGACATCTTCAAGCTTGCCGGTCGCGACCGGGAGAACAGCCTGCGGAAGCTCAAGAACCGAGACGGCTACGGCGAAACGTCGGCGACCAAGCTCTTCGAGGCGATCGAGGCGCGCCGGACGATACCGCTCGAACGGGTGATCTACGCGCTCGGGATACGCCATGTGGGCGAGCGGACGGCGACCACGCTGGCGCGAAGCTACGCGACCTGGGAAGCGTTCCACGAGGCGGCGCTCGCGATCGCCGCGGGCGACGAGGAGGCCGCCGGCGAGATGGATGCGCTCGACGATGTCGGCCAGAGCGTCATCCAGGCCGTGCGGCGCTTCTTCGCCGAGGAGCACAACCGCGCCATGGTCGACGATCTCGTGGCGCAGCTTACCATCGAGCCGGCGAAGCAGACCAGCTCGAGCAGCGCCGTCGCCGGCAAGACCGTCGTCTTCACGGGGTCACTCGAAATGATGACGCGGGACGAAGCCAAGGCGATGGCCGAGCGCTACGGCGCGAAGGTTGCCGGCTCGGTCTCCAAGAAGACCGACATCGTCGTCGCCGGGCCGGGTGCCGGTTCCAAGCTCGCCAAGGCGAAGGAGTTCGGCGTGACGACGATCGACGAACAGGGATGGTTCGATCTGATCGGGGAATGAGCGGCACGCCCCTTGCGATCGCCGGTGCGTTCCGGTGATGTTCGCGCGACCTGCATGTCTCCCGTCAACCGGAGTTTTCGATGACGACTTCCAGCGCCCGCGCCTTCCTCGAAGGTGCCGCTCGCACGCCTCCGGTTCTGCTTTCGCTCGGGCCCTTCGCCGTTCTCTTCGGCGCGTTGGCGGTGGATCACGGCCTCAACACGGTGGAAACGGTCGTCATGAGTGCCGGCATGTATGGCGGGGCGGCGCAGATGGTCGCGCTGCAGCTTCTCGGCACGCATGTGGCCCCGTGGGTCATCGTGCTTTCGATCCTTGCAGTGAACCTTCGCCATCTTCTCTATTCGGCGACCTGCGGAAGACACCTTTCGCATTTCGGCTTCTGGCGCCAGGCGCTCGCCTTCTTCTTCCTCGTCGATCCGCAATTCGCCGAGACGGAGCGCCGTGCCGAACAGGGCCGAAAAGTAACCTTCGCATGGTACTTCGGCGTCGCGGCGCCGATCTACGGATGCTGGCTCGCCGGTTCGCTCGCGGGAGCGCTCTTCGGCCGGCTGATCGAGCACCCGGAAGCGCTCGGGCTGGATTTCCTTCTGCCGCTCTACTTCCTCGGCCTCGTCATGGCGTTTCGCGCGCGACCGCGCTGGCTGCCGGTCGTCGTGACGAGCGGCGCGGCGACGATACTGGCGTTTCACTTCATCGGTTCGCCCTGGCACATCAGCATAGGCGCGCTGGCGGGCGTGGCGGTCGCGGCGATGCTTCCGCCGAACGTCGAGGCGACGGGAGAACTTGCCACGGCAGAGGGAAACGGTGAGCGTTGATGCATACGGGAACCCTCCTTGGCGTCATCGCCGGCGGAGCGCTGGTGAGCTATGCAGCGCGCGCCGGCGGCCACGTGCTGCTCGCCCGTTTCCGGCCGCTACCGCCACGCATCGAACAGGCGTTCGACGCCGTGCCAGCCGCGGTGCTGACGACGCTGGTTGCCCCGGCGCTCGTTTCCAAGGGGCCGGCCGAGGCGATCGCGCTGGTTCTGGCCTTCGTCGTGGCGTTGCGCGCGCCCGTTCCGGTGATGCTCCTCGTCGGATGGATCGCGGTCGTCGGCCTGCGCGCCGCGTTCGGTTGAAGCGTCAGCTTGCCGACAAGGGCGCCGTCGCCCGGTCCAGCCAGGCACGCGTCTGTTCGTCGTCGATCAGCGGTGCGAGTTCTTCCTGGACCCGGGCGTGATAGGCGTCGAGCCAGGCGCGTTCGGCTTCCGAAAGCAGGTCGGGGTCGACGAGGCGGCGATCGATCGGTGCCAGCGTCAGCGTTTCGAAGCCGAGCATCGGCTTGTCGCCGCCCGGGATCTCGCGCGGTTCGTGCACGAGAAGCAGGTTTTCGATGCGGATGCCGAAGGCACCCTCGCGGTAGTAGCCCGGTTCGTTGGAGACGATCATGCCGGGTATCAGTTCCTGCATGCCGCGCCGCGAGATCGTCTGCGGTCCTTCATGGACGGACAGGTACGAGCCGACGCCGTGGCCCGTGCCGTGGGCATAGTCGGCGCCCGCTTGCCAGAGTGCCGTGCGAGCGAACGCATCGATGTCCACGCCGCGCGTACCGGCAGGAAAGCGCAGCCGGGTAATCGCGATCATGCCCTTGAGGACACGGGTGAAGAAGGCGATCGTTTCCCGGTTCGGTGCGCCGACGGCGACCGTACGGGTGATGTCCGTCGTGCCGGCCGTGTATTGCCCTCCCGAATCGACGAGATAGAGTTCGCCGGCATCGAGCGTGCGGTTGCTCGTCTCGTCGACGCGGTAGTGGGGCAGGGCGGCGTGCGGCCCGGCACCGGAGATCGTGTCGAAGGAAATGTCGCGAAGCGGCATCTGCATGCTGCGGCCGATTTCGGAGCGGCTTTGCTCGAGCCGTTTGGCCGCCGTGATCTCGTCGACGGAGCCGGCCTCCTGCCGGTCGAGCCACGCGAGGAAGTTGGTTACGGCGACGCCGTCCTGCCGGTGGACGGAGCGCGCACCGTCGCATTCGGCTTCGTTCTTGACTGCGCGCGGTAGCCGAGCCGGATCCGTGCCCTCGACGAGTTTGCCGCCGTTTTCGCGAAGGGCTTCGATGCAGGCATGGGGCGTGAGCGCCGGATCGGCGAGGACGGAGCGACCCTGTTCTCCCAGTTCGCGAACTTCGATCAGGAATTCGCCGGGTTCGCGGATCTCGACGAGCGCCTGGAGGGCGTCCTTCGCCTCGCCGTCGAGTTTTAAGGCTTCGACGAAGAGCGTCGGCTTGCCTTCGAGCGGCAGGATGGCACGTGCCAGCGGATGGGGCGTATGCGGAACGTCGTTGCCGCGTATGTTGAGGAGCCAGGCGACCGAGGACGGATCGGTGAAGAGGCAGGCCTGTGCCTTCTTGTCACGGACGATCTCGCGCATGTCGGCGATCTTGTCGGCCGCCGAACGCCCGGCATTCGCGTCCGGTTGCAGGACGATCGCAGCAGCGGGGGCCGCGGGACGATCGGTCCAGATGGCGTCGACCGGGTTGGCATCGAGCAGCACGAGATCGCCCTCGACCGCTTCGAGCGCCGTGCGCAGGCGCTCGACCTCGCGCGGAGTGTGGAGCCATGGATCGATGCCGAGCCTGAGGCCGGCCGGCGCCTTGGTCTCGATCCAGCAGGACGGCGGTTCGTCGATGAGGTTCGCGGCTTCGAACACGGCCGGATCGACCTGTTCGGCGAGTTGTGTCGTGTAGCGTCCGTCGACGAAGACCAGTGCACGCTCGCGCAGGACGAGCGCCATGCCGGCCGAGCCCGTGAAGCCCGTCAGCCAGGCAAGCCGCTCGGCGGAGGCGGGGACGTATTCGCCCTGGAACTCGTCCGCACGCGGCACGAGCACCGCGTCGACGTTCATTGCCTCGAAACGCTCGCGAAGGGCGGTGATGCGAGCGCGGCCGTTATCGGGCGAAGTGCTGCTTCGAAAGGACTGGAACATGGGCGCACCTCGTCGTTGACCGGGTCTGCGTAGGGCACATGGCCGCGGAAGAGCGCTTTTCAAGCGAAAGCATGTCATGCTGCACTGCGATTGTTATTTCGCACATGCGAAAGCTGCAAGGCTCCCATGCATCCTTCCGTCTCCAAATTCGCTCGGAAACGTTTATCTTGAGGCTCGTGGAGGATTTGAACAGATCATTCCAAGGGAACATTCGAGATGCGCAACACGATCTTCCGTACCGCTTTCGACCGCATGGTGAGCGCCCGCGAGAAGCAGGTGCGCCGCTACGTGAACGGACATCTTCTCACGCTCGACGACGAGAGCCTGCGCGCCCTCGGCCGTACGCGCGACGAGCTTCGCCGCGAGGGCACGTCGGGCTTTCTGTTCTAAGGCTCCCAGAGTTCGAATCGTTGAAGGCGGTGCCCTCGGGTGCCGCCTTTTTCTATTGGAGCAGCAGCGTCACCCATTCGCCGCGCCATAGCGTGCGCCGATGGGCGAAGCCCTGAGCATTGAAGGCTGCCAGCACTTTCCACCGCTGGCTGGCCAATATGCCCGAAAGCACCACCGAACCGTGGGGTGCCAGATGGTTGCGGATAGCCGGGGCCATGCGCATCAGCGGTCTTGCCAGGATGTTCGCGACGACGAGGTCGAAGGGCCCTTCCTCGGCGAAGCACGGAGCGTGGAAGCCTGCCGCCGTCTCTACCCGGACATCGTGGATCACGGCGTTGTCGCGGAGATTGCGCTTCGCCACGCGCGTGGCGATCGGGTCGATATCGGTCGCGAGAACGCGCATCGGCTGGAGCTTGCGAATCGCGATGGCGAGCACGCCGCTTCCCGTTCCGAGATCAAGGGCGCGCACGAAGCGGCGACGCTTGTGCTCGGCTTCGATCATCTCGAGACAGCCGGCGGTCGTGCCGTGGTGGCCGGTGCCGAAGGCCTGGCCCGCCTCTATCTCGATGGCGACATCGCACGGCCGGACGCGCTCGCGATCATGCGAACCGTGAACGAGGAAACGACCGGCGCGCACCGGCGAAAGGCCTTCGAGCGATTTCGCCACCCAGTCGATCTCCGGCAGAACCTCGCGCTCGAATTCGGCGCCGAGCGGATCGAGCCGTTTGCGAACCGTTTCCTCGTCTTCCTCCGCGAAATAGATCGAGATCTCCCAGATATCGCGTGCTTCGTCACGTTCGCGCGTCGACAGCGCGTATCCATCGTCCTCGAAGAGGCCGCTCATGCGGTCGAACAGGTCGGCGATTTCGGCTTCGCTGCCGGTGGCGAAAAGTCTGAGCTGGCTCACATGCACTCGCAGTGTCGGATTGCGATAAGGCGGGGCAGGTCGGGTCTGACCGGGAAAAGGTCGAATGACCGGCGGGACGCTATCCGTTCGCGCCTGTGGAGAAAAGGGCGCATTCGTCTGCTGCCGATTGCGCGGGTGCGACGCCGTCGCCATATCGCATCGACCCGCATCGAAGGAGACGACGCGATGATCCGTTCCCTCTTCACTGCTCGCACCGCCACGCGCGCGCTTCTGCCTCTTTTCGGTCTGGGGTTGCTTGCGCTGCCTGCCATCGCGCGCCAGGTCGGCGATATCGGTGTCGACTGGGTCGGCAACGACATCGAGATCGAGGCGGTACACGATCCGAAGATTTCCGGCGTCACGTGCCATATCGCCTATTTCGATCGCAGCATCGTCGACCGGCTGCAGAAAGGGAACTGGTTCGAGGATCCGTCGAACTCGTCGATCGCCTGCCGGCAGACGGGCCCGATCGTCATCGGCGACATCAAGCTCGATCAGGGCGGAGAGGAAATCTTCGACCAGCGGCGCTCGCTTATCTGGAAGAAGCTCGTCGTCAACCGCGTCTACGACAGCGAGAATAATACGCTCATCTATCTCGCCCACGCGCGGCAGGTGCAGGACGGCTCGGCGAAGATGGCGATCTCGACCGTGCCGCTCTACGCCACCGAGGTGACTTGGAAGAACGGCAAGCCGAAGGGCGACTGAGCCGACCCGGCTACTTCTTTTCGAGAAGCGCGGTCGCCTGCTTGCGCAGCCGGCCCTTGAACATGGTGGCCATCGAAGCGAGCAGGCGGGGCAGGGTGATCTCGAGGTCCACCGCGTCGTCGCGCACGATCAGGTGCCCGTTGATCGTCTGGCCCATGATGCCGGCGGTGAAGTCCATGCGGTCGCCGGTCCAGTGCTGGTCCATGCGGATCGACTTGCCGGCCGTCTGTTCGGTCACGCGCTGGAAGCCGTGTTCCAGCCGGCGACGGGCCTCTTCGCGGCCAAGGCTGTGGTGAATCGTCAGCGAAACGGTTTCCGACATGGCAGGCGGTCTCCCTGGAGCGAGCTTCGGCCGGATATGGCGACGGCCCGGGCCCGGCGCAAGGCGCGCCTACCCGTCGGCGGCCAGGCGTTCCAGCGCGTCTCCCTCAATGCGGTAGCGGATCCATTCGTTCTGCGGCCTGGCGCCGACCGAGTCATAGACGGCCATCGCCTCGCTGTTCCAGTCGAGGACGCTCCATTCGAAGCGGCCGCACGCGTTGTCCCGTGCGATGGCGGCGAGCCGCTTGAGGAGCGCCTTGCCTGCGCCGAGCCCGCGACGTTCCGGGCTGACGTAGAGATCCTCGAGATAAAGCCCCTTGCGTCCCTGCCAGGTCGAATAATTGTAGAAATAGACCGCGAAGCCCGCCGGTTCTCCGCCGATTTCGGCGATCAGAGCTTCGACGTGCGAACCTTCGGCGAAGATGCTTTCGCGCACGGCCGCCTCGGTCGCGACCACCTCGTGCCCGGCGTGCTCGAAGGCGGCGAGTTCGCGCACGAAGGTGAGGATGGTGCCGGCGTCCGTGGGCACCGCGGCTCGAACGTCGATCCGGTTCATTTCGCGCTCCGTCCGCTCATCGCTCGGCCAGGTCCAGATTGAGATAGACCGGATCGAACTCGGCAAGTTCGACGAGCCCGTCCCAATCGTGGATCGCAATGGTGCCGCCCTGCCAGCTGATGAGGTTGGTTGCCCGCAGATGCTGCACGGTGCGGTTGGTGTGGACGATCGAGAGGCCGAGCACGTCGGCAAGCGTGCTCTGGTTGATCGGCAGGGGAAAGCTTGCCCCGTCGACCGCACCGACGACTTCGAGCCGGCGATAGAGTTCGCAGAAGAGATTGGCGAGCCGGCTTTCGGCCCGCCGTCGGCCGAGGCTCAGGATCCAGTTGCGCTGGATCGCGGCGTCGGTCGCGACCATCATCGAAAGAAGCCGGCCGAGATGGGGATGCTCCGTCGAAATCTCGCGCAGCCGATTGTGGCCGATGAAAGCCACCCGGCATTGCGTGAGCGCGACGACGGAATGGTCCATGACGGAGAGGAACATGCTGTGCAGATCGACGAAATCGCCGAGCACGTGCAGTGTCGTGATCTGCCGGTCGCCGTTTCGAAGCGACATGGCGCGCGCGGCCAGCCCGTCGAGAAGCAGGCAGCTTTCATCCGGACTGCTTCGGTCCGTGATGATCTCGGATTGGGCCGGTACGGTACGCGTGCGCCAGTCGAGCGCGCGCAGCACGGCCTCCTCATCGCGTGGGAGCCGATCGCGCACTGAAAGGGTCGCGATAAGCGAATCGATGTCCTGTTTCGGCATGTGCGCCCATGCTCCCCGTTCCACCTGTCGAGTCACCCTTCTCGACCTCGTTTGCCGCGGCTCGCCTATCGTTCCCAAGCCCGGTCCCGCCAAGGGCATTCTATAAGCGTTCGATGGTGGAACAATCAACGTCCGCCGGTCATTCCGAAGGCATCCTGGAGAGTACCATGCCGCGGTTTTCGTTCTGTCTGCGTTCTGCCGATCACGAAGAGGTCGACGAAATCGAGCTCCCGAATGCCCGTGCGGCGGAGCGCGAGGCGTTGCGCGCCAGCAGTGACCTCATCCGCGAACTCGACTGCAATCCCGATCCGTGCTGGCGATGGGACCTCGAAGTGCTCGACGACTCACGCAACCGCATCCTGCACCTGCATTTCGCGGCAGACCGGGAAGAAGGTAGTTCAATCATCATCCGCTGACGCCCGGCCAAGGAGCAATCCGTCCAAGTGCGGGAGGTTCCGGTCGTCGGTCCTATCGGCATTCCGCTCACGTGCGCTCCACGAAGCCGTCGAGCACGCGCTTGCGGCCGGCCTTGTCGAAATCGATCGTCAGCTTGTTGCCCTCGATCGCCGCGATGTTGCCGTTGCCGAACTTCATGTGGAACACGCGTTCGCCGAGCGAGAACTCCGAGGGTGTGTCGCTGGTCGACTTGGCGACCAGTTCGCCCTCGATCGTGCGTCCGGCCGGTCCGCTCTCGCCATAGGCGATGCGTTCGACCGCATGGCCGGAACGGGTGCCCCAATTGGTGCGCGTCGCATCCGTACGGTTCTTCTGCGCACGTTTCCAGCCCGGCGTCTCGTAGGCGTTGGTAAAGGGATCGGCGCTCGTGCCCATTCGGTCGAAGCGCGAGGTGCCGTAGGGTCCGCCCGAATGGTTGCGGCCGTACCCGCCGTAGCTCGTCTCCATCTCGGCAACGCTGACGTGATCCTCCGGCAACTCGTCGAGGAAGCGCGAGGGCAGGGTGGACTGCCACATGCCGTGGATGCGCCGGTTCGAGACGAACCAGACATGCACGCGGCGCTTCGCACGCGTCAGCCCGACATAGGCGAGGCGCCGCTCTTCTTCGAGACCGGAACGTCCGCCCTCGTCCAGCGCGCGCTGATGGGGGAACAGGCCTTCTTCCCAACCTGGCAGGAAAACCGTCTCGAATTCGAGACCCTTGGCCGAATGCAGCGTCATCAGGTTGACCGCGTCCATCTGCTCGTTGCGGTCGGTATCCATGACGAGCGCGATATGCTCCAGGAAGGCTGGCAGCGACTCGAACTCCTCCATAGAGCGGATTAGCTCCTTGAGGTTTTCGAGCCGACCGGGCGCCTCGGCGGAACGGTCGTTCTGCCACATCTCCGTATAGCCGGACTCTTCCAGGATCTGTTCGGCGAGATCGGTATGTTTGGTGGAGTCCATCAGGTCGCGCCAGCGGCGGAAATCGGACACGACGTCGCCGAGCGACTTGCGCGGCTTCGCCTTGATCTCGTCCGTCTGCACCAGTTCGCCGGCCGCCTGCAGCATCGGCATGTCGCGCGCTCGCGCATAGTCGTGAACCTGGCGCACGGTCGCCTCGCCGAGGCCCCGCTTCGGCGTGTTGACGATGCGCTCGAAGGCGAGGTCGTCGGACGGCTGGGCGACGACGCGCAGATACGCCATGGCGTCACGGATCTCGAGACGCTCGTAGAAGCGGGGGCCACCCACCACGCGATAGTTCAGGCCGAGGGTGACGAACCGGTCCTCGAACTCGCGCATCTGGAAGGAAGCGCGCACGAGGATCGCCATGTCGCTCAGGGAATGGCCATCGCGTTCGAGCTGCTCGATTTCCTCGCCGACGGCGCGGGCCTCTTCCTCCGAATCCCATGCGGCGTGGACGTTCACCGGCTCGGCGTCCGGGTCCTCGCTCTCGGTGAAGAGCGTCTTTCCGAGGCGGCCCTCGTTGTTGGCGATCAGGTGCCCGGCCGCGCCGAGAATATGCGCGGTGGAACGGTAGTTGCGCTCCAGACGGATGACGCGGGCGCCGGGAAAGTCCTTCTCGAAACGCAGGATGTTGTCGACATCGGCACCGCGCCAGCCATAGATCGACTGGTCGTCGTCGCCGACGCAGCAGATGTTGACCCCGCCAGTGCCTCCGTCCTTGCCGCGCGCGGCTTCAGGCCGCTGTGCGAGCAGGCGCAGCCACATGTACTGCGCGGTGTTGGTGTCCTGATACTCGTCGACGAGAATGTAGCGGAACTTCGCGTGGTACTCCTTCAGCACGTCCGGGTGCTCGCGGAAGACGCGGATCGGATGAAGGAGCAGGTCGCCGAAATCGCAGGCGTTCAGCGTCTTCAGGCGCTCCTGGTAGGCGGTGTAGAGTTCGCGTCCCTTGCCGTTGGCGAAGGCGCGCGCGTCGCCTTCGGGAATATCGGCGGGCCCGAGGCCCTTGTTCTTCCAGCCGTCTATCATGTGTGCGAACTGGCGCGCCGGCCAGCGCTTGTCGTCCAGCCCTTCGGCACGGATGAGCTGTTTGACGAGACGGATGACGTCGTCGGTATCGAGGATGGTGAAATCGGAGCGAAGGCCGACCAGTTCGCCGTGCCTGCGCAGGAGCTTGACGCCGATGGAATGGAAGGTTCCGAGCCAGGGCATGCCTTCCACGGCCTGACCCACGAGGAAGCCGATGCGCTCCTTCATCTCGCGCGCGGCCTTGTTCGTGAACGTCACGGCAAGGATCTGCGAAGGCCACGCCCGCCCGGTCGATATGATGTGCGCGATGCGCGTCGTCAGAACGCGCGTCTTGCCCGTGCCGGCGCCCGCGAGCACGAGGACCGGTCCTTCGATCGTTTCGATCGCCTCGGTCTGTTCGGGGTTCAATCCGTCGAGATACGCGACGGCCGGGCGATCGGCGCCGCGCGCAGCCATGGCGCGGGCGGCGATGCCACCTGACGCCGGCGCGGGCCGGGGTTCCTCGTCGCCGAAGAAGGGAATGTCGTCGTCGGGCTTGGCCATGCGGCTCAATGTAGTGATTCGCACGCCGAAGGCCAGCCGCCCGGTGACGTCGGGCGGTGACGTCGGGCGGTAGCAAGCGGTGCAGAAGGAAGAGCCGGAAACGAACGATGGCGGCATCGCGTGGATGCCGCCATCGAAAATCCAGGGCGAAAAGCCGGTACCGAGATTGCGATACCGGATTTCTTGCCGACGTCTTACTGAGCGGAGTTGCCCGAACCGGTACCGGTTGCGCCACCCGTTGCGCCGCCGTTCGCGCCGCCCGTGCCCATGCCGGTCGCACCGCCATTGGTGTTACCGTTGGTCATGCCGTTGCCGCCGTTGTTGTTCGACTGGGCCTGCAGCTTCTTGAACTCCGGTGCGTTCTTGAGCTGGTCTTCGGTCATGTCGGTCACGAGCTTGACGCTGGCACCGTCGGACTGACGCTGGATGTTGATGCGGTTGAACGCAACGGCGACGTTCTTCTGGCCAATGCCGAGGAAACCGCCGACGCCGATCACGGCTGCCTTGATACCACCGTCCTTGGTGAAGACGAGATCGGAGATGTCGCCGATCGACTTGTCGTTGCCGTTATAGACGGACTGGCCGATGTAGGAGCTGGCAAGGACCTGATCCTGCTTCTGCTGCGTCATCGCGCTGGCATCGCCGGACTTGGACGAATCGTCCGAAGCGGAGCTGTCGGAACTGGACTGGTCGGAGTTCGACGAGTTCATGGAGCCTGAAGTCGAACCGCTGTCGCTATCGGAGTTCATGGAGCCCGAAGTGGACGAGTTGGAATCCGAGTTCATCGAACCCGAGCCGCTGCCCGACTGGTCCTGCTTCTGCATCTGGTCGCCGGACGACCCGTTCTGCTGCGAATCGTTCGACTGCGCGGCAGCCGTTGCGACGTAGCCCATCGAGGGCACGGCGAGCGAGGCACCGACGAGCAGGGCGCTGGCCGCGACGGATCTCATAAGGGTGGTTTTCATGGCTGTCTGCCTCCTTGGCTTTATATTCGGCCTGCGCTTGCGCCGCAGCCCGCTGGCATGCGGGACAACGTCGCCGCACGGCATTGGTTCACGAAAATCGTTCACAACCTTATGTCTTGCTGAAACATGCACTTGGCCGCGAAGCTCGCCGGGGCGTTCTTGCAAAGCGTGACCGCATTTGTATGGATGGTGCGCACGGGGTGCCGGGCGGCCGGCATCGGATGCGTCCTCACCTTCGAGGGCGCGCAAGACCCGCCGATCGGCGACTGGAACGGGCATTCGTGGCGAACGTTCTCGACATCGGCACGGCGCCGAAACGGCGCGACATTCTGCTCTACGGCGCGATCTTCCTCGTCGGCGCCGCGTTCGCATGGTTCTCGGCGTTCAGGGTTGCGGACCTGCCGTTCCTTGGTCCCTGGGACTTCCAGTGGAGCTGGTATCTCGCGGCGACGCTCTTCTCCTTCTGGTATGGCCGCGGGCTTGCCCGCACGCCTGCGGACGAGCGCCCGGCTTCCTGGCGCACGGCCGTCTATTTCGTCGGCATCGGGGCGATCTATTTCGTGCTGCAGACCCGGTTCGACTATCTGGCGCAGCACATGTTCTTCCTGAACCGCGCACAGCACGTGGTAATGCATCATCTCGGCCCGTTCCTGATCGCGCTCGCCTGGCCGGGCCCGACGCTCGCGCGCGGCATGCCGGAGCGTCTCGTGCGGGTAGCGAGCGCCCGATCCGTGCGCCGCATCCTTGCCGTCGTCCAGCAGCCCGTGCTTGCCGGCGTGCTCTTCGTCGGGCTCATCGTTCTGTGGCTCATTCCGTCGGTGCATTTCCGCGCGATGATCGATCCGCGCCTCTACCTCTTCATGAACTGGACGATGGTTCTCGACGGCATCCTGTTCTGGTGCCTCGTCCTCGATCCACGTCCCGCACCGCCCGCGACATGCTCCTTCGCCGCGCGCATGATGACTGCGGTGATCGTCATGTTTCCGCAGATCGCGATCGGCGCGCTGATCGCCTTCGCGACCAGCGACGTCTATTCCTTCTATGCATGGTGCGGCCGCATCTTCCCGGGTATCGGCGCGCTCGACGACCAGCAGTTCGGCGGGCTGATCGTATGGATACCCGCGGCGATGATGAGCGTGGTCGCGCTCCTGCTCATCGTCAACGCACTGCGCCTGAACGACGAGCGAAGCGAGAGGCAGGAGGACGGCAATGATGACGACGGGACGGAAGGGGTGGTCGTTTCTTCGGCAAGCTGGACCGGCGGACGCCCATAGGCTCGCTCGGCCGCTAAGCCGCCTCACGCCGATGTTCGGCGGCGCGGCGTTGGCGCTCGCGGCACTTCCGGCCCTTGCCGCCGGTACGACCGTGCGGGCAAGCGACGGCTGGCTGCGCTTCGTCATCCCGGCGCGACCGGCGGCCGGTTACCTGACGCTGACCAATACCGGCGGGCGAACGGAAGTGCTCGTCGGCGCATCTTCGCCTGCATGCGGCGCGATCATGATCCACCGGTCGGTTTCCGATAACGGTTCGAATGCCATGGAGGGCGTCAAAGCGCTTCCCGTACCGGCGAACGGATCCGTCCGCCTCGCACCGGGCGGCTACCATCTCATGTGCATGCGGCCGGCTGCCGACATCCTCCATCGCTCCAGCGTGCCGCTGACGCTGACCTTTCGAGGCGGCGGGCGTCTTCGCACCGATCTCGTGGTGAAAAACGCGCTCGGCAGGTAGCGGGCGCATCGTAGCGGCCGTTCTGTCGGGCTGCGACGATCCGTTTTCCGTGCGCTGCAGCAAACAGCCTTGCGCGTGTGCGCCGGAACGTGCATTCGTCGCCGCGCAATCGAAAAAAGGGGGCATGAGAAGAAATGCGGCGCGCATCGCGTTTGAGAATGGTGCGGCGGTCGCGTGTTCTGGTCAGTTCGCCGCGCATCTGGAAGCCGCGGCTCGTGTTCTGGCTCGGCGCGCTCGCCATCGGCGCCATCAGTGCAGGGTTTGCAAGCGTCGCCGATCAGGCTCAGCTCCTCTTTACCGACGTCATCCATGCCGATGGGGGCAGGCGTTATCTGCCGCTGCTCATCACGCCGCTCGGCTTCGTCTTGTGCGCGTGGCTCGGCGACCGGTACTTTCCCGGATCCCAGGGCAGCGGCATCCCGCAATGCATCGCCGCCCGCCACATACGCGACGACGTCGAACGGGGCGGATATCTCTCGCTTCACGTCGTCTTCGGCAAGATCCTGCTGACCGTCGTGGGGCTCGGCTGCGGCGCGTCGATCGGGCGCGAGGGGCCGACCGTGCAGGTGGGCGCGGCACTGATGCTGCAGGCCGCGAAGTTCGGCGGCATGATGCGCGCTCGCGGCCTCATCCTCGCGGGCTCCGCCGCCGGTATCGCTGCCGCCTTCAACACGCCGCTCGCCGGTGTCGTCTTCGCCATCGAGGAGATGAGCCGCAGCTATTCCTCGCGCACCAACGGCATCGTGCTTGCGACCGTCATCATCGCCGGTCTCGCCTCCCTGTCGCTCGTCGGCAACTACACCTATTTCGGCGTCACCAACGCCACCGCAGGCTTTCCCACCGACTGGATCCTCGTCGTCGCGTGCGGTGTCACCGGCGGCGCCTTCGGCGCCTTCTTCAGCGACAGCGTGTTGCGCCTGACGCGGCGCATCCGTCGCTGGCGTTCGATCCAGCCTCGATGGCGCGTCGTCGTCGTCGCGGCGATCGCCGGCCTCGTTGTCGCGATCATCGGCGTCGGGACGGGCGGCATCACCTACGGAACGGGCTATGCGCAGGCGCGCTCGGCGATCGAAGGGTCGCATCTTCCCATCACGTTCTTCTTCACCAAGTTCGTCGCGACGCTCGCCTCGACCTGTTCGGGCATTCCCGGCGGTCTCTTCGCACCGTCGCTCGCCGTCGGCGCGGGCCTCGGCAGTGTTTTCGGCATGCTCTTCGCATCGAATGCAAGCATCGCCGCACTCCTCGGCATGACGGGCTATTTCGCCGGCGTCACCGAGGCGCCGATGACGAGCTTCGTGATCATCGTCGAGATGACCGGCAACCAGGCGAACCTCGTACCGGTGATGACGGCGGCCGTGCTCGGCTACGGCACGGCGCGCCTGGTTTCACCGGAGCCGCTCTATCACGCGCTTTCGCGCTTCTACATCGCGGATGCATTGCGCAAGCGCCGCGCCGCCGACAGCGCCCGCAAGCGAGAGGAGGCGACGCCGGCTGCTGCGTCTTGAGCGGCCTTCCCGGTGGTAAGACCGTCCATTTTGGAGGGTTTTAAAACTACGGGCGCCGGGCCGTCAGAATAGTCGGGCCGCCCATGCGAGGAAACCGTCGTTTCGGTTTTCGTCCATCAGCCGGCTCAGATCCTCGGCATCGGCCTCGATCTTCGGATCCGGCGTATCGAGACTGGTGAAGAGCAGGCGCGGTTCGCCCTTCCGGTCGAAGACGTAGACGGCCGAACTGTGCTGGACGGTGTATTTCGACGGATCGGGCGAGGGGTGCACCGAGTGCGCGACACGGTAGCGCTTTGCGATCGCGCCGAGTTCGTTGTCGGTGCCGCGAAGCCCGTCGAACTCGGGCGCGAAGGCCGACGCGTATTGCTTGAGCACCTTTCGCGTGTCGCGGTTCGGGTCGACGGTGACGAAGAGCACCCGCACGTCCTTCGCTTTCTTTCCGAGCTTGTCGAGTACACGTGCGGTGTTCGCCATCGTCAGCGGACAGACGTCCGGGCAATAGGTGTAGCCGAAATAAAGAAGCGTGATCTTGCCCGCGTAGTCGGCCGCGGTAACCGCCTTGCCGTCGTCGGCGCGCGTCATGGTGAAGGCCAGCCGGGGCAGGGCGCTTCCGCTGAGATCGGTGGCGTGAAATTTCGGCTCGTCCGTGCACCCGTAGAGGACGCTCACGAGCGCGAGACACCAGATTGCGTGCCGGTGGACACCGGACCAGCGCCCCAACTTCGCAAGGGTGCGGTCGATGATGTTGCCGCTCGAAGCGATGGTCATGCTTCCTCTTCGCGTAAAGGCGATCCCGGTTCTCTCATAATGGTGATCCCGGTTCTCGCATAATGGCGGGTTTACCCATAGCATGATGGCGGGTGGTCGAAACGTTGATCCTGCGCGCCGGGAGTTCATATCTACGCATACGCGCGGTTCAACCGTTCTCCTGCGCATTCAGGGTGTGTTCATACGCGCGCAATTAGCGTGTAGATCGGCCGGCAGCATGGTTCGACGCGCTTGCGTCGACCCGGGCGTGCTGCCGTCGCCGCCGAAAAAGGCAGTTCTTTCACGGAGTTGGTGAATGGCCCTTTGGAAACAGGCCTTTCTGTGTCTCGTGCTGCTTGTCGGCGCTTTCGTCGCGTGGGTGCGATTCGACCCGGGCGCGACGCAGCGGTTGGCCGGTTGGGGCATTCAATCCTCCGTGATCGCCGCCATCGCGCCGGACGACCGGGAGAAGGCCAAGGCGCCGACTGCCGCGCAGCGTTCGGCCGGCGTCGACCGGGCGGCCCTGGTCGCGACGAGCCCGGTCGAAAGCGCGACGCTCAATTCCAGCTTCAAGGCGATCGGCAGCGGCATTCCGCTTCACACCGCCACCGTCACCCCAGCCGATGCCGGAACGCTGACGGCGATCAGGGTAGAGGCCGGTGTCGACGTGAAGGAAGGCGACGCGATCGCGACCCTCGATTCGCAACCGCAGCGCATTGCCGCCGACAAGGCCAAGCTCGCGCTTGAGGATGCACAGAAGAAGCTCGACCGGCTGAAGCAGCTTCGCCAATCCTCCACCGTCTCGAGCGTCCAGATCTCCGACCAGCAGAATGTCGTCGCGTCGAACAAGCTCGCGCTCGAGCAGGCGCAGTACGATCTCGACAAGCGCACGATCGCCGCGCCGATCGCGGGCGTCGTCGGCATCATTCCCGTCAACACCGGTGACTACGTGACCGCCCAGACGAAGATCGCAACGATCGACGATCGCTCGAAGATCCTCGTCGACTTCCAGGTGCCGGAGCGCTTTTCCGGCCAGTTGAAGAAGGGCATGCCGCTCAGCGCGACTTCGAGCGCGTTTCCGGGGAAGAAGTTCGAGGGCAAGGTTCAGGCGATCGACAACCGGGTCGATGCCGAAAGCCGTACCTTCCAGGTGCGTGCCGCGCTGCCGAACGACGAGGATCGCCTGCGCGCAGGCATGTCCTTCCTCGTGACCATGAAGTTTCCGGGCGACGTCTATCCCGCCGTCGATCCGTTGGCGGTGCAGTGGGATTCGTCCGGCGCCTATGTCTGGCGCGTTGCCGACGGACAGGCCGAGCGCGTGGATGTGGGCGTCGTGCAGCGCAACCCCGAATCGATCCTCGTCAGCGGCAAGCTTGCACGTGGCGACACGGTCGTCACGCAAGGGGTTCAGGTCCTGAGGCCGGGCGCGACGGTGCGCGTCGCCGACAGTAACGGCGATGAGGACGATAGCGCAGCTGCGAAGAATACGCGCCACGATGCGGCGCGGCGGAAGGAAGCCGGTTCGGCTGCACTGTAGGAGCTTCCTGCACGCATCGGGCACGCGAAAGTTTGGGCGCGGATGAACGAAGACGACAGGCGCTACGACACGCACGAAGAGGCCGGCGACGACACGTCTTCGCCGGCACGCGAAGACGTGCCAGCCGAGCCTGCACGGGACGTAGCGCCCCGCGACCGGCGGGCTGACGAAAAGAGCGACCGAAGGCCCGACGACAAAAGCGGCCGCGAGCTGGGCGACGAACCTGCCGCGCGCGACAAGCCCGAGGACACGGGAGAGCCGGACTCGCAATCCGCCAAGGCGGCGGAACACGGGCACGAAGCCCTCGGCGCACAGATCCGCAAGGCACTGCACGGCGGAGGGCTGACGGCGCTCGTCGTGCGCCGGCCGATCCTCGCCTTCGTCTTCAGCACGCTGATCGTCGTTGCCGGCATCGCCGCTTATTTCGGCGTTTCCGTGCGCGAACTGCCCGATGTCGATCGTCCCGTCATCACCGTGCGCACGGACTATACGGGTGCCGCGCCCGAGACGATGGACCGCGAGGTCACCGAAACCATCGAGGGGGCAGCGGCTCGCGTTTCGGGTGTGGAATCCATGTCGTCGGAATCCTCGCTCGGGCGTAGCGAGGTGACGATCGAGTTTTCGAGCAGCACCGACCTGAATGTGGCGGCAGCCGACGTGCGCGATGCGATCAGCCGCGTGCGCAACGATCTGCCCGACGACGTCGACGAGCCCCGCATCATCAAGGCGGATGCCAACGGTCAGGCCGTCATGCGGCTTGCCATGACCTCGACGAAGATCCCCGTCGACGAGTTGACGCAGCTTGCCGACGACGTCGTCACCGATCGTCTGGCCGCGGTTCCCGGCGTCGCCGACGTCAACGTCTATGGCGACACCGCGCGCGTCTTTCGTATCGACGTCGACCAGAACAGGCTCGCAAGCCGCGGCCTGACGGTCGCCGACCTCAGCAAGGCGCTTTCGACCGCTGCCTTCGATGTGCCCGCTGGAACGCTGACGAGCAACACGCAGGACCTCGTCGTGCGTGCCAACGCGCAGCTGCAGAAACCGGCCGATTTCGAGCGGCTGATGATCGCCAACAATGTGCGTCTCGGCGACGTGGCGACGGTAACGCTCGGCCCGGAGACCGGCACCACGGCACTGCGTGCCAACGGACGCAACGGTGTCGGTCTCGGCATCGTCCGCCAGGCTTCGGCCAATACGCTGGAAATCTCGAAGGGCGTCTACAAGGCGGTGGCGGAGCTGAAGCCACTTCTTCCCAAGTCGGTCGATCTGCGCATCACCAGCGACGATTCCGTCTTCATCAACGGGGCGCTCCACGAGGTGGTGCGCTCGCTGATCATCGCCGTCATCGCCGTCGTCATCATCATCTACCTGTTCCTGCTCGACTGGCGCGCGACGCTCATTCCCTCGCTCAGCCTTCCGGTGGCCCTGATCGGCACCATTGCGGCGATCTATCTGGCCGGGTTCTCGATCAACATCCTGACGCTGCTGGCGATCGTTCTCGCGACGGGTCTCGTCGTCGACGACGCGATCGTCGTCCTCGAAAACATCGTGCGTCGGCGCGGGCAGGGGCTCGGTCCGCGCGCGGCGACGGTGCTCGGCACGCAGGAGGTTTTCTTCGCCGTCATCGCCACGACCGCGACGCTCGTTGCCGTCTTCGTGCCGCTGTCCTTTCTTCCGGGGCAGGCGGGCGGGCTTTTCCGCGAGTTCGGCTTTACGCTTGCCTTTTCGGTGATCCTTTCGGCGTTCGTGGCGCTGACGCTCTGCCCGATGCTCGCCTCGCGCATGCTGACCGAACACAGCCATCACCACGAAAATCTTCTCACCAAGCTCGGCAGCGCCGCCCAGCGCGTCTACGGCCGCTGCCTGCGGTGGGCCCTAAGGGTGCCGCTGGTGATCGTGCTCGTGGCGCTCGTCTTTTCGGCGATCGCGGGCGTGCTCTATGGCGGGCTCCGCCAGGAACTGACGCCGAACGAGGACCGCGCGGTGGCGCTGATGCGGGTCAACGCACCGCAAGGGGTGAGCCTCGACTACACGCAGAGCCAGATCAAACGCATTGAGGATCGGCTGCAGCCGCTCGTGAAGAGCGGCGAGATCCGGAACATCTTCTCCATCACCGGCTTCGGCAACACGACCAATAGCGGCTTCATGGTGCTGACGCTCGCGCCGTGGGGCGAGCGCGAACGCTCCCAGAACGAGATCGTGAAGGACATCAACGCCGCGGCGGCGAAAGTGCCCTCGCTCAGGGCGTTCGCCATCCAGCCGAACAGTCTGGGCATTCGCGGTGCGGGCAACGGCCTGCAGTTCGCCGTCGTCGGCAACGACTACGCGAAGCTTTCCAAGGAAGCCAACGCGATCATGCAGGAGATGCAGAAGGATCCGGCCTTCGGCCAGGTCCGGCTCGACTACGAGACGACGCAGCCGCAGCTTTCGGTCTCGATCGACCGGGAAAAGGCGTCCGATCTCGGCATCGACATCACCGGCCTCGGCGATGCGCTCCAGGCGATGGTCGACGAGCGAAAGGTCGCGACCGTGTTCGTCGGCGGCAAGTCGCACGACGTCGACCTCGTCTCTTCGACGACGCCGATCAACGACCCGACCGACCTCGAGAACATCTTCGTCAAGACCGGCGACGGACGCATGGTGCCGATGTCTTCCATCGCCACCCTCAAGGAAAACGCGATCGCGCCTGAGCTCAGCCGCGAGGACCAGCTACGTTCCGTCGGCGTGACGGCAAGTCTCTCCCCGCAGCTCGCCCTCGGCGATGCTCTGGCGAAAGTGCGCCAGATCGCCGCCGGCAAGCTTTCCGCCGGCGACAACATCATGCCGCTCGCGGAAGCCAAGACGCTGAACGAGAATTCCAGCGGCGTCGCCAAGACCTTCGGCTTCGCGATGGTCATCATCCTGCTCGTGCTCGCCGCCCAGTTCGAAAGCTTCATTTCGGCGATCATCATCATGGCGACGGTGCCCGTGGGGCTTGCCTGTGCGGTCTACGCGCTGATCCTCACCGGCGGAAGCGTGAACGTCTACAGCCAGATCGGGCTCGTCCTGCTCGTCGGCATCATGGCGAAGAACGGCATCCTGATCGTCGAATTCGCGAACCAGCTGCGCGACGAGGGCTATTCCGTGCCGGAGGCGATCGAGCGCGCATCGAACATCCGCCTGCGTCCGGTGCTGATGACGATGATCGCGACCATTCTGGGCGCCCTGCCGCTCGTGCTGGCCGGCGGAGCGGGTGCGGAAGCGCGCGAGGCACTCGGTTGGGTCATCGTCGGCGGCCTCGGCTTTGCCTCCGTGCTGACGCTGTTCCTGACGCCGGTCGCCTACCTTCTCCTTGCGGGCTTTTCCAAGCCGCGCGCCAGCGAGGAAGCGCGGCTTCGCCGTGAGCTCGATGCGGCGGCCGATCTCGATACGGCGAGCGCTTCGCCGGCGGAATAGGCGTTGGTCGGCACCGGCGCGACGATGGCCGAACGTTTGCATCGGACGCGAAAGATGCAATAACGCGGCCAATCGCCGCTTTTCCGTGACCTTCGCGAATCCACCAAGTCGAAAGCGCAGCCGCAAACATGCCGAGTGAAACCGCCGCCGATCCCGAAGCCCAGTTGCAGGCGGAGCAGGCGGTCGAACCACCGGCGGAGCGCGAGTTGAGGATCGGCACGCTATCGGCGCTGGCGCTCCTCGTCGGCATCGTCGCCGGGCTCGGCGCGATCTTCTTCAAGTTCCTGATCGCGCTCATCACCAATTTCGCGTTCTACGGCGAATTCTCCTTCCATTACGATCCGAACGCCTTCGGACCGCCGAGCCCGCTCGGCCCGTTCCTGATCGCCATTCCCGTCATCGGCGGGCTGATCGTCGTGTTTCTGGTGCGCAGCTTCGCGCCGGAGGCCAAGGGCCATGGCGTGCCGGAGGTGATGTACGCGATCTATCACCAGAGCGGGAACGTCCGCGGCGTCGTCGCGCTCGTCAAGTCGCTCGCCTCGGCGATCTCCATCGGCACCGGCGCCTCCGTCGGCCGCGAGGGGCCCATCATCCAGATCGGCTCGTCCTTCGGCTCGACGCTCGGCCGCCGGCTGAACCTGATCCGATCGCAGAAGATCATCCTGCTTTCCGCCGGTGCCGGCGCCGGCATCGCCGCGACGTTCAACACGCCGCTCGGCGGCGTGCTCTTCGCAACGGAAGTGCTGCTGCCGGAAATCTCCACGCGCAGCTTCCTGCCGGTCGTCGTCGCCACGGCAACCTCGACCTATGGCTACCGCCTCGTCATGGGCGCGGAATCGGCCTTTACCGTTCCCTTCCTCACCGGTCCGGTCCAGGTGCAGACGGTCAACGGCACGGAGATCGTGCTTTCGGCTCTCATCGGCGTCGTGCTCGGCGTGGCGGCGTGGGCGTTCGTGCGGCTGCTCGCCTTCATGGAGGATTTCTTCGAGCGGATGCCGATCAGCCCCTATCTGCAGAGCGTGATCGGCATGGCCGGCGTCGGGCTGATGGGCTATCTCTTCCTGCTGGCCGTCGGACATTACGAGGTGCTCGGCGTCGGCTACGCGACGATCCAGGACATCATCAACGGCAATACGCTCGGCATCGTCCTTCTGACTGCGCTCTTCTTCGGGAAGTTGCTCGCCACCTGCGTCAGCCTCGGGGCAGGGTCGTCGGGCGGCATCTTCTCGCCCTCGCTCTTCATGGGCGCGACGCTCGGTGCCGCGATCGCCGGCATTGCGGACGTCATCATGCCCGGCATGGTCGCCTCGGTGCCGACCTACGCGATGATCGGCATGGCGGCGATGGTGGGCGCTTCGACGAGCGCGGCGATGACGGCGATCGTCATGATCTTCGAGATGACGCGCGACTACAATATCATCCTGCCGCTGACGCTCGCCGTCGCGATCGCACTCGGTATCCGCCGCGCGCTGATCACCAACGACATCTACACCGTGAAGTTGCGTGGGCGGGGTACGCCGATCCCGACCGACCGCACGACGAACATGTTCCTCGTCCAGCCGATCCGGGAAGTGGTCAATCGCAATTTCAAAGTGCTGCCGCAGGACATGACGGTCGCCGACGCCATCAACGAGATCGATCCGGACACGACCAAGGTGATCGTCAGCGACGGCCAGCGGCTCGCCGGCTTCATCCGCTTCGGCACCATCCGCTACAACATGCAGAAGGTCGCCGAACAAAAGCTCGGCGAACTGTCGTCGGCCGAGTTCATCATCGCCGCCGAGCGCAACAACCTCAACGACGTGATTACCCGCATGAACCGGCGCGGGCGCTCCTACGCGATCGTCATTCGCGGCAATCGCGGCGTGCCGCGACCGGACGAAGTGGTCGGCATCATCGACCGCGACGAGATCGCCCAGGCGGTCATCCGCAACCATTACGGCTGAGGCATGGGGCACCGTGCCGCACGGAATTTCCGTGTGGCGAAGGGGCCTTCGACTTTGCACATTGCGCCCGCACATTCCATAAGCGCGCAGCACGGACGAAGAAGGCGCGAAACGGGAGGAAGCTGACGATGCCGCTCGCCGACATCAAGGAAGGTCTTCGCGACGCGAAGGCGGTCGATACGGTCGTGGAGATGCTCGGCCAGCGCTTCGGTTCGCGCTGCCAGACGGGAAGGGCGCTGCGCGAGCAGCATGCCCATACGACGAGCTACATTCCGCCCCAACCGCCGGATGCGGTCGTCTACCCCGAGACGGCCGAAGAGGTGCAGGCGATCGTTCGCCTGTGCAACGAGCATCGCGTGGCGATCGTCCCCTTCGGCGTCGGGACCTCGCTCGAAGGGCACGTCAACGCGCCTTCGGGCGGCATCTGCCTCGACATGGGCCGCATGAACCGCGTCATCGAGGTCAACCAGGCGGATCTCGACTGCACCGTCGAACCCGGAATCACCCGCACGCAACTCAACAGCTACCTGCGCGATACCGGCCTCTTCTTTCCGCTCGATCCGGGTGCGGACGCGACCATCGGTGGCATGGCGGCGACCCGCGCGTCGGGCACGAACGCCGTGCGCTACGGCACCATGCGCGAGAACGTCATCGCGCTCGAAGCGGTGATGGCGGACGGCACGCTGATCCGCACCGCCCATCGTGCGCGCAAGACGTCCGCCGGCTACGACCTGACGCGTCTCCTCGTCGGCTCGGAGGGCACGCTCGGCATCATCACCTCCGTCACCCTGCGCCTGCAGGGCATTCCCGAGACGATCGCCGGCGGCCTCTGCGCGTTTCCCACGCTCGAAGCCGCCTGCAACGCCGTCGTCATGACGATCCAGATGGGCGTGCCCGTCGCGCGCATCGAGATCCTCGACGCCATGCAGATGAAAGCGTGCAACGCCTATTCCGGTCTCAACTACGCGCAAGTGCCGACGCTCTTCGTGGAGTTTCACGGCAACGACGAAACCGTCGCCATCCATTCGCGAACCTTCGGCGACATCGCGGCGGAATTCGGGGGTAGCGATTTTCAGTGGACACGCGATCCGGAAGAGCGTGCGCGGCTCTGGGACGCACGCCACAACGCCTATTTCGCCTCGCTGCAGCTTCGTCCCGGTGCGAACGGGCTTTCGACGGATGTGTGCGTGCCGATCTCGCGGCTTGCCGAATGCATTGCCGGCACGCAGGCCGACATCGCCGAACTCGGCCTGCTGGCACCGATCGTCGGCCATGCCGGCGACGGCAATTTTCACGTGCTCGCGCTGATGGACATGCAGGATCGCGCCGAGATCGACCGGGTGGAAGAGTTCGTGCGAAGGCTCAATTCGCGCGCACTCTCGATGGACGGCACCTGCACGGGCGAGCATGGCATCGGCCAGGGCAAGCAGCGCTTCCTCGTCGAGGAACTCGGCGACGCGCTGCAGCCGATGCGGCAGATCAAGCGCGCGCTCGATCCGAACGGCATTCTCAATCCCGGCAAGATTTTTGCGCTGGAAACGTAAAAGTGGACCCTCGGCAAGCGGTTCCGCCGGTCGAAGCGCTATCGTATAAAGCCGAAACGCTCTAGAATACCGTTCACGGCGGGGCGATCTGGTCGAATACAGCGAAGGATTGCACAAACTGGCCCGGGTCTTCCTCATCCTCGGTGGCGTTATCGTCGTGCTGCTCTTTGCGGCACTGGTCGGCCCGTACTTCGTCGACTGGACGAACTATCGCGACAGTTTCGAGCGGGAGGCAAGCCGCATCCTCGGCCAGAAGGTCGAAGTGCATGGCGAGGCGGAGGCACGGCTCCTGCCGTTTCCCTCGGTCACCTTCCATGACGTCAGCGTGGAAAACCGGGAAACCGGCAAGACCATGATGACGATCTCGACCTTTTCGATGGATGCCGAGCTCGCTCCGTTCCTGCGTGGCGAAATCCTCATCTTCGACATGCGCATCAAGCGGCCGCACGCGACGATCCGGCTTGCGAGCGACGGCCGGGTGAACTGGGCCTCGCGCATCGAGCGCGACCTGCCGGCCCGCTCGATCAAGCTCGAACACGTCGAGGTCTCGAACGGATCGATCGACTTCGTCGACGAACAGAACCACCGGACGACGAACGTGACTGCGTTGCAGGCGCAGCTTTCCGCCGATCGGTTGGCAGGGCCATGGCACATGACGGGAACCGGCGCCGTTGCCGGCCGGTCCGGTGCGTTCTCGCTCACGACCGGCAGCCTCGATTCCGATGGCAGCATCCGCCTGCGCACGCGCATCCTGCCCGATGCCGAACCGATCTCGCTCGAAGCCGACGGCACGGCGAGCTTCCAGGACGGCAAACCGCAATATGGCGGCCAGTTCACGCTGCAGATCCTCGATCTCGCCAACGTCTCGGGCACGCAGAACGTCGACGCGGACAACGACGATTCGGACAAGGCCGTCGCGCGCGCCACCGGCTCCTTCGCGCTGAACAACGAACGCCTGCAGGTCGACTCGTATCGCCTGGAAGTCGGCGCGGACGACGATCCCTATGTCGTAACCGGCATGGCGACGATCGACACCGGCAAGGATCCGACCTTCCAGCTCCAGGCGAACGGCGAGCAGGTCGACATCGACAAGCTGCGCGATCCCGATGCGCAACCTTCCAAGACCGATCGGCGCCGGCCGCCACCGACCCCTTCCCAACGGTTGGCGATCCTGCACCGTGTGGCCGACCTCATTCCCATTCCGCCGATGCCCGGCAAGGCGAGCATACACCTGCCCGCCGTTGTCGCCGGCGATACGATGGTGCGCGACGTCGCGGTGGAAGCAAGGCCGAACGGCAAGAGCTGGACGATCGACAATTTCCGCGGCACCTTTCCCGGCCGCACCGAGGTGGAGGCGAAGGGCCAACTCAACCTCGATACCGATTTTGGTTTCGATGGACACCTGCTCGTCGCTGCCCGACAACCCTCGGGCCTCGCGCGCTGGCTGACCGGCAAGGTCGATCCGCAGATCCGGCTTCTCGATGCCGCCGGGCTTTCGGCCGACGTCGAACTTTCGGCGAAGGCGCAGCATTTCGACAATCTCGAGCTTGCCGTCGGTTCCTCGACGATCCATGGCAGTTTCGCGCGCCTTCCGGGCAACGCGAACGGTCCGCGCCTGACGATGAACCTCGATGGCGACACGATCGACCTCGACGCGGTGCGCGCGCTCGAAGGTCTCGTCACGGGCAAGCATGACGGGCTCGGACTGCAGGCAAGCAGCGTCGAGGCGAAGCTTTCGGCGGACCGGTTCGAGGCGTTCGGCACGCAGGCACGCGGTGTGGATGCCGCGCTCGCCTATGACGACGGCACGCTGAAGATCGACCATCTGACGATCGACGCGCTTGCCGGGGCGGCGCTCTCGGCCAAGGGCCACATCTCGGATATTACGACCTCGCCGACCGGCCACGTCGAGGCGAGCCTGAACGCCGACGATCCGAAGCCGATCTTGGCGCTTGCCGACCGGCTCGTGGGCGGCAACCCCATCCTTTCGCGGATCGAGAAAAGCGCGGGCGCCTTCGGCAACGCCGATCTGTCTCTAACGGCCGACGCCGACGACGACGGATTGACGGCAAAGCTCGACGGAACCGCCGGCAAGAGCGACGTGACGGTCAGCCTTCGCCGCGATTCGGTCCTCGGCGCGCCGGCCGCCGTTCCGATGACGTTCGACGCCGAGGCGTCGAACGCGTCCGTCAATCACCTGATCCGCCAGCTCGGTTTCGAGCCGTTGCCGGTCGAGGCGCCGGGGCCGGGCAAGGCGGCGGTGCACTACGCCGGAACGTTCGATGACAAGGCGAACGTCACGGTGACGCTTTCCGGCGGCGACAGCACGATGCTCGCCAAGGGCCGTCTTGGGCCGGCGGACAAGGGGCAGGGCGTTGCCGGAACGCTGGATCTATCCGTCACGTCCGACGATCTGACGCCCTATTTCATCATGAGCGCGGTTGCCCTGCCGCAGACCGCCTCGGCCATTCCCGCCGAACTGCACGCCGGTGTCGCGATCACGCCTTCGAGCTTGGCGCTCACCGATATCGGCGGATCGCTTTCGAACGACGCGGTTCGCGGCAAGCTTACGGTCCAGCGCAAGGACCGCCCGGTCGTCGACGGCAAGCTGTCGCTGGACAGTGCAAGCGCGCCCTGGCTCGCCGCGTTCGTGCTCGGGTCGGACGCGGTCTCGTCGGACGGGAAGGACTGGAGCAAACAGGACTTCACTTCCGCGCAGGATCCGGGTTTCGATGCCGACATTGCCCTGACGGCCGATCGCGTCGATCTCGGCGGTACGACGCCGGCGCGTGACTTCTCCGGCACGGTCGCGCTGAAGGGTGGGGCGCTGACGGTTTCGAAGGGCCAGGCGCACTGGCACGGCGGCGACCTTTCCGGCGACATCAAGCTTTCCGACGCGAGCGGCGCCGGCCTTCTGACGAGCCGCATATCGCTCGAGAGTGCCGATCTCGCCACGATCTTCCCCGGCAAGGACGAGCCGGTGACCGGAACGGCGACGCTTACGGCTTCGCTCGAAGGCTCTGGCAAGAATCCGCGCGCGCTCGTTGACGCGTTGACGGGCTCGGGGACGCTCGCGGTGAAGGATCTCGCGATCGGTGGCCTGCATACCGACGGTTTCACCAAAATTCTGCAGGGCGCCGACGCCGAAGGTTTCGCAATTTCCGAGAAGTCCGTGCGGGCGATCGCCGAGCGCGCGATCGACGGCGGACGGTGGCAGGCCGGCGATGCGAGCGCGCCCTTCACCGTCACGGGCGGCCGGCTCGACGCCTCGAACATCGCGCTTGCCGGCGAACACGCGAAACTGATGGGCAACGCGGATATCGACCTCGCGCGCCAGACCCTCGATGCGGATTTCGTGCTCGCCTTCAGGCCGCAGGAGGATACGCTCGCCGGTGGAACGCCGGCCGTCGCGATCCACTATACCGGCCCGATCGATGCGCCCAAGCGTACGCTCGACGCTACGGAACTCAGCAACTACCTGTCCCTGCGCGCCTACGAAATCCAACGCCGCAAGGTCGAGCTGCTACAGGCCGGCGTCCTCGAGAAACAGCGCCTGCGCCGCGAGATCGCGCTTCTCGATGCCGAAGCGTCCGAGCGTGAGGCGATCCGTATCCGCAAGGAACGGGAGAGCGAGGCGGCGCGCGGAGCTGCCGAGGCCGCGGAGAGACCGGAACCGTCATCGGGCGAAACGCCCAACCGCGACCAGGGCACCGATGCACCCCTCGACATCGGCCCGCTCGGTACGTCCGAAGGCAAGGGCTTTGAGCTGAAGCAGCCATCCTTCGGTGCGCTGCCTTCGATGGGCGAGCGCGAGCAGAGCGATACGCCGCCCCAAGCGAACTGAAACGCCTCGATCCCGGAAAGTCGCCGACGCCGTGTTCTACCGATAAAGCGTCTATTCGGCGGCGACGGCCGCGGCCATCGTGCCTTCGAGCCATGCGCGGCAATCCGCAAGTGCACGCGTGGTGACGGCGCGCTTCTTGGCCAACGCCTTGTCCTTTCCGCGCCATCGCCCAGCGCCTTCGGGCTTTTGAAGAGCGCCGGGCTCGAGCGGCGGGAACAGGCCGAAATTAACGTTCATCGGCTGGAACGAACGTCGGCCGGGCTCGCTGTCGGACAGGATGTGGCCGCCGGTGATGTGGCCGATCAAGGCGCCGAGTGCTGTCGTTGCCGGCGGCCGTTCGGCGTTCTCGCCGAGCCGTTCCGCAGCGGCGAAGCGTCCGGCGAGAAGGCCGATCGCCGCGCTCTCGACATAGCCCTCGCACCCGGTGATCTGGCCGGCGAAACGCAGGCCGGGCCGTGATTTCAGCATCAGCGACGGGTCGAGCAGGGCAGGCGAATTGATGTAGGTGTTGCGGTGCAGCCCGCCGAGGCGCGCGAACTCCGCATTCGCCAGACCCGGGATCATCTGGAAGATCGCCTTCTGTGCCCCGTATTTCAGCTTCGTCTGGAAGCCGACGAGATTGTAGAGCGTTCCGAGCGCGTTATCCTGGCGCAGCTGGACGACGGCATAGGGCTTTTCGTCCGGCTTGTGCGCGTTGGTCAGGCCCATCGGCTTCATCGGTCCGTGGCGCAGCGTCTCCGGTCCGCGCTCGGCCATGACCTCGATCGGCAGGCAGCCGTCGAAATAGGGAACGTGTTCCCATTCCTTGAAGACCGTCTTGTCGCCATCGACCAGTGCCTGAACGAAGGCTTCGTATTCTTCCCTGTTCATCGGGCAGTTGATGTAGTCCTTGCCCGTGCCGCCGGGACCGACCTTGTCGTAACGCGACTGGTGCCAGCACACGTCCATGTCGATGGTTTCGGTATGGACGATCGGCGCGATGGCGTCGAAGAAGGCAAGCGCATCCTCCCCGGTTTCCGCGCGGATCGCCTCGGCGAGCGCGGGCGCGGTAAGCGGGCCGGTCGCGATGATCGCCTGATCCCAATCCTCGGGCGGCAGGCCCGGCACCTCGCCGCACTCGACCGTAATCAGGGGATTGGCCTCGATCGCGCGCGTGACCCCTTGCGAAAATCCTTCGCGATCCACGGCGAGCGCGCCGCCGGCCGGAACCTGGTGGGCGTCCGCCTCGTGCAGGATCAGCGAACCGGCAAGCCGCATTTCCGCGTGCAGCAGGCCGACGGCATTCGTATCCGCATCGTCGGAGCGGAAAGAATTCGAGCAGACGAGTTCCGCCAGCCCGTCAGTGTGGTGCGCATCCGTCGCGCGCTCGGGCCGCATCTCGTGGAGGACGACCGGAACGCCGGCCTTTGCGATCTGCCAGGCGGCTTCGGAGCCGGCAAGGCCCCCGCCGATCACGTGAATGGGTCGCATCGTGCCTGTTCCTTACCCGGTGCTTGGGGAGCCGTTTCCCTACCACGCCGACGGTTCTCCACCAAGGCGTCGGGATGGTTCCGCAGATGGCTCGTCGGACCACGCGGGACGCGAAAAGGCCGGCGTCGATGGTTCGACGCCGGCCGGGCATGCGCGAAGGTCGGGCGGATCGCTGTGATCCGTGCGAACCCTTCGTCGGATCAGATGTGGCGGTGACCGATCATATGCACGTCGTAACGTGTCAACCCGATGTCATCGAGAACCTGATTGGAAAGCTTGTCGAGCTGGCTGGCCGTACGGCGTACGGACAACCAGTTGCGGAACCTGCGTGCGAACTTCATGGCACTAATACCTGTGGGCCTCGGGTTTCGACCCGCGTGATCAGTTCGGGTCTTGTTTGCGAACTACGCTTCGAGTTCCATCAGGAAAAATGTCTTTTTTGCTTATCTGATATGCAAAAAATACTGAAATCGCTCATTTTTTCGGCGTTGATCAGTGCGACGCCAGCCGCTCGACAAAGGTCCTCCGAATGCGTCAGCGATCATGCATTTCGCGACATCGAGCCATTCATGCCTATCGTGGAGGCGCCCCCAAACGCAACCGCCCCACGCGTGCGGGACGCGAGGGGCGGTAGTGGTGCCGGCTGGAATGGCAGGACAGGTGGCGCCGATCATGCGAAGGAGGGAACGCATGCGGCGCCTAGATTATGTGGTTCAGCGCGAAGCCTGGCGGGCGACGGTGCGGATATCGGCGCGGCCGATGCCGAGGTCGGTCAGTTCGCGGTCGCTCATGCGGTTCAGCTCGTCGACCGTCTGCCGATACTTGCGCCAGGTGCTGTAGCTCTTCTTGATGCTCATTGCTTTCTCCATCGATATTCCGGTTGGTGCCGGTCGATTTGTGCCGGCGTTCTTGTTCGTTGTTTTCTGACCCGGAAGATAGGTGATCGACGCCGTCTTGTGCAGCGCAAAAACTTCACGATGGGTATTCGCGCCATGCATGACAACGCCCTTTTACGGCCGTTATCTGCGTGACGCTCATGGCAGGCTTGCATGTGGTGAAAAGCGGAAGAAAAAACCTGCCGATCGCGTCGATCGGCAGGTCTATTGGAAGGTGCCTGCGGACCCGGTCGAGACGACCGGCCAAGGGACCGTCATCGCTCAGCCGAGGCCGTGGCGGGCGACGGAGACGATCTCACCGCGCTGGACGCCGATGTCGCGCAGTTCGTGGTCGCTCATACGCGAAAGCATGGTGACGGTCTCGCGGTAGCGGCGCCATTCGCGGAAGCTCTTCTTCAGGCTCATGATCCTGTCCTTTTCGTTGTTCGATCCATCGGACCACCTGCCAATGGGCGGTGGCCGTTCCAATTCGGAACCGCCCACGAAATAGGCATTTTGCACGAATTTGTGCACCGCAAAGTCTGCAGGGGAGATATGCTTTGCCTGCAGGTCCGTGGCGGATGGCATGCGTACGCGGCCATACGGTTGCCCGGACGGTGATCGACGGAAGAGGAGGGATCAGCGCAAAAAAATAGCGCTCGCTGGGGGAGGAGGTCCAGCGAGCGCCATTTTCACGACCGACGATCGGGAGGAGGAGGATCGACGGTCACATCGTGCGGGCAATGGGAGGAGGAAGTTGTCCGCACGAATTCCAGAATTTCCGTGTGGCTGCATCGGATCGAAACCCCTGCGCCGCACCATCGCTTCGCTTCCGCGTTGCGACGACCGATAAATAGACGATGTCGACGCGATTGTGCAGTGCAATAAATTCATGCGAGCCATGCGAGTTTTGCAAGGGCCGGCGGAGCATTTCGTGGGCAGCCGATGATGGTGGTCGACGGTCTTCGCGACGGATGCGCCCGCCTGTGGCGTTGCCATAGGCGAAATCGCGGGCATTTTTCCTTTGATCGCGAAAAAACGGGTGTTATAGAGGCGCCGCGCTCGGGATGGCGTATGCAGATAATTCTGCGAGCGCTTCCCAGGCGGGTGTGGCGGAACTGGTAGACGCACTTGGTTTAGGTCCAAGCGCCGAGAGGCGTGGGGGTTCAAATCCCTCCACCCGCACCAGCCGGCCCGGCTATGTCGGCCGTCGGTCCGGTGCCGCCGATTCCGGCAATCGATTTTTAGCGCGGCGCCCTTCGGCGAGAACCGAAGGCGCGTGCCGCGGCGACCAGATGAAGGTGTGAACATGCAGGTCACAGAAACCCTGTCCGAGGGCCTGAAGCGCGAGATCAAGGTCGTGATCCCCGCTTCGGATATGGAAGCCCGACGCAACGAACGCTTGGCGGAGACCAAGGACCGCGTGCGGATCAACGGCTTTCGGCCGGGCAAGGTGCCGATGTCGCACCTGAAGAAGATGTACGGCAAGTCGATCATGGCCGAACTCGTCAACGAGCTCGTGCGCGACAAGCCAAACGAAATTCTTTCCGAACGCGGCGAGAAGGCGGCGACCCAGCCCGAAGTCAACATGACAGAGGACGAGTCCGAGGCAAACGAGATCCTCGACGCCAATAAGGATTTCGAGTTCTCGCTCGCCTACGAAGTCATTCCGCCGATCGAGCTCAAGGACATGAGCGAGGTCAAGGTGACCCGCCAGGTCGTCGAGATTCCGCAGGAAGAGGTCGACGAGCAGATCCGCCGCATCGCCGACAACACGCGTGCTTTCGAAACGAAGGAAGGCGCCGCCGAAAAGGGCGACCGCGTGACGATGGATTTCGTCGGCAAGATCGACAGTGAACCCTTCGAAGGCGGCAGCGCGGAGAACCACGAACTCGTTCTCGGCTCCGGCACCTTCATTCCGGGCTTCGAGGATCAGCTCGAAGGCGTGAAGGCCGGCGACGAGAAGCGGGTGACCGTGACCTTCCCCGAAGATTACGGCGAGGCCTCGCTTGCGGGCAAGGAAGCCGTCTTCGACGTGACGGTAAAGGACGTGGCGAGCGCGCCGGAAGCGGAGATCGACGATGAACTCGCAACGAAGCTCGGCGTGGAATCGCTCGACAAGCTACGCGAACTCGTGCGCGGCCAGATCGAGAGCCAGTACGGCCAGATGACGCGTCAGAAGGTCAAACGGCAGATCCTCGACCAACTCGACGAGATGTACCGGTTCGACGTGCCCGAGACGCTTGTCGAGGCCGAGTTCCAGAACATCTGGCGGCAGGTGAACACGGATCTCGAGCAGGCCGGCAAGACCTTCGAGGACGAGGAAACGACCGAGGAGGAAGCGCGCGCGGAGTATCGCAAGCTCGCCGAGCGGCGCGTGCGGCTCGGTCTCGTGCTTTCCGAGGTCGGCGAGAAGGCCGGCGTCGAGGTGAGCGAGCAGGAGATGCAGCAGGCGTTGCAGCAGCAGCTCCAGCAGTTCCCGGGTCAGGAACAGCAGATCTACCAGTATTTCCAGCAGAACCCGGGTGCCATCGCCTCGCTTCGCGCCCCGATCTTCGAGGAGAAGACGGTCGACCATCTGCTGGGTGAAATCGACGTCACGGACGAGACCGTCAGCAAGGAAGAGCTGATGGCCGAAGAGGACGACGACGAAAGGGCGAGCACGGCGGCCGGCTGAGCCGCCGGAACATCGTTACGTTTACGAAAGGCCCCGGTTTTCGACCGGGGCCTTTCGCTTTTCGTCTACGCGAGTTCAATCGAGGTGAGCGAGGCGAATGTAGTCGTCGTCGGTAAGGGGATCGATCGACGCTTCCGTCTGGCCGATCGGCGTAAAGCCGACGCGCTGGTAGAGCGGCAGCGCAATGTGGTGATCGAGCGTGTTGGTGTTCACCGTCACGCGTTCCGGCTCCAGCGTCCATGCCGTCTCGACCGCCTGGCCGAGAAACCACTTGCCGAGCCCGCGGCCGTGCACGTGCGGCATCAGCCCGAAATAGGCAAGGTCGACCGTCTCGTCCTCGACGTGCAGTTCGAAGAAGCCGGACGGCGCGCCGTCGACATAGAGCACGTGGATCTGCGTCTCTTCGCTGTGGACGATCGCCGAAAGGGTCTCGTCGTCCATGCGCAGGCGATAGACCCAATGCCACGGCTTGCCGACACGGAACTGCAGATAACGATAGAAGTGCAGCGGAATGTCGTGCACCCGCAGCATCGCCGCATGGGTATTGATGGGCCGCGCAAACCGCACGGACGAAGGCTGACGCATCTCAAGGAACGTCACCGTCGCCTGCCTGTGCGATCCGTCGGTCACCGTAGACCTCCCGCCATGGTGCTCGCCGCGCCTCCAAACGTCGCGCCTTCAGCGTCGAAGAGACCGTCCGTATGCGATGGGAGGCGACTTGCCCGTGTCATTTCAGGCTTCGCTTTTTTCGAACGGCACGTCGATTTCGGGCTTGCGATCGATCCATTCGGGCACCGGCAGGCCTTTCGAACGAAGGAATTCCGGATTGAAGAGCTTGGTCTGGTAGCGATTGCCGTAGTCGCAAAGCACCGTCACGATCGTATGCCCCGGTCCCATTTCGCGCGCCATGCGCATCGCGCCGGCAATGTTGATCGCCGACGATCCGCCGAGGCACAGACCCTCTTCGCGGATGAGATCGAAGACGATGGGCACGGCTTCCGAATCCGGGATGCGGTAGGCCATGTCCGGCTCGAACCCTTCGAGATTGGCCGTGATCCGTCCCTGGCCGATCCCTTCGGTAATGGAGCTTCCCTCGGAGGCGAACTCGCCGGAGGTATAGTAGGAATAAAGCGCTGCGCCTTCAGGATCGGCAAGGCCGATCTTCATGTCGCGCTTGCGCGCGCGCAGTGCCTGCGCGACGCCGGCGAGCGTTCCACCGCTGCCGACCGCGCAGATGAAACCGTCGACCTCGCCTTCGGTCTGTTGCCAGATTTCCGTGCCGGTCGTCTCGATGTGCGCTTGCCGATTGGCGGTATTGTCGAACTGGTTGGCCCAGATCGCCCCGTTTTCCTCGCTCTTGGCAAGCTGCTCGGCCAGCCGGCCGGAAACCTTCACGTAGTTGTTCGGGTTGCGGTAGGGGACGGCAGGAACCTCGATCAGTTCGGCGCCGAACAGGCGCAGCGCGTCCTTCTTCTCCTGGCTTTGCGTTTCGGGGATGACGATCACCGTGCGATAGCCGAGCGCGGAGCCGACGAGGGCAAGCCCGATTCCCGTATTGCCCGCCGTCCCTTCGACCACCGTGCCGCCGGGCTGGAGCGCGTTGCGCTTCTCGGCCTCGCGGATGATGTAGTACGCGGCGCGATCCTTCACCGACTGGCCGGGATTGAGGAATTCGGCCTTGCCGAGGATGGTGCAGCCGGTTTCCTCGGAGGCGCGTTTGAGGGGAATCAGCGGTGTGTTGCCGATGGTGTCGAGGACGGAGGAGACAGTATTCATGCTTGAACCTCTTTTTCGCCGCCAGAGTATGAAGGCGCCGGGCAACAGGCAAGGCCGCGCCGGTGCCGGCTCTCCCTGCGCCAACGCGCAACGAGCGCGATCGATCCGGCGGCAGACGCGCAGCGCGGCGGGAAACGCGGCAACCGCCCCGCCTTGCCGGCATGCCGCGTAAGATTAGGGCCGCGACGGCGCTTTGAAAGATGGAAGGTCACTGGACCTCGCCGGGCTTCGCGCCATTTCAACCGGACGTCCCGCCGCCATCTCCCGGAGAAACCATGAAGCCGTATATCGCCCGTCCCGAAGATGGAGCCGCCTGGGTTACCGGCGCAAGTTCCGGTATAGGCCGCTCGCTGGCGCTGCAATTGGCGGAGAAGGGCTTCACCGTATGCGTCACGGCGCGTCGCGGCGAAGCGTTGCAGGCGTTGGCCGTCGACGCGCAGGGGCTTGCCGGGCGCATCGTTCCCATGCCGGGCGACGCGACGGATGCGGACGCGATGGTGACGATCGTTGAGACCATCGCACGCGACCATGGCGGCTTGTCGCTCGTGGTGCTGAACGCCGGCGCCTACGAGCCGGTGCACGCCGAAACGATGAAGCTCGAGGATTTCGACAAGACCTTCTCGGTCAATCTCGGCGGTTCGGTGCGCGGTCTTCTGCCGTCGGTCGAAGCGATGCGGCGCGCCGAGCGAGGGCAGATCGTCCTCGTCGCTTCGGTGACGGGTTACGGCGGCCTGCCGACGAGTGCTGCCTACGGTGCCAGCAAGGCCGCGCTCATCAACATGGCGGAAAGCCTGAAATTCGACCTCGACAAGCTCGGCATTCGCATTCAGGTCGTCAATCCGGGCTTCGTCGATACGCCGGCAACGGCCGACAACGACTTCAAGATGCCGGCCCTAATGCAGCCCGAGGACGCGGCCCGGCGCATCGTCAAGGGGATCGGCTCGAAGAGTTTCGAGATCAGCTTCCCGCGCCGGTTCACCGGCTTCCTGAAGATGCTGCAGTTCCTTCCGTATTCCGGCTATTTTGCCGCGGTGAACCGCTTCACGGGCTGGCCTAAACGGCCGCTGGAAGATGAGGGCGGCGAAACCGGCGGCAAGAACTGACGCCGGTCCGCTTCGCCTCGATGCGCCGGAACCCGGAAGGTTCTAGAGTTCGAGAACGATCTTGCCAAAATGCGCGCCGGCTTCCTCGTGGCGGAACGCGTCGGCGATCCGGTCTAGCCCGAAGCACGAATCGATGACCGGGCGCACATCGATCGTCTCCAGCGCGCGAACCATCTCCATCTGGTGCCGGCGGCTGCCGACGATGAGGCCGCGAAGCGACGCCTGCTTGGTCATCAGCTTTCTGGTCGGGATGTCGCCTGCAAGGCCCGTCAGCACGCCGATCAACGCGATGTGGCCGCCGATCGCCACGGCATCGATCGATTGCGGCAGCGTTCCCGGTCCGCCCACCTCGATGATATGGTCGACGCCGCGGCCTTCCGTCAGGTCCCAGACGGTTTTGCCCCATTCGGGCGTCGTCTTGTAGTTGATCGTGTGGTCGGCGCCGAGCGCGCGCATGCGTTCGAGCTTCTCGTCCGAGGACGAAGTCGCGACGACGCTTGCGCCCATGGCCTTGGCGAACTGGAGCGCGAAGACCGACACGCCGCCGGTGCCGAGCGTAAGTACGCTGTCGCCGGCCTTGATGGCGCCGTCGACGACGAGCGCGCGCCAGGCTGTCAGCCCCGCCGTCGTCAAGGTGGCTGCTTCGGCATGCGAGAAGTCGTCCGGCGCATGGGTGAACCACGTCTGCGGCCGCACGACGGTCTCCACGGCGTAGCCGTCGACGCCGTCGCCGGGCGTGGTCGAAAAATCGGAGATGAAGGGCGCGCCGTCGAGCCAGGTCGGGAAGAAGGTCGACACGACGTGATCGCCGGGCACGAAGGCGCTTACGTCCGCGCCGACTTCCTCGACGACGCCGGCTCCGTCGGCCATCGGAATGCGGCCTTCCTTCGTCGGGGCACGACCCGAAACAATGCCGTAGTCGTGGAAATTGAGCGAACTCGCCTCGATGCGCACGCGGATCTCTCCCGGACCGGGCTTGCCGGGATCCTCGACCTCGACGACGGAAAGCGTTTCCAGACTAGCATTGGATGGGACGTGGACGGCTTTCATGACCGTGAACCTCGATCGTTCGTTGAAGGGCTTCGACCTGCACCTAGCTGTGAGCTTTCATTAGGTTGTCCATCCGGTCCGGACCGGGGATGCTGAGGTTGTGAGACTTCAGAGTCCAGGGAGGGACCGGATGA
>NZ_VHLH01000010.1 GCF_006516965.1 Pararhizobium mangrovi | reverse complement strand
ATCCGGTCCCTCCCTGGACTCTGAAGTCTCACAACCTCAGCATCCCCGGTCCGGACCGGATGGACAACCTAATGAAAGCTCACATCTAGAGTTCCTCCGCCCAGCCCGACGCGTACAGCCGCTCACCCCTATGCCGTCAGCCGGGCAACCTTGTCCTCGAGTTCGCCGATATAGGCCTCGGTCGATAGGGATTGTCCGGTCGCCGCTTCGAGCAGGGCGTTGGGCGAGCGGGAGCGGCCGTGGCGGTGGACATTTTCCCGAAGCCATGCCCGCAACGGTGCGTAATCGCCCGTTTCGAGCCCGTCGGCCACATTCGCGTTCGCAGCGGCGGCACGGAAGAATTGCGCGCTCATGATGTTGCCGATCGTGTAGGTCGGGAACGAGCCGATCATGCCGGACGACCAGTGTACGTCCTGCAGAACGCCGTCCGCATCGTTCGGCACCTCGACGCCGAGATCGGTACGCATGCGCTCCGCCCAGATGGCCGGCAGGTCCGCAACCGCGATCTCGCCTGCCATCAGCCCCGCCTCGATCTCCGCACGCAGCATGATGTGGAAATCGTAGGTCAGCTCGTCCGCCTCGACCCGGATGAGGTTCGGGCGCGGCGCGTTCACGGCACGCCAGAAATCGTCGAGGGAAACGTCGGCGAGTTCGTCGGAAAAGGTCGACCGCAGCGCATCATAGTTGAGTTCCCAGAAGCGATGCGACCGCGCGACCCGGTTTTCCCACAGCCGCGACTGCGATTCGTGCGTGCCGAAGCTCGCGCCGCCGACGGCGTAGAGATTGAGGAAGTCGCAGGCGAACGCCGAGCGTGTGAAGGCCGGGTCGATCCCCTGTTCGTAAGTGCCGTGGCCGACCTCGTGCCACACGGCGAAAAGGCCGCCCGGAAGCCAGGTCTCGCGGAACCGGCCGGTGATGCGCACGTCGCCGCGGGTGAACGAGATCTCGAAGGGATGCGCCGTATCGTCGAGCCGCCCGCGTTCGAAATCGTAGCCGAAGCGGGCCGCGATCTCGCGCGAGAAGGCCTTCTGACGATCGATCGGAAAACGCCGTTCCAGAACGTCCGTTCGCGCCGGCGGGTCGTTGCGTGCGGCTTCGAGCAGGGGCGCGAGTTCCTTCCTCAAGCCGGAAAAGAGCGTGCGAAGCCGTTCCCAGCTCATGTCCGGTTCGTACATGGCCACGAGCGGATCGTAGGGATGCGAATCATAACCGAGCGCCTCGGCGATCGTGCGCTGCATCGCGACGGTACGCTCCAGCCATGGCGCAAAGGCCGCGAAATCGTCGGCCGCACGCGCCTCGACCCACGCCGCCTGCGCCCGGGTCTTGAGTTCCGCGCTTTCGCGCACGAGGTCGGCAGGCAGCCGGGAAAGCTGCGCGATGCCGGCGGCCGCCGTCTCCACCGCGCGAAGGCGAAGATCGTCCGGTCCCACACCTTCGAGTTCCGTTCGGGCGCTCTCGATCGCGCGGGCCATCGCCTCGCCGGTCGCCATGTCCCGGGCAATGCCGGTCAGCGTCGCGATCTGGTGGCTGCGGCCTTCGATGCCCCCCGCCGGCATCATCGTGCGCGAGTCCCAGGCGAGCACGTTCAGCGTGCAAAGAACGTCGTTGAAGCGGGCGATCCCGGTTTCGAAGTCGGCGAAGCTCATGCCCGGTTTTCCTCCTTTTGCCGTTCGGCGACGGCTTCGTTCGACTGTTCGGGCAGCCCGCCGGCGAACTCGGTCAGGTGGCACGCCGCGCGATGGCCGGGTGCGCGCGGATCGAGCGTCGGCCGTTCGGTGAAGCAGCGATCGAAGGCATACGGGCAACGCGTGTTGAAGGGGCAACCCGGCGGAATGTCGAGCGGGCTCGGCAGTTCGCCGCGCGCGGCCGCTACGCGGGTTCGCTTCGCCGGGTCGAGGTCGGGTGCGGCGTCGAGCAGCGCCTTCGAATAGGGATGGCGCGGCGTCGAAAAGAGCGCTTCCGTCGGAGCGATCTCGACGATCCGGCCGAGATACATCACCGCCACGCGGTGCGAGATGTGGCGCACCAGCCGAAGGTCGTGCGCGACGAAGACGACCGTCAGCGAAAGCTCTTCCTGCAGCGTCAGCAGAAGGTTGATGACCTGGGCCTGCACCGAGACGTCGAGCGCCGAGACGAGTTCGTCGGCGACGAGCACATCGGGTTCGAGCGCGAGCGCGCGGGCGATGCCGATGCGCTGACGCTGGCCGCCGGAGAATTCGTGCGGGTAGCGTTCGGCCGCGTCGGACGGCAGGCGGACGAGGTCGAGCAGTTCGGCAATGCGCCCGTCGATCTCGCCGCGCGGGCGCATGCGGTGGACGGTGAGCGCCTCGCTCAGCATACGGCGCACGGTCAGGCGCGGATTGAGCGAACTGTAAGGGTCCTGAAAGATCATCTGGACGCGACGGTTGAACGCCCGCCGCGCGCCGCCCTTCAGGTGGCCGATGTCCCGGTTTTCGAAGAGGATCGTCCCCTCGTCGGGATCGTGCAGGCGCACGAGGCAGCGCGCGAGCGTCGACTTTCCGCAGCCTGATTCGCCGACGACGCCGAGCGTCTCGCCGCGGGTAATATCGAGATCGATCCCGTTCAGCGCGTGGACGGCCGCACGCGGCTCGCCGGCGAGCCGGCTCAGGATCGACTGGCCGGCGTCGAAGTGCTTGGAGACCTGGCGAACGGAAATCAGCGAGCCGTCGTCGCTCATGCCAGCTCCTCGGCGCGCGCCACGCGTTCGTGATGGAAACAGGCGACCGATCGGCCCGGCGCGAAGGGTTCGAGCGCCGGTCGCTCCCGCCGGCATTCGTCGGTCGCGAATTCGCAGCGCGGATGGAACGCACAGCCCGCCGGCAAGCTCGCGAGGCCCGGCGGCGTTCCCTCGATCGAGGCGAGCATGGTTCGCTCGGCCCCACCATGCGGCACGGAACCGAGCAGCCCGCGCGTATAGGGATGGTGCGGCGTGGCGAAGACCTCCGACACCGTTCCCGTCTCGACGATGCGCCCGGCATACATCACCGCCATTCGATCGCACAGCGACGCGACGACGCCGAGATCGTGCGTCACGAAGACGACGCTCATCGAAAACTCGTCGCGCAGGTCGAGCAGCAGCTTCAGGATCTGGTCCTGGATCGTCACGTCGAGCGCCGTCGTCGGCTCGTCGGCGAGAAGCAGCTTCGGCGAGCTCGCGAGCGCGATGGCGATCATCACACGCTGGCGCATGCCGCCGGAAAACTGGTGCGGATACTCGTCGAGCCGACGTGCCGCGGCGGGAATGCCGACGATGTCGAGCAGTTCGAGCGCACGCGCCCGCCGCTCGCGCCGGTTCATGTCCGTATGGGCGCGCAGGTTCTCCTCGATCTGCACGCGCACCGGCAGCACGGGATTGAGTGCCGTCATCGGTTCCTGAAAGATCATCGCGATCTCGCCGCCGCGCATACGCCGCAGTTCCTCCGGCTTCATCGCCATCAGATCGCGCCCCTGCCACGCGACGTTGCCTTCCACCCGGCCGGGCGGATGAACGAGGCGCATCAGCGCACGCAGCGTCACGCTCTTGCCCGAGCCGGACTCGCCGACGAGGCCGAAAACCTCTCCCGGCGCGATGTCGAGATCGACGCCGTCGACGGCGCGTGCCGGACCGCGCGGGGTCTCGAAGGTCGCGCAGAGCCCCCGTACGTGCAGGCCGTCGGTCTTCGCGCTCATCGCCGCGTCCTCAGGAATTCGGCAAGGCCGTCGCCGAAAAGGCTGAAGCCGAGGCCGGTGATGACGATGGCGAGGCCCGGAAAGATCGAGATCCACCAGGCGGTCGTCATGAAGTTCTTGCCGTCGGCGATGAGCACGCCCCATTCGGCCGCCGGCGGCTGCGCGCCGAGGCCGAGATAGCCGAGGCTCGAGCCGAGCAGGATGGCGAGCGCCATGTCCGTCATCCAGTAGACGAGCGCGGGCGTCATCGCGTTCGGCAGGAGGTGACGGAAGACGACGCGGCTCGGCCGATAGCCCATGACGCGGCCGGCATCGGCGTAGTCGAGGCGCTTCTGCACCTTGATCTCGGCGGCCGTCAGCCGGCCGTAGAACACCCAGTCGATGATGCCGACGGCGATGTACATGTTGATGAGCCCCGGTCCGAGCACGGAGACGATCGCGATCACCAGCACGAGGAAGGGAAAGGTGATGATGGCGTCGACCACCCGCCCGAAGAAGGCTTCCGTCAACCCGCCGGCATAGCCGACGACGGCGCCGATCAGGGTGCCGACGATGACCGGAACGATGGTCGCGAAGACGGCGATCTGCATGTCGATCGTATAGGCGTGGATGACGCGCGAAAGCATGTCGCGGCCGTAATTGTCCGTGCCGAAGGGATGGGCGAGCGTCGGCGCATGCAGGAGCGCGCCGTAGTCGAAGGCGTTCGGGTCGTAGGGTGCGAAGAGGCTCGGGAAGAAGGCGAGCACGAAGCTTGCGAACAGGATGATCCCGCCAATGATCATCGTCGCGGGAAGATCGAACAGAACGCGATGCATGCGCGGCCTTTGTCCCGTCACGACCTTCATCGCGCCACCCTCGGGTCGAGCCACGCCTGCACGATGTCGGTCGCGAGGAAGATCAGCGAAACGACGACGGCGAGCGCGATGGTCAGCCCCTGGATCACCGGATAGTCGCGGCCGTAGATGCTGTCGATCATCAGCCGGCCGGCGCCCGGAATGGCGAAGACCGTCTCGGTGACGACGGCGCCCGAAAGCAGCACGCCGATTTGCAGGCCGAAGAGTGCCACCGTCGAGATCAGCGCGTTGCGCAACACGTGGCGGGTCAGCACGAGGCGCGAGCGCAGCCCTTTGGCGCGGGCGAAATCGACGTATTCCGCCCCGACCACGCCGATGACGGCGGCCCTGAGATTGCGCATCAGGATCGCCGAGAGGCTCAGCGCCAGCGTCAGCGCCGGCAGGAACAGATGGTAGAGATGGGCGAAGAACCCGTCGCCGTAGCCCCCGACGGGAAACCAGTGGAGGTTGGCGGAAAAGACGATCAGAAGCACGAGCCCGACATAGAAGACTGGCATCGACAGACCCACCTGGAACGCCCCGCGCACGACGACGTCCGAGGCCCGTCCGCGTCTCAGCGCCGAGACGAAGGCGAGCGGCACCGCCATGACGAGCGCGATCACCGCCGCCATGGCCGTCAGAAGCAGCGTGACCGGCAGCCTTTCCGCGATGAGGCGGGCGACCGGCACCTTGAGCGAGATCGAATTGCCGAGATCGCCGGTAAACACGTTCCGCACGAAATAGAGGAACTGCACGAAGATCGGCTGATCGAGGCCGAGCCGTGCGTTGATGCGCGCGACATCCGCGTCGCGTGCCCGGTCGCCGAGGATGGCGCTTGCCGGATCCCCCGGCAGGAGCCGGACGAGCACGAACGTCACGACGAGGATGAAGACGATCGTCGGGATCATCTGCAGGACGCGGCGGAAGATGAAGCTGGCGAAGGACACGGGGATCAGGCGTCTCGATGTTCTGAAGCCGGCCGGTCCCTTGCGGCCGACCCGTTAAGCGGAAACACGGGCGCCGGAATGAGCCGCCGTGTCCCCGCTATCGCTGAAGCTCGTTTATTGATCGAGCCAAGCCGAGCGGAAGATGTTGTTGCCGAGCGGGATCTGCACGTAGCCGTGCACCTTCGGTGAAAGCGCCACCGGATAGGGCGATTCGTAGAGCGAGATCGTCGGACCCGAGGAGTTGTAGATCTCCTGAATACGCTTGTACTGCTCGGCCCGCTTGTCGTGATCGAGTTCCTGCTGGGACGCCTCGTAGAGCTTGTTCGCCTCGTCGCTCTTCCAGCCGCTGTGCACGGCGTCGATGTTCGGCGAATAGACGTAGTACGAGGTGATCTCGTTCGGATCCGCGATGTCGTCGGTCCAGGCACCGGCGCGCATCTGGAAGTTGCCGTCGCGGTATTTCTGGGTGCGCGAGGCGTTGTCGACCTGCTGGATGTCGAGCTTCACGCCGATCTGGCTCCACATCTGTTGCAGCGCGGTGGCCGTGCCGATCTCATCCTGGCTGCCGGCGAGCACGAGGATCGAAGTCTTGAAACCGTCGGGATAACCGGCTTCCTTCATCAGCGACTTCGCCTTGTCGAGATCGTAGGGGTAGACGGCCTTGCCGTCGCCGGTATGCAGCGGCGTCGCCGAGGACATGTAGGAACTCATCGGCGAGCCGACGCCGTTCGTGACCACCTGAATGATGGCCTTCTTGTTGGCCGCGTAATTCAGCGCCTGGCGAACCTTCGGCTTGGAGATCGGGTTGTCCTTGCCGTTCACCTTCTGGCGCACGTTCATGATGATGTCGGCGACGCGCGTCGAGGGGAAAAGCTTCATGTCGACGTTTGGAGCGTCCTGAAGCTCCTTGACGCGGGAATAGGGAATGAGCTCCGCGCCGTCGAGTTCGCCCGACTTCAGCTTCAGGATGCGCGTCGCGTCGTCGGGGAGGACCTCGAAGGTGACGCCGTCGAGATAGGGCAGCGGCTTTCCGTCTTCGCCCTTGGCCCAGTAATGCTCGTTCTTGACGAGCTTCATGGTCGAGCCGCGATCCCACGACTTCAGGACGAACGGCCCGGAGCCGACCATGTGCTGGGCGAAGTTCTCGGCCTTTTCGCGCATCGTCTTGCCGTCCGAGGCCTCGAAGGCCTTCTTCGGCATGATCGCGGTATTGAAGACGGTCAATGCCGCCAGGATCGCCGGATCGGGATGCTTCAGATGCAGGACGATCTGGTCGTCGCCCTTCGCCTCGACCGTGTCGATGGACTGAACCAGGAAGTTCCAGATGCCGTTATCCGGGTTCTTCGCCCGGTCGAGAGACCACTTCACGTCTTCCTGCGTGATTGGCGAGCCGTCGGAGAACTCGGCGCCTTGCCGCAATGTGAGCGTGACGGTCTTGCCGTCCTCGGAAACGTTCCATTTCGTCGCCAGTCCGGGCTTCAGCCCCTTGCCGTCGTCGGTCGGCAGGATCAACGTGTCGTAGAGATTGGTCAGGATCCAGATGTCGACATTGGCGTCGTTGAGGACCGGATCGAGGAAAAGGCTGTCGGCGTAGCGACCATAGGTCATGGTGCCGCCCCGTTCGATCGCGAGCGACGGAAGAGCCGAACTGAAAAGGAATGTTGCCGTCAGCGCGGCAGCCAGAATGCGCTTCATGAAGTTCCCCTTCGATCTGAAAGCGTTCTACTTTTTCAGTACGCTTCCATGGCCCCGCCACCTTGTCAACGCCTTAGTCTGTGCGAAAGTGTGGAAACGCCCTTGCTAAGGTCTCCAGCAGCGTCCTATGCGTATTACAGGACTAGAACGCTTGAGGGGTGACATGGAGTTCTTCGTCGACCGTACGCTTCCGGTCGGCCTGCGCACGCAGCTACAGGGCCTGATCGAGTACGGCATCGCATGCGGCGAGCTGATGCCCGGAGCGGCCCTGCCCTCCGTGCGCGAGCTTTCCGAAACGGTCGGCGTGGCGCCCATGACGGTGAGCCAGGTTTATACCGATCTCAAGCGTGCCGGCCTGATCGAAACGCGGCCGGGTGCGGGCTCCTTCGTCAGCCACAGCGGTTCCACCTCGCGAGGCGCCATGCGTCAAGGCGGTGCGAAGCTCCACCACCAGATCAACGACCTCGTCGACGCCGGCGAGGCGATGGGGCTCGGCGCGAGCGAACTCGTCGCCCTCGTCCACGCGAGCGCCGTCTATCGCGAACGCGTCGGCCGGCGCTTCCGCATCGCGCTCGTCGGGCTCTTCCCGGCTGCGACGGCGAGCTACGCCCGCCGTCTCGGCGAACAGGTCGGCCGGGCGGCGACTGTCGAGCCGATGACCGTCGCCGAAATCGAGCGCGACGCGGAAAAGCTGATGCGAGCCAAGGCGGCCGACCTCGTCGTCACCTTCGCCAATCGCCGCCGGGAGGTCGCCGCCCTCGTACCGGGTACCCGGGTGGCGGCGGTAAGCTTCATTCCGTCCGAGGAAACGCGGCGTGCCCTCGCCTCGCTCGATTCCAATCACCGCATTGCCGCGGTCTCGCGCTTCGCCGATTTCCTACCGATCATGACGGCGGGCGTTCGTCGTTTTGCGCCCCACCTCGAAACGGTACGCGGCGTCACCATCGAGACCGAGGGCCTCGACGATATCGTCGCCTGGGCGGACGCCGTCATCTACGCGACGGGCGCGGAATCGGTCGTCGCGCATGTTTCCGGCGACAAGACCGTCTTCGAATACCGCCACGCACCCGATGCCGCAGACGTCGAACGCGAGATCATTCCGCTGATCGGCAGATCGGCCGAACCCATCCAGGAAGACAAGGAAGCCTCATGAAGATCGCCGAGATGAACTGGAGCCAGGTCGAGGCCTATCTGAAGCATGACGATCGCTGCGTCCTGCCGCTCGGCAGCACCGAGCAGCACGCCAATCTCTCGCTTTCCGTCGATTCGATCCTTTCCGAAAAGGTCGCGGCGGACGCGGCCGAACCGCTCGGCGTTCCCGTCTTTCCTGCCGTGGCCTACGGGCTGACGCCGCGCTTCATGGCCTATCCGGGCACGGTCTCGCTTTCCGTGGCGACCTATCTCGCGGTCGTTCGCGACATCCTCGATTCGCTGGCGAGCACCGGCTTCCGCCGCATCCTGCTGGTTAACGGCCATGGCGGAAACGTGCCGGCGGGCAATCTGGCGCTCGAATGGATGGGCGAGAACCCGGACGTCGCGGTGAAGCTGCACAATTGGTGGAACGCGCCGAAGACCTTCGCCAAGGTGCAGGAGATCGATCCCGTCGCCTCGCACGCCTCCTGGATGGAAAACTTCCCCTGGACGCGGCTCGCCGGCATCGAACAGCCGACCCAGCAAAAGCCGATGGTCGATTTCGCCCGGATGAGCGTGATGAGTGCCGACACGCTGCGCGGCTATCTCGGCGACGGCAATTTCGGCGGCTATTACGAAAAGTCCGACGACGAGATGGAAGCGCTCTGGGCGGTCGGCGTCGAGGAGACCCGCGCGCAGCTCGAGGGTCCGTGGTCGTGAGCGGCCCGATCCTGATCTGGGGCGCTGGCGCCATCGGCGGGACGCTCGCGGCCGCCTTCGCCCGCACGGGCGAAGAGGTCGTGCTCGTCGACGCCGCGGCCGATCACGTCATGGCGATCGAGGCGCACGGGCTGACGATCGAGGGGCCGATCTTCGGCGATACCGTTCGTCTGCCCGCCTTCACGCCCGAAGCGCTTCGGGGCACGTTCGAGCGGACCTTTCTCTGCGTGAAGGCGCATCATACCAATGCCGCCATTCGCGCCCTGAAACCGCATCTTGCAGAAGACGGCTTCGTCGTCTCGGCCCAGAACGGGCTCAACGAACGGGTCATCGCCGACACGGTCGGCGCCGAGCGGACCGTCGGCTGCTTCGTGAATTTCGGCGCGGACTATCTGGCGCCCGGCCATGTGCATTACAGCGGCCACGGCGCCGTCGTCGTCGGCGAACTCGACGGATCGGCAAGCCCGCGCATCGACGCCCTTTACGCCCTGATGCAGCGCTTCGAACCGAAAGCGGTGCTGACGGACAACATCTGGGGCTATCTCTGGGGCAAGCTCGTCTACGGCACGCTCCTCTTCGCGACCGCGCTCACCGACGACAGCATCGCCGACGTGCTCGACGAGCGGCGCTTCCGCCCTCTCCTCACGCGCCTGGCACAGGAAGTCGGCGCGGTCGCCGATGCGGCAGGCGTGAAGCCCGAACCTTTCGACGGCTTCGATCCGCTCGCCTTTTCACCCGGTGCCGACAAGGAAAGGACCGAGCGCTCCTTCGACGACATGGTGGCGCACAACCGGCGCTCGGAAAAGTCGCATTCCGGCATCTGGCGCGACCTCGCGATCCGCAAGCGGGCGACCGAGGTCGACGCCCAGCTTGGCCCCATCGTCTCGACCGGCCATGCGCACGGTGTTCCGACACCGTTGACCGAGCGGGTGGTCGCGATGATCCACGAGATCGAAACCGGCGACCGTCCGCTCGATTTTGCGAATCTGTCGGAACTGGAAAATCTGGAAACCGCGCGATGAATTTCGATTTCTCCGGTCGGACCGTACTCGTCACCGGCGGTGCGATCGGCTTCGGCCGTGCCATCGCGCACGCCTTCGCCGAGCGCGGGGCGGACGTTCACGTCTTCGATATCGACGAGGCCGGGCTCGAAGAGACGGCGCGCTCGGCGCGCGGCGCCGTGCATTCCCATGTTCTCGACGTCGGCGATCGGGCCGCCGTTCAGTCCGCGGTCGGCGGCATCGCCGCGAAGACGGGCCGTATCGACGTCCTCGTGAACAATGCCGGCGGCGTTCGCGGCCAGACCGGCCGGCCGATCGAAGAGATCGGCGAGGACGACTGGCGGGCGATCTTCGCCGTTAACCTGGACGGCGCGTTCTTCATGAGCCAGGCCGTCGCGCCGACGATGAAGGAGCGAACCTTCGGGCGCATCGTCAACATCGCGAGCGGCGCCGGCCTCGGGGTCAGCCTGACGGGCATCCAAGCCTATGCGAGCGCGAAGGCCGGCCAGATCGGCCTGACGCGCCAGCTCGCCCACGAACTCGGCGCGTTCGGCATCACGGTCAACAGCGTCGCCCCCGGCTTCGTGCGCTCCAATCCCGCGACCGAACGCCAATGGGAGGCGATGGGCACCGAAGGACAGACCCGCCTCGTCGAATCGATCGCGCTGAAACGCCGCGGCACGCCCGAAGACATCGCCGCGATGGTGCTTTTCTTCGCAAGCGAAAACGCCGGCTGGATCTCCGGCCAGATCATCAGCGTCGACGGCGGGAAATAGGGACAGGCGCTTTTCGCAACCTCCCCCGATCACACACGCACCGCCTCCTCGGCCACGAGATGTCCGCCGCCCACATCCTGCAGGGTCAGACGTTCGGGCGGATCGTTCAGCTTGCGCACCGGCGTCGGGATCTCGCCCGTCATACGGATGAAAGGCGCGCGCTCGTAGTTCGGATCGGGAACCGGAACGGCCTCGATGAGGCGTCGCGTATAGGGATGACGCGGGTCGGCGAAGATCTGAGCGCAGCTTCCCATTTCGACGATCTGCCCGAGATACATCACCGCCACGCGGTCGGAGATCGTCTCGACCACGGCCATGTCGTGCGAGATGAACAGATAGGCGATGCCGAACTCGGCCTGCAACTCCTTCAGGAGATCGAGCACGCGCGCCTGAACCGAGACGTCGAGTGCGGAAACGCTTTCGTCGGCGACGATCAGCTTCGGCCGCAGCGCCAAAGCCCTCGCGATGCAGATGCGCTGGCGCTGGCCGCCGGAAAATTCGTGCGGATAGCGGCGCACCTGATCCGCCGTCAGACCGACGCGCTCGAAGAGCTCGACCACGCGCTCGTTCCGCTCCCGCGGCTTGCCGACATCGTGGATATCGAGCGGTTCGCGCACGAGGTCGCCGACCGTCATGCGCGAATCGAGCGAGGCGAACGGGTCCTGGAAGATCATCTGGATATCGCGACGTACCCGCTTCCGGCCCGCACGGTCGAGCCCGCCGATATTGCGTCCGTCGAGGATCAGATCGCCCTCATAGGGCACGAGGCCGGCGATCGCCTTCGCCGTCGTCGACTTGCCGCAGCCGGACTCGCCGACGAGCGAGAAGGTTTCGCGTGCTTGGATATCGAATGAGATCCCTTCGACGGCGTGCACCCGGCGGTTCACCCGCCCGAGAACACCGCCGGTCAGATCGAACCGGACACTCAAATCATGCGCAGAAAGAAGCGTCTTCGCCGCGCCGCGCCTTTCGGCATCCGGGATACGATCGCGCGACGTTCCCATGCGCGGCACCGCCGCGAGCAGTTCGCGCGTATAGGGCTCGCGCGGCTTTGCGAAGAGTACGTCGATCGCGTTCTCCTCGACCATCTTACCGTTGCGCAGCACGATCACGCGATCGGCCGTCTCGGCGACGACGCCCATATCGTGCGTGATGAGGATGATCGCGGTGCCGAGATCGCGCTGAAGGTCTTTCAAAAGCTGCAGGATCTGCGCCTGAACGGTCACGTCGAGCGCCGTCGTCGGCTCGTCCGCGATGAGGACGTCCGGCTTCAGCGCCAGGGCCATCGCAATGACGACCCGCTGGCGCATGCCGCCGGAAAGTTCGTGCGGATGCTGGGAGAGCCGGCTTTCGGCTTCGGGAATGCGCACGGCGTTCAGCGCCTCGATGGCGCGTTCGCGCGCCTGCCGGCGACCGATCGGCTCGTGCGCCTGGATCGCCTCGATCACCTGCCGGCCGATCGTCAGCACCGGATTGAGCGAGGTCATCGGCTCCTGGAAGATCATCGCAACGCGATCGCCGCGGATGCGGCGCATGCCGGCTTCGCCGAGACGGGCGAGATCGGTCTCGCCGAGCAGGACGCGGCCACCTGCAAGCCGCGCCGCCGGCTTCGGCAGCAGACCCATGATCGCGAGCGACGTCATCGACTTACCGGAGCCGGACTCGCCGGCCAGAGCCAGCGTCTCGCCGCGCCGTACCTCGAAGCTCAAATCGGAAACGACGGGCCGCGACCCGTCTTCCCCGTCGACCATAACCGTCAAACCGTCGACGCGAAGGACGGGCTCGCCGGTTTGTGAGGCCGGCATTACGGTACCGGCCTCGCTGATCGCTTCGCTTACGCTCATTCGAAGACCGTGCGCGGGAAATAGAACGACACGACCCAGTTCGGTTGGTCGACGATCTCGGAGATGCGCAGGTCACCACAGACGGAACACAGCATGTAGGCATCGACCGGCGCGAGCTTGTGGCGTGCGGCGAGCAGATCGACCATCTGCGAGACGGCCGCCCGAGCGCCTTCCATCAGGTCGGCACCGACGCCCGTCGTCACCTCGTAGCCCTTCACGTCGAGGTGGCGCGTGACCGGTCCCGGCGTTGTGAAGCGCGGCATCCGAAGATTGGCCGCCTTCTCGAGTTCGAAGGTCAGAACGGCATTCATCGGACTTTCGATCGCCGTTCCGCACACCTCGCCGTCGCCCTGTGCGGCATGGGTATCGCCGACGGAAAAGAGCGCGCCCGCCACTTCCACAGGCAGGTAGAGCACCGTGCCGGCGGAAAGATCGCGAATGTCGAGATTGCCGCCGACGCGGCGCGGCGGAACGACCGAATGATGGCCCGGTTCGGCAAGCGCATTGCCGATCGTGCCGGCAAACGGCTTCAGCGGCACCCGCCCATGCTCACCGAAGAGGGCCGGCTCGAGCGAGCCCTTGTCGTAGGACCAGATGTTGAGGGCCGGTTCCTCGAACTGGTCGGCCAACAGCCCGAAGCCCGGGATGTTCGCCGTCCACCCGAAGCCGGACGGCTTGAACTCCCCGATCGTGATCTTCAACGCATCCCCCGGTTCGGCGCCGTCGACGACGATCGGCCCGGTCACGGGATTGATCTTGTCGAAGTCGAACGCCGCCATGTCGGCGATCGTGCTTTCGGGCGTCAGCTGGCCGCCGGAGGAATCGATGCACTCGAACTCGACCGTCGTGCCCGGTGCGACCGTGCGCACCGGTTCGATGGAATTGTCCCAGCCGAAATGATGGTGGTGGCTGTGGATCGTGTATTCCGGGCTATTGCACATTCTTCACCCACACATGGTCGTAGTTCACGGGGATGTTGATGGGATCGGCGTAGAACTTGTCCGGTCCGCCCATCCGGTCCGACTTGATGGTGTAGCGCTTCTCGTGGAAGACCGGCACCCAGGGCGCATCGTCCATGACCTTGTGATAGACGTCCTTCCACATGTCGTAGCGCTGCTGCTGCTTGCCCGGCGCGACGATCGCATCGGCCTTGGCGGCTTCCGCGTCGAGATCCTCGTTGCAGTATTTCGCCCAGTTCCAGCCGCCCTCGGCGGCACCGGAACAGCCCAGAATTGGCCAGTAGAAGTTCGAGGGATCGGGATAGTCCGCGATCCAGGCCATGCCGCCGGACCAGATCATCGGCACGCCGTCCTTCGATCCGCCGGCCGAGATCACGTTCGCCTGGGCAAGCGACTTGATGTCCACCTTGATGCCGATCTTCGACAGATCCTGCTGGATCGCCTGTGCGATGCGCGGCTGCGGATCGGTGTTGTAGACGTAGAGCTGCGTCTCGAAGCCGTCCGGATGGCCGGCGTCGGCGAGCATCTTCTTCGCAGCTTCCGGATCGTACTTATAACCCTCGTAGCTCTTGTCGTAGGCCGGCATCAGCGGCGGAAGCGGCTGGCTCGCAGGCGTCGCACGGCCATTGATGATCTGGATGATGCGCCGCTTGTTGATCGCCATGTTGACGGCCTTGCGCACCTTCACGTCGTCGAAGGGCTTCTCCGTCGTGTTCATGGTGATGTAGCCGGTTTGAAGCTGGTCGCCGGAGACGACCTCCTTCTTCTGTTTCGGATCGTTCATCACTTCGAGGAACTTCGCCGGCGGAATGCCGTCCCCGGCAATGTCGACCTCGCCGCGCTGCAGGCGCAGCAATGCAACGATCGGCTCCTGCCCGAACTGGAAGGTGATCTGGTCGAGATGCGGCAGACCCTTGCGAAAATAGTCGTCGTTCTTGACGAAGACGAGCTGCTGACCGAGCGACCAGTTCTTCATCTTGAAGGCGCCGGTGCCGACCGGGTTCTTGCCGAAATCGTCGCCGTACTTCTCGACCGCTTCCTTCGGCACGACGAAGGCGAAGTTCAACGCCATCTTGTGCAGGAAGGCGGCGTCCGGCTCGTCGAGGTCGATCTCGACCGTATGCGGATCGACGACCTTTACGCCCTTGAGATGTTCGGCCTTGCCGTCGGCGACATCCTGATAACCGGCGATCGAAGAGAAGAAGCCGGCCCCCGGGCTCTTCGTCTTCGGATCGACGACGCGGTCCAGCGAATATTGTACGTCATCGGCCGTCATCGTCCGGCCGTTGTGGAATTTCACGCCGTCGCGGAGCTTGAACGTATAGGTCTTGCCGTCGTCGGAAACGGTATAGCTCTCGGCGAGGTCCGGTTCGAGTTCGGTCGTGCCAGCCTTGTAGCCCATCAGTCCGTCGAACAGGCTCTTGATCATCGACCAGTTCTGCCAGTCGTAGCCGATCGCGGGGTCGAGCGTCGCAACGTCGTTGTTGAAGGTGACGGTGATCGCGCCGCCATCCTGCGCCTTCGTGGCGGATGCGTCGGTCGCGCCCTTGTCGCCGCTCGATTGCGCTTTTGCGGGCATCGCGCCGAGGGCAATGCCGATCGCAAGGGTGGCGACCCCTGCATAGAATGCTTTCTTCATGCTTGCCTCCGTGATCGTGGAACGTTGGGTAGGAATTGCGTCATCTGAGCTTGATCCTCGGGTCGATGAACGGCGCCACCACGTCGGCAAGCAGATTGCCGAGCACGATGGCGATCGCCGAGACGAGCGTAACGCCCATGATGATGGGAATGTCGACGCGCTGGATCGCCTGCCAGGCGAGCTGGCCGATGCCGGGCCAGCCGAACACGCTTTCGACCACCACGATACCGCTCATGAAGAGGCCGATATCGATGCCGATCATCGCGATGACCGGCAGGATCGCGTTCGGCAGGGCATGCCGGAAGACGACGACGAAGCGCTTCAGCCCCTTGGCGCGCGCGGTGCGGATATAATCCTGTCGCAGGACGTCGATCATCGACGAGCGCATCATGCGCGAATACCAGCCTGCCCCGAGCACGCCGAGCGTCAGCGATGGCAGCACGAGATGCGAAAACGTGCCGTAGCCGCCGATCGGGAACCAGCCGAGCCTCACGGCAAAGACGTAGAGAAGCAGGAGCCCGGTCACGAATTGCGGCGCGGAAACGCCGACGAAGGAAACGACCATCAGCCCCTGGTCGGTGTTCGTCCCGCGCCGCAAGGCCGCAACGAGGCCCATCGTCAGCCCCATCGCCAGTTCGCAGACGATCGCGCCGAGCATGAGGAGCAGGGTCGCCGGCAGTCGCGCCGCAACGAGGTCCGCGACCTCGGTGCGTTGCAGGTAGGAGCGGCCGAAATCGCCATGGAGAAGGCCAAGGAAATAGCGCCAGTACTGCACGATGAAGGGATCGTTCAGGCCCAGTTGCTCGCGAATGTTCGCGACCGTCTCCGCCGTGGCGCTACGCCCCGCGATCTGGCGCGCGGGATCGGCGGGAAGAACGTAGAGCAGCGCGTAGGTGACGATCGAGACGCCGATCAGGATGAGGATCGATTGGAGAAGCCGCCGGACGAGGTAGCCGATCATGACAGGATCCCCCGTTGCGTCGGGTCCAGGATGTCACGCAGCGCATCGCCGACGAGATTGAAGGCAAGCGCGAGCGCCAAGATCGCCGCACCGGGAAAGAAGACCAGCCAGGGTGCGGCCTGGAAGTAGGTCTGGTTCTCGAAGATGATGTTGCCCCAGGAAGGGGTCGGCGGCTGCACGCCGACGCCAAGATAGGAAAGCGTCGCCTCGAGAAGCACGGTGACGGAAATCCCGAGTGTCCCCCACACGATGATGATCGGAACAAGGTGCGGCAGGATGTGCTTCGTGAGGATGCGCATGGAGCCGGCGCCAAGCGAGCGTTCGGCATCGACGAACTCCCGCTCGCTGATCGAACGCGTCTCGGTATAGACGACGCGCGCGATCTGCACCCAGTTGACGAGCGCGATCACCATGGCGACGATCCACAGGCTCGGCGTGAAGACGGCCGCCAGGCAGATTGCGAGCAGGAGCGCGGGAAAGGCCATCATCAGATCGGTGAAGCGCATGAGGATCGTGCCGACCCAGCCGCGGAAATAGCCGGCCGTGATGCCGACGGCGCTGCCGATCGCCAGCGATACGCCGTTCGCCACGATGCCGATGATGAGCGACGTGCGTGCGCCGAACAGGATGCGCGTGAGGAGATCGCGGCCGAGCAGGTCCGTTCCGAGCAGGAAATGCCCGTTCGGTGGCAGGGGCGCGCCCTGCAGCGTCAGCCCGTCGAACATCTGGTCGTCGACGCCGTAGGGTGTCAGCCAGGGTGCGAAGATCGCCCCGAATGTGACGATCCCGATGATTGCCAAGCCGACGACGGCGAGCGGCCGCGAGAGGAGCCGGCGAAGCGTGCCCCGTGGCGCGCGTCGCCGGACGGGGCCTGCGGAGGTTTCTTCCGTCGTCGCGCTCATCCGGCTCTCCTCTTGGCCGGACCGGTACGCGGCGGCTCGCCGGAAGCTGCCATCACGCGTGCGGCAGCCTCTTCCATCGTCACCCGCCAGTCCATCGCGAGATGGCGCAGACGATCGAAGCCCGCCTCCTCCCCACCGTCGCCACCAAGGACCGCGACGGCACGAACGATCGTCTGGCGTTCGGCCACGCGCTCGCGGAGCGTCTCGATCTCGGCTGTCTGCTGCATTCGGCGTTCGAAGGTCTGCCGCGCGATCAGAAGAGAGGAATAGACGCCCGCACTGCCGACCGGCTTGAGCAATTGGGCGTTCGCCTCGCGGGACAGCGCCCATTCGATACGCCCCGGCGCTTCCGAGCCGATCAGCATGATCGTCGGAAGCGGTGCGGCACCGGCAGCCCAGGGAAACTGCGCATCGAAGCCCATATCGGCGTCGAAAAAGAGGAAGTCGGCGGCGACGACGCTTGCCGGCAGGTCCGGCCAGCAGGGTTCCGGCACGAGGCCGATCGCCGAGAGCTGCCGCGCCAGCGCATCCACCACGTCATGTGGCCGATGAAGGATGACGGCACGTGCCCCGCCGAGATTGGGAATGCGCTGCCGGGTCACGAGACGACCCTCAGGGTGCGTGCGAAGGCGGTATGGGGATCGTAGCGCGAAAGGTAGGGATCGGGCGCGACGAGCCCGCAGCTGCCGTCCACAATGGTGAACCGGCCGTCTTCGATGCGCGCGATATGCACCGGCAGATGGGCATGCCGTGTCTGCAGATCGAACGCGATCCGGCCGAACGGCGTGTCAAAAGGCCCGCGTGCGAGGTCGAGCGCGCCGCCGGCACCGCCGCCCTGCACCACGGTTTGCGCGAGTACGCGGATTGCGCTCTCGGCAGCCATCATGAACGAGGATCGCCGCGCCCCGGCGCCGGTCGGCCGCGTGTCGAAGAAGGGTCCGGCGGCGATATGCCCCTCGCCCGCCCGGCCGATTGCGCCAAGTTCGGCTTCGGTAAGGTTGCAGCTCAGCACCGGGCAATTCGCCGACGCAAACCACGGATCGCATTCGCCGAGTTCGGCATACGCCTTCAGGAAAGCGTAGGAGGTCGCGCCGACGAAATTGTTGAGAACGAAGCTCGGCCGCGTCTGCCGGATCTCCTCGACGATGCGGCCGACATCCTCGTCGCCGAGCGCGAGGTGCCGTTCGCCGAGAACGCTGCCGCCGGCATCGTGGACGAGATCGCGCGCGATCCGGTTCGTTTCCCAGCCCCAGATGTAGTTCGAGCCGACGAGGAACGCGCGCACCCCGAAGCGCGGGATCGCGTATCGCATCAACGGCAGGATGTGCTGGTTCGGGCAGGCATGCATGTAGACGACGTGGTCGTTCGCCTCGAAGCCCTCGTAGGGCGCGGCGTACCACAGCGTTCCGCCGGTCTTCTCGAGCGCGGGGATCACCTCCTTGCGGCTCCACGAGGTGATGCAGCCGACGATGTGATCGACCCTTTCGCCACGCAGCAGCTCTTCCGCCAGCGGCGCGTAGCGGTCGATGTTGCCTGCCGGATCGCGCTCGACCGCCTCGATCTCGATCGGAAGGGACGCATCACCGTTCACCGCCTCGATCGCGGCGAGCGCACCCGCACGGCAGCCTTGCGAAAGCAGCGCATAGGTTCCGCTGAGGGAATAGAGAAGTCCGACCCGTAGCCGTCTGCGCATCGCCGGTATCCCGAACGAAAAACGCCTCGTCCGCCGGGCCTTCTGGAAAGACCGAGCGACGACGAGGCGTGTTTGCCCTTAGCTCATGGAGCTGATTTTCAACGGAAGCGTAACCGAGCCGACAACGGAGTCAACGCTTTCCGAAAAAATTTTATGCACCGACGTGATTTGCCTTCTTATTATGCAGTCTGCACGTCCGCCTTGGAACGACCGACCCTTTCGTTGCCCGCCGGCGGGTGCGCCATATTGCCCATGCGGAAGCGCTTGTGTGCACGCCCATCTTGCGTATCGTCGACCCATGTTCGCGTTCCATGAAGACGCGCGCCCGGTTCGCCAGCTCGTTTCGGCCCGCCGGGACGAGCACGGGTTCGGCTCGCCGTGAGCCGGCACGCGCAGAGCCTGCTTTCGGCATTCGTCGGCCTCCTCGATGACGATGGGCTGCGCCTGCTCGAAAGGCTCGTGGCAGATCCGCATGGCGTGCCGATCGGCGACATACGGGGGAGCAGCCTCGCCCGGGTGCTGCAGCCCGGCAGCACGCTCGTCCGCTACGACCGCCTGAGCGGCATGGCGAAGCCGACCTCGCGCTGTATCACCAAAGCGCTTTCGCAGGCACTACACGCGCCCGATCCCGCGATCCGCGGTTCGCGCATCATTCTCGAAGGCGAGATCCCGAATGCCGTAAACCCGCCGAAGGGCTGAAAGTTTTCGACGCGCTGCCCGATCGCCAGCGACCGGTGCCGCGCCGAACGCCCGCCGCTTCGTCGCCACGGCGGCAACGGACGCAGCGTCGCCTGTCATTTCCCCGTCGACGCCGCGGCGGGCACGCCCCTCGAGCACCAGCTCGAGGCGAACGACGTCTGACCGGCGGCGGGCGACGGCGATGGGCGAACCGCTGTCCCCGTCGCCGGTTTGCCGCTAAACCTCCCGACGAACGCCGTTCGTTACGAGATGCTGTTGGCCAAAGACGGTCCCCAATCGCTGACGCTGCGCCAGTTTCGCTACTTTTCGCTCGTGGCCGAAACGGGCTCGATCTCGCGTGCGGCCATGCGCGTCGGCATTTCGCAATCGGCGATCACGGCGGCGATCCAGTCGCTCGAGGAGGAGATGGGATCGCCGCTTTTCGCGCGGCATCAAAAGGGCATGCGGCTGACGCACGAGGGGCACCGGCTGCTGCGTCATTCCCGGCTGATCCTCGCGGCCGTCGCCGACGCGCGCAACACGGTGCGGCTCAGGCCGGAAAACGTCGCCGGCGAACTGAATATCGGTGTGACGCGTATGGTGTCGGGCTACTATCTCGCCGATCTTCTCGCCCGCTTCCGGCGCGTCTTCCAGAACATCGCCGTTCGCGTCGTCGAGGACGATCGCGCCTATCTCGAACATCTTCTCGTCGGCGGCGAGATCGATGTCGGGCTTCTCGTGGTCTCCAACCTTGTCGACCATCAGGGCCTGCAGAGCGAGATCCTGCTGCGTTCGCCGTTTCGCGTGTGGCTGCCCGAACGGCATGCGCTGCTTACGCATTCCTCGCTCGAATTCGACCATCTCGCGAACGAGCCCTTCGTCATGCTGACGATGGACGAACTCGCCGATACAACCGCGCGGCTCTGGCGCGACGGCGGCGGCTTCCATCCGCCGGTCGCGATGAAGAGCGATTCCGTCGAGGCGATCCGCAGCCTCGTCGGCACGGGGGTGGGCATCGCCATGCTGCCGGACGTCGCCTACCGGCCGTTCTCCCTCGAGGGCGACCGGATCGAAGCGCGCTACCTCACCGGTGCGGTTCATACCGTCGATATTGGCCTTGCATGGAGACGCGGTATGCCGCTTGGCGAACCGGTTCGCCATTTTATCGAACTCAGCCGCGATTACGGCCAAGGGCGACCGCGCCGCTAGAACGCTCCGCGACCCGACTGGATCAAGTCCGACGCTCCATCTTCTCGTCTTGCGCATCGTTCGCGGCGCCAGACTGGATCGGTCTGGCTGGAAATGCTCCGGGTATCGGAAAATCCGAATGCCGGCCGCATAATTTCAGATTTTGCTTATAGATCGAACGCTCGTAGCATTCCCGGCATCGCATGCAGGGAGTTCGAACGATGCTGATCGGAAACGCGATGGTCGAGGGCGAGGCCGCGCCGGAGACCGTGATCAATCCGGCGACCGGCGAGGCGATCGAAAGCCTCGCGAGTGCCAGCGAAGGTCAGGTGAAGACCGCGATCGAAGCGGCCGACCGCGCCTTTTCCGGTTGGGCCGGACTGACGCCCGGCGAACGCTCCGCCATGCTCCTGAAGCTCGCCGACGCGATCGAGGCGAAGACCGACGAGTTCGCCCGCCTCGAGAGCGACAATTGCGGCAAGCCCTTCGCGCAGGCGCGCGACGAGGAGATCCCGGCGACGGTCGACTGCTTCCGCTTCTTCGCAGGTGCCGCGCGCACGCTCCATGCCAGTGCCGCCGGCGAATACATGGCCGGCCATACGAGCATGATCCGGCGCGATCCGGTCGGCGTCGTCGGCTCGATCGCACCGTGGAACTATCCGCTGATGATGCTGTCGTGGAAGGTCGCGCCGGCCCTTGCCGCCGGCAACACCGTCGTCATGAAGCCGTCCGAGCAGACGCCGCTGACGGCATTGAAATTCGCCGAGATCGCCGCCGGCATCCTTCCCGAGGGCGTCTTCAACCTCGTGCTCGGGCGCGGCGACACGGTTGGTGCCGCGCTCGTTTCGGATCCACGCGTGCGGATGGTTTCGCTCACCGGCGACATCGCCACCGGCCGCAAGGTTCTCGAAATGGCGTCGAAATCGATCAAGCGCACCCATCTCGAACTCGGCGGCAAGGCGCCCGTCATCGTCTATGACGATGCCGACATCGCCGAGGTCGTCGAAGGGGTGCGCCTCTTCGGCTATTTCAACGCCGGGCAGGACTGCACCGCCGCCTGCCGCATCTACGCGGGAGCGAAAGTCCACGACAAGCTCGTCGCCGATCTCGCTTCCGCCGTCTCCGGCATCCGCTACGGCCGGCAGGACGAGGATGTCGAGATCGGCCCGCTGATCAGCGAGCGCCAGCGTGGCCGGGTCGCGAGCTTCGTCGAGCGGGCGCGCGCGGAAAGCCACATGGAGATCGTCACCGGTGGAAAGCAGCCGGACGGTGCGGGCTTCTTCTACGAGCCGACGCTGATCGCCGGCGCGCGGCAGGAGGACGAGATCGTCCAGCGCGAGGTGTTCGGTCCGGTCGTCTCCGTCACCCGGTTTTCCGAGCCGGACGAAGCGATCGCCTGGGCAAACGATTCCGAATACGGGCTCGCCTCGTCGGTCTGGACAAGCGATATTTCGAAGGCGATGCGCACCGCAGCACGGCTGCAATATGGCTGCACATGGATCAACACGCATTTCGCGCTCGTCAACGAGATGCCCCATGGCGGCATGAAGATGTCGGGCTACGGCAAGGACATGTCGATGTATTCGCTGGAGGACTACACGACCGCCCGCCACGTGATGATCAAGCATTGAGGGGAACGGGCGCGTGCTGACGAAGACGGCATCGCACGAGGCCGATCGCGACCGGACGGAGGCGGCCGACACGCTGCTCGAGGTCGAAGGGCTCGCCAAATCCTTCAAGGGCACCGTCGCCCTGCATTCCGTCGACCTGTCGATCCGGCGCGGCGAATTCTTCACGCTGCTCGGGCCCTCCGGCTCGGGCAAGACGACGACGCTGCGCCTGATCGCAGGCTTCGAACGTCCCGATTCCGGTTCGGTCCGCCTCGACGGACGCGATGTCGCGCGGCTCGCGCCCTTCAAGCGCGACGTCAACACGGTCTTCCAGGACTATGCGCTCTTCCCGCATATGAGTGTCGCGGAAAACATCGCCTACGGTCTGGAGGCGAAACGTGTCGCGCGTGAAGAACGTGGCAAGCGCGTGGCGGAAGCCTTGCGCATGGTGCAGCTCGAGCGCTTCGCGGATCGTTCTCCGTCTGCCCTTTCCGGCGGCCAGCGTCAGCGTGTCGGTCTGGCGCGCGCCATCGTCAACCGCCCTCGCCTGCTCCTCCTGGACGAGCCCCTCGGCGCGCTCGATCTCAAGCTTCGCCAGGAAATGCAGCTCGAACTGAAACATATTCAGGAGGAGATCGGCATCACCTTCCTCTACGTCACGCACGATCAGGAGGAAGCGCTGTCGATGTCCGACCGCATCGCCGTCTTCAACGACGGGCGGATCGAACAGATCGGCAGTCCGAGCGAGGTCTACGAGAAGCCGAAGTCCGAATTCGTCGCTGGTTTCGTCGGAACGTCGTCGCTCGTCGAGCGCGGCGGCGACCGTCTCGTGCTGCGGCCGGAAAAGGTTCACATCGCGCGATCGGCGGAGGCGTTCACCGGCGAAGGCTGGCACGTCGAGACGGGCCGGATCGCCGAGTCCGTCTATCTCGGCCTTTATACCCGCCACATCGTCCGCCTCGATGCCGGCGAGACGGTCGTTTCGGTCGAACAGAACGCGGAAGGACCGGCGAGCACGCTCGCAGCGGCGCGCGGTCAGCCGGTCACGGTTGCATGGAGGAAGGCGAACGTCTTCGCTCTGCCAGGGGAACGGCAAACAATGGAGAAGCAGACATGACACGGCGTTTCAGACCCGCAGGCCGCGCGCTTGCCGCACTGGCGATGACGGCGATCCCGCTCAACGCCTTCGCCGCACCGGTTTCGGCGAACTATCCCGACCAGATCGGCAAGGGCGAAGGCGATCTCAACATCGTGGCCTGGGAGGGCTACGCGCAGGACGACTGGATCAAGCCCTTCGAAAGCGAGACGGGCTGCACCGTCCACCGCAAATATGCCGGCTCGTCCGACGAGATGGTGGCGCTGATGCGCTCGGGCGGCGGCGGCGAATACGATCTCGTCTCGGCTTCGGGCGACGCGTCGCTGCGCCTCGTCTATGGCGGCGACGTGCAGCCGATCGACGTCGACCTCATTCCCGAGTGGAAGGATTTCATCGACGAGCTGAAATCACCGCCGCACAACACGCTGAACGACTTTCATTACGGCATTTCCTATGAATGGGGTCCGAACGTCCTCCTGTGGAACGCCGACAAGATCGACACGGCGCCCGAGAGCTGGCAGGCGATCTACGACGAAAAATACAAGGGCAAGATCACCGTTCCGGACAACCCGATCCAGATCGCCGACGCCGCCGTCTATCTGATGAGCACCAAGCCGGATCTCGGCATTAAGGATCCCTACGAACTGACGCAGGAGCAGTTGTCGGCGGCTGCCGACCTGCTCAAGAAGCAGCGTCCGCTCATCAAGAAATACTGGGCGCTCGCCTCCGACGAGATCGAACTCTTCAAGAACGGCGACGCCGTGATCGGTGCCGCGTGGCCCTATACGACGAACGCGCTTCAGGCCGACAAGGTGAACGTCAAGGACACCATCCCGAAGGAAGGCGCCACGGGCTGGGCGGACAGCTGGATGCTTTCGGCAAAGTCGAAGCATGTGAACTGCGCCTACAAATTCATGCGCTACGTCTCGACACCGAAGGTGCAGGCCCAGCAGGCGATCTATTTCGGCGAGACGCCGGCCAACAAGAAGGCCTGCGACCCGATGAACGCGATCGAGGCGGGTGCGTGCGAGAAGTACCACCTCAACGCGCCGGCATCCTACTTCAAGCAGATCCATTTCTGGCGCACGCCGCTGCCGCAATGCGCCGACGGCTCGAAGAAGTGTACGAGCTATTCCGACTGGCAGCGCGCATGGCAGCAGGTGAAGGGCTGACCATGGCCGAAGAGACGAAGCGGCGGCTCGCATGACGACGGCGGAATGGCCGGCAACGCGCACGGGGGGTGGCGGGCTTCGCCGCCTCTCGGCGCTTCTGTGGCGCCGGCCATTCGCCGCGCTCTCCGCACTCGTCGTGCCGCCGCTCGCCTGGTTCCTGCTGATCTACATCGCGGCGCTCGCGGTTCTCTTCGTCGCCGCCTTCTGGTCCGTCGATCCGTTCACCGGCGAAGTCGTGCGGGACTTCACCTTCCAGAACTTCCAGGACGTGGCGACGCTTCCGACCTATCGCCACATCGTCTACCGGACAGTCCTCATCGCCGCTGCCGTCACGGTGACGGATGCGATCCTCGCCTTCCCGGTCGCCTATTTCATGGCGCGCATCGCGGGGCCGCGCTTGCGCCTCGTGCTGACGACGCTCGTCGTCCTGCCGCTCTGGTCGAGCTACCTTGCACGGGTCTATGCATGGCGGCTGATCCTCGCTCATGACGGTGCGCTTAACTGGGCGCTCTCGCTCGTCGGCCTGCCCTCGCTTGCGATCGGCTATTCGAACTGGGCGATGTGGATCGTCTTCAGCTATATCTGGCTGCCCTTCATGATCATGCCGGTCTTCGCGGCGCTGGAACGCGTTCCGAACTCCTATTTCGAGGCTTCGCAGGATCTCGGCGGCCGCGGCCTGCGCACGTTGCGCAAAGTCGTCCTGCCGCTTGCCATGCCCGGCCTCGTCGCCGGCTCGATCTTCACCTTCTCGCTCACGCTCGGCGACTACATCACGCCCGTCCTCGTCGGCGGGCCGGGCTCGGATTTCATCGGTAACGTCGTCTACGCCAATGTCGGCGTCGCCAACAACATTCCCTTCGCCGCCGCCTACGCGACGGTGCCGCTCGTCATGATGGCGCTCTATCTGTGGCTCGCGCGCCGCATCGGCGCCTTCGAGGTGATGTGACGATGGAAAGCCGCCTCACCCGCATCCTTCTCGGCGCCTGGGTCGTCGGCGTGCTCGCCTTCCTCTTCATCCCGATCGGGATCATCCTGCTCTACGCGTTCAACGCCTCGAACGTGCAAAGCTGGCCGATCCCCGGCTTCAGCCTCAAATGGTTTCCCGAGACCTTTGCCAATCGCGAGGTGCGCATGGCGCTGTGGCTTTCCGTCAAGGCGGGGGTGATCGCGACGATCCTTTCGGTGTGTCTCGGAACGATGGCGGCCTTCGCGGTCCATCGCTTCCGCTTCTACGGGCGCGAGGCGCTCTCCTTCATCGTCGTCCTGCCGATCGCGCTGCCCGGCATCATCACGGGCATGGCGCTCAACTCGTTCTTCGTCTTCTGGCACCTGCCCCTGAGCTTCTGGACGATCGTCATCGGCCATACGACGTTCTGCATCGTCATCGTCTACAACAACGTGCTCGCACGGTTGCGGCGTGTCTCCGCCTCGCTTTCCGAAGCGTCGATGGATCTCGGAGCGAATGCGTGGACGACGTTTCGCCGGGTCACCTTCCCTTCGATCTCGACGGCGCTGATCGCCGGCGGCCTGCTCGCCTTCGCGCTTTCCTTCGACGAGGTGATCGTGACGACCTTTACCGCCGGCGCGCAGAACACGCTGCCCCTGTGGATCTTCGGCGCGATCCGGCTCGGCCAGAAGCTGCCAGAGGTGAACGTCATCGTGCTCGTGGTCACTGCCGTGACGTTCGTGCCGATCCTGCTTGCCTATCGCATGACGGCGCGCGCTTCGCAGGATTGAGCGGCGCCCTCGACCGTCCGGTGATCAGTCGGCCATCGTCTCCAGGCTCGCATAGCCGTCCGGCGCGCCGTTGTCGGCGAAGGCGGTTTCCACCTCGACGAAATCGTCCGAATAAAAGCCGTTGAAGCGCGTGCGCAGGGCGAGCGAATAGGCGCCGATGTGGCCGATCTCGATCCAGTCGCCCGTATCGACCGTGTCGGGCAGCCAGAATGGCCGCGAGAGAATGTCGACCGAATCGCAGGTGGCACCGCACACCTTGAAGGGAACGTTCCGGTTCGCGTCGCCCGCCCGGGTCTTGCGGGCCGGATCGGGAATGAAGCGGGCCGGCAGCGTGATCTTGCCGGTCCAGCTATCCGAAAGCGAAGCCCAGATGCCGTCGTTGATATAAAGCCGCTTGCCCTTTCGAAGCAGCACGCGGCAGATCAGCGAGAAGGCGCGCGCCACGACAACCCTGCCCGGCTCGGCGACGAGCGGAAGATCCTGAAAGTCCCATTCGCGGATGTTGTCGCGAAGGCTTCCCATCAGCGCGTCGAGATCCGGCAGCGTCGGGCGCTTCGCCCTCGGATCCTGCCCGTAATCGGCGGGGAAACCGCCGCCGAGATCGAGCCCGGCAAGCTCGACGCCCGCCCGCCCGCGCACCCAATCCGCCGAGGCGAGCGCGCGTTCGTAGGTTTCCGTCTCCTCGATCTGGCTGCCGACATGGAAGCACAGCCCCACCTTGAAGCCGATCCGGTCGAGCCGCTTGACGAGCTCGACCGAGTGGCCGGGTGCGGCGCCGAACTTCTTGGAAAGTTCGTAGAGTGCGTGCCCCTTCGTCTGAAGCCGCACATAGATGGTGATGTCGCCGGGATCGAGATCGAGCGCGCGGACGATCCGCAACACCTTGGCGATCTCGTCCTCGTGGTCGAGTGCCAGCGTTCGGATGCCGTAGGTCTCGAGTGCAAGGCGAATGTCGGATTGCGCCTTGATCGGGTGCATGTAGAGCATTTCCGCATCCGGCGAGGCCGCACGCACGGCCTCGAACTCGCCGGGCGACGCGACGTCGAAGGTCTTCACGCCGGCCTCCACGAGCGTCGAAAGCACCATCGGCTCGCCGTTCGTCTTGACGGCGTAAGCGGTTTCGCCCGGAAAGAGCGACATGAAACGCTGCGCGTCGGCCCGCAGCACCGCCGGACGAAAACAGTAAAGCGGCGCATCCGGACGGCGCGCGAGTGCCGCGTCCTTCCCGGTGGCGAATCGTTCCATATGGAATCTCCCTGACCTGCCGCGAAGGTAACAGGCGAACCGGCAGCGTAAAGGCGCGAGGAAAGCGCCGTCGGTCGGTCAGGCGGTCGTTTCGCCCCTGCCCGGCTCCACGACCATGTAGTCGAGCGGCAACTGCGTCGTGTACTTGATCTGCTCCATCGCGAAGGAGGACGAGACGTCCCGGATCTCGATCTTCTGGATCAGCCGCTTGTAAAAGGCGTCGTAGGCCTCGATGTCGGGCACGACGACGCGCAGCAGGTAGTCGACGTCGCCGCTCATGCGATAGAACTCGACCACTTCGGGAAAATCGACCACGACCTCCGAAAAGCGCTTCAGCCATTCGGTGCTGTGCGTGCCGGTGCGGATCGCCACGAAGACGGTGACGCGCGCGTTCACGCTTGCCGGATCGAGCAGCGCGACACGCTTGCGGATGACGCCGCTTTCCTCGAGCCGCTGGATGCGCCGCCAGCACGGCGTCGTCGACAGGCCGACCTTCTTGGCGATGTCGGCGACGGCGTAGGTCGCGTTATCCTGAAGAAGGCGCAGGATCTTGCGATCGAGACGGTCCATGAGAATACTCGCGCCGTTGGATATTCCATCTCCTTAAGGCAGCGCTTTGCGTAGCGCAAAGAAATTCCATCCCTCGAGCGGCACCATGTGGGAATCCCATGCTTGCAACCGTTCAGCGGACCAGGCGCGCCACCTCGCTGCGAAGAAAGGGCAGGACATCCGCTTCGAACCACGGATTGCGCTTCAGCCAGCCCGTGTTGCGCCAGGATGGGTGCGGCAGCGGCAGGACCCGCGGAGACACGTCTTCCACGACGGTCTCGCGCCAGCTCGCGACGGTCTCCGTCAGGCTCGCGCGGCATCGCCGGCCGAGATGGTAGCGCTGCGCGTATGCACCGATCGCGAGCACGAGCTCGATCTGGCCCATCGTCGCCATCAGATCGTCGTGCCACGTCGCGACGCATTCGCGCCGCGGCGGAAGATCGCCACCCTTCGCGTCGTTGCCGGGAAAGCAGAACGCCATTGGCACGATGGCGATGCGCGCCGGATCGTAGAACGTCTCGCGGTCGATGCCGAGCCATGTGCGAAGCCGGTCGCCGGAAGCGTCGTTGAAGGGCAGTCCCGTCTCGTGAACCCGCCGCCCGGGCGCCTGGCCTGCGACGAGCAGGCGCGCGCTTGCCGAAGGCCGGCATACCGGACGCGGTTCGTGCGGCAGCGGTGGTCGGCCCGGTGCCGGCGCGTCGCGGCAGATCCGGCATGCCCGCACGCGCCGCGCCAGTTCGCCGGCCGCCACGGCATCGCCGGCACTCATGCGTTGCCTCCCCGGCGATCGAACGCAACCTTGAGCCGCATTCGGCGGGCACTTTCATGCCGGGTCAGCATCTTCTTAATCATTGCCGCTTAGCCTCGAAGAAACGCTCAAGCATCACTCGGCATTTCATGGATTTCGCCCCCGGCCAACCCGCGGACAAGAACATCGTCGATCGCTCGCGCGCGAGTGCCAACGCGCCGCTGACCCGTGCGATCCGGGCGACCCGCGAGAAACTGCAGACCGGCACGCTCGCTTCCGGCCCGCAGTTCCGTCGCGAAATGACGCTGCTGCATGCCAACGCCCTCCTGCAGAACGCGGCCGCCGCACCCCTGCTCGTCATCCTCGCCGGCGCGCTCAGCGTCTATTTCCTGCACACGCTCAATCTCGTGGCATGGGTCATCGTCACGCTTGTCGTCTATGCGGGCGTGACGCTCGTGGCGCGGCGGACGCCACACGACCTTTCGGCTGCCGATTCGTCCCGCTGGCGCCGGCGTTTCCTTGCCGCCCACATCGTCGTCGGCCTCTGCTGGACCTGGTTCGCCGTCATCGGCTGCGCCGACTGCGACGGACCGGCCTTCCTGCTTTTGAAGGGGCTGATGCTGCTCGTCGCACTTGCGATGACGGCGATGTCGAGCTTCACGATCCGTGGCGCGGTGCCCCTTGCCTTCACGCCGCCCGTCGCCGCGCTCGCCGTCGAAGCCGCACTCACCCGCGGCCCTTACGAGATCGGCATCTTCGCCGTCATGGCAGGCGCGCTCGGCTTCTTCGAGTTCGTCGCCGGCCGCATGCACGATTCCCACGTCAAGCTTCTCTCGTTCCAGTCGGAAAAGGATAGCCTGATCGCCGAACTCGAGGTCGCCAATTCGCTCTCCGACGAGGCGCGACGGCGTGCCGAAGAAGCGAACCTCGCGAAATCGCGCTTCCTCGCCTCGATGAGCCACGAGCTGCGCACGCCCCTGAACGCGATCCTTGGCTTCTCGCAGGTCATGAAGGACGGCGTGCTCGGACCGATGGAGAACGACACCTATCGCGACTATGTCGGCGACATCCATCGTTCCGGCGCGCACCTCCTCGACCTGATCAACGAGATCCTCGACCTTTCGCGCATCGAGGCGGGACGATACGAACTGCAGGAAGAGGCGATCGAGCTCCGCGAGCTCGCCGAGGATTGCATCGGCATGGTGCAGCTTCGCGCGCGGGCGAAGGACATCACCATTACGAGCCGCTTCGAACAGAAGCTGCCCGCCGTCTGGGTGGACGAGCGGGCGCTGCGCCAGGTCGTGCTCAACCTTCTTTCCAACGCCGTCAAGTTCACCCCGCAGAACGGTTCGATCGAGGTGAAGGTCGGCTGGACGGCCGGCGGCGGGCAGTATGTCAGCATCAAGGACAACGGCCCGGGCATTCCCGAGGAGGAGATACCGCTCGTGCTTTCCGCGTTCGGCCAGGGCGCGATCGCCATCAAGAGCGCCGAACAGGGAACCGGGCTCGGCCTGCCGATCGTCCAGGCGGTGCTCGACAAGCACGATGGCGAGTTCGTCCTTCGCTCGAAGCTTCGCCGCGGGACGGAGGCGATCGCCATCCTTCCGCCGCGCCGGGTGCTCGAAAGCGTGGCACCGATCGATCAGGAAGCACCGCGCCGCAAGGTGCGCGCCAACGCCGGGTCCTGACGGCGGGCCCGACACCGGCTACGCCTGAAGCCTTTCAGGTCTGGGCTCCTTTGCCCTGCCCCATGTGAGCATGCTCCTGCCCCTCCCCGTCCGGCGGATCGAGCACGGCGGGCTGATCGGCTTCGGCCGTCGGCTGGTCGGTGAAGCCATGGAGCCCGGACATCTTCTGCGTGTCGCGTTCGATCTCGACGGGGCTGACCGCGTAGGCGGCGATCAGCTTGGCGAGCGTTTCGAGCGCGTGGACGTGGATGCGCTCGTAACCGTGCGAGCCGTCGATTCCGAAGCAGGCGAGCGCGGTGCGCACGTCGTGGCCGGCCTCCACCGCGGACGCGGAGTCGGAACGGTAGTAGCGGAAGACGTCCTTGCGGAAGGGCAGATCGTTGTCCCGGCAGAGATCGACGAGCTTGGTCGTCAGGTGCCAGTCGAACGGCCCCGTCTGGTCGCCCATGGCGAGCGTCACACCGAACTCGGAAGAGTTCTGACCAGGTGCCGACGTACCGTTGTCGACGGCGACCATCGAGGCGACCTCGGGGGTGAGGATCGAGGTCGCGCCGACGCCGACCTCTTCAGCGATCGTGAAGAGCCAGTGGATATCGACCGGCGTCGCGGCCCGTTCGCGCTCCATCGCCTCGAGCGCGGCGAGCATGACGGCGACGCCTGCCTTGTCGTCGAGGTGGCGCGAGACGATGAAGCCGTTCTCCATGAAGCTCTGACCGGGATCGACACCGACCATGTCGCCGATCTCGATGCCGAGCGCCATGGTCTCGGCAGGGCTCGTCGTCACGGCGTCGATGCGCAATTCCACGTTCGGCCAGGAAACGGGCAGCGAATCCACCTCCTCGTTGAAGGTGTGGCCGGAGGCTTTGAGCGGCAGGATCGTGCCGTGATAGGTGCCCGAATGCGTGAAGACGCGGCAGCGCGCACCTTCGGCGAAGCGCGAGGACCAGTTGCCGACCGGCACGAGTTCCAGCCGGCCGTTTTCCTTGATCGCCTTGACCTGCACACCGAGCGTATCGAGATGCGAAACGAGCGCACGTGCACCGGCACGTCGCGAACCCTGGCGAATGGCGCGAATGGCGCCGCGCCGCGTCAGTTCCGGGGTGAGGCCGAGGCGCTTCAGCTCCTGCGAGCAGTGCCGCACGATCGTGTCGGTGTAGCCGGTCGGGCTCGGAATATCGAGCAGCGCCTTCAGTTGGCCGACGAGATAGTCGACATCGATATCGAGAACGCTCACGACCGCCGCTTCTCCTGTGGTTTGCACGCATTCATCCGCGCATGGCCTTACTGACCGATTCAGGTCGCGACAAGGGAAAGAGAAGATCGACGAAGCGCTGCGCCGTCGGCTGCGGCTCGTGATTGGCAAGACCGGGCCGCTCGTTCGCCTCGATGAAGACGTAGTCCGGCTCGCTCGGCTCGCGTACCATGAAGTCGATGCCGACGACGGGAATGTCGATGGCGCGCGCGATGCGGCAGGCCGCCTCGACGAGGCGGGGGTGGGCGATGCCCGTCACGTCGTGGATCGAACCGCCGGTATGCAGGTTCGCGGTCCGGCGTACGGCGACATCGCGGCCGGCCTCCGGCACGAAGTCGTAGGCCATGCCCTGGCTCTCCAGGCAGCGTTGCGTTTCGGCATCGAGTGGAATGGAACTCTCGCCGCCCGTCGCGGCCGAACGTCGACGGGACTGCCGCCGGATCAGATCGGCGAGCGTCCGGACGCCGTCGCCGACGACATGGGCCGGCCGGCGGATCGCCGCGGCGACGAGCTTGAAGTCGATGACGACGAGGCGCAGGTCCTGCCCCTTGAAGCAGGCCTCGACGAGGACGCGCTCGCAAACGAGACGCGCGGCCCCGATCGCCGTTCGCACCTCCGCCATCGTCGTCAGATCGACGTGGACGCCGCGGCCCTGTTCGCCGCGCGCCGGCTTGACGACGACGCTTCCATGGCGTTCGAGAAAAGCTGCGATCACATCCTCGTCGGCACCGGCCTCGATCTGCTCGGGCACCGCGAGCTCGGCGCGCGCGGCGACGCGGCGCGTGACAGCCTTGTCGTCGCAGATCGACATGGCGACGCCGCTCGTCATGTCGGACAGCGACTCCCGGCAACGGATGCCGCGACCGCCGAAGGTCAGGCGGAAAAAGCCGCCCTGCGGGTCCGTCACCTCCGCATGGATGCCGCGCCGGCGCGCCTCGTCGACGATGATGCGCGCATAGGGGTTGAGAGCGTCGTAGTCACCGAGCGGCGATGCGTAGAGCTTCTCGTTGATCGGGTTCTTGCGCTTCATCGCGAAGACCGGAACGCGATCGAAGCCGATCTTCTCGTAGAGCGCGATCGCCTGGGCGTTGTCGTGCAGAACGGAAAGGTCCATGTACCGCGCCCCGCACACGGCATAGTGCTCTGCGAGACGGCGTACCAGTGCTTCGCCGATACCGGGCGCATGCGCCTGCGCGTCCACGGCGAGGCACCACAGCGAGGTGCCCTTTTCGGGATCGTCGAAAGCCTGCACGTGATCGACGCCCGTCACCGTGCCGACGAGCGCACCCGTCGCCACGTCCTCGGCGACGAGATAGGTCAGGACACGGCTTTCCCGGTTCGCCCAGAAGAAGGCGGGCTGAACGGGGATCATGCCGCGGGATTCGTAGATGGTGTTGACGGCGTCCGCATCGTGTTCGGAAACGAGCCTGCGGATGCAAAAGCCCGAATGCGCCTCGTTCGACGGCTGGTAAGTCGCAAGATCCAGACGGAAGGTGTGCGAGGGGTCGAGGAAAAGCTCCTGCGGCGCCATCGAAAGCAGGACGTGCGGGTCGCGAATGTAAAAGGCGATGTCGCGCCGCTCCGGCGCTTCGTCGCGGATCGCCTCCAGCATGGCGGCGCCGGTTGCAAAGGTCTGCCCGAAAAGGAGCCGACCCCAGCCGCATTCCAGCACGAAGTTCTCGCGCATGCGGTCCGTATCGACTTCCCCCGTGGGAACGGCGGACTTCGTCTCTTCCTTGCGCGTGCGACCCGGCCGGTGCGCCTGTACCTGTGCCTGGCGGGACTGGCCGGTATCGCCCGCCTTCCTGTCCGTTCTGGCCATGGCGATGCTTCGCTTCCTCCTGCCCTCAGATACCATGCGCCTGCAGCCACATCTCCAGAAGACCGGCCTGCCACAGTTCCGAACCTCTAAGCGGCGTGATGTGTTCGGCCGGCGCCGCGAAAAGCGTGTCCAGATAGCGCTCGTCGAAGAGGCCGCGCTCCTTCGCCCGCCGGCTGGTCAGCGCGTCGCGCACCAGATCGAGATAGGGACCGTCGATGTATTTGAGCTGCGGTACCGGGAAATAGCCCTTCTTGCGGTCGATCACCGCGTTCGGGACGAGGAGCCGAGCGACATCCTTGAGCACGCCCTTGCCGCCGTCCTTCAGCTTTTCTTCCGGCGGAATGCGCCCGGCAAGCTCGACGAGCTCGTGGTCGAGGAACGGCACGCGCGCCTCCAGCCCCCACGCCATGGTCATGTTGTCGACGCGCTTGACCGGATCGTCCACCAGCATGACAGTCGTGTCGAGCCGCAGCGCCTTGTCGACGGCCGTTTCGGCGCCGGCCGCCGCGAACTGCTCGGCAACGAAGGCCCGCGCCTCGTCCTTGTCCGGACACCAGCCCGAAGCGAGCTGGCGCTTCAGCGTGGCGTGGTCGCGATCGAAGAAGATGCCCGCGTAGTCCGCCAGTGCGTCCCGCGAGCCGGCGAGCGGAGGATACCAGTGGTAACCGCCGAACACTTCGTCCGCCCCCTGCCCCGACTGGACCACCTTGACGTGCTTCGAGACTTCCTCGGCCAGCAGATAAAAGCCGACATTGTCGTAGGAGACCATCGGCTCCGACATGGCGGCGATGGTCTCCGGCAGCACCGACATCAGCCGCTGCGAGGGTACGAAGATCTGTCGATGGTTCGTCCCGAAATGCCCGGCGACAAGGTCGGAGTAGGCAAACTCGTCGCCTTTCTCGCCGTTCGCCTCTTCGAAGCCGACGGAAAACGTCATCAGGTCGCGCTGCCCGGCCTCGGCAAGAAGCGCGACGATCAGCGAGGAATCGACACCGCCGGAAAGAAGCACGCCGACGGGCACGTCGGAGACCATCCGCCGTTCAACGGCCAGCCGTAGCGCGGCAAGCACCCGGTCGCGCCATTCCCCGGCGCCGATCTGCGCATCGGCCGGATCACGCTCGAAGCGGGCTTGCCAGTAGCGGGTATCACGCTGCGTTCCGTCGGCCTCGATCACCCGCAGCGTCGCCGGCGGCAGCTTGCGCACGCCGGCAAGGATCGTTCTCGGTGCGGGAACGACGGCGTGGAAGGCCATGTAATGGTCGAGCGCGATGCGATCGAGCGCCGTATCGACGTCGCCGGCTGCAAGCAGCGCCGGCAGCGAAGAAGCAAAGCGCAGCCGTCTGCCGTTTTCGGCGAGATAAAGCGGCTTGATGCCGAAGCGATCGCGCGCCATGGCGATGCGGCCCGTGTCGCGCTCGTGGATGACGAAGGCGAACATGCCGTTGAAGCGTTCGAGGCACGCTTCGCCCCACGCGTGCCAGGCCTTGAGAATGACTTCCGTGTCGCCGTGCGAGAAGAAGCGGTAGCCGGCCGTTTCCAGTTGTTCGCGCAGTTCGGAATAATTGTAGATACAGCCGTTGAAGGCGATAGTCAGGCCGAGGGCGGCGTCTACCATCGGCTGTTTGGCGTTCGCCGAAAGGTCGATGATGCCGAGGCGACGATGGCCGAAGCCGACGCGCCCGCGCATGACGATGCCGGAATCGTCCGGCCCACGGCGAGCGAGTGCTTCGCTCATCGCAGCGACGGTCGCGGCGGAAGCCGCTTCGCCGTCGAACCGTATCTCGCCGCATATCCCGCACATGATGGATCATCCCCGGTGCCGAGGCGGTTTTGGAGGCGCGTTCGCCCCTTCGTGAGCGAAGCGTGAGCGTGCCCGTCCGCAACTCGAACGCCGCGGCAGGAAAGAGCGGCCCCCACGAGGAGGCCGCTCCCGATGGCATGGTCAGCCGGTCACGCCTTGTCGGAAGGCGTCGGCGCGACGCGTGCCTTGCCGGCCCAGCGCACTTCGGAATCCTTCAGGACCTCGCGGCGCCAGTGCTGCTCCGGCTTTTGAAAGCGCGGCTCCTGACGGAGCGAACGCAGCAGCGCCCACGCCATGAAGGCGATGACGATCGAGAACGGCAACCCCGTGCTGACGGATGCCGTCTGCAACGCGCTCAGCGGATCGCCGCCGGTCGCAGCACCGGCCAGAAGCAGGATCGCCGCGACGACGCCTTCGAGCACCGCCCAGAAGAGGCGCTGCTGCCAGATCGGGTCCGGATCGCCGCCATTGGTCAGCATGTCGACCACGAGCGAGCCGGAGTCCGAAGAGGTGGCGAAGAAGATCGCCACCACGACGACGCCGAGCAGCGACAGGAGCCAGGCGATGACCGAAGGAAGCGAAAGCTGCTGGAGAAGCACGAAGAGCGAATCGGTCGTGCCCGCATCGAGCAGGGCTTGCGCACCCGGAACCTTGGTCAGAAGCATGTGCAGCGCGCTTCCGCCGAAGATCGTGAACCAGACGATCGAAGCCAGCGTCGGCGCGAGCAGGCAGCCGGCGATGAACTCGCGGATGGTGCGCCCACGCGAGACCCTGGCGATGAACATGCCGACGAAGGGCGACCACGCGATCCACCAGCCCCAGTAGAACAGCGTCCAGCTTTCCATGAAGCTCGACCCGTCCTCGTTGAAGGTGAACATCCTGAGCGACGTGCGAACGAGGTTCTGGACGTAGTATCCGGTCGAACCCATCGTGAAGTCGAGGATGAAGAGCGTCGGCCCGACGACGAACACGACGATCGCCAGCGCGATCGCGAGATACATGTTGATGACCGAAAGCCGGCGGATACCGGCATCGACGCCGAGCATGACCGAAGTCACCGCGACGCTCGTCACGGCAGCGATGATGAACACCTGTTCGACCGGCCCTTCCGGCAGGCCGAAGAGCTGGTTGAGGCCTGTATTGATCTGCCCTGCCCCGAGGCCGAGCGAGGTCGCCAGTCCGAAGAGCGTGCCGAATACTGCGAGGATGTCGACGAGGTTGCCGATCCAGCCGTAAAGCCCCTTCTCGCCGATCAGCGGATAGAGCGCGGCGGCCGGACGCAGCGGCAGGTCATGCCGGAAGCAGAAATAGCCGACCGACATGCCGACGATGATGTAGATCGCCCACGGATGCATCGCCCAGTGGTAATAGGTGAGGTTCATCGCCTCCATGGCGGCGTCGGCGGTCTGCCCCTGACCGACCGGCGGGTTCTTGAAGTGCATCACGGGTTCGGCGACGCCGTAATAGACGAGGCCGATGCCCATGCCGGCCGTGAACAGCATCGAGAACCAGGACCAGCGGCTCCACTCCGGTTCCTCGTCGTCCTTGCCGAGCTTGATGGAGCCGTAGCGGCTGAAGGCCAGGTAGATCGTGAAGATGAGGAAGGCGCTGACGATGAGGATGTACCACCAGCCGAAAACGGTGGTGATGAAGCTCTTCACGCCGTTCGCCGATTCGCCGAACGCGGTCGGAAAGACGCTCGCCAGAAAGACGAGGCCGACGATGACCACACCGGACACCAGGAAGACCGGCGGGTTCGTGTGGGTATTGAGGTAATATTTAATTCTGGACATCAAGTCTCCCCTTGGTGCCCGCCCCCCTGGCGGGCATCGATTACGGTGGCCTACGCCAGGTCCATCCAGTGCAACGGTGCGCGCCGCATCGAAGCCGGACGCGATGCCGGTTTTTCGCTGCGGCGCAGCCGCGCGCCGGAAAGATACGGTTGATATCTACCATCGTTTCCGGCAGGAACAAACCGGCCGGTCTCGCAGTTCGACCGTCATTCAGCGCGGGTTCCGGTTCCGACCCGTCGCCGTGCGGCGTTCGGGAAGCCATCCGGTCGCCCGTTCGCACGAATCGAACGGTTTTCTGCAGTGCATCTCATCGAACAGGACAAGCCATGGCAAAGTTGACCACGCGCACCACAAGCTACGGCGGTTTACTGATGTTCGTCGCCGCCCTCGCCGCGGTGGTCATCGCCATCTACGATTTCGTCAATACCGGAAACGGGATCGCCTATTCCTACGGCGCCGGTCTCGTGCTCGTCGTCAGCGTGCTCATTCTTCTCGGCGCGCTCGTCATGGTTTTCCTGTGGAACAAGCCAGCCTGGCTGAGCGGCATTCTCTACGTTCTCCTGCTGCTCGGCATTCTCGGCAACGGCTTCGCCGCCTACATGCTGGCGGCCTACTGGCTGGCGATCGCGATGGTCGTGGCCTTGATCGGCTGGTTCGTGCACGCCACCATCGACGCCAGTGAGGAAGAACGCGCCAAGGAAGCCGTTCGCAAGGAAGTGCTGTCATGATCCGCCGTTTCGCCTTCTCCCTCGCACTGTCCGTCACGCTGCCGCTCGCGGCCGTCCACGCGCAGGACCAGCAGCCGAAGCAACCGAAAGGCGACGCCGGCCAATCCCGGACGCAGAACCAGACCCAGGGTGACACCGGCACGTCCACGAACCCGGCGGGGAATTCCGACGCGACCGGCGGCGGGTCTGAGGGTTCGGCGGCTTCGGGATCCGGCTCCACGAATTCGGGCAGTAACGGTGCATCCTCCTCCCAGAATGACGGGAACGGCGGGAACAACGCATCGTCTTCCGAGGACGGAGCGGACGGCGGCAACGGCACCTCGAACTCCGGCGGGCAAAAGCAGGGCGGTACCGGCAACGACGACGCGTCCGGTTCGCAGAGCGGCAGCCAGTCGTCGGGTCAGACGAATTCCGGCTCTTCCGGCAATGCCACGAAGCCTTCCCAAGGCTCGCAGGCCGGCCAGCAGGCGAACCCGGAGGACGGGACCTCGGGGCCTTCCGCACAAGGCAAGGCGCAGGGTGCGGACGGAAACGGCGCGGCGAAGGCCGAAGCCGGGCGGACGAAGCAGGGACCGGCGAGCCAGAACACCGCCAAGTCCGGCCCTGACAAGTGGATGAAGCCGACGGACTGGTACACGTTCAACGGCGATCTGATGGCGCAGAAATATTCGCCCGCCGAACAGATCACGCCGAACAACGTGACCAAGCTCACCAAGGCCTGGGAAATGCACACCGGCGACGTTTCGAACGGCAGCGGCAAGCTGCCGATGACCGTATGGTCGGCGACGCCGCTCTTCGTGAACGACACGCTTTATCTCGGCACGCCCTTCTACCGCATCATCGCGCTCGATCCCGCGACCGGGCGGCAGAAATGGCAGTTCAATCCGAAGACCCAGCTCAAGGCGCTGACCCAGCCGGATCTGAAGAACCGCGGTGTCGCCTACTGGCAGGCCGACAATCCCGATTCGTCGAAGACCTGTCAGAAAATCGTCTATATCGGCTCGATGGACGCGAAGCTTTTCGCGGTCGACGCTGATACGGGCAAGCCCTGCGAGAACTTCGCCGACAAGGGCGTCCTCGACGTCAACAAGTGGAACACGACCAACGACAAGTGGCCGCTTTCGCTTCTTCAGCCGCCGACGGTCTATCACGACACGCTCTATCTCGGCTGGGCCGGCAAGGACTGGACGGACGCGGCCGCACCGCCCGGAACGGTGTTCGCGATCGATGCACGCACGGGTAAGCTCAAATGGACGTTCAACGCCCTGCCGAAGGAGGTAATCTCCAAGACCGGCACCTCGAACGTGTGGGCTTCGATGTCGATCGATCCGGAAACCGGGCTCCTCTACATACCGGTGAGTTCGCCGAGCCCGAATTTCTACGGTGGCAATCGTAAGGAAAAATTGCCGCTCGCGACGTCGGTCACGGCGTTGAACGCCGATACGGGCAAGGTCGTATGGAGCCGCCAGCTCGTCCATCACGACATCTGGGACGTCGACACCGATGCACCGCCGACGCTCGTCGACCTGACGGTCGACGGCAAGAAGGTGCCCGCCCTCGTCCAGTCGTCGAAACAGGGCTTCCTCTACGTTCTCAATCGCAAGACCGGCAAGCCGATCTTCCCGATCGAGGAGCGCAAGGTTCCCAAGTCCGACGTTCCGGGCGAGCAGGCGTCTCCGACGCAGCCCTTCGTCGATCGGCCGGAACCCGTCATCGGCGCGAACTGGCCGGGCGTTTCGAAGCTCGCCGACGCCGTCAGTTTCGGTGCGTGTTCGCGCAAGGCGAAGAAGCTGCGCGACGACGGCAAGTTCACGCCGCCGAGCCTTCAGGGTACGCTGACCTTCCCGCCGACGACGGGCGGTGTCGAGTGGGGCGGCGGTGCCGTCGACCCGACGAACGGAACCTACGTCGTCAACGCCAACCACGTCGTCCAGATCTACCAGCTGATCAAGCGCAAGGACTACGAGGACGCCAAGAAGAACGGGGAGACCTCGGGCGACTACGCGATGGAAGGCGCACCCTACGCGTTCCACCTCGAGACGTTCCTCAACTGGGCAGGCATGCCCTGCTGGAAGCCGCCTTACGGCACGATCTCCGCCTACGACATGAACACGGGCGACCTCCTGTGGAAGCATCCGTTCGGCCAGGTCCAGAAATACGGCTTCTACATGCCGAAATCCTGGGGATCGGTGACGATCGGCGCGCCGGCGATCACGAAGTCGGGGCTGATCTTCATCGGCGCTTCCATGGACTCCCGTGTCCGTGCACTCGATCTGAAGAGCGGCAAGGTGCTGTGGCGCGCCAACGTGGACGCGCCAGCCGTCTCGATGCCGGCGATCTACACCTACAAGGGCAAGCAGTACGTCGTCTTCGCCGTCGGCGGCAACTCGATTATCGCGCCCAAGGTCAGCGACCAGGTCGTGGCCTACGCCCTGCCCGGCGGAAACGACTGACGCCGCCAGTACGAATATCGTCCCCGCGGTCGCACCACCGATATGGTGATGTCGCGGGGACGTTCGTCGCATTGAACCAACGTAAGATGCGATGGATCCGCTTCCCGAAATTGCGACCGAACGGCTGACGTTGCGCCGTTGGAAGCAGGCTGACAGAGCGCCGTTCGCCCGCATCTGCGCCGATCCGGAAGTCATGCGATATATCGGCGACGGCTCGACCGCTACGCCGGCCGAAGCGGCGCGTTCCATCGAACGCTTCGAACACGAATGGGAATGCTCGGGTTACGGTCTTTTCGCCGTAGAACTCGTTGCCACGGGCGACATGATCGGTTTCGTCGGGCTTTCCAAGCCGGACTTTCTCCCCGAAATCCTGCCGGCAATCGAGATCGGATGGCGTCTCGCGCGGCCGCACTGGGGCTTCGGCTACGCTTGCGAAGGAGCAAGAGCCGTCCTGGCCGCGACCGACGGACGAGACGACTACGCCGATATTGTCAGCATCTGCCGAAGCGAAAACACCACTTCCGAACGCGTGATGCGCAAGATCGGCATGACGCTCGATCGCCGGACCACCCATCCAAAGCACGGCTATCCGCTTACCGTCTACCGGCTGCGCCACTAGGGAGCTTTGCGACCTGATCGATCAGGTCGAGCGCCTGTCTCCCCGTTTTGCGCATTGTTCGGCATCGCCGAACTGGATCGGTCTGGCTGGAAAATGCTGCAGGACCCGAAAGACGCATGAGAGCGCATGACGAGACCGCGGCGAACGTTTGCCGCGTGGCGAAATCTGCGGACGCATGAAACGGAAATCGTCAACGTCTGTACCCGACAAACAAAAACCCCGCCGACGAGCGGCGGGGTTTGAGAGGCAGGAAAGCCGCGGAACGGCTCCCCCGAAGCAAACGCTTGAGCTTAGAACTTGAAGCCGACGCGAGCCTTGACCTGATGGAAGTCGACATCCGACTCGTTGTTGTTGGCATGCGACTCGACGTTGTCGAACGAGTTGTAGTCGTACTCGGCACCGACGAAGGTGTTGTCGGAGATGGCGTAATCGACGCCTGCGCCGATGACGTAACCCGACTTGTCTTCGCTGGCATCGCCGTGCAGCAGAGCGTAACCACCCGTGCCGTAAAGCAGCGTGCGGCCGAGATCGGCACCGACGCGAAGCTTCGCCTGCATCACGCCGTCAGCGCCGACACCGTTGCCGAAGTCGCTGCCCATGAAGTCGTAGCCAACTTCCGCACCGGCGACGAAGCCGCCGAGGTCGTAGTTGTAGCCGACCATGCCGCCGCCAGAGATGCCGTCATCGTCGTCCGCGCCGTCACCCGAAACGTCGGTGAAGGCGTAGCCGAGCTGACCGCCGACATAAAAGCCGGTCCAGCTGAACGACGGAGCGGTCTGGACCGGAGCCGGTGCGGGCTCGGGGCTCATGACCATGTCGGCAGCGAAGGCCGGGGTGGAAAGAACGACGGCAAGAGCGGCGCCGGTCAAAAGCTTTTTCATCATCGTACTCCTGATACTTCTGCGAATGGGGTTTACGTCCCCTTCGCTGCGTTGTTTGACACATCCGAAAGCTCCAAATAAGGCAGCCGTTCCTTATTTTGAGATCGGCGAAATCACTTTGGTCGGCGAGTTGCAGAATTGTCACTTACCAATAGGTTAAAACGCTTCGTGACGAGGCTTTCTCCGATCGAAAGAGCTTTGGAATAACGAAGAATTACAGCGAATTAAAAGGGATGCTACCGAACCGGTCGGCAACCACCTTGGGTTGAGGTTGCCGGGGCGGATTTCGGGTATGCTCGACGGCGAACGAGCGCAACTGCGCATGGGCAGAACGTCTTCGGCCGCCGGCGCCGTTTCGTTCGGCCGTTTTTTGGAAGTCATACGCAGATGGATACGACGTTCATCCTCAACCTGACCTGCCCGGATCGGCCCGGCATCGTCGCGGCGATCACGACCGAACTCGCCGCGATCAAGGCCAATATCGCCGAGAGCAACCAGTTCTGGGATCGCCAGAGCGGCATGTTCTTCATGCGCATCGCCTTCACCGCACCGCCCGGCCTCGACCGCGAAGGCGTCGAGCGTGCGTTACGCTCACCGATCGAGCGCTTCGCGATGAAGAGCAGCCTGGTGAACTGGACCCATCGGCCGCGTATCGTCATCATGGTCTCGAAATTCGACCATGCGCTGCTTCACCTGCTCTACCAGATCCGGGTGGGCTGGCTGAACGCGGAAGTGGCGGCGATCGTCTCGAACCATGCCGACAGCGCCCGCACGGCCGAATGGGAAGGCATCCCCTTCCATCACTGGCCGGTAACGGCAGAGACGAAGGCCGAACAGGAAGAAAGGCTCATCGAGCTCGTGCGCGAGAGCGGCGCCGATCTCGTCGTGCTCGCCCGCTACATGCAGGTCCTGTCCGAGACGCTTTCCGACCGGCTCTTCGGCAGTATCATCAACATTCACCATTCCTTCCTGCCGTCCTTCAAGGGCGCAAGGCCCTATCACCAGGCGCACGAGCGCGGCGTGAAGCTGATCGGCGCGACGGCGCACTATGTCACGGCGAATCTCGACGAGGGCCCGATCATCGAGCAGGAGACGGAGCGCGTGACCCACGCCATGTCGCCTGAGGATCTCGTCGCCGCCGGCCGCGACGTCGAATCGCGGGTGCTGGCACGGGCGGTCAAGAACCACCTCGAACGACGCGTCATGCTGAACGGCCACCGCACGATCGTCTTCGTATGAACCGTGAACGGGCCGGACAGGGAGTCTTTATATATGGGCCCTCCCCCTTCCGGCCGTAACGATGGAAACGATGTTCGAATGAGCCTGCCGAAACCGGATATCCGTGCGATCCTCTTCGACAAGGACGGAACGCTCGTCGACTTCGAGCGAACCTGGGGCACGTGCATCCTTCGTGCGACCGACCACGCCGCCGGCGGCGACCGCCAACTCGCCGAGCGGCTCCGTGCGCTCGGCGGCTACGATGCACGTACCGGCCGGACACAGGCCGACTCCCTGTTTGCCGCGTGCAACACGGCGGAAATCGTCGACGCCTTCGCCGCTGCCGGCGTCACTCGCGACCCCGCCACGCTCGTCGGCGAACTCGACGATATCTTCCGCGAAGCTTCCGAGAACGCGGTCGGCCTTGTCGACACTCCTCGTCTGTTTGAAAGATTGCGGGCGGCCGGCCTCCGGCTCGGAATCGCCAGCAGCGACAACGCAGCCTCGATCGCAGTGACCGCCCGCACGCTCGGCATTGCGGACGACCTCGCCTTCATCGCCGGCTACGACAGCGGCTACGGCGCAAAACCCGGTCCCGGCATGTTCACCGCCTTCTGCGAGGCGATCGGCGAGGATCCGCGGAACGTCGCAATGGTCGGCGACAATCGGCATGACATGGAGATGGGCTGCAGGGCGGGTGCCGGCCTGCGCATCGCCGTGCTCAGCGGAACCGGCACGCGCGAGCGCCTGGCGCCGATCGCCGATGTGTGCCTGCCCGATATCGCGGCATTACCGGACTATCTGCACCTCGACGGCCGCTGACAGGCACCGCCCGTCCGGCCTCGATCGCCGATACGAACACGATCGTTCAAATTCCACCGAACCGATAAACGCCGTCTTCATACGCGTCGACTATCAGGATCGTTTACGCCGTTTCCCACATGCGTTCTGCGCCAAGGAGCTGCTTGAACCGTGGCATGCCGCCGACGATACGAACGATGGCTGCGCCTGACCCGAAAATTCCTGCGCGACAATGCCGGCAATTTCGCCCTCGTGACCGCGTTGATATTGCCGGTAACGCTCGGCGCGGCAGGTGTCGCCGTAGAGACCGGGCGCATGCTGATGGTGCGCGAACATGCGCAGGCGGCCGCCGACGACGCGACGCTTGCCGCCGCCGCGGCGATCGCGAACGGCGCCATCGATGCAACGGACGGCGAGGAATATGCCACCGATCATTTCCACGCGGAGATGACCGGCGTCGCGCTCGGTTCCAAGATCACGGTCACGCCGAATTTCAAGGTCGAAACCGCGAATACGAGCGGTCACAAGGACGTCACGGCGCGTGCCAGCGTCGATATCGACTACGGCCTGATGGGCTTCCTCCATCTCCTCGGCTTGGACGACGTGCATCTGACGGTCGGCAGCACGTCGAAGAGCGCCAGCGAAACGCGCAGCGCCCTGTCCATCTACTTCGTCCTCGATCGATCGGGTTCGATGAGCGACTATTCCAACGGCACGATGAAGATCATGGCATTGAAGACGGCGATGACTTCGTTTCTGGACCGACTGGACGAAGCGGACCAAGCCGACCCCCAGACGTCATACGTGCGCACCGGCGTCATCGCATACAATACGGATCTCTTCATTCCGCGCACTCGCAGCGACTGGAACGACGAATACAGCACGTGTTTTTCGCTAAAGTATTTCTACGGCCGCAGGGAGCTTAAGGATTGCGCATATTACTACTATCTCCAGAACGGCTGGTCGTGGGATACGGACCTTCACTGGTCGAGTAGTCCCGCCCGATCATACGTCGATGCGATCCTTCCGAGCGGGAACACCAATTCCGCCGTCGGCATGGCGCTCGCTTACCAGAAACTGGTAAACGGCGACGAAGACAAGGAACATGAGAAGCGAAACGGTCAGAAGCCGAAGAAGATCATTGTGCTGATGACGGACGGCGAGAACAACGTTAACGGATCGGACGAGCAGACCACGGCCTATTGCAACGCGGCAAAAGCTCACGATGTCGAAATCTTCAGCGTTGCCTTCGCGGCGCCGGAGCATGCCAAAGCTCTTCTGCGAAGCTGCGCGAACGACGAGAATCACTTCTACGCAGCGGCTGACAGCGACCAGCTCGTGAGCGCGTTCCAGTCGATCGGCAAGAAGGCGACCAACCTCATGGTCCGCCTGGCGGACTGACCATTTCTCGGCATTTCGGGTGGTGTCCGCACTTCGGTGTGTGCAACCAATCTGCTTCTCGTTCATTCTTCGGGCAGGTTCGGGAATCATACGCTACCGGGAGTGTTTCGGGCCATGGCCAATTCAACGGCACGGACCAAATCCACTGTGCGCGCCAAGCAGCCCTCCGATCGGAAGGGCAAACGCAAGGCCGAAAAGGCGGTCGATCCGCATTACGAACGGTCCGCTGCAAGCGAACGCATGCTTCAGCACCTCGCTGATACGCGCGTCGCGATCGAAGGGATCACGCCCTCGATCGAACTCGGTCGCTTTCCCGTCAAGACGTCAGTCGGCGAGACGTTCACCGTCGAGGCCGATATCTTCTGCGATGGTCACGACGTCATCGACGCCGCACTCGCGAACCGGCGCAGGGGCGCGCGCGAATGGCTGGAAACGCCGATGGTCTTCGTCGAGAACGACCGCTGGCGGGCGAGCACGCGTTTCGACGAGAACGCGCTGCACGAGTACACGGTTCTCGCTTGGCGGGACCTCTTCGCCTCTTGGCGCTCGGAAGTCGGAAAGAAGTTCGCCGCCGATCTCGACATCACGCTGGAACTGACGGAAGGGCGCAGCCTCGTCGAGCGGGCCGCGAGCGAATCGAAGCGCGCCGCGCGCACCGACCGGACTGCGCTGAAGAAGCTGCTCGCCAGGTTCGACGAGCTTTCGGAAAACACCGCCCGCTTCGCGGCTCTCGCCAATGACGACGTCTCGGCGCTGATGCGCCGGTCGGCCGAACGCACGAACCTGACGCAGTTCGAGCCCGCGCTCGACGTCTTCGTCGATCGCCGAGCGGCCGCCTTTTCCGCCTGGTACGAGATGATGCCGCGCTCGCAGGCCGGCGATGTGGATCGGCATGGCACCTTCGACGACGTGATCGCCCGCCTGCCCTATGTCCGCGATCTCGGCTTCGACGTGCTTTATTTCCCGCCGATCCACCCGATCGGCAAGACGAACCGCAAGGGCCGCAACAACTCGCTGACGCCCGAAGCAGGCGATCCCGGCAGCCCCTACGCCATCGGCTCCGAAGACGGCGGACACGCGGCGATCCATCCCGAACTCGGCACGTTCGACGACTTCAAGCGTCTCATCACGGCGGCGAAGGAACACGGCCTCGAGATCGCGCTCGATTTCGCCATCCAGTGCTCGCCGGACCACCCGTGGATTAAGGCGCATCCCGAATGGTTCGACTGGCGCCCGAACGGCACGATCAAGTTCGCCGAGAACCCGCCGAAGAAGTACGAGGACATCGTCAACGTACACTTCTATCGCGACGCCATCCCGGATCTCTGGTTCACGCTGCGCGACATCGTGCTCTTCTGGGTCGAACAGGGCGTTACGATCTTCCGGGTCGACAATCCGCACACCAAACCGTTCCCCTTCTGGGAGTGGATGATCGGCGAGGTTCATGAAAAGCACCCCGAGGCGATCTTCCTCGCCGAGGCTTTCACCCGACCGAAGGTCATGCGACGGCTCGCCAAGGTCGGCTTCTCGCAGTCCTATTCCTACTTCACCTGGCGCGACGAGAAGTGGGAACTGCAGGAATACCTTACCGAGCTGACGCAGGAATCGGCGCACGTCATGCGGCCGAACTTCTTCGTCAACACGCCGGACATCAATCCGATCTATCTGCAGACGAGCGGCCGGCCGGGTTTCCAGACGCGGCTCGTGCTTGCGGCGACGCTTGCCGGAAACTACGGCGTCTATAACGGCTTCGAGATCTGCGAGGCCGCGCCCGTTCCCGGCAAGGAGGAGTATCTCAACTCCGAAAAGTACGAGATCCGCGCTTGGGATTTCGAGGTCGAAGGCAACATCACGCGGGATATCTGGTTGATGAACGCGTTGCGTCGCGACCATCGCGCGCTGCAGGCCTTCGACAACCTGACGTTCTACAATGCCTGGAACGACAACGTCCTTTATTACGGCAAGCGCACGCCGGACCTTTCGAGCTTCCTGCTCTTCCACGTCAATCTCGATCCCCACCATGCGCAGGAAGCGTATTTCGAGGTGCCGCTGTGGGAGTTCGGCCTGCCCGACGATGCGCCGATCGAGGTCGAGGACCTCGTGACCGGCCACCGCTTTACATGGCAAGGCAAGATCCAGCACATCTGGATCGATCCGCAACAACGGCCATACTTCATCTGGCGCCTGATCAGACCGGGAGACGCGCAGTAATGGATACGAATACCCCCGCAAGCGACCGGGAACAGGCAACCGTCGCAGTGAAGAAGGCTGGTACGGACGCGTTCGAGCGTGGCGAGGCGGACTGGTACAAGGATGCGATCATCTACCAGCTTCACGTCAAGGCGTTCCAGGATTCCAACAATGACGGCGTCGGCGACTTTGCCGGGTTGATGCAGCGCCTCGATCATATCCAGGAACTCGGCGTCACGGCCATCTGGATGCTGCCCTTCTACCCCTCGCCGCTTCGCGATGACGGCTATGACATCTCCGACTACCGCTCGATCAATCCGAGCTACGGCCAGATGCGCGATTTCAAGGCCTTCGTCGCCGAGGCGCACCGGCGCGGCCTGCGCGTGATTACCGAGCTCGTGATCAACCACACGTCCGACCAGCACCCGTGGTTCCAGAAGGCGCGCCACGCCAAGGCCGGCTCGGCCGCGCGCGACTTCTACGTGTGGAGCGACACGGACGAGAAGTATCCCGAGACGCGCATCATCTTCCTCGATACCGAAAAGTCGAACTGGACCTGGGACCCGGTCGCCGGCGCCTATTACTGGCACCGTTTCTATTCGCACCAGCCCGACCTCAACTTCGACAATCCGCGCGTGCTTCGCGAAGTCCTGAAGGTCATGCGCATGTGGCTCGACATGGGGGTCGACGGGCTGCGCCTCGACGCCATTCCCTATCTCGTCGAGCGTGAGGGCACGAACAACGAGAACCTGCCCGAGACGCACGACGTCCTGAAGCAGATCCGCGCCGAACTCGACGCGCATTACCCCGACCGCATGCTGCTCGCCGAGGCGAACCAGTGGCCCGAGGACACCCGCCCCTATTTCGGCGAGGGCGACGAGTGCCACATGGGCTTCCACTTTCCCCTGATGCCGCGCATGTACATGGCGCTGGCGCAGGAGGACCGGCACCCGATCACCGACATCATCCGCCAGACGCCGGACATTCCCGATCCGTGCCAGTGGGCGATCTTCCTGCGAAACCACGACGAGCTGACGCTCGAAATGGTGACGGACCGCGAGCGCGACTATCTATGGCGCACCTACGCCGAGGATTCCCGCGCACGCATCAATCTCGGCATTCGCCGGCGCCTCGCGCCGCTGATGAAGAACGACCGGCGCAAGATCGAGCTTCTCAATTCGCTGCTTCTGTCGATGCCGGGCACGCCGATCGTCTATTACGGCGACGAGATCGGCATGGGCGACAACTACTATCTCGGCGACCGCGACGGCGTGCGCACGCCCATGCAATGGTCGACCGACCGCAACGCCGGCTTCTCGCGCGCCAACCCGCAGCAGCTCTACCTGCCGACCATCCAGGATCCGGTCTACGGCTTTCAGGCGATCAACGTCGAGACCCAGTCCGCCGACCCGTCGTCGCTCCTCAACTGGATGCGGCGCATGATCGCCGTGCGCAAGCAGCTGACCGTCTTCGGACGGGGCGAGATGACGCTGCTTTATCCCGGCAACCGCAAGATCCTCGCCTATGTTCGCCAGCACGAGGGCGAGTCGGTCCTGTGCGTGGCGAACCTCTCCCGTGCCGCGCAAGCCGTCGAGCTCGATCTCTCGCGTTTCCGCGGCATGGTGCCGATCGAGCTCACCGGCCGCTCCGCCTTTCCGCCGATCGGCGACCTGCCCTACCAGCTGACCCTGCCGGCCTACGGCTTCTTCTGGTTCCTGCTCGCCGAAGAGGAAAACGCTCCGGCCTGGCACGAACAGATGCCCGAGATCCTGCCCGAATTCATCACGCTGACGACCCGGGACGGGCGCATCCATACCGCGCTGACCGGCCGCGAACGCCGCCAGCTCGAACGCGAGGTGCTGCCGAAGTTCCTGCCGCTGCAGCGCTGGTTCGGCGCCAAGGATAGCACGATCGACGACGTCTCGCTGACCCCGCTCGGCGAACTGCCGGGCGGCGCGCACGCGCTCGTCGCCTGCGACGTCGAGACGGGAGGCGACGTGCAGCGCTACTTCCTGCCGCTTTCGGTCCGCTGGGGCGAGGAAAACGTGCAGCCCGGCGCACCGAAGCTTTCCTATACGCTCGCCAAGATCCGACGCGCTTCGCGCCTCGGCGGCATCGTCGATGGTGCCTTCGACGAGACGTTCTCGCATGCGCTCCTCATGGCGATGCATGACGGGATCGAACTCGAGGGCGACGACGGCGAAGTGAAGTGTTCCGGCAACGAGAAGCTGCGCGCGATCGAGGATTTCGGCGATCCGCGCCCACTCGGAGTTGAACAGTCTAACGTCTCCATCGTCTTCGGCGACCAGGTCATCCTCAAGCTCTACCGGCGCCTGCGCGAGGGCGAGCAGCCCGACGTCGAGGTCGCGAGGTTCCTGACCGAGACCGCCGGCTTCCAGAACACGCCGCAATATCTCGGCGCGATCGAGTACCAGGGCACCGGCAGTGAACCGACGGCGCTCGCTGCCGCCTTTGCCTTCGTCCCGAACCAAGGCGACGCATGGGCGAACCTCGTGGACGCGCTGGTGCGCGATCTCGACGAACACGTGATCGGCGCCGAAGAGCACGAGGAAGGCGCGACCGGCGACGGCTTCGTCTTCCCGCTCGACCTCGGCACCCTGCTCGGCAAGCGCACCGGCGAGCTTCACGCTGCCCTCGCGATCGAGACGGACGACCCTGCCTTTGCCGCCGAAGACGTCGACCAGGGCACGCTCGCCGAATGGGTATCGACCACCGTCGAGGAGGCAAAGCAGGTGCTCGCCAATCTGCGCCGCGGACGCGAGCACCTGGCGGAGGGCACCCGCGAGAAGGCCGATCGGCTGCTCGGGATGGAAGACGCGCTTCTCGCACGCATCCGCGTATGCGGCGACGTCGGCAACCCGGGCAAGCGCATCCGCATCCACGGCGATTATCACCTCGGTCAGGTACTCGTGGCGCAAGACGACGTCATGGTCATCGATTTCGAGGGCGAACCGCGCCGTTCCCTCGACGAACGCCGCGAAAAGGCGTCGCCGATGCGCGACGTGGCCGGCATGCTGCGCTCCTTCGACTACGCGGCCGCAACGGCGATCGCCCGACATCTCGAAGGTGCGGGCGGCATCACCGAGGCGGCGGCCGACCGGGCTCACGTCTGGCTTGCCGAGACAAGCGCCGCCTTCATGGCCGCCTATACGCAGGAGCTTGCCGGTTCGCCGATTTTTCCGCCGAGCGTGGAGGAAGCGCGGAACCTCATCGACCTCTTCACGTTTCAGAAGGCTCTCTACGAGATCGGCTACGAACTGGCGAACCGACCCACCTGGGCGGATATCCCCATACAGGGCACACTGAACCTGCTTGCGGAAACATAGTGGCACCTTCCGCGTTCTGCGCGAAAGGTCGCGGCTATCTGCTCAATCCGTTTCGGTCCCCAGTGCCAAGCCTCGCAGATCGCGATGTCGATATGTGAGCGATTCCATTCCCATGCCTTCGAGAAGGAAACGTCCGCATCATGGCATCCAGCGAATACCGGGTCCTGCCCGGCTCATCCTTTCCCCTCGGCGCGACTTGGGACGGTTCGGGAACGAACTTCGCGATCTTCAGTGCGAATGCAGAAAAGGTTGAATTGTGCCTGTTCGACGCCGCCGGCCGGCGCGAACTCGCCCGGATTCCGCTGCCGGAGTTCACCCACGAGGTCTGGCACGGCTATCTTCCGAACGTAAGGCCGGGCCAGCTCTACGGCTACCGCGTCCACGGGCCCTACGACCCGGCGAATGGCCACCGCTTCAACCCGAACAAGCTGTTGCTCGACCCCTACGCCGACGCGATGGTGGGTGATACCCGCTGGCACGACGCGCTCTTCGGCTACCGCGTCGGATCCAACCGGGAAGACCTCTCCTTCGACCGGCGCGATTCTGCTTTCGTCATGCCGAAGTGTCAGGTGATCGACAAGGCGGTGACCTGGGGCGACGACACGCGACCGCGTATTCCATGGGCCGACACCATCTTCTACGAGGCCCACGTCAAGGGCATGACGGCGCTGCACCCCGATTTGCCGAACCAGCTTCGCGGCACCTTCGGCGGGCTTGCCGACCCGCGCGCGATCGAGCATCTCGAAAAGCTCGGCGTGACCTCGATCGAGCTGATGCCGATCCAGTCCTTCTTCGATGATCGCTACCTCACCGAGAAGAACCTGACGAACTACTGGGGCTACAATACTGCCGGCTTCTTCTCGCCGGCAACGCGCTACCTCTCGCCGCGCAGCAACATCCACGAGTTCAAGATGATGGTGCGCCGTCTGCACGAGGCGGGCATCGAGGTCATTCTTGACGTGGTCTACAACCACACCGCCGAGGGCAACCAGATGGGCCCGACGCTTTCCTTCCGCGGCATCGACAACGCAAGCTACTACATCCTCGGCGACGATCCACGCTATTATTTCGACACGACCGGCTGCGGCAACACGGTGCGCCTCGGCCACAAGCGCGTGCTCCAGATGGTGATGGATTCGCTGCGCTACTGGGTGGAGGAGTGCCACGTCGACGGCTTCCGCTTCGACCTTGCCTCCTCTCTCGGCCGCGAACGCGACCGCTTCGACGAAAACGCCATGTTCCTGAGCGCCATCGGCCAGGATCCGGTGCTGGCCGACGTCAAGCTGATCGCAGAGCCGTGGGACATCGGACCGAACGGCTACCAGCTCGGCAATTTCCCGCCCGGCTGGGCGGAATGGAACGGCGAATACCGCGACACGATCCGTTCCTACTGGAAGGGTGACGAGGGTGCCCTACCCGGTCTCGCCGGTGGGCTTCTCGGGTCCTCCAGCCTCTTCGAGCGACGCGGCCGACGCCCATGGTCGAGCGTCAACTTCGTCACCGCCCATGACGGCTTCACGTTGATGGACACCGTCTCCTACAACGACAAGCACAACGAGGCGAACAAGGAAGACAACAACGACGGCCACGACGACAACCGCTCATGGAATTGCGGTGTCGAGGGTGAGACGGACGATCCGGATGTGCTGGCGCTCCGCGACAAGATGCGCCGGAACATGATGGCGACCGTGCTGCTTTCGCAGGGCACGCCGATGATCCTGATGGGCGACGAGACCGGCCGCAGCCAGGGCGGCAACAACAACGCCTATTGCCAGGACGAGCCGATGAACTGGCTCGACTGGAACGACATCGGCGAGCGCAACGAAGCCTTCTTCGACTTTACGCGCACGCTCGTCGCGCTGCGCAAGTCGCGCCGGCTCCTGCATCAGTTCGATTTCGTCCACGGCCAGCAGGTCGAGGACGGGGTGAGCAACATCGCCTGGGCACGCCCGGACGGCGAACCGATGGGCGAGGACGACTGGAAGGGCGAAAACCGCTCGGTCGCGATGCTTCTGCGCGGCCATGGCGACCGGCTGCTCTTCTTCTTCAACGCCCATTTCGAGGCGATCGACTTCCGCTTCCCCAACGAAGAGCCAAACCGCGACTGGCGCCGCCTCGTCGATACCGATTCCGGCGCCGTCACGCTTTCCGGTGGCGAGACCGGCTACGAGGAAGGCCTCAAGGTCCCTGCCCGTTCGCTGATCCTGCTCGAGGCGATCACGCAATGACCGAGGCACCGCACTGGGGACCGACACCGCTTGAAGGCGGGGGAACGCGCTTCGCCATATGGGCACCGGGCGTCGACGCCATGACGCTGCGTCTCAGCGAAGACGACCGGCCGATGGAGGCCGCCGGCGACGGCTGGTACTCGCTCGACGCGGCCGATGCGAAGCCCGGCATGGATTACATGTTCGTGCGCCCGGACGGCATGGCCGTGCCGGACCCGGCCGCCCGCGAGCAGGCCGGCGACGTCCACGGCCCCTCGCGCCTCGTCGACCCGGAAAGCTACGCGTGGCAGACCGCCGAGTGGCGCGGACGCCCCTTCGAGGAGGCGGTCTTCTACGAACTGCATATCGGCACCTTCACGCCGGAAGGCACGTTCCGTGCGGCGATCGACAAGCTCGACCATCTTGCCGATCTCGGTGTGACGGCGATCGAGATCATGCCGGTCGCGCAGTTCGCCGGAAACCGCGGCTGGGGCTATGACGGCGTCGCGCTCTACGCGCCCCACAATGCCTACGGCACGCCGGACGACCTGAAGGCGCTCGTCGATGCGGCGCATGCCCGAGGCCTGATGGCGTTCCTCGACGTCGTCTACAACCACTTCGGACCGGACGGGAACTATCTCGCCGCCTATGCCGGCGCCTTCTTCGACGAATCGAAGCATACCCCCTGGGGTGCTGCCATCGCCTACGGCGAAGCGCCGGTGCGCACCTTCGTGATCGACAACGCGCTCTACTGGCTGAAGGAATTCCGCTTCGACGGCCTGCGCTTCGACGCGATCGACAACATCCGCGACGACAGCAAGCCGGAGATCCTCGTCGAAATGGCCGAGCGCATCCGCGCCGAGATCACCGATCGCCCGGTCCACCTGACGACGGAGGACAACCGCAACATCACCCGCTTGCACGAACGTGGCGAGAATGGCGCCGTCCCCCTCTTCACCGCAGAGTGGAACGACGATTTCCACAACGTTGCCCATGTCATCGCGACGGGAGAAACGGACGCTTACTACGCCGATTTTGCGCATGACCACTGGACGAAATTCGCCCGCGTGCTGGCGGAAGGCTTCGCCTATCAGGGCGAAAAGACGGTGACGGGCGGCGAACGCGGCAAGCCGAGCGCCCACCTTCCGCCGCTCGCCTTCGTCGATTTTCTCCAGAACCATGACCAGACGGGCAACCGTGCCTTCGGCGAGCGGCTGATCGACCTGGCCGAGCAGGACATGATGCATATCCTGACGGCGATCCTCCTGCTCTCGCCGCACGTGCCGCTCCTCTTCATGGGAGAGGAATGGGGCGAAACGCGTCCCTTCACCTTCTTCACGGATTTCCACGGCGAGCTCGCCGAAGCCGTTCGCGAGGGCCGCCGCAGGGAATTCGCGGATTTCGCCGCGTTCGACAGTCCGTCCGACCGTGCGAAGATTCCCGATCCGAACGCCGCCGCGACATTCGAGGCCGCGAAGATCGATTGGGAGCAGGTCGGAAGCGAGACGGGACGCCACTGGCTGGCGCTCTACCGCGAGCTTCTGACGATCCGCCATCGCCAGATCGTACCGCGGCTTGCCGGTACCGGCGGCAATTGCAGCCGGGTCGTTCAGGCGGACGACGGCGTGATCGGTATCGACTGGCAACTCGACGGCGCGCTTCTCGAAATGCGCGCGAACTTCACCGGCGAAACGCGCGAATGCCCGCCGACCACGGGCCGAACCCTGTTCGCGACGACGATCCGAAGCGACGACCACATCGACGCACGCTCGATCATCGTGCGCATCGACACCGGAGAGGCATGATGGGCGAGACCCTCGACCGGCTTGCCGAACGCTACCACATCGCTCTCGGCTACCATGAGCTCGACGGATCGTATCGCACCGTTTCAGAAGCGACGAAGATCGCCCTTCTCGAAGCGTTCGGCGTTACCGCCGACACGCAGGAAGCGCAGTCGCTCAGCCTGGAACGCGCGCCACCTGCCGAAGAACTCGAGCTGCGCGCGCCGAGCGGCCTGTCGTGCTACGAGCCCGCGATCCTCAAATCCCGTTCCGTCTGGGGCGTCGCGCTTCAGGTCTACCAGCTTCGTTCGACGCGAAACTGGGGCATCGGCGACTTTGCCGATCTGCGCGTGGCGGTTCAACTCAGCGCCGCCGCCGGCGCAGCGTTCGTCGGGACGAACCCGCTGCATGCCCTCTTCCCGGCGGAACCGGAACGCGTCAGCCCATTCTTTCCGTCGAACCGGCAGTTCCTCAATCCGCTCTATATCGCGGTCGATCTGGTACCCGGCTACAAGCCGAACATGGCGGATGGGCCCGGCATCGAAAAAGCACGCGAAGGCGACCTCGTCGACTACGCGCACGTTACCGAACTGAAATACGCCGCACTGCGCCGTGTCTGGACGGCTTATCGCGCAAAGGGCGACCTTTCGGCAGACTATTCCCACGATGCCTTCCGGATCTGGCGCGAACGCGCCGGACAGAACCTCGAAAAGCACGCCCTCTTCGACGCGATCGCGCTTTCGCGTGCCGGCGGGTCCAGCGGCGAAACCGGCGGATGGCACGCCTGGCCGGAAGAATGGCACGACGCGCAGGGCGACACGGTCGAGGCATTCGCACGCGAAAACGCGGACGATGTTTCCTTCCACGCATGGCTTCAGTTCATCGCCGACCGCCAGCTCGGCGAAGCGGCCGAAACGGCACGCGACGCAGGCATGGCGATCGGGCTTTATCTGGACCTTGCCGTCGGCGAGGCGCCCGATGGCTCGGCCACCTGGACGGAGCCAGCGGTCGCCGTTGTCGGCGCCGAACTCGGTGCCCCGCCGGACTATTTTACCAAGGCCGGACAGAACTGGGGGCTCGCGGGCCTGTCGCCGGCAGAACTCGTCGCCCGCGATTTCGGCCCCTATCGAGACCTCATGGAAGCAGTGATGCGCCACGCCGGCGCGATCCGCGTCGACCACGCCATGGGGGTCTGGCAGCTCTTCTTCATTCCCCGTGGCCGGCCGGCCGCCGAAGGCACCTACGTTCGCTTCCCGATCGGCGAGATGCTGGGCGTGATCGCGAAGGCCTCCGAACAGAACGAGGCGGTCGTCGTCGGCGAAGACCTCGGCAACGTGCCGGACGGGTTCCGCGAGGTAATGGACGCGACGAACCTGCAATCCTACCGCATCCTTTATTTCGAGCGTGACGAGGACGGCTTTCGCCCGCCGGACGCGTACCCCGTACGCTCGCTTGCCTGCCTTTCGACGCACGATCTGCCGACGATCGAGGGTTGGTGGCGCGCCGACGACGTGGCACTGCGTCACGAATTCGGTCTCATCGACGGTGAGGCGGCTGAGGAGCAGAACGCCATGCGCGAACGCGAACGCCGCGAACTTGCCGGCGATCTCGCGCGCACCGGTCTGCTCACCCGTGAAGAGGCCGACGCCGTTCTCGCGCGCACGGCAGACGACCAATCCGCGCTGCCGACCGGCTTCGTCGCAGCGGTTCATCGCCATCTCGCCTGCACCGCATCGCGCATGGCAGCAGTGCGCATCGAGGATCTGGCCGGCGAACGCAAGCCGGTAAACCTGCCGGGCACGGTTGCCGAATATCCCAACTGGCGTCGCCGCCTCGGCATGTCGCTCGAAGATCTCGCCGCAAGCGACCTCTTCGCAGCGCTCACCGAAGCGATGCGAGCAGAAAGACCACACGACAAATGATCGAGCTCGACGCCACCTACCGCATCCAGTTTCGCAGGGACATGACCTTCGACGCCGCGCGGGCGATCGTCCCCTATCTCGCCGAGCTCGGCGTCAGCCATCTCTACGCGTCGCCGATCTTCGCCGCGACCAGCGGCTCGACGCACGGCTACGACGTTACGGACCACAATCAGATCGATCCCGTGCTCGGCGGGGAAGAAGGCTTCTTTCGCCTGTCCGATGCGCTGAAGGAACACGGCCTCGGCCTCGTTCTCGACATCGTGCCGAACCACATGGCCGCCTCGACGGAAAACCCGTGGTGGGCGAACGTGCTGGAATGGGGAGCCGAAAGCCCCTTCGCCGGTCATTTCGACATCGACTGGTCGGCCGATTTCATCACCCTTCCCTTTCTCGGCGCCGATTTCGACGCTTGCCTGAAAAATGGTGAGTTCGGCCTTGCCGTCGCCGCGGGCCGTCTGGTGCTCACCTATTACGAAAACGCCTGGCCTCTTCATCCGAAGAGCTATCCGCTCGTCTTCGAACGGCTCGACGGGCCGGGCTTCGCCGAACTCGCGAACGCGGCCGGCGAAGCGACGCCTGGCAACCCGGACATGCTTCGCACCGCTCTCGCCGACGCCGCGGAAAATACCGATCTTCCCGCCCGTCTCGCCGAACTTTTTAAGGATGGCGATCTGATCAAACGCCTCCATCATGCACAGGCATGGCGGCTGTTCGAATGGCGCGAAGGTCGCAAATTTCTGACCTATCGCCGCTTTTTCGAAATTACCGGTCTCGTCGGCGTGCGTGTCGAGGACGAACCGGTCTTCCGCGACGTGCATCGCTCGATCCTGACGCTCGTCAGGTCCGGCCGGATCGACGGGTTGCGCATCGACCATGTGGACGGGCTCGCGGATCCGGAATGCTACCTGAAGCGGTTGCGCTCTGCCGTCGGTCCCGACGTGCCGATCCACGTGGAAAAGATCCTCGAGGGAGACGAGACGCTGGAACCCGGCTGGCCCGTCGAGGGAACGACCGGATACGAGTTCATTGCCGCCCTCTCCCGCCTGCTTGCCGACGGCGAGAAGAGCGCCGATCTCGATCGTGCCTATCACGACGCCCTCGGCCGAACGCCGGATTTCGCCGAAGCGCTGCGCGCGGCAAAGCTCGAGATCATCACGCACAATCTCGAAGGCGAACTCGATATTCTCACGCGGCGCGCCGCGGCCCTCGCCGTTTCGGTCGACGCCGAACTGCGGGAGAAGACCGTGCTGCGTGCCGCCCTCGTCGACGTCATGGCCGGCTTCGACGTCTACCGCACCTATGTCGACGAATCAGGACCGACCGAAAACGACGTCGAACGGCTTCGCGAGATCGAAACGTCGTTGGAGAACGGACACCAGACAGAGAGCGAGCCCGCGGCGCGCGCCCTGATCTTCCGGTTGTTGCGCCTCGACGTTCCCGGCGACGCGCGCGGTGATGCGCTCGCCTTCGCGCGACGGTTCCAGCAGACTACCGGCCCGGTGATGGCGAAGGCGCTCGAAGATACGCTCTTTTTCCGCCTGAACCGGCTGATCGCCCTCAACGAGGTCGGCGGCGAACCCGAGCGCATCGACGGCGGTGCCGAAGGCTTTCATGCGGAGATGCTCGCCCGTGCCGAACTGGAACCGCGCGGCCTTTCGGCGACGGCGACCCACGACACGAAGAGAGGCGAGGATGCCCGGGCGCGCCTCTATACGATCAGCGAGGCGCCGGCGGAATGGGGACGGCACGTGGAACGCTGGCGTGCGATGCATGCCGACTACCACGCGGACCTCGAAGACGGGCCGGCGCCGGACGGCGAAACCGAATGGATGCTCTACCAGGCGCTGCTCGGAGCCTGGCCGTTCGCGGCCGGAGGAACCGAATGGCTGGGCGATTTTCGCGAACGCTTCCTCGGCTTCGTCGAAAAGGCGATGCGCGAGGACAAGCGGCGCACGCAATGGACAGCCGTCAACGAACCCTACGAGCGCACGGTCAAGGCCTATGCCGAGCGGCTGGTCGATCCTGATAACGGGCGTTTTCTGGACGACTTCACGCAGAGCATTGCGCCCTTCGTCTCGGCGGGCGTGGTCAACAGCTTCGCCCAGACGCTTTTGAAGGTGACGGCGCCCGGTGTGCCGGACGTCTACAACGGCGCGGAAGGCTGGGATCTGAGCTTCGTCGACCCGGACAATCGCCGTCCGGTCGACTTCGACGCTCTCACGCGTTCGCTCGACCGCCCGGTATCCTGGCCCGCAAAGCCCGAAGACGTGACGAGCGGCGCGGCAAAGCAACATCTGGTCGCCGCCGCCCTTGCCGCCCGGCAGAAAAACCGGGCGCTTTTCGACGAAGGATCGTACGAACCGGTCCCGATCGACGGTCCGAAGGCCGCCCATGCGCTGGCCTTTCTTTGTCGGCATGCGAATGCCGTCGCGCTGATCGTCGTACCGCGCTGCGTGTTGGCCATGACGAAAGCGCCGGGCGTGATCGATCCGGCCGAATGGAGCGGAACACGACTGACGCTGGCCGACGAGCTTGCCGAGCGAAGCTTCACCAACGCACTGACGGGCGACAGCCTGGAAGGACAAAGCCTGAACGATCTCGCGACCGCGCTTTCGTCCGCTCCGGTCGGTTTCTATATCACGAAATAGGGCCTCGTTCTTTCTCATAGCAACGACTATTGGGGGCGAAGGATGCCGGTTGCCGGCGCATTCCGATATTTCAAAGGCGTGGCGCTGGGCGGCATACCCATCAGTGCCGTTCAATCTTCAGGTGAAACGCCGCGGTTTCGCGGAAGGAACCTTAAATTATTGCGTCCTTCGCGCCCCCATCTAACGCAACGCAATCTCCACACACTGGCATCCTTCTTGAGTTCGACTCGGGGATTCAACTACTCCTTACGATTGCAGGGTCAGGTATCCGAAGAAGCGCTTCGTCCATGCTCAATCCGGCACGCCGCTCGCATGGCAGCGGCGTTGAAACACTTTGTTTGACGCATCGTTCGCGACGCCAGTGTAGATCAAGTCTGGCTGAAAACACTTTAGGTTAATCCCTGGGACGGGAAGAGGCCGGTCGTCCATTTCGACAGATCCGCCGTCGATGCCGCACCGTGAGCACCGCACCACCGGCATTTCCAACATGATTTGAATCGCTCCAACGCAACACGCATCGCCGTTCGCCCTCAGTGAAAGTCGCGACTCTTCGGAATGATGCGTACCTCGCGCGGATGGCGTGCCCGGTTGGCGCCTTCCATGGCACGGTCGCTGCGCCGGGGCTGGCCGCGCGGGTCCTCGCGTTGCTGTCGCCTGGTCTCGTCGGCGCGAGAAACCGGTACGGGCATCTCCCCTTCCGAAAGCATCGCGAGGTCGTCGGACAGGTCGACTAGTTCCTCGGCCACGACGTGGATGATCGCACCGCTGCGTTGCACCCGACCGCGCACCATCAGCACGCGCGCACCCATGACCACCTTCCGGTATTTCTCCAGAACCTTGCGCCAGACAATGATATTGGCCGAGCCGGTCTCGTCCTCGATGGTGATGAAGACCACGCCCTTGGCCGTGCCCGGCTGCTGGCGCACGAGCACGACACCGGCGACCGCAACGCGCTGGTCGTGGCGGGTGGCCTCGAGATCCGATGCCGAACGGATGCGCCGCGCACGGTAGGTCTCGCGCAGGAAATGCATGGGGTGCGCCTTCAGGGAAAGACGCTGCGTCTGATAGTCCGCGACGACGTGCTCGGAGAGCGGCATGGTCGGCAAGGTCGCCGGCGTGTCGGCACCGGCCGGGTCGGCGTCGGCCGTGTCGAAGAGCGGCAACTGCCGGTCGCTCATCAGCCCGCGCACCGCCCAGAGCCCTTCTCGCCGGTCAAGCCCGAGCGAGCGGAAGCTATCCGCTGCTGCGAGCTTTTCCAGCGTCGCAAGCGTAAGCCCGCCGATCCGACGGGCTTCTTCGAGCGTCGCGAAAGGCCCATGCGCTGCACGGCAGTGGGAAAACGCCTCCATCACCGCTTCGGAAAGCCCGTCCACCTGGCGGAAGCCGAGCCGGACGGCATGATATTTTCCCTCCGCCTCCTCCAGCGTACTGTCCCAGAAACTGTGGTTGAGATCGACGGCCCTGACCTCGATATGCTTTCGCGCATCGCCCACGATCTGAGCCGGCGCGTAGAAGCCCATCGGCTGCGAGTTGAGGAGGGCCGCGCAGAACACGTCCGGGTAGTAGCATTTCAGCCAGGCCGAAGCGTAGACGATCAACGCGAAACTGGCCGCATGGCTTTCGGGAAATCCGTACTCGCCGAAGCCCTTGATCTGGTTAAAACAGCGCTTCGAGAATTCCTCGTCATAGCCGCGCTCGACCATGCGACCCACCATCTTGTCCTCGAGCGTGTGGATTGTGCCGACCTGCCGGAAGGTCGCCATCGCCTTGCGCAGTTCGTTCGCCTCCTCGGCCGAAAACTTCGCCGCGTCGATGGCGATCTGCATCGCCTGTTCCTGAAAGAGCGGTACCCCGAGCGTGCGGGAAAGGATCGCTTTAAGCTCGTTCTCCGGGCCCCTGGTCGGCGACGGGTAATCGACCTTTTCCAGTTCGTCCCGCCGGCGCAGATAGGGATGCACCATGTCGCCCTGGATGGGGCCGGGGCGTACGATCGCCACCTCGATGACGAGATCGTAGAATCTCTTCGGCTTCAGGCGCGGCAGCATATTAAGCTGTGCGCGACTTTCCACCTGGAAGACGCCGATCGCATCGGCACGCGCGAGCATGGCGTAAACTTCGTCCTCCTGCTTTAGGCCGCGCAGTTCGTAAGTCTCGCCGTAATGCTTCTTGATCAGCGCAAAGCCCTTGGCCATGCAGGTGAGCATGCCTAGAGCGAGAAGATCGACCTTCAGGATCTTCAGTTCGTCGATGTCGTCCTTGTCCCACTCGATGAAGGTACGCTTATCCATCGCGCCGTTGCCGATCGGCACCATCGTTTCCAGCGCATCGTCGGTCAGCACGAAGCCGCCGACATGCTGGGAGAGATGGCGTGGGAAACCGAGCAACTGCTTCGTCAGTTCCATCGTGCGCTTGAGATGAGGGTCTTCGGGATCGAGCCCGACCTCGCGGATTCGCGCGTCGGGAATGTCCTTGCCCCATGCGCCCCAGACCGTGCCGGCGAGCGCGGCGGTAACGTCTTCGGAAAGGCCCATCACCTTGCCGACCTCGCGCACGGCGCTTCTCGGACGATAGCTGATGACGGTGGCCGCCAGCGCCGCCCGGTGTCGGCCGTAGCGGCCATAGACGTACTGGATGACTTCCTCGCGGCGCTTATGCTCGAAATCGATGTCGATATCCGGCGGTTCCTTGCGTTCGCGCGACAGGAACCGCTCGATCAGCAGGCTGCTTTGCATCGGATCGAGCGCCGTGACGCCGAGACAGTAGCATACGGTGGAATTCGCCGCCGAGCCGCGACCCTGGCACAGGATCCCTTCCGAACGTGCATAGGAGACGATGTCGTGGACGGTCAGGAAATAATGCGGGTAGTTGAGCGCCTCGATCAGCGCGAATTCCTTCTCGAGCGCCTTTGCGACCTTATCCGGCACGGGGTCGCCGTAGATGCGCCTGGCACCTGCCCTCGCCAGATGCTCGAGATGCGCCTGCGCCGTCGTACCGGGAGGGACCGGCTCGCTCGGATAGGTGTAGACGAGCGAACCCAGATCGAAGGTGCACCGGGCAACGATCTGCATCGTCGCTTCGATCGCTTCGGGATAGGCTGCGAAGAGCCGTGCCATCTCTTCGGGAGGCTTGAGATGGCGTTCGGCATTGGCCGCAAGGCGAAACCCCGCCTCCTCCAGCGTGCATTTCTCGCGAATGCAGGTGACGACGTCCTGCAGCGGCCGGCGGTCGGGATGATGGAAATGCACGTCGTTGATCGCCACCAGCGGCAGGCCCAGCCGGCCGGCAAGGTGCGCGATGCGGCGGGAACGCCTTTGCTCGTCGCCACGGTAAAGGCGGTGCATGGCAATCCACAGATCGTCCGGCACGGCTTTCGCGAGATCGCCGAGCCGGTGGCAAAAGGAAGCTTCCTCAACCTCGGCCGGCGGCAGGGCGACGATCACCTGCCCTTCCATGAAGGCGAGCATGTCGTCGAAGGTGAAATGGCATTCGCCCTTTTGCGCTGCCATCTTTCCCTTCGTCAGAAGCCGGCAGAGCCGGCCATAGGCAGCGCGATCCTTCGGATAGCACAGGCAGGAAAAGCCATCCGTCGTTTCGAGCCGTGTGCCGACGAGAAGATGCAGCCCCTCCTTTCGGGCCTGCGTATAGGCGCGCACGACACCGGCGAGCGTATTGCGGTCGGCGATGCCGATCGCCGCATGGCCGATCGCCTTCGCCTGGATGACGAGTTCACCCGGATGCGACGCACCGCGCAGAAAGGAAAAGTTCGAGGTGCAGCTCAATTCCGCATAGGCCGGAACGAGCGTGCCCGGCGCGCGCTTCGGCACATGCCCGGCCGGACGCTCGAAGGGTATCGGCGGATTTTCGTTCGGCCGGCTCACGCGAAGAGCCCATGCAGGTACCAGCGCGGATGGGCCGGTTCGCCGCAGGCGTAGCCGCCCTCGCGGTAGAGCCAGTATTGCCGCCCTTCCCCGTCCTCCACCACGAAATAGTCGCGGACGGCGACCCCGCGCGCATCCGCCCGCCACCATTCCGGCGCAATACGCTCCGGCCCGCTCGCGCGCGTGACGAGACGCCGGACACGCCGCCAGGTGAATTGCATGGGCGGGCCGTCCGGCACTTCGGCGGTCACCTCGACGGCTTCCGGCCGATCGAAAAGACGGAAGGGGCGCGGCGCTGGACTGGCCCTTTCCTGCCATTGCTGCCAGGCGAGTGCCCCACCGACGGCCACGCGCCGCACGGCCCGTTCGGGAACGTGGCTTTCGACCGGCGCCCACTGATGCACGTTGTGCGCGCCGAGCCGATTGGCGAGCGTATCGACGAGGGGCGCGATGCCGTCGCAAAAGACGCGCGGATCGGATTGCGCACCGTCTCCGGCTTCCTCGGCGGCGAGCGCCGTCTGGACTTGCGAAAGCTCCGACAGGTCCTCTGCCGACAAGGCGAAACCATCGATGCCGAAGCCGCAGTCGATCTCTTCTAGCCGCTCTGCGAAGAGACGCATGATCGCCTCGCGCGCCCGTCCCGGTCGAGACAGCCGAACAAGGAGCGTGCTGGAGCCGCCATCGGCGCGAAAGGCCGTCAGGCGGAAGAGCCGTGCGCCCTCGCCACGCTCCACCAAGCGATGGCAGATCCTGACGAGCAGATCCTCCACCACGATTTCGACCCCGCCGATGTCGATCACCGGCTCGTTGACGGCAAGAAACGCCCGGCAGGGCGGCGGCGGATAGAGCGGGACGAGTGGCTCATCGAGCGTTCCCATCATCTGGTCGAGGCGAAGCTGCACCGATTGCGCCGCCTCCCGCGAGCGAAAGCGCCGCTCGAGGGCCGCCCGCGGCACTGCGGCCAGCGCACCGATCGTCTTCAGTCCCAACCGCTTGAGAAGCGTCCGGCGCTCCCGTGAAAGGCGAAGGGCGGCAACCGGCAAATCCTTCATGCGCGCCGGCGTTTCGCCGGGACCGGCAATCGCCGCCTCTTCCCCGAAACGGGCGAGCGCCCAGGCAAGGGCGGGCGTACCGGCCATGCCGGCCGCGACCGCGAAGCCGGCCGCGCGCAGCCGTTTCAGGCAATCGGCGACGAGTTTCGCTTCGCCGCCGAAAAGATGTTCGCATCCCGTCGTATCGATCATCAGCCCGTCCGTTCCATCTAGCGCCACGATCGGCGAATAGCGCATCGCCCAGCGCGCAAGCCCTTCGAGAAGCTCGGCGTCCGCGCCCGGGTCGGCCGGTTCGGCGCGTAAGCCGGGAAAGACCGCCCGCGCATCGCTCAGCGCCTGACCGAGACGCGCGCCGACCCCGAACGCGGCTCCGTTGGCGGCCGTGATGCGCGTGCCCTTCGCACCGTTCTCGACGAGGACGAACGGCGCTTCAGCCCGTCCGTCTGCGTTGTCCTGCGGCTTCGTCGCCATGCGTCGCCGCATGGTTTCGAGCCGACGCAGGCGATCGATCGCCAAGCCTTGAAAGTGCACGGAAAGAATGCGTCGCGTCATGCCATGTAAGCTCCCAGAAACCGGGCCTGCCACCGCGCGCACGGGTGAGTGCGACCCCCCAGGCAGGTGCGCCGGGCATCCTTTCGTCCGCGGGATCGCCGGCGGCGGGCACAGGGTTCACCCGCCAGCGCGTGCGTGCGGCGGAAGCCTCCACCTCGCATTCGGTGTTGAGATAGATGCATGGCACGCCGCTCCTTGCCGAAATCAGCGAAAGCCGGCGCGTCTGCGTGAATTCGAGGGGTGCGCCCTCGCCCACCACGGCCGCCACGGGGGCCATGGCAAGTGCCGCTTCCAGCACGAAGCCCATTTCGCGCGGATGCGACAGCGAGACGGCGACGAGCCGCTCCGGCCCGAGCGCCATGCCGGCAAGTCCCGGCGCGTAGAGGCGGCCGTACTCTCGCGTTTCGAAAGGCGACTGACACCATACGACGGCACCTGCACGCGGAAGCCGCGCGACGAGCCGTAGAAGGAATGCCGAAACGCCTGCAATGTTCACTTTTTGTTCCGTAAAAAGATCGTGTAAAGCCCCGCACGCCAGCCCTTCCTTCGGCAGGTTGGCATCCACCGCTTCGAGACCGAACGTCCATCTTCCTTCCCCGGTCGGGATCGGAGTTTCGAAGCGACGAGCCTGCCCTTCGATCCGGGCGATCGCCCCACGCAAATGATCGAGTTCCATGATTCCCGAGGTCCATCGGCTTCTGCTGAAAACAAGCTTGTTCCCATTTTGTTCTCACGTTCCAGCAGAGTCAATTCCTTAATTCCCCCTTTCGATTTACAGGCGGAAAGCGAAGCGATTCAGAAAGAAGCGTTTTTCCGTACGGACCGACCGGTTTTGCACAGTTGGCTACGGTGCAAGCTTCAGACGAACGAGATCGCCGAGACAGGACGCCGGGTTCGTCCGTCCATTCCATGCGCAGATTATGCAGGATGGGCGGTTTGGGAACTCGAAACGTTTTCCGGTGATATCGCTTGCCTATCGGGAACGACGAACGGACGCCGCCAGTCGAGCGAGATCGCGGCCACCGCAAGATAGAGGACGGCGAGCGGGAAGATCTCGATCAGCATCCGGTTGAGCGAATCGCCGTTTCCGACGCGATAAGCCCCGCCATTCCGTAGATACGCCAGCAGGAAGAACATCGGAATCGAAGCTGTGACCGGGAAGCGTAGGGTCGCCAGCCGCCGATCCTTGCAGAAGACCAGGACGAAGACGAAGATCACCGCGAGGACGACGAGAGAGCGCCCCCAGGAGCCAGCTCCCACGACGATATTCTGGTAGGTCGCGGAAAGGCTTTCGACCATCACGCCGGGTTTGCCGATCGTTGCAACCAGCAGCGCGACCCATAAAGCGGTTTCCGCAAGTATTAGGATCGCCCTTCGGAAACGCACCAAAGGCGTGATCGTGATGAAAGGGACCGCGAGAACGGCAAGAACCGCGAGCGCTGCCGGGCCGAAAACCGAAAGCGGCAGTGAACTGCCTTCTCGCATAAAGGCATGAGCGAGATACATGTGCCAGGCGAAGGTCACCACTGCGAAGCCGGCCAGCACCACCCGCCTGTCCCGTGGAGCGACTTCGGGATTGAGGATAAAGGGAAGGATGGCGAAGCCTGCAAGGAGAAACCCTTCGGCCCGGCCCATGATCAGCGCCGGCATCATGAGGATCTGGACGCTGACGAGAAAGCTGCGCGGGACGTCGGCCATCCGCTCGTTGAGAACTCCGGCACCGGCAATGATGAGCACGCAGGCCGCTACGTAAAGGTGATCGTTGAGGTAGAACGAGTTCCAGACATAACGATTGTTGCTTACCATCAGAAGCAGCATAAGCGCGGCTATACCGTACCGCGCCGCACGCGTGACGTTCTCCTTCGCGGATATCGCCCAGAAGAAGAAGAGAGAGACCGAAAGCACGCCGATGGACAGTGCCGGCACTAACGACTTGACGTAGAATTCGCCATAAATGCGGGCGAGGGAAAGCGCGATCGGAAACGAGAAGAGCCGCTTTTCGAGGTCGTTAAGGTTTATGTATTGCGTTTCGTTCCGGGAGAAGAGGATCCCACTTCTGAAATATTTGAAGGTGTCTATATGATACTTTTCAAGCGGAACGCTTCGAAGAAAAAAGACGAGCACCGCAAGGCTTACCAAGCCTACGACAATCGTGATCAGACTCGTGCGGAAATGTCCGGGACGAAGATGTTCGGGTCGCATCGGTCTTGCTGCTAGCAGCGTGAAAGGCAGACCGCAGGCCACCGCCCATACGAAGAACGCGTTCGTCGGCAGACCCAGCCACAACAGGACGGCGCTGACGAAGACGACCAGCGACAGGCCGCAGATGAAGGAAAAGAAGAAGGCGGCGACCGCAGAAAGTCCGGTCAGGACGCCGAACGACCAGCCCGAAAGGAAAAGACCCGAAACGACGACGTACTCACCCAATGCCGAGATCCTTCCGTGTTTGCGCGTCGAGAAGGTTGCTATCCACGTAATAGAAGCGCCCGGATCGATCATGAAGGATGACGAACGTGCCGGAGGGCTGATTGCTCGTCGCGATGCCGAACGTCTTTTCGATGACCCGCTCGACGTTTCCCCGATCGTCGGCAAGTTGCATCAGGTTCCACAGATGCGGCTTGATGTTCGTCTTCTCGAAAAGCTTGACCGGATCGTAGTCGCGATACCGAATTTCGGAAGCAAGACCGAAGGAACGTATGCTGACCGAATCGGCAAGACGATCATCGGTCGGCATCACCACGACGCTTTCCGGAAAGACGAGCCCTAAATAGTAATAGGGCGCTACGGCCGTACGTGATGAATTGTCGTGATCGATGGCAACACGGATAACGTTCTGATATCGATACTTGTAGACGGCACTGTAATTATGTCGCGAATCCCTCTCGATGAACGGAAACTCGACAATATTGATGATAATTGCCAGCGAAAAGAGAATGAAGAGGACGCTCAGGGGGTTTCGCGGCGACTTGAAAATACCTTTCAGCACTGCGCTCTACACCCTGGAACGTGGTCGTTCGAGATCGTGGACGGGCAAACGATTTTTCCAAAGTGTTTGCGGCACCTGAAGATTGCCAAAGCTTTGCGATCGGGGTCTTTCATCGGCATTCGAAAACATTCGATTCAGAAATCGGACATATGCGCCCGAAGCATTGCTTGACCCTTGCCCTTCCACTGTTAGAACGTCAATCCCCGTGGCGAAAGGATCAGGCGGTCATGACGCGCTCGACCCGTGGAGATGCAGTTCCGGCATGAAGCTCATTATCCAGATTCCCTGCTACAACGAAGCCGGCACGCTTGCCATCGCACTCAACGATCTGCCGCGAAAGGTCGAAGGGTTCGATACGGTCGAGTGGCTGATCATCGACGACGGGAGTGCCGACGATACGGTCGCCGTCGCACGGGCGAACGGCGTCGACCACGTCGTGCGCCATACGCGCAACCGGGGGCTCGCCTATGCGTTCATGACCGGCATCGACGCCTGCCTGAAGCTCGGCGCCGACGTCATCGTGAATACCGATGCCGACAACCAGTACGATGCCGCCGATATCCCCGCGCTGACGGCCCCGATCGTCTCCGGCGCCGCGGATCTTGCCATCGGCGCACGGCCGATCCGCGAGATCGAGCATTTTTCTCCAGTCAAGAAGGTGCTTCAGCGGCTCGGCAGCTGGGTCGTGCGGATTACCAGCAAGACCGACGTCGCCGACGCGCCGAGCGGTTTTCGCGCCATGTCCAGCACGGCGGCACGCCGTTTCGTGCTCTTCAACAACTATACCTACACGCTCGAGACGATCATCCAGGCGGGCCAGCACAATCTGGGCGTGGTCTCGGTACCGGTCGGCGTCAATGCGGATCTGCGCCCCTCTCGCCTCGTTAAAAGCATTCCCTCCTATATCAACCGGTCGATCCTGACGATCATCCGTATCTTCGTCATCTATCGGCCCGCACGCTTCTTCGGCGCCATCGCCGCCTTCTTCCTGCTGATCGCGCTCCTGATCGGTCTCCGGTTCGTCTATTTCTACGCGGTCGGCGACGGGCAAGGCCATATCCAGTCCCTCATCCTTGCCGGCGCACTCCTGACGATCGGTTTCCAGACCGTTCTCGTGTGTTTCCTCGCCGATGTCGTCGCCGCCAACCGAAGACTTCTTGAAGACATTCGATTCTCGCAGAAAAGCCACATCTTGCGTGCAGATGCTGCGGAACTCGAAGGCCGTGATCGTCGCTCCGTTCATTAGCCTCGCGAGTAGAGTACGGCGCCGTTTCTCGTGCGTCGGTCAGAGTGAAAGCGAGATGACATGAAGGTTGCCGGCGGCTTGGCGGAAAACGGCGTTATCATTGGCAATACGTTCGACAAGTACGGCTCTTCCAACCGGATCGTGCGCCATATGGTGGATGGTTTCACCCGCACCCTGAACGGTTGGGTCGACGCGCTTTCACCCGAAAGCATTCACGAGGTGGGATGCGGGGAAGGATACTGGGTCGTTCAATGGGCCGGCCGGGGCATTGCCGCCCGTGGCAGCGATTTCTCCTCGCAGGTCATCCGGATGGCGCGTGACAACGCCGTCAGGAACGGCCTCTCCCCTGACCTGTTCGAAGTCCGCAGCATCTACGACGTCGCATCCGGACGCGACGAGGCAGAACTCGTCGTATGCTGTGAAGTGTTCGAACATATCGAGGACCCGGAAGCGGCCCTAAAAGCCTTGCAGCGGATCGTCGGACGCGACCTCATCCTCAGCGTTCCACGCGAGCCGTTGTGGCGTGCGCTGAACCTCGCACGTGGGCGCTATGTCGCGAACCTCGGCAATACGCCCGGTCACATCCAGCATTGGTCCAGGGCAAAGATCGTCTCGCTCGTCGGCCGGTATTTCGATGTCGTCGAGGTTGCCTCGCCGCTTCCATGGACGATGCTTCGCTGCACGAAGAAGGCGACGCCGGCTGCGTGAACCTTCCGGTATCCAAAGTCTGGCTCGTTCGGCTCGGCACGCTGATCGGGCTCGCCGGCATCGTCTTCGTCGGCTTCAAGCTCTACGCCTATTCGAGCCACATCCAGACCGAGCATCTGCGACCGGGCACCTATGTCGCGATCGCCGTGCTCGCCATCGTCTATGCGCTTGCAGACACGCTGCTCGCGGCCGCATGGCTAAACCTCCTTCGCCATCTCGATCTCACGGTCGGCGTGCGCTGGTCGTTCTGGGCCTACGCGACGTCGCAGCTCGCAAAATACGTGCCGGGCAACGTCTTCCAGTTCGCCGGGCGCCAGGTGATCGGTGTCGGCGCCGGGCTGCCGAACCGGCCTCTCGGCAAGTCCATCCTCTACGAACTGGCGCTGCTGTGCTTTGCGGCCTGCCATTTCGCCCCCCTGATCGCGCCGCTGTTCCTCCCCGCGCTCGGTATCAGTCCGGCGATCGCGGTTTTCATCGCCCTCGCCGCGATCAGCGCGACGGCGATCGCCCGGGTCCTGAGCCCGTTCGCCGCGCGGGCATTCCTGCTCTATCTCGGCTTCCTGTTCGTCTCGGGCGCGCTCTTCGCGCTGGTCGCCGGTTTCACGGGGCTCGATATCGCCTCGTTCTCGCCGTTTCTCGTTGCGGTCAGCGCTTACGTGGCGGCCTGGATGATCGGACTGGTGACGCCCGGCGCGCCTGCGGGGCTCGGGGTTCGCGAAGCGGTCCTCATCTTTCTGCTACCCGACTTCGGCACCGAGGCGAGCATCGTCGTCGCGGTGCTGCTCTCGCGCATCGTTACCGTGCTCGGCGATACGTTCTTCTACCTTTCGGGCCACTTCATCCGGCCGCGCTCCTGATCGGGGCCGCAGCATTCGGCTTGAGCCGATGCGAAAGCGGCCATGTGCAAGGCAGTTTCGATCTCGACCCGCCCACCGGCGACGCGGCGTTTTGAAGCGTCGGACCTGGTGAACTTCGCGCAGAACCGGGGCGTTCCGTCGACGCTTACAGAACGGGTGTCATGAAACCGATCGCGTCTTCAGAGCTGGAACGGTCTTTTCGTTTGCAACGCCTTCCTATCTTCAACGGCAGGTGGTCTCGTCTTCGCAATGCCGATCGTTGCCGCTTCACCGTGCGTCGCCGATCGTACCGTTGCACCACACGGGGATGGCGAGGCAGCCCGACCGACGCGATAAAGGATCGACGCGCCGCATGACGACACCGCTTGAAAACCTCGCCATGATCGGCGACGGCGAGACCGTCGCCCTCATCTCTTCCGCTGGCTCGATCGAATGGCTGTGCCTTCCCCGCTTCGATTCCGCGGCGTGCTGCGCGCGACTGGTCGGCAACACCGACCACGGCCACTGGACGATCGGGCCCGAGGCCGAGATCAGCGGCTGCGAACAGCGCTATCAGGACGACACCCTCATCCTCGAGACCGATATGCACTGCGCGGACGGCGCGATCCGCGTGACGGACTTCATGCCGGTGCGCGACCATTGCCCGCTCATCGTACGCATCGTCGAGGGTCTCGATGGAACGGTCCCGACCGTGCTGACCGGCAAGTTTCGGTTCGACTATGGCCGCATGCCGCCATGGATCACGCTCGGCGATAAATCGGCGACCATGCATGTTGGCCCGGACAAGCTCGTCCTGTGCGGGCTCGGCGAGGTCGAGCACGTCGACGGAACGCTGACGAGCCGCTTCGAGGTGAAGAAGGGCGAACGCCACGTCTTCACGCTCGGCTACTCCGCCGCCCACGAGGAGGCGCCCGAACCGCCGGACGCCGACAAGGCGTTGAAGGAAACGCGCCAATACTGGGAGGAGTGGATCTCGCGCTTCGATCGGCCGGTCCCCTACGAGCGCGAAGTGCGCCGATCGCTGCTCATCCTCAAGGCGTTGATCCACCGGCCGACCGGCGGCCTCGTCGCGGCGGCCACCACCTCGCTGCCGGAACGTCCGGGCGGCGAACTGAACTGGGACTACCGCTATTGCTGGCTTCGCGATGCGGCCTTCACGCTCCATGCCTTGATCGCCTGCGGTTATCTCGAGGAGGCGACAGCCTGGCGAGACTGGATCCTGCGTGCCGTCGGCGGCGCGGAAGACAAGATGCAGATCATGTACCGCGTCGACGGCTCGCGCCGGCTCGACGAAGCGGTGCTCGATTGGCTGCCGGGCTATCGCTTCTCCAAGCCGGTGCGCATCGGCAACGCGGCCGCCGGCCAGTTCCAGCTCGATGTCTTCGGCGAGATGCTGAACATGCTCCACACCTCCGAGCAGGCGGGCATGGAACGCACCGAACAGGGGCTGCGGCTGGAACGATCGATCATCGACCAGCTCGAAAGCGCCTGGAAGGAGCCCGATCACGGCATCTGGGAGGATCGCGGCAAGCCTCGCCACTATGTCGCCTCCAAGGTCATGGCCTGGGTCGCCTTCGACCGGTTCCTCAAGGGAAGCGGCTGCGAGCAGCTCTCGCGGAAGGAACACGCGCGGCTGACGGCGGTGCGCGACCGGCTGCACGAGGTGATCTGCATCGAAGGCTACAGTTCCGGGCTGAACAGCTTCACCTCCTATTTCGGCGGCCAGACCATCGACGCCTCGCTGCTTCTGCTGCCGATGATGGGCTTCCTGCCGATGAGCGACGAGCGCATGGCGGGTACCGTCGCGAGAATCGAGAACCGCCTTCTGGTCGACGGGCTGGTGCGCCGGCACGAGAGCGAATCGGTCTCACCGGAAGGCGCCTTTCTTGCCTGCGGCTTCTGGCTCGCCGAATGCCAGCTCATGGACGACCGTCGCGAAGACGCCGCGCGCATGATCGAGCGGACCATCGCCGTCGCGAGCCCGCTCGGGCTGCTGTCGGAAGAGTACGATCCTGCCTGCAAGCGGCTCAACGGCAATTTTCCACAGGCACTGAGCCATCTGGCGCTCATCAGCGCGGTGCTGGCGCTCGACGCCCATGACCGGCGATGAACGGGCACGCGGAACGAAACAGGAGCGAACGAAAATGCCGAACCTAGCCCGTACGCGGAAGACCGTCGTCGTCACCGGCGCCTCGGCAGGGGTCGGCCGTGCGACCGTGGAGCGTTTCGCCCGAGAAGGGTGGCAGATCGGCATGATCGCGCGCGACGAGGAACGCCTCGCCTCGCTCGCGGACTTCGTCGCCTCGTGCGGCGGCACGGCGCTCGCCTGCCCTGCCGACGTCGCCGACGCCGACGCGATCGAAGCGGCGGCCGACAGGATCGAGGCGGCTTTCGGGCCGATCGACGTTTGGGTCAACGTCGCGATGGCGACGATCTTCGCCCCGGTGGCCGATCTGACGCCGGCCGAGTTCAAGCGTGCGACCGAGGTGAGCTATCTCGGCTTCGTCTACGGCACGATGAGCGCGCTGAAGCGCATGAAGCCGCGCGACCACGGCACCATCGTCCAGGTCGGTTCGGGGCTCGCCTATCGTTCGGTGCCGCTGCAATCGCCCTATTGCGGCGCCAAGCACGCCATCATCGGCTTCACCGATTCGCTGCGTTCGGAACTCATCCACGACCGCAGCCGCGTGAAGGTCGGCGTCGTGCATCTGCCGGGAGTGAACACGCCGCAGTTTTCGTGGGGCCGCAACAAGCTCGGCAAGCAGCCGAAGCCGGTGCCGCCGATCTACCAGCCGGAAGTGCCGGCGGAAGCGATCTACACCATGGCGCTTCGCCCGCGCCGCGAGATCTGGCTGACATGGTCGACCTGGAAGGTGATGCTCGGCCAGATGTTCGCTGCGGAATTTCTCGATCATTACCTCGCCAAGACGGCCTATGAAGGCCAGATGACCGGCGAGGACGCGCCGCAGCGTCCCGGCAATCTCGACCAGACCGTGAAGGGCGATTACGGCAGCCATGGCCGTTTCGACGGCGAGGCCCTTTCCTACAGCAGCGAGCTGAAGTTCGTGAAGCATCCGGTCGCGACCGGCATCGGCGTGTGCGCCGCCGCCTTCGTCGCGTCGGCCGGCCTTCGCGTGCTCGTGCGCGGACTGCGCCGGTGAGCATGCCGACCTTCCGCAGGAGGCCGCACATCGGGCGGCGCGCGATCGGCACCGGCCTGCTCGCAGCCCTTGCCCTTTCGGCAGGCTCCGGGCCCGCCGCGGCAGAAGGCCTGAGCTTTCTCGATCCCCAGGGACCGGTGGCGGCCGCGCAGCGCGACCATTTCTACGCCGTCATCCTTCTCATGCTCGTGGTCGTCGTTCCGGTGCTCATCTTCACGCCGCTCGTGGCCTGGCGGTATCGCTACCGCAACCACGGGGCGCGCTATGCGCCGGACTGGAAATTTTCCTGGCCGCTCGAAGCGCTGATCTGGGGCGTGCCGGTGGCCGTGGTCGTGGTGCTGTCGGTCTGGATATGGCAGGAAACGCACGATCTCGACCCGTACGCGCCGCTTGCCGCCGACAAGTCCCTGCGGGTCGAGGTCATCGGCTACGACTGGAAATGGCTCTTCGTCTATCCCGACCTGCATATCGCGACGATGGGCGTGCTCGGCTTCCCGTCGGATCGCTCGCTCGACATCCGCCTGACTTCGGCGAGCGTCATGCAATCCTTCTTCATTCCCGCTCTCGGAAGCCAGATCTACGCCATGGCAGGCATGCGCACGAAATTGCATTTGAAAGCGAACCGTCCCGGCACCTTTCTCGGTGAGAATACCCAGTACAACGGCAAGGGCTTCCATGATCAGAAGTTCCGCGCCCGCGCCATGACGGCTCGCGGTTTCACGGACTGGGTGAAGCAGGTGCGGGCGAAAGGCGTGCCGCTCGATGCGAAGGCCTACGACGTCGTTCGCGCCAAGGGAGGCCTGACGGACGTTCGCCGGGCTGTCGCCGGTGGATCCATGCCGCCTGGAACCGTCTACTTTACCGACGTATCCGCCGATCTGCTGGCAAACGTCATGCACCAGTTCAACGGCGGCGCCTCGTCAAGCGAGGTGATCGTCTCCGAACGATCGCCGGCGAACGATACCGCCCTGCGATCCGACGCCGGGCACGCCGCATCCGCGACGGGCGAGCCACCCGCACGAGAGGAATGAGCACGTGACGCTGCACCATCTCCTCTTAGGCCGCCTCGACCTGCACGCCCTGCCCTTCTGGACGATGATCGAGCATCCGACGCACGAGACCATCGTCAACGGCACGATCACGACTGCCGCGGCCGGTCTCGAGGTGCTGGCGGCCATCGTCGTCATCGCGCTCGTCACCCGCGCGGGAAAATGGCGCTATCTCTGGAGCGAATGGCTGACGAGCGTCGATCACAAGCGCATCGGCATCATGTATATCGCGCTTTCCTTCGTCATGATGTCGCGTGCGCTGATCGAGGCCGCGCTGATGCGCACGCAGCAGGCCTTCGGGCTCGGCGGTGGTTTCCTCTCGCCGGAGCATTTCGGCGAACTCTTCTCCACCCACGGCACGATCATGATCTTCTTCATGGCGATGCCGTTCCTCACCGGTGTGATCAACTTCGCCATGCCGCTTCAGATCGGCACGCGCGACGTCTCCTTTCCCGTCATGAACTCCGTCAGCCTCGGGCTGACGACGGCCGGGGCGATGATGATCGTCATCTCGCTCGCCCTCGGCAAGTTCTCGACCGGCGGCTGGAGCGGCTACCCACCTTTCACCGAGGCCGCCTTCAACGCCGGCGTCGGGCCGGACTACTGGATCTGGGCGGTGACGCTCTCCTCGCTCGGCACGATGATGTCCGGCATCAACTTCGCGGTGACGATCTACAAGCGAAGGGCGCCGGGCATGACCTTCATGCGCATGCCGCTTTTCACCTGGACCGCGCTGTGCACGGCGATCCTGATGATCTTCGCCATGCCCCCGCTGACCGTCGCCACCGCCATGCTGGCGCTCGACCGCTACCTCGACTTCCACTTCTTCACGAACGGGTCGGGCGGCAACATGATGAACTACGCCAACCTCTTCTGGCTGTTCGGCCATCCGGAGGTCTACATCCTCATCCTGCCGGCCTTCGGCGTCTATTCGGAAATCTTCTCGACCTTTTCCGGCAAGCTCCTCTACGGCTACACCTCGCTTGTGCTCGCGACGATGGCGATCGCCGTCATCTCCTTCGCCGTGTGGCTGCACCACTTCTTCACCATGGGCCAGAACGCGTCCGTCAACGCAGCCTTCGGCATCGCGACGATGCTCGTCGGCATTCCGACCGGCGTGAAGATCTACGACTGGATCCTGACCATGTTCCGCGGGCGTGTGCGCTTCACCGTACCGATCGTCTACGGACTCGGCTTCATGATGCTCTTCGTGCTCGGTGGTCTTTCCGGCATCCTCCTCGCCAACCCGACGCTCGACTATCAGGTGCACAACACGCTCTTTCTCGTCGCGCACTTCCACAACATGCTGATTCCCGGCCTGCTCTTCGGCATGCTCGCCGCCTATCACTACTGGTTCCCGAAGGCCTTCGGCTTCCGCCTCGACGAGCGCTGGGGCATGATCTCCGCCGTCTCGTGGATCGTCGGCTTCATGCTCGCCTTCTTCCCGCTCTACGTGATCGGCGCGATGGGCTTTCCCCGGCGCACCGTCGCCTATTTCGATCCGGTCTACCGCCCGTGGATGCTGATCGCGCTTGCCGGCGCCGCAGTGGTTCTCGTGGCGCTCGCGAGCCTCTTCGTCCAGCTCTTCGTCTCGATCCGCCGGCGCGAGGCGCTGGCCGTGCCGGCCGGCGACCCATGGGACGGCAGCAACCTCGAATGGGCGATCGCCGCCCCGGCACCGGAATACAATTTCTCCGTCATTCCCGACGTCAGCGACCGGAACCCCTTCATGATCGCCAAGCAGAAGGGCGACGCCTATCAGACGCCGGCCGAATTCCAGGACATCACGATGCCGAAGAACAGCCCGCTCGGCATGGCCCTTGCCGTTGCCGGCGGCGCGCTCGCCTTCGGCCTCGTCTGGCACATCTGGTGGCTCGTCGCGCTCTCCTGCCTCGGCGTGCTCGTAGCGATCGTCGGCCAGGGCTTCGCGCGTGATTGCGAGAAAGTCATCCCGGCGGCCGAGGTCCGCCGGCAGCACGAGGCATGGCTGCGTACCGTCGCCGCATCCCGCGCCGTACCGCGCGACCTGGAGGGCGAGCCCGCCAACACCGGGCTCGCCGCCCGCGATCGTTTCTCGCAGGCCGCCGAATGAGCCGCGCGAAGGACGTACGCCATCCAGGCCTTCGCCTGGGAGAGGGACACCCCGACGTCGCCGCGGACGCCGAGGAGATGAACTTCGGCTTCTGGGTCTTCCTAATGAGCGACGCGATCGTCTTCGCCCTGCTCTTCGCCACCTATGCCCGGATGGTCTCGTCGGTGGCAGGCGGACTGGGACCCGAAGCGCTGTTCGATCTGAAGAGCATCACCATCGAGACGGCGGCGCTGCTTGCCAGCAGCTTCACCTTCGGCATGGCCTCGCTGGCACTGAAATATGCGCGCAGCCCTCGCCCGCTCGTCAAATGGCTGTGCGTCACCCTGCTTCTCGCGGCCGTCTTTCTCGGCTTCGAACTGCACGACTTCGCGCACATGATCGCGATGGGCGCCGGGCCTAGCCGGAGCGGCTTCGCCTCGGCCTTCTTCGCTCTCGTTCCCCTTCACGGGCTGCACGTGCTCGCCGGCTGCGTGTGGGCCATCGCGTTGATGGCACAGATCGCGATCCACGGCATCGACAAGGAGGTCAAGCTCGGCGTGCAGCGGCTCGGCCTCTTCTGGCACTTCCTCGACATCGTCTGGGTGGTGATCTTCACCGTCGTCTATCTCGGAGGCCTCGCATGAGCGGCGGGAAGAAGGCCGTCGGCGCCGGTACCCTCGTCCGTCGCCTTGCCATCCTCGTCGTGGCGGCGTTGCTTCCGGCGATGTTCGCACGTCGGCGCACCGGCACTCGGAGCCTTGCAGGCAGCACGGGATCGCACGGCCGACCGGAAGACGAACAGGCCGAATACCGCCGCGAACTGGGCTCCTACGTCCGTGGCGTCTCGCTCGCATTCGTGCTGACGGCGATCCCCTTCGCCCTCGTGCACTGGTCGATGCTTTCCCATGGCTGGCTGCTCGTTGCGATCGGCGTGCTCGCCCTCGTGCAGGTCGTCGTGCATTTTCGCTTCTTCCTGCATATCGATCCGCCGAACCAGCACACCGACGACCTGATGCTGATCCTCTTCACGAGCCTCATCCTGATCGCCATGGCCGGGGGAACGACGTGGATCCTGACGGATCTCGCCGCACGCATGCACTGAACCTTTCGGTGTCATGCGGACGAGCGATACGCCATGGCGAAAAATCGCCGGCCGCTCTGGACAGGTGCCGGCACGCCGGTTATATCCGCGCCTGTGACCGCGATGCGGTTGCGTGTGGGTGTGTAGCTCAGTTGGTAGAGCAGCTGACTCTTAATCAGCGGGTCCACGGTTCGAGCCCGTGCTCACCCACCATTCCTTCCCCGTCTTCAGCCGAATTCGATCGACGAGCGCAGTATCGATTGCGCGCGAATCTGGCGGTTTATCGTGCCGCGGCTTGAATGTCCGGAAGGTCGTTGGCGACCGTCGTACGGCGACCCATGCCCGGCCCGCGAAGCGCTTCGCCGTGTGCCACGATCATGTCGACGAGGTCGCCGAGCCGGCTTTTCGGACCGAAAAGCGTTTCGAGGCACTGCTTCGCTTCGCCAATATGCCCGCGGATCTGGTCTTCCGCAGCCCCGCGCCGGAAGACGGTAACCATCGTCGACTTGCCGGCATCCTGCCCGCAATCCTTGCCCGAAAGGGAAGGCCGTCCGCTCTGGTCGAGAAGGTCGTCCATGAGCTGGAAGGCGAGGCCGAGCGAGCGCGCAAAGCCATCGAGGCGCTCGCGCGTGGCGGCATCGGCCTGGGCGATGAGACCGGCAAAGCCTACCGACACGCGAAAGAGCGATCCCGTCTTCAAGTCGTTCGCGGCTGCGATCGAGGCGCCGTCGCGCGGGCCGCGGCCGCCGCGCAGATCCGCGAACTGGCCCGCGCACAACCCTTGCGCGCCGGTCGCCGAAGCCAACATGCGCACGCAGGCAAGCCGGGTCTGGCACGGCAGCACCTCGATGTCGGCAAGCACTTCGCTCGCGCCGGTGAGAAGCGAAACGGCCGTCAACACCGCGAGATCCTCGCCATGCGCGAGGTGGATCGTCGGGCGGCCCCGGCGCATCGCGGCATCGTCCATGCAGGGCAGATCGTCGAGCACCAGCGAGGCGGCGTGGACGAACTCGATGGCGCTGCCCGCATCGACGGCGCTCGCCGGGTCGGCTCCGAGATCGGCGGTCGCAGCCATGCACATCAGCGGACGAAGGCGTTTCCCACCCGAAAGAAGGGCGTCGCGCATCGCTTCGCCGAGTTCGGGCTGGGCTGCCGGCGCCGCCGGCACGAGTGCGGCGAGCCTCGCCTCGACGAGCGCCTTCGCGGCGGCAAGATCGCCTCTCGATCCGGCACCGGCTTTCATGCCATCCTTGGCGACATGTTCGTTCAAGATCGGCTCCTTTCGCCGGGTCCCTCGCGCGGTCTCGAAGTCCGCGACGCTGTCCCCTGCCCGTCGAAACGGCCACTGCCCGCCAATCGCGGGCACCGCCGGGTGTCAAATCCGTTTGCGCCCTACTGTAAAGCAAGATAGACAATTCGCAATGTCGCAAAGCTATCCGTTCAGCGCCATCGTCGATCAGCCGGAGATGAAGCAGGCCCTGCTGATCGCCGCCGTGGATCGGGGCATCGGCGGCGTCCTCGTCTTCGGCGAACGCGGAACCGGCAAGTCGACGGCCGTGCGCGCACTCGCCCGCGTCCTGCCGGAGGATGAAGACACTGCCGATGGCGGCGTCGTTCCCGTGGTGGACATGCCGCTCGGCGTCACCGAGGATCGGCTCGTCGGCGCGCTCGACATAGAAAAAGCACTGACGAGCGGGGAGAAAAGCTTTCAGCCCGGCCTGCTCGCCAAGGCCGACGGCGGCTTTCTCTACATCGACGAGATCAACCTACTCGAGGATTACCTCGTCGACCTGCTTCTCGATGTCGCGGCATCCGGCGAGAACATCGTCGAGCGCGAGGGGCTGAGCGTGCGCCACTCCGCGAAGTTCGTTCTGGTCGGCAGCGGCAATCCGGAGGAAGGCGAGTTGCGCCCCCAGCTCCTCGACCGCTTCGCGCTGTCCGTCGACACGAAGACGCCGGACTCCATCGAGACGCGCGTGGAAATCGTTCGCCGTCGCGACCGGTTCGACCGGGACCCGGACGCCTTCGTCGAAGAATGGACGGCCGACGAACAGGCGCTCACCAGCCGCATCGCCCGGGCGCGCAGCGAGCTCGCCGCCATCGAAACCCCGGATAGCGCACTGACCGCCGCCGCCCGCCTGTGCGCCTCGCTCGGCACGGACGGATTGCGCGGCGAGCTGACGCTGATCCGCGCCGCGCGTGCGGTCGCCGCGCTCGATGGCGAAACCATGCTGACCGCGCACCATATCGGCCGGGTCGCGCCCGCCGTCCTTCGCCATCGCCTTCGCCGCGACCCCCTCGACGAGACGGGATCGAACGCACGGATCGAACGCGCGCTCGCGGAGCTCGACCTTTCGTGAGCGCGACGACCGACGACAACGCGCATGACGGACCACCGCCGGTCGCCGGAGACGCACTCGCCATCTTCCTTGCCGATCCGCCGCGCACCGGCCTGCACCTGCGCGCGCGGCACGGACCGACGCGCGCCGCCTTTCTCGCCGCCCTTTCGGCATGGGGGACGCAGAACGGCAGGCCGATCGTTCGCGTGCCCGCTGCAGCATCGGAAAGCGCTCTCCTCGGCGGGCTCGACACCGCCGCGACGCTTGCCACCGATCGGGCCGTCTTCACGCAGGGGCTGCTTGCCAGGGCCGATGGCGGAGTTCTCGTCGTCGCCAGCGCCGAGCGGATGACACCGGTCGCCGCGGGCCATATCGCAGCCGCGATCGATGCCGGGACGATCGCGATCGAACGCGACGGCCTCTCCGAAACACGACCGGCGCGCTTTGCGCTCGTGCTCCTCGACGAAGGGGCCGACGCCGAAGAAGCACCACCGGATGCGCTGACCGTTCGTTGTGCCATCCGGCTTGACCTTCCAGAAAACGGCAAGGCGCCGTCCTTCGACCCCGCTCCGGTCTCGGCATCGGCTGCGAACGCCATCGCCGTCGACGACCGGACAATTCGCGAGATTGCCGATCTCGCGGACGGTTTCGGTATCGCCGATCCCCGGCGCCTGCTGCAAGCGCTTGCAGTCGCCCGTCTTTCCGCTGTCCGTCGCGGCCACCCAAGCATCGAGGAGGACGACGTCGCCATGGCCGTGCGTCTGGTTCTCGGCCCCCGCGCATCGCGCATGCCACACTCTGGCGAACGCGACGACGCCGAGCGCCCCAACGGGAACGACGCCGAGGACGGCAGAACGGAGCCCCGCACCGAATCCGATCGGGAACCGGACGGAGCATCTTTCGCCGACCGGCGCGAGGAAAACGACGCGGCTCGCGCGCACAACCAGATGTCGCAGCTTACCGAAATCCTCGTCGAGGCGGCGCGCTCGGCCCTGCCGGACGCGCTTGCCGAAGCCGTGCCGAAGCTCGGGTCCGGCGGCCGCAGCCACGGTACGATCGATGCTCGAAGAAAGCCGCAGCGCACACCCCGACATGGTCGTCCCCTGCCTGCACGCCAGGGCCGGCCCGGCAGCGATGCAAGGCTCGATCTTATCGCGACGTTGCGCGCCGCAGCACCGTGGCAGACGATCCGCCGACGTGAGCGGGCAAAAGAGGAAGCGCGCGATCGGATCCTCGTCCGCCCGTCGGATTTTCGCGTTCGCCGCTTCCGCGCCACGCCGCGCTCGACGATTATCTTCGTCGTCGATGCCTCCGGATCGGCCGCACTCGAACGGCTCGCCGAGGCCAAGGGCGCGGTGGAGCACCTGCTGGCCGGCAGCTATCGCCGGCGCGACCGCGTGGCCCTCGTGACCTTTCGGGGCGAACGTGCGGAGCTCGCGCTGTCGCCGACGCGCTCGCTCGCAAGCGCACGACGCATGCTCGCCGGCCTTCCCGGCGGCGGCGGAACGCCGCTTGCCGCCGCACTCGAAGCCGCCTACGACCTCGCGCGCCGCATCGAACGCGAGGATGAGACGCCTTCCATCGTGCTTCTGACGGACGGCCGCGCCAACATCGCACGCGACGGGACCACCGGCCGGAAGCGTGCCGTTGCCGACGCGGAGACCGTTGCCCGCGTCATCCGGAGCGGTGGCATCACCGCCGCGCTCGTCGACATCTCGGCAAGGCCGCGCCCGGAGGGCCGCTCGATCGCCGCGGCCATGGGTGCACGCTACCTGCCCCTGCCACATGCCGGCGCGCGGGCGATTTCCCGCGCGGTCGAAACACTGCGCACCGGCGAGAGCGAAACGGCATGAGCACGCTCGATTGGCAGGAGGAAGGTCGCGACTGGCCGAACCGCGCGCACAGCCGCTTCGTCGAAGCCGGCGGGGTCGACTGGCACGTCCAGATCATGGGCGAAGGTCCCGTCCTCCTGCTCGTCCACGGTGCCGGCGCCTCCACCCACACATGGCGGGATCTGGCGCCGGTTCTCGCGCGCGACTTCACCGTCGTCGCACCGGATATGCCGGACAACGGCTTTTCCCGCCAGCGTCGGCGCCGACGCCCGACCATCCTCGCCATGGGCGAGCGGCTCGCCGCCCTCCTCCATGCGCTCGACCTCACGCCGCGATATGCGTGCGGCCATTCCGCCGGCGCGGCGATCCTGACGCGCATGGCGCTCGACGGCCGGCTTGCGCCGAAGCGCCTTGCGAGCCTCAACGGCGCGCTCCTGCCCTTTCCCGGTGCTGCCGGCTCGCTGTTTCCCGCGCTGGCGAAAGTCCTCTTTCTGAACCCGGTCGCGCCCCGCTTCTTCGCCTGGCGCGCACGTGACCGTCGCGCCGTCGTCCGACTGATCGAAAGCACCGGCTCGACGATCGACGAGCGCGGCATCACGCTCTACCAGCGCCTCTTTCGTTCGCAGGTTCACGTCGAGGCGACGCTCAGCATGATGGCGAACTGGGATCTGGACACGCTGGCGCGAGACCTGCCGCGTCTCGCGTGCCCGCTGTCGCTCTTCGATGCCGGAAACGACAAGGCGGTCTCGCCGCGGGTCGCCCGTCAGGTCGCCGAACGGGTGATGGATGCGACGCACTTCACCTTCGCCGGCCTCGGCCACCTCATGCACGAGGAAGACCCCGAGCGGATCGCCGGCACGATCCGATCGGCATGGCGCGAAACCGTTTGAGAACCGCTCAGACCTGCGCGAGCATGGCCTGGTTTCGCCGCCAGACGGAGAGGTTGAGCACGGACGCGATCGTCACCCAGACCAGATACGGCACGAGCAGCCAGGCGGCGAGCGCGCTGACGGCGGCAAAGCTCGCGATCGTCGCCGCGATGGCGATCCAGAGCGCGACGACGTCGGCGAAGGCGTAGTCCGCCCGGCCGAGGCCGAAGAAGAGCGCCGACCACGCATAGTTCAGGACGAGCTGCACCACGTAGGCCGTGAATAGGCCGAACGAGAAGCCGGCTTCGCGCCAGGCGAGCCAGCCGCTGATCGCGATGAGCAGGTAGAGCGGTGTCCAGACCGTCGGGAAGACCCATTTGGGCGGCGTCCAGTCCGGCTTGTCGATGCGCTCGTACCAGGGGCCGGGCCGGAAGACCGCTCCGCCGCTTGCGACGAGGAAGACGAGGACAAGGAAGCCGATCAGCACGAGGATCGATGTGAGGGTCATGGGTTTGCTTTCACTACAGATCGGCCGGAGACCGGGCGATATCGAACCGCGTTTCCAGCCCGAAGATAGGGCGTCTCACCCTTCGAATCACGTCGAAAAAATATCCGACGGCCCGTCCGCTTCATATGCGTTTTCAAAAGAAGCGCCGAGGCATGCGCCAGGGCAGCATCTGTCGGGTGATCGGCGAATCGAGACGCGTCAGCGACAGGCTTTCATGGACCGCGTACGCCTTCGTGCCCAGAACCTCCGTCTCGATCAGCGATCGCGCGTAGAACGGCGCGTCTTCCAACGTCTTGACCACGCGCGGCGCGGCTTTCTCGTCACACCGTACCGTCCGTGGCATGCGCCAGACCGGCGAGGCCCGGAGCGACGAGGACGGTTGCGGTATCATCTCCGAGATCGCTTTCGAAGGATCGAACAGGAAGGCGAGCGATTGCGGCAACCCGCCCTTCGGCTCGTGATCGTAGAAGACGACGGTCCGCTCGCCGAGGTCTGCACGGCACCATGTCCACCGATCGAAGCCACGAGAGAGCGGTTCGGACCCGGCATTTGAATCCCAATAGGCCGTGCCGTGCCAAGACGCATGCGGCGCTTCGAGCTCCACGGAAACCTGTGCCCGCGGGGCGATCGGCCGCCAGACATGACAGCCTGCCGGATCGAGCGCGATGCCCGGCCCGACGAGCCGCTCGGGCTTGAGCACCACCCGGCCACGAACGCGTTTCGGGATCGGCGCGCTCATTTCGTCCAGCGAAACCGTCAGCGCTTCGCCGTCCCAGTCCATCCGGCTCGGACCGACGCGCAGGCTTTCGGCACTACGCTCGACGTGACGTGCACCGCGCTCGGTCATCGTCCAGCGCCGCCCCTGGCGTCCGTAGAGGGCGACGTTGATCGCGCAGTGATTCTCCGGCCGCCTGAAACCCGACCAAACGTAATACGGCGAGAAAACGCTGCCGACGAAGCCGATGATCGTCAACGCGTTTTCGCCGTTGTCACTCAGCGCGTCGACATACCACCAGGCATAGCCGCCGGGCGGAACCGGCGCGTCGAAGCGCGGTCCGAAAGGATGCGCTCCGCCGCCAGCCGGCCGGAAAGGGCCGCCATCGGCACCCCCGCTCCCGGATGCGTGCTGCCGCCCGCCAGATAGAGCCCCGGCAGCCGTGTCGTCGTCGCCGGCCGGCGGAACGAGGCCATCGGCCCATGCGAGGCCGGACCGTAGAGTGCCCCGCCCGTGCCCGGAAACCGGCGCGCGTAGCCCGTCGGCGTTGCGATCCGCCGGGCGCTCGTCCAGTCCGGCGTCCCGCCCGTCTGCCCGATCCGCTCGAAGACCTTCTCCAGCCATGGCTCGATCTCCGCACCGTCGTAATTCACCGTATCACCGTTCGCCGGCGCATTGAGTACGAGCAGGAAGGGTTCGGGACCGGGTTCGTTCCCCTTCGGTCGTCCGCCCGCATCACCGCGTGCCTGCGCGCACAAATAGGCCGTCGGCTCGTCCGCCAACCGGCCTTCGTTCAGCATCTGATCGAACTCACGCCGGTAGTCGCTTGAGAACACGACGTTGTGGCGCCCCAGCCAGTCGTTGTTGCATTTGCCGACGAGGGACACCGTCACTGCCGAAAGCGAACGCTCGCCGGGTGCGGTGACGGCGCGCGCGGCCCGGTCGCCGAGGTGTCCGCCGGAAAGCCCGGCCGGATCCGCGTTGCACACGACCGCATCGGCCGAAAGCATCTCCCCACCGGCTAGTCGCACGCCCTCGACGCGTCCTTTCGCCACTGCGATCTCCTCGACCGGCGCGTCGAAGCGCAGGCGAACGCCGGCGTCGCGGCAGGCGCGCGCCAGGCCGCTCGCAAGTGCCGCCATGCCGCCTTCGACGAGGAAGACGCCCGCCTGCTCGACATGGGCGATCAGCACCAGTGTCGACGGCGCGGCGTAGGGCGAGGAACCGCAATAGGTGGCGTATCGGCCGAAAAGCTGACGCAGGCGCGGGTCGGTGAAATGCCGTGCCACCGTGTCGGCAAGCGTCGAATAGGCGTCGAGGCCGGCGAAGGCGGGCATCGACGAGAAGCCGCCACGCATGACGAGCGCCATCGGATTGGCGGGCCGTTCGGCGAACAGGAAGGGCTTTTCGAGCAGACGGTAGACCTCGCCTGCCCGCGCGACGAAGCCACGATATTCCTTCGCGGCCTTCGCGCCGGCGAAATCGCCTATCGCCTCGGCCGAGCGCTCGGGATCGCGGAAGAGATCCAATGTCGAGCCGTCCGGCCAGCGATGGCGAGCCAAGGTCTCGGCCGACACGGCGGTCACGTAGTCGGTGAAGGACAGACCGGCCTCGGCGAAGATGGCTTCGAAGAGCGGCTTCATGGTGAAAACGGTCGGGCCGGTGTCGACGGTCATGCCAGCGAGTTCGACGGTCGCCATCTTGCCGCCGGGACCGCCGTCCTTTTCGACGACGGTGACGGAGCGACCGGCAGCGGCGAGCCGCAGTGCGGCGATCAGGCCACCGACGCCGGCGCCGATGACGACGATCTCGTCCGTTCCGTCCGGCACGCCGCGCTCCTTGCTCTGCCACTTCGACAAGTGTCAAGCTTACAGGACACCGGCGGGCTGACAAGCGCGCCCGACCGTGGCAAGGGCCGACCGTGACGAGGGGCAGCAATGGGCATATCGGGCAAACTGCGAGAACGGCTGCGTTCGCGCCGGGACAGGTGGTTGGCCGATCCGCGCTTTTCCGCCTTCGCCGCACGCTCGCCCTTTCTCCGGCCGATCGTACGCCGCCGCGTGCTCTCGCTCTTCGACCTCGCCGCCGGTTTCGTCTACGCGCAGGTGCTCGCCGCCGTGGTGGAACTCGACCTTCCGGAGCGACTTCGAGACGGTCCGCTTGCACTCACGGACCTGGCGCGTCGCGTCGACCTGCCGCCGGAGCGCATGGCCGTTCTGGTCGAGGCGGCAAGCGCGCTCGGCATTCTCGAGCGGGGCGAATCGGAGAGCGTCCGGCTCGGCCCGCACGGGGCTGCGATGCTTGCCGATCCCGGGATCGCAGCAATGGTGCGACACCATGTCCATCTCTACCGCGACCTTGCCGACCCCGTCGCGCTGCTGCGCGAACCGGAACCGCCGGGCGCACTTTCGAGCTACTGGGCCTATGCCGGACGCCCCGCCGGCGAAGGGCCGGACGTGACGGCCGATACGCGATCCTATACCACGCTCATGGCTCGCTCGCAGGCGATGATCGCCCGCGAGGTTGTCGCCGCCTACCCTTTCGCGCGCCACCGCCACATGCTCGACATCGGCGGCGGCGACGGCACGTTCATCGCCCGTGTCGGCGAAGCGGCGCCGCGCCTTGCCTTCACGCTGTTCGACCTGCCGAACGTCGCCGAACCATCGAAAACGGTGCTTCCCGACGACATCGCCGGACGAACGCACGTGGTTGGTGGCAATTTCACCACCGATCCGCTGCCCAAAGGTGCCGATCTCGTCACGCTCGTTCGCATCCTGCACGACCATGACGACGCGATCGTGCGTACCCTTCTCGCCAGCGTTCACGCTGCGCTGGACGCCGGCGGACGTATTCTCGTCGCCGAGCCCATGGCTGGAACGCGCGGCGCCGAGCGCGTCGCTTCGGCCTATTTCGGCTTCTACCTTCTCGCCATGGGCCAGGGTCGCCCGCGCCGGAAGGAAGAGCTTGCGGACATGCTGAAGGCGGCCGGCTTTCGTCACGTTCGGGAGCACCGGACGAACCTGCCGGCGCTCGTCCGCGTCATCAGCGCACAGCGGTGATCCGACTGTAAAGCCGAATTGACAACCATGACTGTCAGCGTAGGATGACAGTCATCGGCCAGTGCCGGGGTTTTCGCCGTCCGGGGGACACGGACCATGGAATCGACAGCAATCCTTTTCGAGGAACCGGGGCGCATCGCGCTCTCGTCGGTCGCGCTCGCCGCGCCGGGCGAGGCGGACGTGACGGTTGCCGTCGAGGTCTCCGGGATCAGCACCGGCACGGAACGTCTCCTCTTCACGGGCGAGATGCCCGCCTTTCCCGGCATGGGCTACCCGCTGGTGCCGGGCTACGAAGCCGTCGGCCGCATCGTTGAAGCGGGTCCCGCAAGCGGACGTCGCGCCGGCGAGCGCGTCTTCGTGCCAGGCTCCGCCGGCTTTGCGGACGTACGCGGCCTCTTCGGCGCCTCCGCATCCCGTCTCGTCGTGCCGGCCCGTCGCGCCTATGCCGTCGACGAAGCGCTCGGCGCCGATGCGACGCTGATAGCACTCGCGGCAACGGCCTACCACGCGGTCGCCGCCTTCAAGGGCGAAGCGCCGGAACTCGTCGTCGGCCACGGCGTGCTCGGACGGCTCGCCGCGCGCATCGCGACGGCACTCGGCCACCCTGCCCCCACGGTCTGGGAAGCGAATGCCGATCGGCGCACCGGCGGCGACTATTCCGTTATAGCACCGGAAGACGACGACCGACGCGACTACGCCCGCATCCTCGACGTCTCCGGTGATTCCAACGTGCTCGATACGCTGATCGGTCGGATCGCGCGCGGTGGCGAAATCGTACTCGCCGGCTTCTACAAGGACCGGCTCGGCTTTTCCTTCCCGCCGGCCTTCATGCGCGAGGCGCGCCTTGCTGTCGCCGCCGAATGGCAGGAGGCGGACCTTCTCGCCGTCCGTGACCTCGTCGACACCGGCGGGCTTTCGCTCGCAAACCTCGTTACCGGCACCATGCCGGCCGCCGATGCCTCGAACGCCTACCGCACGGCCTTCGAGGATCCCCGATGCCTCAAAATGCTGATCGACTGGAGTGAGCACGCATGAACGCTATCCAGAAGAACATCGAACCCGAATCGACGCCGGAAGACGGCGCGAAGAAGGAAACGCAGATCATCGCGATCTACGGCAAGGGCGGGATCGGCAAGTCGTTCACGCTCGCCAATCTCTCCTACATGATGGCCCAGCAGGGCAAGCGCGTGCTCCTGATTGGCTGCGATCCGAAGTCCGACACGACCTCCCTGCTCTTCGGCGGCAAGGCGTGCCCGACGATCATCCAGACCTCGTCGGAAAAGAAGCTCGCCGGCGAGGAAGTTTCCATCTCTGACGTGTGCTTCAAGCGCGACGGCGTTTTCGCCATGGAACTCGGCGGTCCGGACGTCGGCCGCGGCTGCGGCGGACGCGGCATTATCCACGGCTTCGAACTGCTCGAAAAGCTCGGTTTCCACGATTGGGGCTTCGACTACGTGCTGCTCGATTTCCTCGGCGACGTGGTCTGCGGCGGCTTCGGCCTGCCGATCGCGCGCGACATGTGCCAGAAGGTCATCGTCGTCGGCGCCAACGATTTGCAGTCTCTCTACGTCGCGAACAATGTCTGCTCGGCGGTCGAATATTTCCGCAAGATGGGTGGCAATGTCGGCGTCGCCGGCATGGTGGTGAACAAGGACGACGGCACGGGCGAGGCCGCGGCCTTCGCCGAGAAGGTCGGCATTCCGGTCCTCGCCTCGATCCCCGCCCATGACGACATCCGCCGCAAGAGCGCCAACTACGAGATCATCGGCATTCCGGGCAGCGAATGGGGCCCCCTCTTCGAAGAACTCGGGGAGAACGTCGCCGAGTCCGGTCCGCGTCTGCCCGCATCGCTGACGCAGGACGGGCTGCTCGATCTCTTCGCGGGCAAGGACACCGGCCGCGACTTCGTGCTGCAGCCTGCGAGCCTCGAAGACATGATGGGCCGTCCGATCGAAGAGAAGCCTTCCCTCGAAGTTGTCTACGAAAGCGTTTGAGGCCGGTCTGATGGATTTCGACTTCGACCCGAAGGATCGCGAAGGGGCCGCCGAGACGGCAGCGAACCCGCGCGCCGTCGCCGAAGCGGCCAGCTGCCATGGCCCGAAGGCCGATATCCGTGCGAAGGCCGCGGAAGCCGGCAAGGGCGATATCCTCGAACAGTACGCGAAGGATTATCCGGTCGGTCCGCACGACCAGCCGCAGTCGATGTGCCCGGCATTCGGTTCGCTGCGCGTCGGCCTTCGCATGAAGCGCGTCGCGACCATCCTTTCCGGCTCGGCATGCTGCGTCTACGGGCTGACCTTCACCTCGCATTTCTACGGCGCGCGGCGCACGGTCGGCTACGTACCGTTCGATTCGGAATCGCTCGTCACCGGCAAACTCTACGAGGACATCGTCGAGGCCGTACATCAGACGGCGAAGCCGGCGGATTACGACGCGGTCGTCGTCACCAATCTCTGCGTGCCGACCGCCTCCGGTGTGCCGCTTCGCCTGCTGCCGAAAGAGATCGACGGCGTGCGCATCATCGGCATCGACGTGCCGGGCTTCGGCGTGCCGACCCATGCGGAGGCGAAGGACATCCTCGCCGGCGCGATGCTCGCCTATGCGCGCGAAGAAGTCGCGGCCGGTCCGGTGCCGGCGCCGGCCGGCGGCGTCGAGGAACGGCCGACGGTGACGCTGCTCGGCGAAATGTTCCCGGCCGACCCAATGGTCATCGACCAGCTCTTGAAGCCGATGGGCCTTGCCGCCGGGCCGACGGTTCCGACGCGCGAATGGCGCGAGCTCTATACCGCGCTCGACGGGGCGGCGGTCGCGGCGATCCATCCCTTCTATACGGCGAGCATCCGCGAATTCGAGGCTGCCGGCCGGCCGATCGTCGGCTCCGCGCCCGTCGGCGTCGACGGCACGGCCAAATGGCTGGAAGCGATCGGTGCAGCCTGCGGTGTGGCACCGGACGCGATCGAAGCGGCGAAGGATGCCGCCCTGCCCGCGATCCGCGGTGCACTAGCCGCAACGCCGATCGAAGGCCGCATCACGCTTTCCGGCTACGAAGGCTCGGAACTGATCGTCGCCCGGCTTCTCGTCGAAAGCGGTGCGGACCTTCGCTATGTGGGCACCGCCTGCCCGAAGACGCGCTGGTCCGAGGCCGATCGCGAATGGCTCGAAGCGCGCGGCGTACGCGTCGCCTACCGCGCGTCGCTCGAGCAGGATCTGGCCGCGATGGAAGAGTTCGATCCGGACCTCGCCATCGGCACGACGCCCGTCGTCCAGAAGGCGAAGCAGGCGGGCCGTCCGGCGCTCTACTTCACCAATCTCATTTCGGCGCGCCCGCTGATGGGTGCTGCCGGTGCCGGTTCGCTTGCCGCTGTCATCAACGCCGCGATCGGCTCCAAGCCGCGCTTCGATGCCATGAAGGCCTTCTTCGAGGGTGTCGGCTCCGGCCATGCGGCCGGCGTTTGGGAAGACGTGCCGCAGGACCGCCCGGCTTTCCGCAAGAAGCACGCCGCCAAGGCGCGTCAGCTCGCCGCCAAGGCCGGCAAGGGCGAGAGCGTGACGGGGGACTTCGACTGATGCTCGTCCTCGATCACGACAGAGCCGGCGGATACTGGGGCGCGGTCTACGCCTTTACCGCAATCAAGGGCCTGCAGGTCGTCATCGACGGCCCGGTCGGCTGCGAGAACCTGCCGGTGACCTCCGTCCTGCACTATACGGACGGCCTGCCGCCGCACGAACTGCCGATCACCGTGACCGGTCTTTCGGAAGAAAACCTCGGCCAGACGGGAACCGAGGGCGCGATGAAACGCGCCCATGCGACGCTCGATCCGGACCTTCCTTCCGTCGTCGTCACCGGTTCGATCGCCGAGATGATCGGCGGAGGCGTGACGCCGGAAGGCACGAACCTCAAACGTTTCCTGCCGCGCACGATCGACGAGGACCAGTGGCAGTCGGCCGACCGCGCCATGAAGTGGCTGTGGACGGAGTTTGGCCCGAAGAAGATGCCGACGCGCAAGCCCGCCGAGGGCGACAAGCCGAAGGTCAACATCATCGGCGCCTCCTACGGCATGTTCAATCAGGCGTCCGACCTTGCGGAGATCCGCCGCCTGGTGGAAGGCATCGGTGCCGAGGTGAACATGGTCTTCCCGCTCGGAAGCCACCTTGCCGACATCGCCAAGCTCGCGCAGGCCGACGTGAATGTCTGCCTCTACCGGGAATACGGCCGCGCGCTCTGCGAGGCGCTCGAAAAGCCTTACCTGCAGGCGCCGATCGGCCTTCATTCGACGACGAAGTTCCTGACGACGCTAGGCTCCCTTCTCGACGTCGATCCCGAACCCTTCATCGAGCGCGAGAAGCACACGACGATCAAGCCGCTCTGGGACCTCTGGCGCTCCGTCACGCAGGACTTCTTCGGCACCGCGACCTTCGCGATCTCGGCGAACGAGACCTATACGCGCGGCGTGCGGAATTTCCTCGAAGGCGAACTCGGCTTGCCCTGTACCTTCTCCTTCTCGCGCACCGCCGGCGTGAAGCCGGACAATGCGGCCGTGCGCAAGGCAGTGGCGGAGAAGCCACCGCTCGTGCTCTTCGGCAGCTACAACGAGCGCATGTATCTCGCCGAAAGCGGCGGTCGCGCGATCTACATTCCGGCATCGTTCCCGGGTGCGGTCATCCGCCGGCACACCGGCACGCCCTTCATGGGCTATTCCGGCGCCACGCACCTCGTCCAGCTCGTATGCAACGCGCTCTTCGATGCGCTCTTCGAGATCCTGCCGCTTGCGACGCGCGCCGACAAGGTCGCCGCGACGCCGGCTCGCCGGAATACGCAGCTTCCCTGGGAAGCAGAAGCGCAGGCCCTCTTCGACCGTGCGATCGAAAGCCAGCCGGTCCTCGTGCGCATCTCCGCGGCGAAGGCGCTGCGCGAGGCCGCCGAGGATGCGGCACGCGGCGAAGGCGCTGCGAGCGTGACGCGCAAGCATATCGAGCCGCATTTGCCGGCCACCCTCGAAGAGGTGACGGCATGAACGCGACGCGACACATCGGCCGCCCGTCGAAGGCGGCTCTGGAAGGTACGAACATCGGGAGACATGGCATGGCTCGCATGAAGCTTCGATCCTCCGCTTTCGCCGAGGAACGGCGCGAATATCGGCTCCTCTACGCGATATCGTTCCCGCTCTTCGCGGCGACCGCGGCACTGTCGCGGATCCTGCCCGAGCATCTGCGGCCGATGGCGATCGAGAACGGTCATTTCTGGACCGTTCTCGCCGACGCGCGCAACGCCGCGCACTCCGTCCTGCCCTACGCCTTCATGGTCTGATGACCGCGAAGGCGCAGGGCTGACGCTCACCGCCGTTAGTAACCAAGGAGAAGGAGTCATGCCAGACATTCACCACCGGCCCGGAAGCGAGCACATTTCGCTGTCGGGCCTTACCGAAGGAGAAGCGAAGGAGTTCAACAGCCTCTTCGTGACGAGCTTCCTGATCTTCACGGGCGTCGCGATCGTCGCGCACATCCTCGTGTGGATCTGGCGGCCCTGGGGTCAGGGACCGGTAAACCCGCAACAGGTTTCCGAACTCCTGCACCCTCTCCTCACCATGCTGAGCTAGGAGAAAGATCATGTGGCGAGTCTGGATGCTGTTCGATCCGCGCCGCGCGCTGATCGGGCTGTTCACCTTTCTTCTCGTTCTGGCCCTTCTCATCCATTTCATCCTGCTGAGCACCGGCCGGTACAACTGGATCGAGAACCCGCAGCCGGTCGCGAACCAGCAGCAATCGCAGAAGCAGTCGATGGCCATGCCGCCGATCGCTCCGCGCATGGTGCTGCCGGCTTAAGCGCCGTCATCCGGGCGGCCCGCAGGCTTTAAGCGGCGGGCCGCCCGGCACGAGAACGAATTCACGAATGTCACGCGGCCCCGGCCCATGATGCCGGGACGGGAGAAGTGCGCCATGGCCATGCTGTCCTTCGAACGCAAATACCGGGTCGCCGGCGGCAACCTGGTCGGCGGAAGGCTGTTCGATTTCTGGGTGGGAGCGTTCTACGTCGGCTTCTTCGGCGTGACGGCGCTCTTCTTCGCCGCACTCGGCTCGCTGCTTCTCTTCTACGGCGTCTCGCAGGGCGACACGCTGAACATCTTCGCCATGAGCGTGAACCCGCCGCCGCTGCAATACGGGCTGGCGCTGGCGCCGCTCAAGGACGGCGGCACATGGCAGCTCGTGACGATCTGCGCCGTCGGCGCGTTCCTTTCCTGGGCGCTGCGCGAGATCGAGATCTGCCGCAAGCTCGGCATCGGCTGGCACGTGCCGATCGCCTACCTCTTCGCGGTCTTCGCCTTCGTCTCGCTGAACGTCATCCGCCCGCTTCTGCTCGGCGCCTGGGGCCACGGCTTTCCCTACGGCATCCTCAGCCATCTCGACTGGGTTTCGAACGTCGGCTACCAGTTCCTGCACTTCCACTACAATCCGGCGCACATGCTGGCGGTGACGTTCTTCTTCACCACGACGATGTTCCTCGGCCTGCACGCCGGCGTCATCCTCGGCGCGGTGAACCCCGGCAAGAAGGACGAGCCGGTGAAGTTCGGCGAGCACGAGAACGCCTATTTCCGGGACTACATCTACTACTCGGTCGGCCCCTACGGCATCCACCGGCTCGGCACCTTCTTTGCGATCAACGCCGGCTTCTGGAGCGCGATCTGCATCATCATCTCCGGGCCCTTCTGGGATGGCGGCTGGCCGTACTTCTACAATTTCCTGCTGCAACTGCCGCCCTGGATGAGTTCCGTCCAGGGGCTTGGGGGCTGACGCCATGGCAAGCTATTCCACCATCTTCACCAAGACGCAGGTCCGCGGCCCCTACGACGAAGGGGTGCCCGAACAGGCGATCGAAGGCGGACGCATCGGGCCGATGGCGTTCAACTACTGGCTCGGCAAGATCGGCGATCCGCAGCTCGGCCCCACCTATCTCGGCTATTCCGGCCTCGCCTCGATCATATGCGGCTTCATCGCGATCGAGATCATCGGGCTGAACTTCGCCGCGCAGATGGACTGGAACCCGGTCGCCTTCGTGCGCAACCTTCCGTTCCTGGCGATCGAGCCGCCGGCGGCCAAATACGGGCTGAACCCGATGGTTCCGCTCAACGACGGCGGCTGGTGGCTGCTCACCGGCATGTTCCTCACCGCCTCGATCCTCCTGTGGTGGGTGCGCTCCTACACACGCGCCCGTGCGCTCGGCATGGGCACGCACACCTCCTGGGCGTTCGCCTCGGCGATCTTCCTCTACCTCTCGCTCGGCTTCATCCGGCCGGTGCTCATGGGCAACTTTTCCGAAGCGCCGCCCTTCGGCATCGTGCCGCACCTCAACTGGACGGCGTCGATCTCGGTGCTTTACGGCAACTGGTACTACAATCCCTTCCACATGCTCTCGATCGTCTTCCTCTACGGCTCGACGATGCTCTTCGCCATGCATGGCGGCGTCATCCTCGCCGTGTCGAAGTTCGGCGGCGAGCGCGAGGCGGAAGAGATCGTCGATCGCGGAACGGCGGCGGAACGTTCAGCCCTCTTCTGGCGCTGGACCATGGGCTTCAACGCGACCTACGAATCGATCCACCGCTGGGCGTGGTGGTTCGCGGTGCTGACGACCTTCAGCGGCGCCATCGGCGTGCTCCTGACGGGAACGGTCGTCGACAACTGGTACCTTTGGGGCGTCAAGCACGGCATCGCACCCCATTACGAGAACACCTACCCGTCCTTCCAGGTCCCCGCCGACCTCACGCAGGGGATGGTGAAATGAGATACACGCCTTATGCCGCGGTTGGAGCCGGCGTTCTCGTCGCCGTCTTCCTGATCATCGCTCCGCCCTGGCAGATGCCCTGGAACATCCGTTCGACATCCACGGGGCCGGCCGCCGGCGAAATGGTGCAGTTCGACAATGTGAGCCGCGTCCTGCCCTATAGCAGCGTTCCGAAATCTCTGCCCGCGGCCGCGAGCGGCGGTCCTTCGGCTGGCGAAGCCTATCAGAACGTCAAGGTGCTCGGCGACGTCAGCAAGGCCGAGTTCGATCGCACCATGAAGGCGATCACAGCCTGGGTCGCGCCCGACAAGGGCTGCAATTTCTGCCACGTCTCGTCGTCGAACTACGCCTCCGACGACGTCTACACGAAGATCGTCGCGCGCCAGATGCTGGCGATGACGCGCACCATCAACGCCGACTGGCAGAACCATGTCGGACAGACGGGCGTCACCTGCTACACGTGCCATCGCGGACAGAACATGCCGCCCTACCACTGGTACGAGCAGGCCGACGACGATTCGACCGGGCTGCTCGGGCGCATCCCCTCGGCGGAAAACTTCCACTACAACGCACAGACCATCCGGGATTTCTTCCCGACCGCACCTGACGAGATGTGGCTGCTTCAGGACGAGAGCACGAACGCCCAGTCGATGACGCCGATGGCCGGCGACGGCACGCACATGTCGCTGCACGATACCGAGCACCTCTACATCCTGATGATGCAGATGGCGGACGGCATCGGCGTGAACTGTACCTATTGCCACAACTCGCGCGCCTTCGCGGACTGGAGCCAGTCGACGCCATTCCGCCTGATCGGCTGGTACGGAATGCAGCTCGCCCGTGCGCTCAACACGAAGTTCGTGCAGCCGCTCGCCACCGTCATTCCGAAGAGCCAGCTCGGCCATCTCGGCGACCCGGCGAAGATCGATTGCGCGACCTGCCACATCGGCAAGCCCCGCCCCCTCGACGGTGCGAACATGCTCGCCGACTATCCGGCGTTGCAGGGCAACGGCAACGCATCGCCGGTCGTCGAGGCCGACGTGACGCTTCCCGGCGAGAAGACCTTCAAGGATACGACACCGGCGACGCTTCAGATCCCCCGCAATGGACCGGGTGGCCCCGAAGCGCTCCGCCCGTCGCAGACGCCCGGCGTGAACATGAGCACGCCGCCGCTCCTCAACGGTCCGGGGCCGAACGCCGGCAAGGATGCGAGCCAGGCTCCGACGGGAGACATGCTGCCGACGGGTGCGGAACCGCAACCGGGCATCCTCCAGCAGGGTTCGCCGCGTGCCCGCACGAGCGCCGGAACGCCCGCCTACGGCAGGCCGGAAAGGACGCAGCCGGCGATCGGGCAGCCGGGCACCATGCCTTCGCCGTCGGTCAAGATCGAAAACGAAGGCGGCTACCCGAACCTCGAGACGGGTACGCGCAGCGGCACCATGCTGCCACCGCAGGCCGGCACCCGGCGCATTCCGCCACGCAACGTGGCGCCGCGCCTGAAGCCACAGCCGGCCCCGGCAAAAGCGAAGAACGCCGCCTCCAGCGGCGCAGCGACCGATGGCGGCGCTTCGAACCCGCAACAGCCCGGCAGCAATACGCCGGACGGGTCTTCCGGCGGAAACGAGGGCAGCGGGCAATCGAACGGCGGCGACAACGGCAATGGCAACGCACCATCGAGCCCGCCGGCGACGCCGGATAACGGAACGACGAACCCGCAAGTGCAGCCACAGGCTCAGTAAACGACAAAACCATGGCCGGCCGATCTTCGACCGGCCATGGTTTTTTCCCTCTCGGAAGCGACAGACACCTTGAGGATCGGCCGGGCTACGAGTGGCGACCCACCTCGAGAACACGCGACCGGGCCATCGTCATGGAAGGGCTTTCCTCGCCATCCGGTCGGCAGATGCCGATGCAACGCTTTCGCGCTCCCCGGCGTTTGCTTTCGGTGATCCAGCGCGCTTTGCGGAGGGACGATGAAGCTCGGCATCATCTCGGATACCCACGGCCTGCTTCGCCCCGAGGCCGAAGCCGCACTGTCCGGCTGTGACCATATCGTGCATGCCGGCGACATCGGCGATCCCGAAATCATCGAGCGTCTTCGCGCGATCGCCCCGGTCAGTGCCATCGTCGGCAACGTCGATACCGCACCGTGGGCGGACGCCTTTCCGGCAACGCTCGACATCGAACTCGCATCACGCCGGATCCATGTCCTGCACTCTATCGACGATCTCGATCGCGATCCGGAAGCCGAGGGCATCGACGTCGTCGTCTACGGGCATTCGCACAAGCCGGGATACGAACGGCGCGGGGACGTCCTGTTTCTCAATCCCGGCAGTGCCGGTCCGCGCCGGTTCTCGCTGCCCGCGACGCTCGCGCAACTCGACCTCGGAACGGACGACGCCGATCCGACGATCCTTTCGATCCTGAAGGACTGAACGCCGTCCCCTGCCCTCAGGCCTTTCCCGGAACGCGCCGGCGTGCGGCGTACCGTTCGCTGTGGCGCCGACGCGGTTCTCCGATGCCGAAACCCTGGGCGAGATCGACGTCCATATGGTTCAGAAGCTGCTTCTGTTCGCTGGTCTCGACGCCTTCCACAAGCACGCGAATACCCCGGTTGCGCAGGAGCTGGACCATATCCTGCAGCATGCGCACTCCGTGGGCGCTGTGGCAGTCCTGAAGGAAGGCACGGTCGATCTTGACGACGTCGAATTCGAACTGGCGCAGCCAGGCGAGGCCGGCGAAGCCGGTGCCGAAATCGTCGAGCCATATCTGGACGCCGAAACGGCGTAGCTCCTCGACGTTCTTGAGCGCCTGCGCCTCGGCGAAGATATCCATGCCCTCGGTGATCTCGAGCGCCAGCCGGTTCGGCGCGAGGTCGTATCGCGCGACCGTATCGGCCACCTGCAGCGGAAAGCCCGTGGTCGCGAGTTGCACGCCGGAGACGTTGACCGAAATGACCACATCACGCTCGAGCACCGCCAGATCCTCGCAGGCGCATTCGATGATCCACTGACCGAGATCGATGATCGTCCCGTTCTTCTCCGCCTCGGCGATGAAGACGTTCGGGCTGATCATCGTGCCGTCGTAGTCGCTGAGCCGCATCAGCGTCTCGTAGCCGAACAGCTTTCCCGTCCTCAGATCCTCGATCGGCTGGCAGACCGCCGAGACGAGTTGCTTCGAACGGGCTTCCTTGAGGAGATGGGTCAGGTTGTGGGCCGACCGGTCGTCGGCGGCGAACTCCGCATCGAAGACGCTGAACTGCGCCCTGCCCGCGAACTTCGCGGCGTAGAGCGCCCGGTCCGCCTCGTGCAGCAGGCCGTTGAAGTCCGGTCGCGCACCGAGCTTGCTCATCGAGGCGCCGGCACTGATCGTGACGAAGGCGCGCCCGTCGTCGCGCGCGGGATGGACGATCTTCAGCGCCTCCACGGACTGGCAGACGTGCCGTGCGAGATCGACGAGCGCCCCTTCGTCGTTCGCGGTGCAGATGACGATGAACTCCTCGCCGCCATGGCGTCCGGCGACGCCGTCGAACGCTGCGGCCGCCTTCGTCAGGGCGCCGGCGATGCGCAGGAGGCAATCGTCGCCTGCCTGATGGCCGAGGTGATCGTTGAAGCGTTTGAAGAAGTCGATGTCGACGAGGACCATCCCGATCTGCTGCTCGCCGAGAGCGAGCGTCTTCCACATCGCCTGAAAGTCGCGAATGATCGCGCGCCGGTTCTTGAGCCCGGTCAGCGGATCCGTGTTCGCCATTTCGTTGAGCATGCGCCCCTGCTCGATCGCGACCTCCTCCTGAATCCGCGCCTGGAGAGACTGCACGAAGGTCTGGTAGCGCTCGAGCCTCAAACGCATGGAAAGGTAGAGCGAGAGGACGAGGCAGTTCAGGAAGAAGACGACCAGCGTGATCTCGCCGCTCCGGCTCATCTCGACCGAGACGAGCGCGGCGGCGATGAAGAAGACGGTGATCGTCGTCGAGGCGACGAGCGCCAGCCAGACGTTGAAGTTGAAGAACAGGTTCGAACCGAGGACGAACAGGGTTCCGAAAACCAGGAAATACGACAGCGCCACCTGATGGGTGGTGCCGATCGCCTGGTAGAACCAGCCGATGCCGCCGATCACGATCGCCGAGGCGGCGACGATGTGCAGCGACATCTGGCGGACGCCGAGACGAATGCAAAGCTCGATGCCGATCAGGAAGCCCGCGCCGAGCACGAGGCGGGTCGCGATGACGCGTTCGGCGACGTCCGGCAGCAGCAGCCCGTCGAGGATACCGTAGACGATATAGCTGATGACGGCCGCCCAAAGGCCCCAGCGAATGTTGCTTCGGTTGCGCTCCATGTCGCGCTCGCGCAGCATGGCCAGCAACTCGCGGTCCGGTGGTTGCCACCAGAACCGGTCCAGCGCGTTTCGCACCCGCCGCGCAGTATCTTGGCTCACGTCCATCGCGTCGTTTCCACCACCGCGGGCCCGCCGGAACCCGGCGCCGACGCCCGATACCCGTAGAACCCACAGGTATGAACACGCAGTAAAGCAGTTCTCGCCTAAGCCGAAGTAAACGCGGCCGTTCAAAGAATCCCGGCAGCGTAAGCTTTTGCTAAACGGAGCAATTAACTAAAGTTTTACTCGAATTTTTCCAATTGGCCAATCCTGATGTACCTTGATGCGGGCACGCAAGCATGCGTGAGCAAGGGGTAATCGTAATGGCTGAACCAAAATTCGTATCGGACGCCCATAGTCTCATCACCGCCGAATCAATTCACGAGTACGGCGCGGTCCGCGAGGGTATCGTCGACGCCGATGCCTTTCAGGCAAAGGTCGGACAACTGGCACTAATCTTAGAGATCGCTCAACAAGACTTTCGGAAAGGAGCACCGGCGGCTGCCACCGTGGAGCGTCTGGCCTGGGAACTGCATGTCCTGCGCAATGCCTGCAACGGGGCGATGTGGCACGCGCTCATCCCGCTCGCGCAGGACCATCCGGTCGGCGAATATCTGAAGCAGGACCCGTTCACGTGGTGGTCGGCCGAAAAGCCGCGCGGGTATTCGGGCGACGCGAGCCTTCTCGACATCTACTACAAGCATCCCGCCGCGAACGACGTGATCGCGCGGTCGAGCGAACTCGGCCGCGAAATCTATGCCTATACCAGCGATGCGGAGAGCTCGAAGGCTGGCCGGGAGCGACGCAGGATCCTGGCGGAGACCGTCGACGCGACCGCCGCGCGCACCGGTGGTGCCGAGGTTCTGGCGATCGCGTGCGGGCATCTGCGCGAAGCCGAACTGAGCGAAGCGGTGACCGAGGGCACGGTGAAGCGCTGGGTCGCGCTCGACCAGGACCCCGAATCGGTCGCACTCGTGGAACGGGATCATGCGGCCCGCGGCATCACGCCGATCGAAGGTTCCGTGCGCGGCATCCTGCGGCGTGCCTACGATCTCGGCACCTTCGATCTCGTCTACGCCTCCGGCCTCTACGACTACCTCACGCGGCCGATCGGCATTCGCCTTCTGCAGCGCGCGCTGGAGTTCGTGAAGCCGGGCGGCGAGTTTCTCTTCGCCAATTTCAGCGACGAGATCACGACCGATGGCTACATGGAAACCTTCATGGACTGGCCGCTGATCCTGCGCTCGGCCGACGACATGCTCGACATCATAAATGCCGCGGTCGACCGCAACCACGTCGATATCGACGTGTTCTACGGCTCGAACCGGAACATCGTCTACGGCAAGGTGATAAAGCACACCGAGTAGGCTGCTATGGAAAAAGACCGGCGGCATCGATGCCGCCGGTCCCCGTCGAACCGGCGATCGCGCTCAATCGTTTCCGCTTCGGTGCCCGTCGATCCAGACCGACCGGATCGCAAGATCGTCGTCGAGATGAATGAAGGACGCACGGGCGCCTGCGCGCAGGCAACCGAGTTCGCCTTCCATGCCGATTGCCGCTGCCGGATGGGACGAGGCCATGCGAAGCGCCTCTTCGAGCGGAATGCCGATGCGGCGGTGCATGAAGAGCACCGAGGAGAGCATGTCGATATCCGCTCCGGCGAGCGTGCCGTCGGCAAGCGTCAGCCTTCCGTCGCGGCGATAGACCGTACGTCCGTTGATCTCGAAGGTTTCGGCGTCGGTGCCGAGCGGTGCCATGGCATCGCTGACGAGGAAGATCCGCCCCGGCCCGCGCTTTGCCCGAAGCGCGATGCCGATCGCGACGGGATCGACATGGACGCCGTCGGCGATCAGCCCCGTGTGGACGTCGCCGCGGTCGAGCGCATGGCCGACCATGCCGGGCTCCCGGTGCGCGAGCGGGCTCATCGCGTTGAAGAGATGCGTGACCAACTTCGCGCCGGAATCGGCGGCAGTAGCCGCCTCACCGCGCGAGGCATTCGAATGGCCGAGGCTGACATGCACGCCGGCCGCCGTCAGGCGTTCGATCTCGCGCGGCCCGACGGTCTCGGCGGCGACGGTCGTCATCAGCCGGGGCATCGTCGCTGCAGCCGTTTCGAGCGCACGCAGGTCCGCCTCGTCCATCGAGCGGATCAACGAGGGATCGTGGGCCCCCTTGCGAGCCTTGGAAAGGTGCGGGCCTTCGAGGTGGAGGCCGAGAAAACCCGGAACGTCCTCGCGCGCGGCCGCCGCACCGGCTTCGAGCGCGCTACGGGTGATTTCCGGCGTGTCGGTCACGAGGGTCGTCAGGAGCGCCGTCGTGCCGTACCGCGCATGGGCACGGCAGATCGTTGCGATGCCTTCGACATCGGTGCGCTCGTTGAAGAGAACGCCGCCGCCGCCATTGACCTGGAGATCGACGAAACCCGGAACGAGCATGCCGCCTTCGAGCGTGAGCGTGCCGTCTGTTTCTACCGTTCGCGCGTCGCCGCCTCGAAGCGCCCCGACACGGCCCCCAGGCTCGATGTCGAGCGTGGCGTCCTCGTGCCATCGCTCGCCGTCGAAGATGCGCGGTGCGCGAATGCTGCGCCCGGTAAGGTCTTGAGGCGAAGTCATACCGTTTCCGTGACCTTGCGAAGATGCGGCGGCGAATCCGGATCGAGCCCTCGCGAGCGGGCGAGCGCCTCGACGAAACCGTAGAACGAGACGGAAAGCGCGAGCGCGTCGGTCAGCGCGTGCCCCGTTTCGACGAAGGGCAGCCCGGTGCCCGAGGCGATCCGTCCGGTGGTGGCGAAGACCGAGCCGCCCTGCTTTTCGATCCGCGCGAGCGTGTCGACCGCGCTCTCCTCCGCCGCATCGCGCGCGACGAGGCCGAGCACGGGAAACCCTTTACCGACGATCGCGACCGGTCCGTGGAGCACTTCGGCAGCGCTGTAGGCTTCGGCATGCATGCCGCAGGTTTCCTTGAACTTCAACGCAGCCTCTGCAGCGATCGCCGCCGCTGGCCCTCGCCCAAGCACGAAGAGGGAATCACGATGCGAAAGCGCCTCGACGAAGGCCGACCAGTCGCATGCGATCGCCGCTTCGAAATGCTGCGGCAGCGCGGAAAGCGCCTCGAGAAGGCGATCGTCCGCTCGCCAGTGACCGAGGATCGCGAGCCCCGCGACGATGGCCGTGACGAAACTCTTCGTCGCCGCCACGCTCTTTTCCGGTCCCGCCTGAAGCGCGACGTTGCCGTCGCACGCGGCGGCAAGCGGCGAGCCTTCGACGTTCGTCAGCGCGACGGTCGCAGCACCGGCCTCGCGAACGCTTTTCGCCATGGCGACGATGTCCGGGCTCTGGCCGGATTGCGAGACCGCGAGGCAGCCAGCCCGTTCGAGCCGGAGCTTCGCGTGGTAGATCGATGCGATCGACGGGCCGAGCGAGGCGACGGGCACGCCGGCGGTGATCTCGCACGCATATTTCAGGAACGTCGCCGCATGGTCCGACGATCCGCGTGCCACGGTGACGAGCACCGCCGGATCCCGTTCGGCAAGCAGCGCACCGGCTGCGCGCAGGTCGGCGTCGGAGCGCTCCAGCAGGCGCGTGACGGCGGCCGGGATCTCCTCGATCTCGCGACGCATATGGGTCGGGGACGATGCTGTCATGACGATTCCTTCTCACCGAATGCCTGCGAGAACCCAAAGGCGGCGGCGAACGCGAATGCCTCCGCACGTCGCTGTATATTCTTACCGCTGCGATCGCAGGCGGGCTCCGTCAGCCAGGATCCGTGTCGTTGTGGAAGATACCAATAGAAGATCAATTCCGCAGGCGAAAGGCCGTGCGGCAGGCAAGCGGCAACGCAGCCGCCGAATTTTCGCACGAATTCCGCGTTCCGGGTTCAAGGCACGGCCTGCGTGAACCCGATCGTTCGATGTGATAGGCAACGGGCATCTTCCGCGCGAAAACGCCAGTCCCAATCCCGGCAAGCCCACCGCAAAGAGCCATCCATGCCACAGGCCCATCTTCCGTCCCTACCCGCCCCGCTCGTCGAAGCCGCCGTGCGCTCGGCACTTCTCGAAGATCTCGGGCGCGCTGGTGACGTCACGAGTATCGCGACGATCACGCCGCGGGCGACGGCGCGCGGACGCATCGTCTCGCGCGAGCGGCTCGTCGTCTGCGGGCTCGATTTCGTTCGCAGCGCTTTCTTCCAGATGAACCCCGCCATCCGGTTCGCCGCCGAATGCGATGACGGCCGGACCGTCGAGGCCGGCGAGACGATCGCGACGGTCGAGGGGCCGGCGCGCGACGTTCTTTCCGGCGAACGCGTGGCGCTGAACTATCTCTGCCACCTCTCCGCGATCAGCACCTATACCGGTGCGTTCGCCGCGAAGATCGCCCATACCGCGGCGGCGATCTGCTGTACGCGCAAGACCGTGCCCGGCATGCGCGCCTTCCAGAAATACGCCGTGCGCATCGGCGGTGGCATCAATCACCGCTTCGGTCTCGACGACGCGATCCTCATCAAGGACAACCACATCGCCGTGTGCGGCGGGGTGCGCAGCGCCGTGGAACAGGCGAAGGCCTATGCGGGCCACCTCCTTGCCTTGGAGGTCGAGGTGGACACGCTCGAACAGCTCGACGAGGCGCTCGCCGCCGGCGCCGGGGCGATCCTCCTCGACAATTTCACGCCGCAGGATCTTCGCCGTGCCGTCGAGCGCACGGCCGGGCGCGCAAAGCTCGAGGCTTCCGGCGGTATTGCTTTCGACACCGTTGTTCCGGTTGCCGAAACCGGCGTCGACTACATCTCCTCGTCGAAGATCACCATGGCCCCTCCCGCCGTCGACATCGGCTTCGATATCGAAGTGGCGTAGAGCATTTTCCAGCCGGATTGTTCCCGTCCGACGTCGCGAGCTACGCACGAAATAGGGAGATGGAGCGCTGGACCTGATCGATCAGGCCGCCAAGCGCTTCGCAAGAACGGTCCCGGATTCGACCGTCGCGACAACGGCCCTACCTTGAAGTGACGGGTTTACGAATCTCTCGAACGATAGACGGACGGATGAACATTCCGGAAGGAAGGATGGCGCATGAGGCGGCTTGACCAAAAGATCACGCGGGAAACGGCGGGGCTTCCATCGCATGGCCGATGAACACCAATCGACAAGCCGAAAGATCGTCTGGGGCTTCTTTCTGACGGCCTGGGCCGTGGCCGTGATCGGCTTTGTGATCCTGAGCCTGCGCCTGCTTACCTGAAGCGCTGCCGTATCCCGGCGGCTCGGCGAGCGGAAGTGGTGCCCCCGGCAGGAATTGAACCCGCGACCTACCGCTTACAAGGCGGTTGCTCTACCAGCTGAGCTACAAGGGCCCGTCCCGTTTCCTAGAGCATTTCCGGCCGGGGCGAAAGTGCTCCGCGCACGGGAGACGAAAGGTCACGAAAGCGCGGCCGGTTGCGGGATTGTTCGAGCGCACGCGAGAGGCTAAGCAGGACGTGCGCTACGGAGGGGAGCCCTGCATGAAACGCGAGATCAAGTCCCTGTCGTTCATCGCCTCGGGCGGACGGGACGCTCGCGAGGCCGCACGCCACCTCGCCTCGCTCTACGGCAACGCCGCGCCGAGCGAAGCCGACGTCATCGTCGCGCTGGGCGGCGACGGGTTCATGCTGCAGATGCTGCACGAGACGATGAACACGAACCGCCTCGTCTACGGCATGAACCGGGGCTCGGTCGGCTTCCTCATGAACCATTATGCCGAGGAAAACCTGCGCGAGCGCATCGCCGACGCGGTGGAAAACATCATCCGCCCGCTCGAAATGCACGTCGTCGACAGCGAAGGCGAGATCGCCGAATCGCTGGCGATCAACGAGGTGGCGCTGTTTCGCCAGTCCTATCAGGCATGCAAGCTCAGGATCACCGTCGACGGCCAGCAGCGCATGGAGGAGCTGGTCTGCGACGGGGTGATGGTCGCGACGCCTGCCGGCTCCACCGCCTACAATCTCTCCGCCCATGGGCCTATCCTGCCGCTCGATGCGCCGCTGCTCGCCCTCACGCCCGTCAGCGCCTTCCGGCCGCGTCGCTGGCGCGGGGCGCTGCTGCCGAACCGTTCGATCGTCGAGATCGAGGTGCTGGAGCCCGTCAAGCGCCCGGTCAACGCGGTCGCCGACCATACGGAAACGAAATCGGTGCGCTCGGTGCGCATCGCCGAATCGCCGACGGCGACCGCCCGGATCCTTTCCGATCCGAACCACACTTGGGCCGACAGGATCCTCGCCGAACAGTTCATGTATTGATCGTGAGTGGGAACGAGCCGTTTACCCTTCGGCGGACGCCTGCTTCTCGCCCTTCGCCGAATCCGGATCGACGACGGCGCGCAGGAACTCTTTCGTGCGCGCTTCCTTCGGCTCTGAGAAAAGTTCGGACGGCGGACCCTCCTCGCAGATGCGGCCGCGATCGAAGAAGCACACGCGATCGGAGATCTGCCGGGCGAACTGCATCTCGTGCGTGACGAGAAGCATCGTCAGATCGTGCTCTTCGGCGAGGTTGCGGATGACGTTCAGCACTTCGCCGACGAGTTCGGGGTCGAGCGCGGAGGTCGGCTCGTCGAACAACATGATGCGCGGGCGCATGGCGCAGGCCCGCGCGATGCCGACGCGCTGCTGCTGGCCGCCGGAGAGCTGATGGGGATACTTGTCGGCCTGGTCCTGCAGGCCCACCATTTCGAGCAGGCGATCGGCACGCTCGCGCGCTTCCTTCTTGGAAAGCTTGAGCACGCGGATCGGCGCTTCGGTCAGGTTGCGGCGAACCGTCATGTGCGGAAACAGGTTGAACTGCTGGAAGACCATGCCGAGCTTCTCGCGCATGCGATGCATGTGCTTTTCGCTCGCGGCCTGCAGCTTGCCGCCGCGTTCCTCGTGCCATAGCGGCTCGCCATCGACCCACACGACGCCGTCATTGATCGATTCCAGCGTCATGAGGATGCGCAGCACCGTCGACTTGCCCGAGCCCGACGGCCCGATGATCGTCACCTTCTCGCCGGGCGAGACCGAGAAGTCGAGCTCGTTCAGCACGGTGACCGAGCCGAAGCGTTTGACGACCTTGTCGAACTTGATGATCGGTTCGCTCATTTCAGCGGTATCCCTATCTTCGGCAGCTTGAGGTCGAGATAACGCACGCCTGCCGAGGCCAGAATGGTCAGGATGAGGTAGAGACCGCCCACCATGGACAGCGGAATCATGTAGTTGAAGGTCCGGTCGCCGATGATCTTGGCGACGTTCAGCATCTCGAGCACGGTGACGACCGAAAGCACCGGCACGTCCTTCATGATCGAGACGAGGTAGTTGCCGAGTGCGGGGATGACGCGGGGCACCGCCTGCGGCAGCACGATGTGCGTGAAGGTACGTGTCGTCGTCAGGTTCAGCGCGCGGGCAGCCTCGTGCTGGCCGCGGTTCACCGCCTCGAGACCGGCGCGATAGACCTCCGAGGTATAGGCGGAGTACTGCACGCCGAGCGCCAGCGCGCCCGTCAGGAACGCCGGCAGGACGATCCCGTATTCCGGCAGCACGTAGTAGAGGAAGAAAAGCTGCACCAGCAGCGGCGTGTCGCGCACGAACTCGGTGACGACGAGGGCCGGCCACGAGACGATCCGCGTCGGCGCGGCTTTCAGGACGGCGAGCACGAGACCGAGGACCAGCGCGATGAAGAAGCCGAGCACCGTCGCCTCGATGGTGATGACCATGCCTCGAAGCAGGATCGGCAGGATCGAGGCGGCGAAGGCGAGATCGGAACTCGTGTCCCAATGGATGCCGAAAAGCATGACCTACCGCCCCGCCGTCTTCCAGCGCCCGACCGAGCGCTCGGCGATCTTCATGAAGGCGGTCAGCACCAGCGCCATGCCGAAATACATGAAGAGCACCAGCGTATAGACCGTCGTGCTGTCCTGCGTAAAATTGCGGATGTTCTCTGCGCGGAAGGCGAGATCGCCGAGACTGATCAGCGAGACCAGCGCGGTATCCTTCAGGTTCTGCACCGCGAGATTGCCGAAGGTCGGCATCATCTCAGGAACGGCCTGCGGAAGGGCGATGCGCCACATGGCCTGGCGGGGTGTAAAGTTCAGCGCCCTGCCCGCCTCGTACTGGTCCTTCGGCACGGCCTGGATCGCACCGCGCACCACCTCCGCACCGTAGGCGCCGATGTTGAGGCCGAGCGCGAGCACGCCGGCTACGACCGGCGGCAGGCGCAGATCGATACCGATCGCCTGCCCCGCGATGGGAAGCGCGAAATAGAGCCAGAAGAGCTGCACGAGCAGCGAGGTGCCGCGGAAGATCTCGATGTAGCCGATCGAGACACCCTTGATCAGCCAGTTGTTCGAAAGCTTACCGATGCCGAATGCGAAGGCAAGAACGGCACCGAGGATCGTCGAGTAGACCGTCAGCTGGACGGTGACCCATGCCCCTTGCAGAAGGGGCGGCAGATAGCTTGTCCATTCCATGCAGGATACCGTTCCGACGATGGGCAAGTCTGTCGTGAAACGATCCGGAGGTAGACCCCCGGATCGCTCGATCGTTCACGTCTTGCGAAGAGCCTTAGCTCTGCTTGGCGGAGCAGAGCTCCTTGGTCGTCTTCTGCGAGGAAGCCTTCACGTCGGCCTCGGTGAAGCCGTAGCTCTCGAGGTCCTTGGCCCAGGCGTCGGTCTTCTTGTACTTGGTCAGCACCTTGTTGACCGCGTCACGCAGATCCTTGGAGTCCTCGTTGAACGCGAAGGCGCCCCACGAACGGACTTCGCTGCCGTCCACGACCGGATCCTTGAAGTTCTGGACGATCTGCACCTTGCCGCTCTTCTTGGCGAGCTGGGCTGCCGTCAGGCCGGTTGCGGCGTAGGCGTCGGCGCGGCCGTTGGCGACCGTCGAGATCGCGTCGGAGTTCGACTGCAGCGTGACCATGTTGTCCTGCGGCACGCCGAGCTTCTGAAGCATGTCGAGCTGGTCGGCACCGGCCATGATCGCGACCTTCTTGTCGCCGTCCTTGAAGTCGGAATAGGCGGTGATGTCCTTCGGGTTGCCCTTGGCGACCATCAGGCCTTCGCCGTACGAGCTGTTCGGCTCGGAATAGATGACCTTCTGGCAACGCTCCGGATTGACCGCCATTTCGGCGGCGACCATGTCGAAGCGGTCGGCCTGAAGGCCGGGAATGAGCGATGAGAAGTTCGTGGTCACCCACTTGATGTTCTTGATGCCGAGCTCGTTCATGATGTGCTTGGCGACATCCGGCCCCGCGCCCTTCGCGTCGCCGTTCATGTCCATGTAGCCGTACGGAATTTCATTGGCGATCGCGATGCGGACCGTGCCCTTGTCCTTGATGTCCTGCAAGGACGCGGCGGAAGCGGAACCTGCGACCAGCGCCATCGCAACGGCAGCTGCAGCGGTCACGGTTTTGCTCAAGGCATTCTTCATTCTGTACTCCCTTAACGAGATCGGGCTCCGGCGGCTTCGATCATACGCGCATCGTGGCGCAAAAGCCGAGCGGAATTCGCCGGCCGGTTCCCCATAATTTTTAAAGGTCGTGCTGTCCGGGCCAGATGCCCGACAACCGATTGACGCCGCAGACTCTGCATGATCACCCGACGCAGGTCAAATCCAGCGGCGCATACGTCCTCGAAGAACCGCGAAAGCCCGGTCTTCCTGGGGTTTCCGCGCGGTGTGGCGGCGGCCCGAAGGCAGACGCCCTTCACCGGCGCGACCCTGCCGGAACGCCGGCACCCTCTCGCCGGCTGCCGAGCAGAAGGGTGTCGCAGAGCCATAACGAAACCTCGGCCGCCTCTTCGGGAAGGCCAAATTCGAAGGTTGCCGCACGACCCTTCCCGCCCGAAAACCGGAACGTCAGGGCGCGGCCATCCTTACCGGCGGGCGTCACGAAGGCTTCGCCCGGCTCGAGCCTTCGAACGATCTGCCGGCGGTCGTGCGTCTCGACGAGCCCCGTGCGCCCGTCCGCAAGGCGCAGGAACACCGCCTGGCCATTACGGGTGGCGACGACGGCCCGCACCGCCTCGTCCGGAAAGGCCTGCGCGAAAATTAGCATTGTCTCGCCCGGATCGAACGCATCCACGCGCCGTCGCTGCCACCGCAGATAGACGAAGAGAGCCGCGACGGCGCCGATCACGACCAAAAAGAAGAGCCCGTCGAACGTCACCGGCCGATCCTCCCTTTCCGCAAGTCTGACAGCGACGAAGGGCCGTCACAAGCCGAAAGGACCGGATCGCGAGGCTCGATCACGGGCGCCGACTTGCTCCCTCGGGTGTCTTCTAGAACCGGCGAAGCCGTGCCGCGCGCCACAGCCACCATTGCCGGCGCCACTGTGCGGGGGTCAGCCCTTCCTCGAAGAGTGCGGCGCTCGCCTTCCCGGCACGACGAAGCACGGGACCGGCGATCGCTGCCGGAAGAAACGCCGGAAAGATGTCCTCGGGCGTCGTGCGCAGCGCCTCACGTGCGCGGGCGAGGTGCTCGTTGCCGAGCGCGACGAACGCGTCGACGGCGCGCTTGCAGGCCTCGCGATCGGTCGCGGCGAGGAAGCTTTGGCGATCGAGCCCGGTCGCCGCCAGAATGTCGCCCGGAACGTAGACCTGGCCGCGCGCGCGGTGGATCGGCAGAAGCAGGATGGAACCGGCGACGGCAAGCGCGACGCCCGCATGACCGGCCAGATCGGCGGACTTGCGCGCGGCATCGGGCGAGATCGTCATCGCGCAGAGCTGCATGATCGCCGAGACGGTTTCGCCCGCATAGCCTTCGAAGGCGGTACGGTCGGGCATAGCATCGTCGTAGAGGTCGAAGATGCGCGCCTCGATGTAGTTGTCGAAGGTCTGGCGGGGCAGGTCGTGCCTGCGGATCGTTTCCATGAGGCCGGCGGCAACCGGGTTCGCCGCCGCCTGCCCGTGCTCGTTGCCTGCGACGAGATCGCGCCACCATTGCAGGCGGACCTCGCCCGGCATCGGCTCGTGGATCACGTCGCGCACGCGCGCGATCTCACCGTTGAAGGCGTAGAGCGCGGCGAAGGGGCCGCGGTGGGCTTCAGGCGTCAGCAGGCAGGCGAGATAGCGGTCCCGGTCGAGGTCGCGCAGGCTGCGCAGGCAGTGTTCGAACGTCTCATTCGCCTCGGCCATGCTTCCCCTTCGACCACGGACCCTGCGGCCTGCCCTTTCGGCAAACGGGAAGCGCCTGCCTCCCGCGCGCCGGTGCTCAGACCGCGATCAACGCGGCGGCCACGGCGCGCGCTTCGGCCAGCATGACGTTGTAGGTGCGCACGGCCGCCCCCGTGCTCATCGGGTCGGCCATGATCGCGTGCGCCTTGAGCACCTGCCGCAACGGCGCGGGCAGCATTCGAATGTCGGTGCCGGTCCCGACCAGAAGCACTTCGATGTCGCCCGCTTCGGCCAGCACCCTTTCGAAGGAGGCGGGCGCAAGGGGATCGGCTTCGTCGGGCGCCCAGCCATAGATGCCGGACGGCAGGCACAGAAGCGAACCGCGATGCGACATGTCCGCGAAGCGGAAGCCGCCATTGCCGTAGGCGTCGATCGGCGCGCGATCGGGAAAGTGGGCGTCGCGTATCTCGATACCGCGCGCCACGATCTAGACCGAACCCTTTGCGGGAGCCTTTTCCACCCTGCTCTCGCCGTCGAACTTCTCGCCCGGCTTTTCACTGAGCCCGCGAAGCTTGAAGGAGATGAGGACGGGCGCCGCGATGAAGATCGAGGAATAGGTGCCGACGACCACGCCGAAGATCATGGCGAAGGTGAACGATCGAATCACCTCGCCACCGAAGATGAAGAGCGCCAGCAGCGCGATCAGCGTGGTGAGCGCCGTCAGTACCGTCCGCGAAAGCGTCTCGTTGATCGAGAAGTTGAGAAGGTCCGTCAACGGCATCTTCTTGTACCGTCGCAGGTTCTCGCGCACGCGGTCGTAGACTACCACAGTATCGTTCAGCGAATAGCCGACGATGGTCAACACCGCCGCGATACTGCTCAGGTCGAACTCGATGCCGGTGATGATGAACATGCCGATCGTCAGCACCACGTCGTGGATCGTGGCGATGATGGCGCCGAGGGCGAACTGCCACTCGAACCGGAACCAGATGTAGACGAGGATCGCAAGCAGGGCGACCCCGACGGCGATGGTGCCGGCCGTCGCCAGTTCATCGGAGACGGTCGGACCGACCGATTCGACGCGACGGATCGTGTAGTCGGACGAGAATTCGCCACGGATCTCGTTGATGACGCGTTGCTGCGCGGCATCCGAGCCCGTTTCGGCCTGAACGCGGATCAGCGCCTCCTCCGGCGAACCGAAGCGCTGCACCTGCACCGAACCGACATCCAGACCGCTGAGCCGCGATCGGATATCGCCGATCTCGGCCGAGCCGTCCTTGGCCTGGACCTCGACCAGCGTGCCGCCGGTGAAGTCGATGCCGTAGTTCATGTTGACGGTCACGAGGCCGGTGAACGTGGCGAGCGCCAGCACGATCGAGATCGCGAAGGTGATACGGCGGAAGCCCATGAACGGGATCTTCGCCCCGTCCGCGAGGCCGGAAATGCGCGCTTTCGGCATTTCCTTCGGCCGGCGGCGCCGGATCCACTGCGACACGAGCCAGCGCGTCAGCGTGTAGGCCGTGAAGACGCTGGTGACGATGCCGATCGCCAGCGTGACGGCGAAGCCGCGGATCGGCCCGGACCCCAGATAGAAGAGGATGACCGCGGCGATCAGCGTCGTGATGTTGGCGTCGAGAATGGTCGCGAGCGCGCGAGAGAAGCCAGTGTCCACCGCCTGGATCAGCGAGCGGCCGTTGCGTCGCTCCTCGCGTATGCGTTCGTAGATCAGCACGTTGGAATCGACCGCCATGCCCATCGTCAGCACGATGCCGGCGATGCCGGGCAGCGTCAGCGTCGCACCGAGCACCGAAAGGAGCGCGATGATCATGATGAGGTTTGCGAGAAGCGCCACGTTCGCCAGCACGCCGAGAAAGCCGTAGGCGATCAGCATGAAGGCGACGACGGCGATCGCGCCGATGACGGCGGCGGTTTCGCCGGCCGCGATCGAATCGGCACCGAGCCCCGGCCCGACCGTGCGCTCCTGCACGACGTTGAGCGTGGCGGGCAGTGCGCCAGCGCGCAGCAGGATCGCCAGGTCGTTGGCACTCTGTGGCGTGAAGTTGCCGGAGATCTGCCCGGACCCGCCGAGGATCGGCTCGCGGATGACCGGCGCCGAGATCACCTTGTTGTCGAGGACGATCGCGAAGGGCTTGCCGACGTTTTGCTGCGTGGCCCGGCCGAAAGACTGGGCACCCTGCGTATCAAAGCGGAAGGTGACGATCGGCTCGTTGCTGCGCTGGTCGAAGCCCGGCTGCGCATCCGTCAGGTCCTCGCCGGAGACGAGGACGCGCTTTTCGACGAGGTAGTGCTGGTTCGGGTCGTCCTGCGAGGGCAGGACCGAGGTCCCGGCCGGCGGAGTGCCCTGCATGGCCTGCTGAACCGGCATCGACGTGTCGACCATGCGGAAGGTCAGCTTGGCGGTCTGGTTCAGGAGGTTCTTCAGACGCTGCGGATTGCCGAGGCCGGGCACCTGGACGAGGATGCGGTTCGATCCCTGCCGCTGGATCACCGGCTCCGTCGTCCCCAGCGCGTCGATGCGCCGCCGCACGACCTCGAGCGACTGCGTCACGGCGTTGCGCACGCGGTAGTCGATGCCGTCGGAGGTAAGCGAAAGATGCAGCGTATCGGGCTGCGGCTGGCTCATCGCGACTTCCCGCACCGATCCGCCGCTCGAGAACATGCCGGCATTGGTCGGGTTGGTCACGTCCTGAAGCGCCTGCTTCGCCGCGTCGACCTTCGAATCGTCGCGGATGGCGACGTGGATGTCGCCGTTTTTCCCGCCGAGCCCGGTATAGCCGATGTTCTTGTCACGCAGGATGCGCCGTACGTCCTCGACGACGGCGGTGGTGCGGTCCTTGATCACGTCCTGCCGGTCGACCTGCAGCAGGATGTACGAACCGCCCTGAAGGTCGAGGCCGAGCGTCATCTGCGTGTGCGGTACCCAGGAAGGAAGTGCGGCGACCTCCTTCTTGCTGAGCACGTTCGGGAAGGCCAGCACGATCGCCACAAGGACGACAAGCCAGATCAGTGCGGTCTTCCAGCGGGGAAAATGAAGCATCGGACTCTCGGGTCGCGTTCGCAGCCAGGCTGCATCTTATTTCGTGGCAGGCGCTCTTCAGGCGGCGCCGCGGCGCCTATTCCTTGACGGGCTCGCCCTTGGCGCGGACCTCCGAAAGCAGGCTGCGCACCGCGCGGATGCGCATGCCGTCGGCGATCTCGATTTCGACCTCGCGGTCGTCGACGACCTTCGTGACCTTGCCGACGATGCCGCCGCCGGTCACGACCTGATCGCCACGACGGATGTTCTTCAGCATCTCCTCGCGCTTCTTCATCTGCTGGCGCTGCGGCCGGATGATGAGGAAGTACATGATGACGAAGATCAGCACGAACGGCAGGATGGACATGACCATCTCGGCACCACCGCCACCGACGGTCTGTGCATGAGCCGGAGTTACGAACATGAATGGGCTCCTGGTGAAGGGGCTCGGCGAACGAAAGCCGCCAAAATCGCTTCGCGCATACAGGAACAATCGGGGCCAATGCAACTGTGCACGGCCTGCGGACGGCTCTTTCGCGGGCATCTGCGCCTTTTCGTCCCGCAAAGGCCATGCTACCGCGAAACGATCCACCCCGCCACAACCAACCGCATGCAGGCCCGACAGCGATGAACGACGAGACCATGACGACCCTGATCGATGAGGTCCGCCGCCTGCGCGGTGCGGTGGAAGCCCTTTCCGGCCCGCCACCGGCGACGATCGATCTCGACGCGGCGGACTGCTTCGTCTGGGTGCCGGAAACGCGTGGCCTGCAGCCCGTGCCGCGGCCGAACCGCGTCGCCATCGAGCTCATCAAGGGCGTCGAGCGCGTCCGCGACATCCTGCTCGACAACACCGAACGCTTCGCATCCGGCTACGCCGCCAACAACGTGCTTCTGTGGGGCGCGCGCGGGATGGGCAAGTCCTCGCTCGTCAAGGCCGCGCATGCCCGCGTCCTGAATGGTCGGGCCGAAGGCTCCCCTCGCCTCAAGCTGATCGAGATCCACCGCGAGGACATCGCGACGCTGCCGCGGCTGATGACGATCGTCTCGAGGAGCGCTGCGCGCTTCATCCTCTTTTGCGACGATCTTTCCTTCGACCACGACGATACCGCCTACAAGTCGCTGAAGGCGGCGCTCGAAGGCGGCATCGAGGGCCGACCGGACAACGTCGTCTTCTACGCGACATCCAACCGGCGCCATCTTCTGCCCCGCGAGATGGCCGAAAACGAGCGGGCGACCGCGATCAGCCCCACCGAGGCGACGGAGGAGAAGGTTTCGCTTTCGGACCGCTTCGGCCTTTGGCTCGGCTTCTACAATTGTACCCAGGACGACTATCTCGCCATGGTGGATGCCTACGCCCGCCATTACGACCTCGGCGTCGACGCGGCGACGCTTCACGCAAAGGCGCTGGAATGGTCCGTGACGCGCGGCGCGCGCTCCGGCCGCGTCGCCTGGCAGTTCATCCAGGACCTGGCGGGCCGCCTCGGCAAGACGCTCGAAGGCTGAAGTAGCAAGCGTCGAACGAAAAGCGGCGCACCGTTGCCGGTGCGCCGCGATACCCGTCGAAAGCGTGGTCTGCCGGGGATCTCCCGGTCAGACCGATCCGGTCCGACGTCGCGAACAATGCGCCGGACCAAGGGATTGAGCGCCGGACCTGATTCGATCCGGTCGCAAAGCGGTCTAGTCGAGATAGCTCGTCGGATCGACCGGGGTCGCGTCCTTGCGCACCTCGAAGTGCAGCTTCGGCCGGTCGGCCGCTCCGCTCATGCCCGAGTCGGCGATCACTTCGCCGCGCGTCACCTTCGCGCCGCGCTTGACCTTGATGTCTTTGGCGTAGCCGTAGACCGTCACCAGACCGTCGTCGTGACGCACGAGAACGGTGTTGCCGTACTGCTTCAGGCCGTCGCCGGCGTAGATGACGACGCCGTTCTCCGCGGCCTTGACCGGCGTTCCCTCAGGAACCGAGATGTCGATGCCGTCGTTCTGGTGGCCATCCTCGCGCGAGCCGAAGCGGCTGACGATCTGGCCACGAGCCGGCCAGCGCAGCTTGCCGACGCCCGAACTCTTCGGCAGGCTCGCGACCTTCGTCTCGGCCGGTTCCTCGACCTTCGCTTCGGTGCCGGGCTTGGGCGCCTCGGACTGCGCGCTGCGGGCGGTCTTGGCTGCCGGCTCGTCTTCGTTCGCGGCAGGCTTGGAGGCGGCTTCGCTCTTCACCGCCGGTTCGGCCTGCGGCTTCGGGGCGGGCTCTTCGGTGGCCTGCTGCGTCTTTTCCGGCGCCGTCGCGCCGCTGGGCAGCGTCAGATGCTGGCCGATGCGGATCGCGGTGCCGGAAAGATCGTTCGCCTGCTTCAGCGCATCGATCGAGACGCCGGTGCGCGAAGCGATACGGGTCAGCGTATCGCCGCTCTGGACCGTATAGCTGCCGCCATGCGTGCTTGCGACCTGCTCGGCCGCTTCCGGCGCCTTCAGCGTTCGGGTGCCGTCACCAGGCCTAAGGCTCGGCGTTGCCGAGGCGGACTGCGTACCCGCGCTCGATGTGTCGGAGCCACCGCGATTATAGGTCGGGATGACGATCTGCTGGCCGGCCGAGACGGCCGAGGCGCTGGAAAGGTGGTTGGCGCGCATGATTGCATCGGCCGGCACGCCGTAGCGGCGCGAAAGCGTATCGACGTCTTCGCCCGGACGCAGCGTCACGCTCATGGCGCTGTTCGTCGACCAGCCGGTCGCGGCGCGGGCCTGTGAGGACGACACGGTCTGCGGACGCGAATCGTTGGCACTGCCCGGGGGCGGAAGCGTGCCGCGCTGAACGGCGCCGGGCGCCACCGAGGCGGTGCGGGCGGGAGAGGAATAGTCGTCGTTGTTGGCGGGAAGCGGCTGAGCCATCGAGGTGCCTCCGGATGCGGATTGCGGGTTGGCGTCGTTGCGGGCGTACGAACCGGTCGGTGCCGGAGGCCGCATGGCCGTGCCCCCATTCGGCGCTATGGACGAGGTCGTCATCCCATCCCCGCCGTAATGACCGTCCTGAAACCGAAGTACGTCCGAACTACACCCGGCCGCAGCACTCGCGAGAAGCGTAGCACCAAGAATACCGAGGAGGGACCGCGAAGAAACGAAATGTCTTCTACTACGCATTAACTCATCCCGCACCTAAGAAGAAGTTGCAGACGATTAAATCGCGTTAGTGTTACTGCACGGTTAAAAACGGTGAAGTTGTGGCGGAACGATACCCGCCGGTTGCGGCCCGACCCAGAGCCTTTCAGGTTCATACGGAAGCGCTCTGTTCGATCGTGCCGGTTTCCCATGCGAAGGCGATCGCAGCGCGATGTGGTTCATCGGGCTAGATCGGCGACAAAGTGGGAGAGCGGCACGGTCGAACCCTTCGGGCCGGCCCTGTTTGCGCCGTGACGCTTCGACGGATGGCTCGACCGTACCACCAGTACGCTCGTCGCCATCCGTCTCGGTCCTGACGCAAACAGGGTCGGCAGAGCGCTTCCGTATGAACCTGAAAGGCTCTAAAGCGCGCGCGCCCGGCCCGTCGCGATGGGCTGGAAGGGAACCGGGAAAAGTTCCTCGCGCTCGAACCGGCTGCCGATCTTGGTCATGCGCATCAGCATGCAGGTGCCGTCCTCCATGAGGACCGGCGCCAGCAGCACACCGCCGGCCACGAGCTGGTCGACGAAGAAACGCGGCGTCGTGTCGTAGGCGGCGGTAACGAGGATACGGTCGAACGTGCCCTCGCCCCTCAGTCCCTGGCTTCCGTCGGCCTGGCGTGCGGCGATGTTGGTGAGGCCCAGCCGCTCGAACCGGGCCTGCGCATTGGCGATCAGCGTGCGGAAGCGATCGAGCGTGAAGACGCGCTCGGCCGTGCGCGCGATGACGGCGGCGGTGAAGCCCGAGCCCGTGCCGATTTCGAGCACGCGCTGTCCTGGCTGGACCATGAGCAGATAGAGCATCTGCGCGGCGAGATCGGCCCCTTCCATGAAGGAACCGCATTCGATCGGTACGACGCCCGCATCGTAGGCGGCCGAACGCGCCGCCGACGGCACGAAGAGGGTCCGCGGCGTCGCTTCCACGGCCTTGAGCAACTGCGTGTCCTGCAGCCCCTCCCCGCGCAGGCGCAGCACGAGACCCGCGAAGCCTTCCATTTCGCTCTGCACGCTGTCGTTCACCGTGTCGTCTCGCCCCCGAGCACTGCCGCGACCCGCTCCGCAGCACTTCGATCCGTGATGTCGAGCTTCAGCGGCGTGACGGAGATCGCCCCCTCGCTCACCGCGCGCAGGTCCGTGCCGTCGTCCGGCTCGGACGGGCGTCGCGAGAAGCACAGCCAGTAATAGGGAAATCCGCGCCCGTCGGTCCGCCGGTCGATCGACAGGCCGTGCATCGATCGGCCTTGCGTCGTGACCACGGTTTCGCGGACGGCATCCGGCTCGCGGTTCGGAAAATTGACGTTGAGGAAGGTGCCGGCCGGCAGGTCCGCCTTCGTCAGGCGTTCGATCAGACCCGGACCATGACGTTCCGCGACCTCGAAGGGGATCCGCCGTTCGCCGTCGACGAAGGCGTAGACCTGGCTGAGCGCGATGGAGCGGATGCCGAGGATCGTGCCTTCCATCGCACCGGCGACGGTGCCCGAATAGGTGACGTCGTCGGCAAGGTTCTGCCCGGCGTTGACGCCCGAAAGAATGAGGTCCGGCGCCTCGTCCATGACGCCGCGAAGCGCCATGATGACGCAGTCGGTCGGCGTGCCGCGCAGCGCGTAGCGCTTGTCCTCGATCTTTCGCAGGCGCAGCGGCTCGGAAAGCGTCAGCGAATGCGCGAGCCCACTCTGATCGGTCTCCGGCGCGACCACCCACACATCGTCGGAGAGCTGGCGCGCGATGCGTTCCAGCACGGCGAGCCCTTCGGCGTGGATGCTGTCGTCGTTGGTCAGCAGGATGCGCATGCCGGCTCCGTTACCCTGTCCATGCGATCGACGGTAGCGAAGCCGGCCGTCATGACGCGACGATGCGCTCGAGACCGCCCATGTAGCCGCGCAGGACTTCCGGCACCGTGATGGAGCCGTCCGCTTCGAGGTAGTTTTCCATCACCGCGATCAGCGCACGGCCGGTCGCCACACCCGAACCGTTGAGGGTATGCACGAAGCGCGTGCCCTTTTCCTCGCGCGGACGGTAGCGCGCGTTCATGCGCCGTGCCTGGAAGTCGCCGCAGACCGAACAGGAGGAGATCTCGCGATAGGTCTTCTGGCCGGGCAGCCAGACCTCCAGATCGTAGGTCTTCTGTGCGGAAAAGCCCATGTCCCCGGTGCAAAGCGTCATTACCCGGTAATGCAGGCCGAGCCGCTTCAGCACTTCTTCCGCACACGCCGTCATGCGCTCGTGCTCGTCGAGCGAACTTTCGGCATCGGTGATCGAAACCAGCTCGCACTTCATGAATTGGTGCTGGCGCAGCATGCCGCGCGTATCGCGCCCGGCGGACCCCGCTTCCGAGCGGAAGCATGGCGTCAGCGCCACGACGCGCATCGGCAGCGCGTCGTGATCGAGGATCTCCTCGCGCACGAGGTTGGCAAGCGGCACTTCTGCCGTCGGAACCAGCCAGCGATCGTCGGTCGTCCGGAACGCGTCTTCGGCGAATTTCGGGAGCTGCCCGGCGCCGAACATCGCGGCGTCGCGCACGAGCAGCGGCGGCGCGACTTCCTGATAGCCGTGCTCGCTCGTGTGCAGGTCGATCATGAACTGCCCGAGCGCGCGTTCGAGCCGCGCCAGCGCGCCCTTGGTCACCGTGAAGCGCGATCCGGCGATGCGCGCGGCGACCTCCGGATCCATCAGCCCGAGCGCCTCGCCGATCTCGAAATGCTCGCGTGCCGGATGGTCCCATGCGGGCTTCTCTCCAACCTGGCGCTCTTCGCGGTTGTCCGCTTCGTCGGTACCGGCCGGCACGCCGGCAAGCGGCAGGTTCGGCAGAGAAGCGACCAGACCTTCCACCTGGCGCTCAACGGCGCGGCTTTCTTCCTCGGCCGCCGCCATGGCGCTCTTCATATCGGCGACTTCCGCCTTCATGCGCTCGGCGCGTTCGGAGTCCTTCTCGCGCAGCGCCTGGCCGATTTCGCGCGAAACCTCGTTGCGCCGCGTCTGCATCTCCTGAACGGTCTGAAGATGCTCACGCCGGCGCTCGTCGAGTTCGAGCAGGCGCTCGGCGCAAGGCAGCGCGCCGCGTCGCCGCAGCGCCTCGTCCAGCGCCCGCGGGTTTTCGCGTATCCACTTGATGTCCAGCATGATGGCGTCCCGCCGCAGGTCAGATCATGGGTGCCGGCCCGACGTTGGGAACGCTCAACCCTCGTCGTCGGAACGATCCGGATCGTCGCCGGAAGCGGTCGCTTCCGCCTCCGCGCTCGCCTCTGCGCGTTTGCGCTCGACGACCCGGGCGGCATAGATGGCAACCTCGTAGAGAAGGATGGTCGGCAGTGCAAGGCCGATCTGGGAGACCGGATCGGGCGGCGTCAGCACGGCTGCGGCGACGAATGCGAGCACGATCGCGTATTTGCGCTTCGCGGCGAGACCCGCGGCCGAAATGATGCCGACGCGCGCGAGCAGCGTGGTCACCACCGGCAACTGGAAGACGAGCCCGAAAGCGAAGATCAGCGTCATGATGAGGCTGAGGTATTCCGAGACCTTCGGCAGAAGCTGGATCGCCGCCTCGCCGCCGCCGCCCGGCTGCTGCATGCGCAGGAAGAACCACATCACCATCGGGGTGAAGAAGAAATAGACGAGACACGCGCCCATCAGGAAGAGAAGCGGAGACGCGATGAGGAAGGGAAGGAACGCAGCGCGCTCGTTCTTGTAGAGGCCGGGAGCGACGAACTTGTAGATCTGCGAGGCGATGATCGGAAAGGCGATCACCATTCCGCCGAACATGGCGATCTTGATCTGCGTGAAGAAGAATTCCTGCGGGGCGGTGTAGATCAGCTCGATGTGGTTCGTATCGAGATGCGCCAGATGCACCGCCCAAGTGAACGGCACCACGAGCAGGTTGAACAGTTCCTTCGCGAAAAAGAAGCAGACGAGAAAGGCGACGAAGAACGCACCGATCGACCAGATCAGGCGCTGCCTGAGCTCGATGAGGTGCTCCATGAGCGGAAGCGCCTTCTCATCGATGTCGTTGCTGCTCATGGCGTCTTGTCGTCCGTATGGTTGGCGCCGGTCTCGCCGGGCGCACCGGGTTCATCGGCCGTGCCATTGACGGGGCGCGACACGGTCCGCCCCTTGCCTCGCGCTTTTTCTGCGACGGCAGTAGTTGCGGAAGCGGGCTTCGCGCCGTTCGTGATTTTCCCGGCGCCGGGAGAAGCGCCCCCTTCACCGGTATCCGCAGCCGAACCGTTCGCCGACGTGGATCTCGCAGGCTTCGCCTTCGTCCCACCGGTCGCGGCCGCCTTGGCACGCGCACCACTGCGGGCAGCCTTTGCGCCGTTCGACGGGTTCGCCGTTCCGGCATGGCCATTCGCTTCGGAAGCCCCGTTCCCGGCACCCGCCTTCGATGCCGTCCTGGACGCGGCGGCCTTCGGTGCGGCCGCACCGTTCGCGGCCGTCTTCGCGCGGGTCTTGCGCGCGGGAGCGGCGCTTCCGTTGGTCGAAGCACCTTTTGCCGTCGCCGGCTTCTTCGATGCGGATGCCGTCTTCGCACCAGGCTTCTTCGTCGACCCCTTTCTGGTCGCCGCCTTCTTGACTGGCGCAGCCGGCTTCGCTTCGTCGAGGCCTTCCCGGTCCGGCTCGTGCAGTTCGTTGGGCTGCGGTTCGCCGATCGGCTCGCCTTCAGTGACGGCGGAAAGCGCGTCGCGGTCGGCTTGCGTGGTCTTGGAGACGCTTGCCGGTCGGACCGCCTCGTCGAGCCCGGACCGGATCTCCTCGCCGACCTTGCGCAGCGGGTTCATGACGTCGCGTAGGTTCTTGGACGGGTTAAGGTTCTGCGCGTCCGAGATCGTCTTGCGGACCTCGTCGAACTCGGAATCGTTCAACGCCTCGTCGAATTGGGTGCGAAACTCGCTCGCCATCGAGCGCAGCTTCGCCGTCGTCTTGCCGAAGGCGCGCAGCATGCGCGGCAGGTCCTTGGGCCCGACCACCACGATCAGGACGACCGCGATGACGAGCAGCTCCGGCGCGCCGATATCGAACATGCGTATGAGCTCCTAGCGTCGCCGCTACCGGCGACTGCGATCCGCTCCGTCGAACTTCGCGCTACTTGGCCTTGTCGTAGCGTGCCGACTTGTATTCCGGCGTCTCGCCCTTCTCCTCGGAGCGATGCTCGACGGTCTTCGCCTTCTCGGTGGAGCCGGCGTTCTCGTCCTCGTCGTCGTCGGCCATGCCCTGCTTGAAGCTCTTGATGCCCTTGGCGACGTCGCCCATCAGATCCGGAATCTTTCCGCGACCGAAAAGAAGGAGAACGACCACCAGCACGATGAGCCAGTGCCAGATACTCAGACTACCCATAATCCATCTCCCTTGAAGGCCGCTCGCCGCAATGTAGGCCTTGCGAGGACACCATTCAAATAGCGCTTCTCGCTCGTAACGGAAAGCACGATAGCGTGCAACGAAAAGCGGGGATTCGGGCCGTGCTTGCGACGAAACGACGGCGGTTTCAGCCTTCTTCGCCGCCGGGCGGCAGGAGCCCGAGATCCTCCAATGCGCCGGATGCCGTGCTCGACCCATCGTCGTGCGAAGCATCCTCGTCGAAACCGGCATCGGCCGAAAAGTCCGGCGGCAGCTTGGCCGAAAGCAGGCCCGCCCCCTTCAGTTCCTCGATCCCGGGCAGGTCCGCGAGCTCGCTCAAGCTGAAGTGATCGAGGAAGCCCGGCGTGGTGGCATAGGTGACGGGCCGGCCCGGGGATTGCCGGCGACCGCCGATGCGTACCCAGCCGGTTTCGAGAAGGACGTCGAGCGTGCCCTTCGACGTCGAGACGCCGCGGATCTCCTCGATCTCGGCCCGCGTCGTCGGCTGGTGATAGGCGATGATCGCCAGCACCTCGAGTGCGGCGCGCGAAAGCTTCTTCACCTCCACCTCCTCCCGGCGGAGGAGCCACGAGAGGTCGGCCGCCGTGCGGAAGGCGTAGGCGTCGCCGGCGCGCACCAGGTTGACCCCGCCATCGGCGTAGCGCTTGGCGAGCCGGGCCATGGTCGCCTCGACGCCGGTGCCCGCCGGCAGCCGTTCGGCGATCGCGCGCGCGGCGACGGGACCGGCCGAGGCAAAGACGATCGCCTCGGCGATACGCTCCGCCTTGCGCTCGGCCTCCGCGCCCACCTGCCCGGCTTCGTCCGCTTCTTCCGCGCCGGTCTCGTGCGGGTCGAACGGTTCTCCGTTCCGTGTCACAAGCCGTTCTCCGTGGCCCTCTCGCCGTCTGCCATGCCGGTGTTTCCATCGACGTCGCGCAGGTGAAGCGGCGCGAACGCGGCATCCTGGCGCACCTCCAGCCGGCCTTCACGCACGAGTTCGAGGCAGGCGGCAAACGTGCTGGCGCGTGCCGTCACTACGTTGCCGGTCGCGCCGAGATAGGGCGCGAGGAACTGTTCGAGCGGCGTCCACTCCGGCACCTCGCCGATCATCCGAGCCAGGATCGAGCGTGCGTCGGCAAGCGACCATACGGGCCGCCGGGCGATGCGCACCCGGCTCACCGTCTGCCGCCGGCGCTGCGCGGCATAGGCCGTCAGGAGATCGTAGAGAGAAGCCGTGAAGGTTTCGCTGCGTTCGACCACCGTCGCTTCCGGGTTCCCGCGCGCGAAGATGTCGCGGCCCAGCCGGTCGCGCCCGACGAGGCGCGCGGCGACGTCGCGCATGGCTTCCAGACGCTTCAGCCGAAAGGCCAGACGCGCGGCCAGTTCCTCGCCGCTTTCCTCCTCGTCGGCATCCGGCTGCGGCAAGAGCAGGCGCGACTTCAGATAGGCAAGCCACGCCGCCATCACGAGATAATCCGCCGCGAGTTCGAGCCGGATGCGGCGCGCGTCCTCGATGAAGGTCAGGTATTGCTGCGCGAGCGCGAGGATCGAGATGCGCGAAAGATCGACCTTCTGGCGTCGCGCCAGGTGAAGGAGGAGATCGAGCGGCCCCTCGAAGCCGTCGACGTCGACGACGAGCGCCGGTTCGCTCGCGGTGGGGCCGGCATCGTCGTTGGCCGGCCAGTCGGCCGGTTCGCCGATCTGTCGGGCGCCGCTGCGCGCTCCGGTCATCCTTCGCCCCGCCCCGACGCACCGATCAGTGCGTCGAATTCGCCGCGTAGCGCCTCTTCCCGTGCGTCGTCGGCCGGCACGAAGGCGGACGTGACCGCATCCGCACGCCGTTTCGCCTCGCCGGAAAGAGAGGAGATCGCATCGGCGACGGCGCGCATTTCCCCCATGTCGCCATTGCAATGGAGAACCATGTCACATCCGGCCGAAAGCACGGCACTTGCCCTTTCGCCGAAACCACCCAAAAGCGCCTTCATCGAAAGGTCGTCGGACATCAGAAGCCCGTCGAAGCCGATCTCCGCGCGAATGATATCGTGCACGACGCGCGAGGAATGCGTCGCCGGGTTTTCGGGATCGATCGCTTCGTAGACGACATGGGCCGTCATCGCCATGGCTTCGCCGTTCATGGCCCGGAACGGCGCGAAATCCCGTTCGCGGAGCGCTTCGAGGGACGCGTCCACCACAGCCAGTTCGAGATGCGTATCCACCCGGGCGCGCCCGTGCCCCGGCACGTGCTTCACGACCGGCAGCAGACCACCGGCCTTGAGACCGGCTGCGGACGCCTGCCCCATCGCGATGATGGTGTGCGGATCCGTGCCGTAGGCGCGATCGCCGATGACGGAGCTCGACCCCGGTGCCGGCAGGTCGAGGACGGGCAGGCAATCGACCGAGACGCCACACCGCGACAGATCGAAGGCGTGGAGGCGCGACTGAAGCCACGCCGCGCGCACGCCCCGGTCTTCGTCAGCGGCATGGATCGCGCCGAGCTCGCCCCCCGACGGATAACGCGGCGCAAGCGGCGGGCGCAGCCGCTGAACGCGGCCGCCCTCCTGATCGATCAGCACCGGCGCATCCGCGCGGCCGACGGTTTCGCGAAGCGCGGCCGTCAGTTCCCGGAGCTGGGCGATGCTTTCGACGTTGCGCGCAAAGAGGATGAAACCCCACGGCCGATGCTCGGCGAAGAAGGCGATCTCTTCGGGATCGAGCTTCAGGCCGGAACAGCCGAAAATGACGGGCTTTGATTCGCTCATGCGCAAAGCATAGCCATACGATCGGAAAAACGCAGTCCCACCGACCGGTTCGTCGAAGGAAGAATTCGCCTACTGCGTGACGAAGCAGTCGCCGCCGGCCTTCTTGTACCGGGCGCAGAGATCGCTCGCGTCGCTGCTCGTTCCCGCGGGAATGCGGATCCGGTAATAGGTCTTGTCGTCGGAGACCTTCGCGGACTGGATGTCCACGCCCTCGCCATCGAGAACCGAGCCGTAGCGCTTCTTCAATGTCTGATAGGAACGCTTGGCGGCATCCTCGCTCGGCTGGGAAGCGATCTGGACGTAGTAGCCGCCCGGGTTCGCCGGTGCTTCGTCGCCGTCGCCGCTCGCATCGTCCGACGTACGGGCGGCGGAAGCCGCACTCGCGGTCGTGGTCTGCGTTTCGTCGGCGTCGGCATCGGCGCCTGCGGCTTCCGAGGCGCCGTCGCCATCGTCCGTCGAAGCGTCCTGCGCCTGGCCGCCCGGGCGCGCATCCGGCAGCGGCGCGGGTTCGTCCGTGCCCGTGACCATCGCTGCCGCATCGGGTGTGCTCGCCGTTTGCGCCGAATTGTCGTCGGCGTCGGCGGAAGCGTCGTTCGAACCCGATTTCCCGTCGTTAAGGGGAACGAGATGCCCATCGGCCGTGACGGTCATGGTCTTGACGTAGTGTGGCACGACGCCCGAAGGCGTCGCCGCTTCCGGAGCAGGCTTGCTCTCCTGCGGCTGAAGCCGGTCCTGTTCCTTGCCGAGGCGCGACGAGCGGCCGTCGGAAGCGTCGGCAACCAGATTCTCCGAAGCACTGCGCACGCCGGGCAGGCCGTTGTCGCCTCCGCCCATCGAGGCGGCGACGATCGGCTGGTTGTGCTTGACGACGTCGAGCGGCTTCTCGGTGGTATCGGTGAGCGCGGTCTTCCCGTCGCTGTCCGGATCGGACCCGTCGACACGGTCGTAGACGATCTTGTTCTGGTTCGGAACATGCTCGCCGCCCGGGTTCTCGGGCTTGCGCTTGGCGGGCGTCGCATCCGCCATGATGATCGGCGCATTACCGCCGGCGCTGCTCTGCGCAACGGGGGTGGAACCCATCCAGAATGCAGCACCCGCACCAGCCACGATGACGAGACCCGCCGCCGTCACCGCAAGCCGGGTCCAGCGCTTCGGCGCACCGGCGGCCGTCCGTGCCCCGTTCGGCGCATGGTCGACGACCGTGCCTTGCGACGCTGCACCATTTCCCTCGCGATGTCCGTAGCGCCGTGCGTCGAGCGCACGCTCGAGGTCGGCGAAATCGCTCGCCTCCCGCTCGCTGATGTCGGCGTCCATGGCAGGCGCCGAGGCGATCTCCGCCGGCGGTGCGGCACGCGGCGCCTGCTCGCCTGCAAGCTCGGCGTCTTCGACCGGCTCCGCGGCCTTCGTGGCGCGCGGATTGATCAGGCCGAGGATCTCGGTATCCATGTCGTAGTCGAGATCGTCGTCGGCGACGGACGCGGTGCGCGGATCGTCGTCTTCCAGGCGGGGAATGCCGAGATCCGGCGCAGCTTCCACTGCCTCGTCCGGCTCGCAGATCGCTGCTGGATCGAAGTCGATGCCTTTCGCCGTGCCGGCGACCGGAACGAGGCCGACATCGGGTATCGCCACCGTGCGCGTATCGTCATCGACCTGCGCGGTTTCGGCCGGCTTCGGTTCGGTCTGACCCGCTGCGCCGTCCGCAGCCCTAGCCACAGGCAACGCGGAAGGATTGGCGGTTTCGCTCTTCCGGTCGGTCTTCGTTGCGCCATTGCTCCTGCCTGAAGCCGAAACCTGCAGCGCGGCGATCTCGGCAAGCAGCGCATCGTCGATCCGCGCATCGTCGTCGTCGCGTGCAGGTGCCGCATCGGCGGCCTGCGCAGCGCGCGGCTCTTCGAACGTCTCGCTTGCCGGTTCGTCGGAGATCGGGACGGACGCGTTCGGCGCCGCCACGTCTTCGTCGTGGGTCATTTCCGTTTCGTGCGTGGCCGCAGTCGGTTCGGCGACCGGCGAATGGTCGAAGATCTCATGCGCGGCCGGTTCCGAAGGTTCGCCGGCGCCGGGGAATACGAAGCCTTCTTCGGACCCGGCTTCGGCAGCGACGGGCTCGTCCATCGAGGACGGCCGTTCGTCCTCGTCGTGGCGAAGGTCTAACGGCTCCGCGCCAAGCGGCTCCGGGGCGGCCTCCACTGCGAAAGCGTCAATCGATCCATGATCAACCGGCTCGCTCTCGGGCTCGTCCGATACGTCGAAGGCGCGCTCGAGGTCTTCCTCGAGCGAAAGCGTCATGAGATCGTCGGCGCTGGCGCGCGGATCGGCAGTCGACGGCTCGAAAGCGGATGGCTCGACAGCCGGAACGCTCGCAGCCTCGAACCGATCTCCGTCGCGTCGCTCACCGAAAGAACGAGCATCGTCGGGGGCGTCGAGCGAGGGTGCATGGTCCCCCGTATCGAGTTCGCGCATCAGTTCGTCGTCGAGATCGACCGGCTCGTCCGCCCTGCCCCGAGCCGCCGGATCCTGCTCGTAGCCGACGATCCGGGCGAGTTCGGCGAGCGGATCGTCGTCGCCCATTTCGGGCTTCCCGTTCGATCCGTCGCGCCCGTTCGATCCGTCGAGATTGTGCTGCTTATCGACCATGGCTTTCGTCTCTTCGGCAGAATTGCAGGTCAATGCCAGCGTATTGTGGGGAAAGAGTGACTTCAGCGCATCTCCGCCGGCGCCTCCGCCCCGATGATCGTCAGGCCGGAGCGCAGGACCGATGCGACCGCGTGCACCAGACCCAACCTGGCAAGCGTCAAGTCTCCGTCTTCATCGTTAACAAAGCGTAATTGCGGCATCTCCTTCCCGCGGTTCCAGTGCACGTGGAAGATGCTCGCGAGATCGTAGAGGTAGAACGCCAGTCGATGCGGCTCGTGCGCGAGTGCCGCCGCCTCGACGACGCGCGGATATTCCGAAAGCTTGGCAACGACGGCAGCCTCGCTCTCGTGCAGGTCGGCACTCTCCACTGCCGCGGCAAGCCGCGCCGGATCGGTATCGAGGTCCGGGAAGGCCGCCTTCGCCTGGCGAAAGACCGAATGGCAACGCGCGTGCGCGTACTGAACGTAGAAGACCGGGTTGTCCTTCGACTGCTCGGTGACCCTTGCGAAATCAAAGTCCAGCGGCTCGGTGCTCTTTCGATAGATCATCATGAAGCGCACCGGATCGCGACCCACCTCCTCGACCACCTCGCGCAGCGTGACGAAGTCGCCGGAACGCTTCGACATGCGCACGGGCTCGCCGTCGCGGAAGAGCTTCACGAGCTGGCACAAGAGCACGGTCAGCTTGGCCTCGCCGCCGGAAACCGCGCGTGCGACGGCCTCGAGCCGCTTGACGTAGCCCCCATGGTCGGCGCCGAGCACGTAGATCATCTCGTCGAAGGCGCGCCGGAACTTGTCGCCGAAATAGGCGACGTCGGCGGCGAAATAGGTGAACGCGCCGTCCGACTTCATCAACGGCCGGTCGATGTCGTCGCCGACGGCGGTCGAGCGGAAGAGCGTCTGCTCGCGGTCCTCCCAATCCTCCGGCTTCTGGCCCTTCGGCGGCGGTAGCGTGCCCTTGTAGACGTGCCCCTTGAAGGTGAGGTCGTTGATCGCCTGGCGGATCGCGCCCCCGTCGCCGGCATGCAACGAGCGTTCGGAAAAGAAGACGTCGTGCTTGACGTTGATGAGTTCCAGATCCGCCCGGATCATCGCCATCATCGCGTCGATCGAACGATCGCGCACGATCGGCATCCACTCGTCTTCCGGCATTTCGACAAGCCGGTCGTCGAACTCTTCGGCAAGCGCCTGCCCGAGCGGAACGAGATAGTCTCCGGGGTAGAGCCCGGCCGGAATTTCGCCGATCGACGCACCGAGCGCTTCCCGGTAACGCAGGAAGACGGAGCGGGCGAGCACGTCGATCTGCGAGCCCGCATCGTTGACGTAATACTCTTTCGTGACCGAAAAGCCGGCGAAGGCGAGCAGGTTCGCGAGCGTGTCGCCGACGACCGCACCACGGCAATGCCCGACATGCATCGGCCCGGTAGGATTGGCCGAGACGTATTCGACGTTCACCGCCTTGCCCGCACCGAGATCGCTTCGACCGAACTCGGCCCCCTTGCGGACGATGTCGACCAGCATGCGTCGCCAAGCGCCGGACGCAAGGCGCATGTTGATGAAGCCCGGGCCGGCGATGGAGACCTCTGCGAGATCGTCCTGCTTGCGCAACTCCTCGGCGATGCGTTCGGCGAGCGCGCGCGGATTGGTCTTCAGCGGCTTTGAAAGAACCATCGCCGCGTTGGTCGCAAGGTCCCCGTGCGCGGCGTCGCGCGGCGGCTCCACGGTCACGCGTGAAAAGTCGATTTCGCCTGCATTTTCCCGCGCGCAATCAAGCGACTGAACGGCCGCGATCACACGGGATTCGAAGTCTTTGAACACATTCATCGAACGATCCGGAAACGATGGGCCGCGGATGTCGCGCAAAGCCCGGTGAGCGGCGCCTAACGCAATTGGGGGGTCCGGTCAAACAGGCGTCGATGGGTATCGATCGCGAAGGTGTCGGTCATGCCCGCCAGGTAGTCCGCAACGCGGCGCGCACGCTCGTCCTCTTCCATCGCCTTCGCTCCCTCCGCCCAGAAATGCGTCTCCATCAGATCCGGACGCTCCATGAAGCGGGCGAAAAGATCGCGCACGATCGTCGCTGCCGCCTCGCGAACCCGCATGACGTCCGGATGGCGGTAGAGATTGGCATAGAGGAACCGCTTGATCTCGCGGTCGATCGCCTGGAAGCGGTCGGAGAAGCGAACGAAGCTGCGATCGCTGCGTCGAACGGCCTCGACGCTGTGCGGCCTCTCCTCCTCGATCCGAGCCTGCGCGAAGCCGATGACGTCTTCCACCATGCGTGTAATCTGCCGGCGCATGATCTCGTGCGTCACTCGCTCGCCATCGAGGTCCGGGTAGCGCTCGTAAACCGCATCCAGCAGTTCGGCGAGGAACGGGACGTCCTTCAGCATGTCGTGCGTCAGCAGACCGGCGCGAAGGCCGTCGTCGATGTCGTGCGTGTTGTAGGCGATATCGTCCGCGATGGCGGCAGCCTGCGCTTCCAGGCTCGCAAAACCCGCGAGATCAAGATCGTGCTCGGCGTTGTATTCGGCAACGGCGTGGGGAAGCGGCCCGCCGATCCCCTTCCCGTCGGCATCCGTCAATGGCCCGTTGTGCTTGACGAGCCCTTCGAGGGTTTCCCACGTCAGATTGAGGCCGTCGAACTCGGCATAGCGGTGCTCGAGGCGCGTCACCACGCGTAGCGCCTGCGCGTTATGGTCGAAACCGCCATGGCTCTGGAGCATCTCGCCGAGCGCATCCTCGCCCGTATGGCCGAAGGGCGTGTGGCCGAAATCGTGGACGAGCGCGATGCCTTCGGCCAGATCCTCGTCCAGTTTCAGCGCCCGGGCGAGCGAACGGGCGATCTGCGCTACCTCGATCGTGTGGGTCAGACGCGTACGGAAATGGTCGCCGTCGTCGGCGATGAAGACCTGCGTCTTGTGCTTCAACCGGCGGAAGGCGGTCGAATGAACGATGCGGTCGCGGTCGCGCTGGAACTCGGAGCGGGTGGCGCTGGAGGGTTCGGGAAGGAACCGCCCGCGGCTTCGCCACGGATCGCACGCATATGCCGCGCGCTCGCCCACGCCGAAGCCGAGCCTCTCGCTGTCGATCGTCATCGCACGTCCTCTGCCCGGCCGGATGACAGGCCACGGTATCCCGTGGCCGCTTGACGCCGTCTTTCGACCTTCATACCTATCGTGGCAACGCAATGAAACTGCCCAGACGTGAAACGCGCGCCGGCTGCGGCGCGCCACGAGGCAAGGCCATGACACAACAGACCATCTCGCTTTCCGACTCCGCGGCGAAGCGCATCGCCACCATCCTTTCCAAGGAAGCCGGCAAATCCGCACTGCGCGTTTCGGTGGAAGGCGGAGGCTGCTCCGGCTTCTCTTACAAGTTCGATCTCGTCGAGGACCAGCAGGAGGACGACATCGTCCTCGAAAAGGGCGATGCCCGCGTGCTCATCGACCAGATCTCGCTCGTCTATATGGAAGGCTCGCAGATCGACTTCGTCGACAATCTGATGGGCCAGTCCTTCCAGATCACCAATCCGAACGCGGTCGCTTCCTGCGGTTGCGGCACGAGCTTTTCCATCTGAACGGGCTCGCACGCTCGCTCAGGCCGAGTTCCGAGACGGCGTACGAACGAAAACGGGAAGACCGCCTTGTCATCGTCCGCCACGCCGAACACGCTTTCGATCGCGACCTGGAACATCAACGGCATCAAGGCGCGTCTCGACAACCTCGTCGCGTGGCTGAACGAGTGCCAGCCGGACATCGCCTGCCTGCAGGAGATCAAGTCGACGGACGAGACCTTTCCGCGCGCGGCGATCGAGGAAGCCGGCTATCACGTCGAGACCCACGGACAGAAGGGTTTCAACGGCGTAGCCATCCTTTCGCGCGTATCGCCCGACGAAGTGACGCGACGCCTGCCGGGCGACGACGGCGACGAACAGGCCCGCTTCATGGAAGCCGTCTTCCCGTTCGCCGGCAGCGTGCTCCGGGTCGGCTGCCTCTACCTGCCGAACGGCAATCCGGTCGACACGGAGAAGTTTCCCTACAAGCTCGACTGGATGAAACGCCTTCGCGCCTTAGCCCGTGAGCGTCTGGAACTCGAGGAACCCTTCGTGCTCGTCGGCGACTATAACGTCATCCCGCAGCCGGAGGATTGCCACGACCCGCAGGCGTGGGAGGGTGACGCCCTCTTCCGCCCGGAAACGCGCGAAGCCTTCCGCCTCTTCGAATCCCTGGGTCTGACCGACGCGATCCGCGCGACGAACGACGCCGACGAACTCTACACGTTCTGGGACTACCAGGCGGGCGCCTGGCAGAAGAACAACGGCATCCGCATCGACCACATGATGCTCTCACCGGAGGCCGCGCGAATGCTGCGCGGCTGCGAGATCGACAAGCATGTCCGTAGCTGGGAAAAGCCTTCGGACCACGTCCCCTGCCGGCTCACCCTCGGCGCCGAAAGCTAGAGCCTTTCAGGTTTATACGGAAACGCTCTGCCGACCCTGTGCCGCTCTCCCGTTCGGCGGGCAAACGAGTCACTGGCTCGTTTGCTTT
>NZ_VHLH01000009.1 GCF_006516965.1 Pararhizobium mangrovi | reverse complement strand
CTTGCCCGATGAACCACATCGCGCTGCGATCGCCTTCGCGTGGGAAACCGGCACGATCGAACAGAGCGCTTCCGTATAAACCTGAAAGGCTTTAGGGCCTTTCAGTTGCTGTTGTCGGCCGTGTCGGCGGAAGCGACCATCGTATCGGCGAGCGAGGCTGCGGAGGTGCGCTCGTCCGTGCTCGCCGACGATTCGACCTTGGTGCGCAGGTCGTGGATCCAATCCGCGTCGGTGCCATGGGCATGGTCGAGCGCGACGGACATCAACGCCAGGCCGTAGACGTGGTGGCCCTCGCCGTAGATGATCTTGCCGAACAGGGCGGCCGCGCGGGCGCAGCCGGACTTGCGCGAGCGGTTCAGCCACTTTTTCGCCTGGGCGATGTTCTGCCGCCCGCCCTCGCCGTCCAGCATCATCTGGCCGAGTTCGAATTCAGCGTCCGGATAGCCGAACACGGAAGCGGCCTGGAAATAGACCTGACGCGCCTGCGCCGGATCGGCATCGACCGGGCTGCCGGGAATGCCCCGGCGATAGTAGCGCGCCAGCGCCATCAACGCGTTGATGAAATAGCCGGTGTCCGGCGAGCCCGGCTCGACGCCGACACGGGCGATCTCGTCGTAGATCTTGAACGCCTCGTAGTCGTTCTCGGCGACGCCGTCACCCTCGGCATACATGTTGGCGAGCGCCCAGCGCGCGCCGGCATGGCCCTTGTCGGCCGCGTACTTGTACGCTTCGGCCGCTTCGCTCTTGTGGCCGTCCTTGTAGGCGGAAAATCCGAAGCGGAAGAGATCGAGCGGACCGGAATCCTGGCTGATGCTCGCATCCGGATCGAACGCACGCGCCGGCACGCTCGTACAGAGCACGCCCACACCGAGCGCGCTCGCACAAATGCCGGCTGCCGCTGTCGTCCCGATCGATCGAGAGAAAGAAACGCGCATTCCCGTGCCTTCGACAAATCCCTGCGCGGGAACCCGTCGACATTGCCGGTCTTCGAGTGCCCGCCCCGTGTTTCCCACCGAGTGCACCCGATTTGTGGCTGTAACGCGGCGCGGTGCATAGGACCGGAATGGGTAAACCGGAGGATATGCCGGATCTGTTGCAGGCACGACACATTCCGTGAAGCGCGCGAACTCGCGTCAGAACCGCAGCGCGGCCGAAAGCGACAGCGCGCCGACGAAATCCGCGTCGAAATCGTAGCTTACGGGATCGAGAAGCTGGCCGTCGTCCTCGTAAAGGGCGTTCGATCGCCCGCCGGTCATGACGCCGGCCGCACCGGCAAGGGTCACGCGCCAGCGCTCGTCCGGGGTGACGACGAGGGCTGCGTCGACCGTCCAGCTATCGGTCGACGAACCGTAGCCGTTCGAAACGCCGCGATCCCACGTCAGGCCGGCGGCCGTCGTCAAACGTTTGGTGATTGCGTGCCCGACGCCACCCGAAACGGTCCATCCGTCGCGGTAGTAAAGATCGAGTGAGGTGAGCTTCGACCGGCTCGACATCGTGCATTCGTCCTCGCCCGCGCCTTTCGCGCAGAACGGGATCGACTGCAAAACGCTCCAGTCGGCCCATTCGAGCGAGCCGTAGGCGAGCCAGCCCGGAGCGATGCCCGAGCGCAGCTTCAATGCGAGCGTGCGCGGCATGGCGGCCGATGCGAAGCCGGAATATCTCGTCTCGAACGGCGTTCCCTTTCCGACGACCAGCGAGCCGTCGATATCGTCGAGATCGACCTGGGAGGTATAGACGAGGCTCGCGCGCAGCGCGATATCGGGGATCTCGTAGGCGACGCCGGCACGCCACGCATGCCCGTCGGCGTTCATGTCCAGCCGCCCGACCGTCGCCACCGGCCCCGTCGGCAGGGGCAGGAAGACGCGCTTCTCCTTGAAACCCGAAAGCTTCTCGCCGACGACGCCGCCGATCGCGCGAAATCGCCCCGGTCCGAGATCGAACGCGTAGGAACAGGTCGCCTCGAGGCTGTCGCTTTCAAGCTCCGTTTCGATGTTGCTGGTGGCACCCGCCCAGTCGTTGCCGGGCGCGACATGCGCGCCCCATGGCTGCGAATACTGGAACAGGCAGTCGATCGGTTCGCCGAAAGCGAACTTCATGCCGATACGGCTCGTGACGTAGTCCTTCGATTCCCTGGCACTCGTCGCATCGCCGGTAGCCGGTGCCGTTCCGTCGACCGAATGCACGTGCTTGAGAACACGGTGCGGCGAGACGTATGTCTCCCGCGTCTCGAAGGCGAAGGGGGAGGAATCGAACAGCAGATCGATATCGTAGCCTTCGCGCTCCAGCCCTCCCGCATGCGCGCGGCCGACCGAAACCAGGGCGACGACCGCCATAGTGGCCATACGCACGGCGTTTGCACGCATCGTTCAACTCCGTTCTCAAGTTCGCCATATGCCTTGAGAAGACGTAAAGAACGATGGTTGACGAATGGTTACGCGACGGGCGGCCGGTTTGACGGCCGCCGATCAACGCGCCTGTCGGATGCGACCTTCGGCGAGCGTGAGCTTGTCGCGGGTCTCGTGCGCTTCGGCGAGCTTTTCCCGTTCCGCCTCGACGATCCCGGGCTTGGCGTTCGCGACGAACTTTTCGTTGGCGAGCTTCTTTTCGAGCCGCGCAACCTCCTGTTCGGCCTTTGCCAGCGCCTTCGAAAGCCGCTCCGCCTCGCCGTCGAGATCGATCAGTTCGCCGAGCGGCAGGCACATGGTCGCCTCTTCGACGACGAGTTGCACCGAACCACGCGGTGGCTCGTCCGCCTTCTCGATCCGCTCGACCCGGGCAAGCCGCATGATCGCCGCTTCATGGCGTTCGAGCCGCTCGGCCGTGGTCGCGTCGGCACCGACGACGACGAGCGGCGCCTTCGCGGACGGTGGGACGTTCATTTCCGCGCGCGCCGAACGGATGGCCGAAACGACCTCGACCAGCCAGTTGATCTCGGCGGCGGCCTCCTCGTCGGCAAAGGCGATCTCGGGCCATGGCGCGTGGCAGGCGAGCGTCTCGCGCGTTTCACCGCGCTCGGCCGCCGTCTGGCGCCACAGCTCCTCCGTCATGAACGGCATGAACGGATGCAGGAGCTTGCCGGCCTCGTCGAGCACGTAGGCCATGCAGCTCTGCAGCTCGCGCTTGGCGTAGGGTTCGTCGCCGCCGAAGATCGGCTTCGCCAATTCGACGTACCAGTCGCAGAGCTGGTTCCAGACGAAGCGGTAGAGCGATGCCGCGGCATCGTTGAACCGATAGTCCTCCAGCGCCTCGGTGACCTCGCGGGCGGTACGGCCGAGTTCGGTCAGGATCCAGCGGTCGATCGTCAGCTTCGCCTTTTCCGGCACGAAGGTGTCGCCGCCGGCCGCCCCGTTCATCTGCGCGAAGCGCGTGGCGTTCCAGAGCTTGGTGCCGAAGTTGCGGTAGCCGGCAACCCGGCTCGGATCGAGCTTCACGTCGCGGCCCTTCGCGGCCATGATCGCCAGCGTGAAGCGCAACGCGTCGGCGCCGTATTCGTCGACGAGTTCGACCGGATCGATGACGTTGCCCTTCGACTTCGACATCTTCGCGCCGTTCTTGTCGCGAACGAGGGCGTGGAAATAGACGGTGTCGAACGGCACCTCGTCCATTACATAAAGACCCATCATCATCATCCTGGCGACCCAAAAGAAGATGAGGTCGAACCCGGTGACGAGCACGTTCGTCGGATAGTAGGTCTTGAGTTCGCGCGCGTCGTCCGGCCAGCCGAGCGTCGAGAACGGCCAGAGTGCGGACGAGAACCAGGTGTCGAGCACATCCTCGTCGCGCTCCAGGATCTCGCCGGGCTTGAAATTCTCCAGCTTGTCCTCGATGAACGCCTTCATCGGGCCGCCATGGGCGATGTAGTACTGGATCGCCGCCGAAAGGGCCGTCTCCTCGTCGCGTTCGACGAAAACGTGACCGTCCGGCCCGTACCATGCGGGAATCTGATGACCCCACCAGAGCTGGCGCGAGATGCACCATGGCTGGATGTCTTCCATCCAGCCATAATAGGTCTTGGTCCAGTTCTCCGGAACGATGCGCGTACGCCCCTCGCGCACGGCGTCGAGCGCCGGCCGTGCGAGCGTTTCGGCGTCTGCGAACCACTGGTCGGTCAGCATCGGCTCGATGACCACGCCCGAGCGGTCGCCGAAGGGCTGCATGATGGTCCGGTTTTCGACGAACGGTACCGAATTGCCTTCGGCGTCCGTCGTCGTCACCGCGAGGCCCTCCGCGGTGATCGCCTCGACAACCCGACGGCGCGCCTCGAACCGGTCGAGCCCGCGATATTCGTCCGGCACGAGATTGATCGCGTCGACGCGTGCGGCGTCCGGCTTGCCGCCCTCCTCGCGGATGGCCTTCGCCCTCGCGACTTCCTCCGCGTAAGGCTCGCCGTCGGAACGAAGGGCGGCCTTTTCGTCCATGAGGCGGAAGAGCGGAATGCCGTTTCGCACCGCGACGGCGTAGTCGTTGAAGTCGTGGGCGCCGGTGATCTTCACCGCGCCGGACCCGAAGTCGGGATCGGGATACGCGTCGGCGATGATCGGGATAAGGCGGCGATGTTCCTTCGGTCCGACAGGAATTTCGCAAAGTTTTCCGACGATCGGCGCGTAGCGTTCGTCGGAAGGATGAACGGCGACCGCGCCGTCGCCGAGCATCGTCTCGGGCCGGGTGGTGGCAATCGAGATGTAGTCGCGCGTCTCGCGCAGCGTAACGTTGCCTTCGGCGTCCTTCTCGACGTACTCGTACGTCTCGCCATCCGCGAGCGGATAGCGGAAGTGCCACATATGCCCGTCGGTCTCGCGGTTTTCGACTTCGAGATCGGAAATGGCGGTCTCGAAGGTCGGATCCCAGTTGACCAGCCGCTTGCCGCGATAGATCAGGCCGTCCTTGTAGAGCGAGACGAACACCTCGCGCACGGCGCGCGAAAGCCCCTCGTCCATCGTGAAGCGCTCGCGCGACCAGTCGCAGGAGGCGCCGAGGCGCTTCAGCTGGGTCGCGATGTGACCGCCGGACTGCGCCTTCCACTCCCAGATGCGGTCGATGAAGGCTTCGCGACCCATCTCGCGGCGTGTCGGCTCTCCCCTTTCGGCGAATTGCCGCTCGACCACCATCTGCGTGGCGATGCCCGCATGGTCCATGCCCGTTTGCCACAGCACGTTCTTGCCGCGCATGCGCTCGAAGCGCACGAGGATATCCTGCAGCGTGCTGTTGAGCGCATGGCCCATGTGCAGGGAGCCGGTAACGTTCGGCGGCGGAATGACGATGCAGTAGGGCTCGGCGCCGGTCTGCGCGTTCGCACCGGCGGCGAAGGCGTCTTCCTCTTCCCAACGCTTGGCGATGGCCGGTTCGACCGAGCCGGCGTCATAGGTCTTGTCGAGCATGAAAACACCGCGATGCGACGGGGTTGGCGATGTCGGGCTGTAAACCGGATGCCATCGCCCAAGTCAACTCGCCGGCACGCGCGTGGCGTTGCCTTCCCGGTGGAGGACCGGGCCGCGGCGTCTCAGGGCCGCGAATAGGGTTGCCGCGCCATGGCCGTGGCGAGAACTTCGCCGCCCGCACCGTGCGCCGTCGCGACCAGTTCGTAGGTATGGCGCGTGCCCTCCGGCGGACAGGGACCCTTGTAGCGGAAGGCACCGTACGGCACTTCCGCCCGCCCGTGATAGCGCAGCGAACCGCCACCGTGATGAAAGTCGGGCGCATCGAGATCATGCAGGACGAAATCGATCCGCGCGGCTTTTTCCGGCACGTCGGAAAGGTGGATCGGCGGCGATTTCGGATCGAAACAGGCCTTGGTCGGCCCCCATTCGAAGGAAAGCGACATCGCCGCCGCCGGCGCCGCCGCGGCCATGAGGGCCGTCGCGGCAGCGGCGAGCACGGCCGAAATCGGCCGACCGGCGCGCGCCACCCTTCGCCGGAAGACCATCGGCCTATCGCCGGGTGCCGCGCGCGACGCGTTCGATCTCCTCGCGCACCAGGCGTTCGACCAGCGTCGGCAGGTTGTCGTCGAGCCACTCGCGCAGCATCGGCCGGAGCATCTCCTCGGCGATCTCGTCGAAGGACCGGCGCGATTCCGCCGCCATCATGCGCGTCAGATCGTCGAAGGACGCGGCAACCTTCTCGCCCGTGGCGGCGGAGGTGAGTTGCATCGCCGTTGCCGAAGAAGCACTTCGATCGCCCTCGACCGTGGCGCGCGCGTCGTCGAAAACGCCGTCGTCGTCCGTGGCCCCGTCGGCAGGCGCGGTATCGTCGTGCTTGGCGGAAGCTGGCTCGGCCGTGGCGCTGGCCACCGCTTCTTCGACGTCCTCGCCGATCGGCTCGGTGCCATGCGGCTCGTCCCGATCCGGCTCGACGAACGGAACCTCGGCCTCGGTCTCCGGCGAACGCGCATCGAACGCCGTGCTCAGTTCGTCATTGGCGGGCGCCCCGTGCTCCGGGCTCCAGACATCCTCCATGTCCGCTGCCTCGTCGTCATCGACCTGCCAGGCGTTTGCTTCCGACGTTCGATCGAGGTCGGTGGACGGCTCGTCGTCGGCTTCGGTCTGGCCGAGCGCCATCGCCATATCCTGTGCGTCCGCCTCGAAGACGGAATCGAGGCGAAGCGCGGCATTGCCGAACGACAAGGGCGCCGTCGGCGCCTCGCTGCCCCGTCGCGCCTGCGGCGCCTGGGCCTCGTCGGCCCTTGCTTCCCGTGCGCGCGAAGCCACGTCGGCCAGCGAAACGGGCTCGGCCGTGTTGCCGCCCGAATGGACCGCGAACCGGCCCTCGCCGTGGCTCGCCATCGGCGACGGATCGAGCGCGTTCCCGGCCGCCGGCGCCCGTGGCTCGGAGCGATCGGCCGCACCCTCTTCGGCCGACAGCGCACGGTCGCGGCTCTCGGCGAACGGCTCACCGAAGGTACCGTCCGAACGATCGGCGATGCCGCTTTCGTTGCTTTCGATGATCCGGCGGATGGAGGCAAGGATCTCCTCCATCGTCGGCTCGCGGTTTGCGTTCGGCTGCGCCATGTCGGTTCCTCGTCCTAGCCGCATTGCGTTCCCGCCCCCGGGGTCCGCAACGAATCACGCAGAAATGCTAGGCGAAGATCGGCAAAAAAAGAATCCCCCGATGCACGCGGCACCGGAGGATACACAACTTGCGACAATCGGCTCGTCCGGCGAACGCCTGATCAGCGGCCGTCCACCGTGCGCAGGCCGTACCAACGATCCTTCGTTTCCTCGTAATGCACCTTCGGATCGTAGTTCGGCACGTTCAGGTCGAGACGCGGCACTGTCAGCCGGCCCATATAGGCAAGCAGCATGTAGCCGTAGACGGCCGCGTTCGCCTGCGCGGTCACCAGCGTTTCCTGGTTGTTCAGCAGGATCTGCTGCTGGTCGAGCACGTCGAGCGTCGTGCTCTGGCCGACCTTGCGCTCCTCGACGACGCCGTTGAGGGCGAGCTTCGCCGCGTCGATCGATTCGCGCTGGGCGGAGATGTTCGCCTTGAACGCCTGGTACTGGGACCACGTGCTGGTGATGTTCTGGTCGACCTGACGGCGGGTGGAATCGACCTGGATGCGCTGCTGGCCGAGCAGCTCCTTCGCCTGACGGATCTGGCCGGTAACGGCACCGCCCTGATAGATCGGGATGTTCACCGAGGCGCCGACCGTCGTTTCGGTGATGCCGTTATTGTTCGTATCGACGGAACCCTGAAGGTTGACGCCGGGCAGGAGCGCGCCCTCGGCCGACTTCACCTGATAGCCCTGCGCGTCGACGGAATACTGCGCCGCCAGGATATCCGGGTTTTCCTCCCGGCCGACGGAAAGGGCCGTACTGAGCGAGTTCGGTACGTATTTCGTCCGCGTCGGCGGAAACTGGATGCCGGAGGGTGCCGTACCGACGATCTGTCGGTAGACCGCCTCGCTCGAGGCTTCCTGAGCGATGGCGCTCTGCAGCGAGGCACGTGTTGCGGCGAGCTGCGCACGCGCCTGAGCGACGTCCGTGCGCGTGCCCTCGCCCACCTTCAGACGGGCGTCGGCAGCGTTCAGCTGCTCGCGCAGGAAGTCGAGGCTTTCACGGCGGATCTGCACGATCTGCTTGTCGCGCCCGACATTGGTATAGGCCTGCGCGGCCGCCTGGAGAATGCTGATTTCCGTGCCGCGAAGCTGCTGACGGCCGACGAAGACGTTGGACTTCGCCGCGCGAACGTTGTTCAGCGTCTGAAACCCGTCGAAGATCGGCTGGGTCAGCGTGATGCCGGCCGTGGCGGAATTCGTCGTAACGGCACCGAGCTGGACCGTACGCCGGGTGGGTTGGCTGTTTTCGTCAACGCCCGTAACGGTCGTCGAAAGGTTTCCCGTATCACGCGACGACTGGATGCCGAGCGATGCGGCGATCTGCGGACGAAGGCCGGACTTGGCGATCGCCACCCCCTCGTCGGTCGCGCGCAGTCCGGCGCGAGCGGCATTGAGATCCGGGTTGTTCTGGTAGGCCTTGGCCATTGCCTGGAAGATGGAATCGGCATGGGCCAACCGTGGCGCCATCATGGCGAGCGGAGATACACACGCTACGAAGAGCGCTTTTCGAAATGGTGACACGCTGAGACTCCCGACCACTGTGTCTTGCCGAACGTGCGACTGACGTTCATAGCTCGCCAAACAATATGGCGAAAAACGGTAACCATATCATTTAGCCGTCGGTTTGCATCTCCAGCGGGTGGAGAAGAGGACGCCACGTTGCACCGTCGCAACATGCACGCATGACCGGTCGACCGCCGGCGACTGCATACCCGCACTGGTTGGGGCGGACGGCAGGCGGCTCTTCGGGTCCGTTATCCAAACCGCCCAAACTGCGGTGAGCGCTCTTCAAACCGTTTGAATCAGGTTCGGCGCCCTATGTCCCGGTCTTGCGCATGGGTCGCCATGCCGGACTGCATCAGTCCGGCTGGAAAGCGCTCTAGAAGACGAAGGTCTCGGGCTTTTCGAAGCCCGGCAGCGGCCGGACCGAGGTGTTGAAGGCCGCCCGTTCGGCGACCGCACCGTCTTCCTTGCAATAGAGGCGCGCGCGCGAGGCGTTGCCGCTGCCTTCCACGCATACGAGCCGACCGCCTTCGCGCAGCTGCTCGAAGATCGCATCCGGCACGACTTCCACCGAGCCGTTGATGAAGATGACGTCGTAGGGCGCCTCTTCGGCGTGCCCTTCGGGCAGCGGACCCGTGACGACGGCCACATTGTCGTAGCCGAGCCTGGCGAGCGTATCGCTCGCCGTGTTCGCGAGGTCGTCCTCGGACTCCAGCGAGACGACCGAACCGGCCATCTGCGAGATGATGGCCGCGGCGTATCCGGTGCCGCAGCCGATCTCGAGCACCACGTCGTCGGGCTCGATGTTGGCGAGCTGCATCAGCTTGGCGAGCGGGGATGGCTCCATGATGTAGCGCGCCGGCTTGCCCTCGCCGGCCTCGGCGATCTCGATGTCGTTGTCGATATAGGCGAGCTGCTTGAAGCGCGCCGGAACGAAAGCCTCGCGCGGAACGGCCAGGAACGCATCGAGCACCGCATAGGACTGGACGTCCGTCGTGCGGATCTGCCGGTCCACCATCTTCACCCGCGCCGCTTCGTAATCGATCCCCATGCCCATGCTTCTCCGGTTGGTCGCGATCAACATCCCGCGCCGCGCGATACGCCCAGACGAACCGTGCTGGCGCCCGGCGGCGGCCCGGGATAGGCCGACCGGCGCGATTGTGCAAGCGTTGCAGGCGAACGGAAGAACGATGAATGGAGGCCTCGCCCGGAATCGAACCGGGGTGCAAGGATTTGCAGTCCTCTGCGTAACCACTCCGCCACGAGGCCCCCTCGGCGACGATGGCCGAAGGTCTGTCCGATTAGGATGATTTGCCCGCCGATGCAAGGGAGGTTGCGCCGCGAAGGCTGCACGTTTTCATTGCGGAATTCCGCCTGCTTTGGATGGCATGCGCGTAAAACTTCTGTAGATTGTGCCCGTTTCGACCGGGCCTGAAAGGATATGCGTTTCATGGATTCAGAGCATTTCGCCGTCATGCTTATGTCCGTCTTCGGCGCCCTGATCCTCGGCGGCCTCATGGCCGCGGGCATCGCCTGGCAGGACAAGCCCACCTTTCTGTTCGCGCTGGCGGGAACGGTATGCGCATGGAGCGCGGCCTTTCCGGTGATGTTCGACAAGCCGCGGATCTACGGCGTTCTGCTCGCCGTCTGCGTCGTCCTGATCGCGGGTTCCGTGGTCGCCTTCATCAACTGAACCGGGCCGTTCGAGCGGCCCAAGCGCGAGGTAAACGGTCATGCCCTCGAGCGCCATCGACAACGCCTTTACCGCCGCATCGGCAACCACTGCCGGTTCCGATCCGACCTATGCCGGCGCGCTGTCCTTCATGCGCCGGCCCTTTTCGAAGGAATGCACCGGCAGCGATTGCGTCGTTTGGGGCGTGCCGTTCGATTCGGCCGTGTCGAATCGTCCCGGCGCGCGCTTCGGTCCGCAGGCGATCCGCCGGGCCTCGGCGATCTTCGACAACGATCCGCAATATCCCTTCGCCCGCGACCTCTTCGCCGGCATGCCGACGAACGACTACGGCGACTGCCTCTTCGATTACGCGCGCCCGTGGGAAACGGCCGAGCGGATCGAGGACGAGGCGGCCGCCATCCTTTCGAGCGAGGCCTTCCTGCTAACGCTCGGCGGCGATCACTTCGTCACGTGGCCGCTCCTCAAGGCGCATGCCGAAAAGCACGGGCCGCTGGCGCTGGTGCAGTTCGACGCCCATCAGGACACGTGGCCGGACGACGGCGAGCGCATCGACCACGGTTCCTTCGTCGCCCGCGCGGTGGACGAGGACGTGATCGACCCGACGCGCTCCATCCAGGTCGGCATCCGCACCCATGCGCCGGACGATTGCGGCATCGCCATCCTCTATGGCGACGAGGTGGAGGAGATGAGCGCGCGTGCGATCGCCGACACGGTCATCGAGCGGGTCGGTACGCGGCCGGCCTACCTGACCTTCGACATCGATTGCCTCGATCCAGCCTTCGCGCCGGGTACCGGCACGCCGGTCGCCGGCGGACCGAGCACGGCGAAGATGCTCGCCGTCCTTCGAAGGCTTGGCCAGCTCGACCTCGTCGGCGCCGACGTCGTCGAGGTGGCGCCGGCCTACGACCATGCGGACGTGACCGCGATTGCCGGGGCGACGGTGGCGATGTATATGCTCGGCCTTCGCTGCGAACGCCTCGCCGGCGCGCGCTGAGCGCGAACGCACCGGCCGGGTCCGCGTTCGATCCGTCCCGAAACTCCGCTCTTTCGCAGGCAAGCCAATGAAACCGAAGGTCTTCATCGACGGCGAACACGGAACGACCGGACTGCAGATCCGCAGCCGGCTCCAGGGCCGTACGGACATCGAGGTCGTTTCGATCCCGCAGGCCGAGCGGCGCAACGCCGCCATGCGCCGCGACCGGCTGAACGAGGCGGACGTCGCGATCCTCTGCCTGCCGGACGAGGGCTCCCGGGAGGCCGTGTCGATGGTGGAAGGCAACAACGCCGTACGCGTCATCGACACGAGCACCGCGCACCGCATCGACGAGCGCTGGACCTACGGGTTCGCCGAAATGGAAGAGGCGCAGGCCGACCGCATCGCCGCCGCACGCCTCGTCACCAATCCCGGCTGCTATCCGACCGGCGCGATCGCGCTCCTGCGTCCGCTGCGCGCGGCCGGCCTGCTGTCGGAGAGCTATCCGGTGAGCATCAACGCCGTTTCCGGCTACACCGGCGGCGGCAAGCAGATGGTCGCGCGCATGGAGGATCCCTCGCACGACGAAGCGATCGACGCGCCGCATTTCCTCTATGGTCTCACGCTTGCGCACAAGCACGTGCCGGAGATGACGAAGCACGGGCTGCTTGCGCGTCAGCCGCTCTTCTCGCCTTCCGTCGGCCGCTTTCCGCAGGGGATGATCGTACAGGTGCCGCTCTATCTGGAGGACCTGCCCGGCGCGCCCTCCATGGAGGATGTCCACGGCCTGTTGAGCGACCACTACGCCGGTCGGGAAATCGTCACGGTGACGCCGCTTGCCGAAAGCCGCGAGATCGCGCGCCTCGACCCGACGCTCCTCAACGGCACGGACCGCATGCGCCTCTACGTTTTCGGAACGCCCGGCAGCGGAAGGGCCAATCTCGTCGCCCTGCTCGACAATCTCGGCAAGGGCGCATCCGGAGCGGCCGTCCAGAACATGGAACTCATGCTGGCCGACTGAGCCTGCCCTGCCCTTCGCCGATCGCGTCTTCGCCCGGCCGCGGACACGTGCCGACGAGACCCCGGCAATGCATGACGGCGGCGAGAAGCACGACGATCGCACCACCTTGATGCAGGAGCGCCCAGTCGATCGGCACCTCCAGGAGGAGCGTGGTGATGCCGAATACGGCCTGCACCGTGACCAGCACGAAAAGCACCATGGCGCGATTGGCATGGCGGGCACGCGGTACGGTCGCGAGCGTCACGATCATCTGCACCGCGATGAGCGTCCATAACAGGTAGGCGTTCGTGCGGTGCAGGAACTGCACGCATTTCGGGTTTTCGAAGAAGTTGCGCCAGACGGGCTCCATGGTGAAGAGGTCGTGAGGAACGATCGCGCCGTCCATCAGCGGCCAGGTATTATAGGAAAAGCCGGCATCGAGCCCGGAGACGAGGCCGCCGAGATAGATCTGGAGGAAGACGTCGAGCGCTACCAGACCCGCAAGCCAGACGAGCCAGTTCGGCGCCGCTTCGTCGCGCGGCTTGGCGGACAGCCCGGCATAGACCCAGGCGATCGCCGCGAGAATGATGCAGGCAAGCGTCAGGTGCGTGGCGAGGCGGTACTGGCTGACGTCGGTTCGATCGGCAAGACCCGACGAGACCATCCACCAGCCGATGAAGCCCTGCAGCCCGCCGAGCAGGAAGATGCCGACGAGCGGAGCCTTGAGGCGGCTTTCGAGGCGCCCCGAAAGCCAGAAGAAGGCGAGCGGGACGGCGAAGAGAATGCCGACGCTGCGCGCAAGAAGCCGGTGGCTCCATTCCCACCAGAAGATGCCCTTGAAACCGGCAAGCGTCATGTCCGGGTTCAGTTCGCGGTATTCGGGGATCTGCTTGTAGCCGGCGAACTCTTCCTGCCACTCGGCCTGGTTCAGCGGCGGCACGACACCGTGGATCGGATGCCACTTCGTCATCGACAGGCCGGAATGCGTGAGACGCGTCGCGCCGCCGACGATGACGAGCGCGCCGATCGCGAGCACCACGATCGCGAGCCAGGCGCGCAGGCGCCGCCGATCGCGCCCGACACGGTCGATTTCGCCTGCGATCCGGCTTCCGCCGGTGCGTACGTCCATGGTAGCAGCCTTCGTTTCCCGTGCGTTTGACATGCCCGAGGCTTGCGGTGGAAGCAAGGCGCGTGCGACGCTTTGCGCCAGTGCAAGGCACGATCCGAACGGATCGATCCGCCGCTCCCGCGACGAAAGGAACCGATGCCCGTTCGCCTGAAGAAGCTGGTCGGCAGCCTGCTCATCCTCCTGCTCGTCGTCGTCTACGCGCTCGTCGCGATGACCGTCGCCGCCTACCGCCTGCCCGGCACGGCATGGTGGGTCCAACTCGCCTTCTTCTTCCTGACCGGGATCCTGTGGGTGGCGCCGGCGATGCTTGTCATCCGCTGGATGGAACGTTAACGAACGGGGAAGCGAGTAAAACTTATTCCAAGTCATTTTACTACTAAAATGGTATCCGACGTTGGGGTTACGCATAGAGAGCGAGGAAGAAGTCTGCGATGCGCATTATGTCTGATGGTTATGTTGGCAAGGCGGCGGATGCCGGGGAGATTCGGGCCGACCAGCTATTTTGTCTACTTACACGCTTTAATATGCCTATTACCGGCTTCCGAGCTCCACAAAGTAACGTGGAGAAGGCAGCATGGGAAACTGCTCGAATTCCGATATTTCGGAAGTTAACGTTGCAATCTATTATCCGGCAAACTCGCCGTCCAGATCTGTGGCTCATCGGTTTTGATGCCAATAGAAAAAAAGAGATGGCTCCATTGATTGAAGAGTTATCCGCATTCTCTTGGATTGTACCCGTATGGTCTGACCAAGCCGAAGAAGGCGATCTCGGGTATTCTTCTTGTTTTGCAAAGAGAATTTGTGATTACTTATCGTATGATTTCAATCATGTCGTCACTTGTCGCGTCGATAACGATGACGCTCTTCATACTGATTACATCCACTCCATTGGGCGCTATACCACTCAACTTGAGAATGTATCTGACGAATGGCTCTCATTCCCTTTCGGCGCACAATACGCCGAAGGCGAAGCGCACGTCCATATTTATCCTTCGAGCCCCTTTTTAAGTAGAATTGAGAGCCGAAAAGTGTACGAACATTCATTTCGAGGGCGAACGGCTCTGTTTGGGAACCATAACAAGGTATTTGGTCGTGGTCGTGTTCATCAAATTTTTACTGAAGACCCCATGTGGCTAATGAATATGCACGGCGGAAACGCTATTAATGCACTTAATCGTTCTCTTCCCGCACTGACTGTCGATCATAAGTTTCTTTACTATTTTGGTATGCATAATTAATATTTTTTTATTTTTCGCAAATTCGCTGAGATACTGGAAACGCGAATGCATACTAGGGCGGGATGACTTCAATCTGAATCGCTGAGGATTCCGTTTGTCTCACGGTTGTGATTCAACATGCTGGCCGGAGGGAGGCCAGCATGGATGTCGAAAGCCTACTCGATGGATTTGCGCGAACGTGTTGTGAAAGCGG
>NZ_VHLH01000008.1 GCF_006516965.1 Pararhizobium mangrovi | reverse complement strand
CTACGACAAGCTGGCAAGGAACTTTCTCGCCGCCGTCGCTCTCGCATCGGCAAGACTGTGGATGCGAACTTATGAGTCCACTACCTAGAGCATTTCCAGCCAAAGCGGGATCGCTTTGGCGTCGGATACTGCGACAAAACAAAGAACTGGAGCATTCCCGGTGAACCAGAGTTCACCGGGAATGCTCTAAGCACTCTCTTCACGAAGAAACGAGGCCGATGTGATGACACCGGCCTCGATCTCGTGACGCATTGTGTGACGCCGGTTCAGTTCCGGGGGAAATAGACCCGTACGGCCGCAAAGCGCTCCGGATCGATGGTCCTGCCGTTCGATCCGGTCGACGCGGTCGCGGCCGGCAGCCGGCTCGTGCGCGTCGAAGCCCCGGTGACCTCGCGTTCAGTATGCGCATTCTCGCGTGCCATAGCCCACTGGGCGACCGCCGCAGCCGTGAGTAGCTGCCCGTTCTTCCCCTGCCTTGCGGCGGATCGGTTCACCCGGCCGCCACGTACGGCCTCCACTGAGGCATCGGGTCGATCCGCTTCGATCCGGGATTTCGGTTCCGGCATCGCCGGAGCGAAGCTCGCGCTGGCGATCTCGCCTTTCGCGAGCGAAGCGATGCGAATCTCGCCGTCGCGCAGGTGCCGCTTGCCCGCTTCGGCGACGGCCGAAGGCGTGGGGCTTGCCGGCCGCGCCTTCACCTTCGGCGGGAACGCGGGAAGCCGCGAGGCGTCGTCGTCGTCCGCTTCGATCGGCGAGGCAAAAGCCGTCAGCATCGGCCGGTCGCCGGGCACCGGCATGAAGCCGCGCGAACCCTTGGTTTCCGGAGCCTCGGTTTCAGCCTCGTCGGCCGGCATGTCCACATTCGCCTCGGCAATCAGCGCCGCCGTGGCGTCCGCGGCGTTGTCCACGCGCTTCACGCCTGGTTCGCTGGGTGACGTATCGCCGGCCGGCCGAATGCCCGGCACCGGCACCGCATAGGCAAGGAGATCCGCATATCCGCCGGCGCTTTCGGCCTCGCCGGCATCCGCCTCGGCCTCGTCGGTGTCATCCGCCGGAGCCGCACTCGGACCGAGCGAAGGCGGAGCGCCCGGCGTCATGGCGACCGCTTCGGCTGGCTGAATGCCCGCCATCGCCACGGCAATGGACGAACGGCCCTGTTCCGGCCGCGAGCCCGGCAACGGCGCGTTCTTGGCTCCCGGAAGGGAAACGGGCGCGCTGGCGATCTCGGTCGGCGCGCGGGTCGTCGTGCCGCGCGCGGCCATCGCGCGGGTTTCGATCTGGTGGAGTTCAGGATTGGCCTGGACCGTATCCCCCGCATCGAGCTGCTTGTCCTTGTGGCGCCCGAAGAGTGCGGCGAGCAGATTGTGCGATCCGCCGCCATCGTCGGCGCTACCGCCCGCAACGGCGATAGAGCTGCCGGTCACGCGCTGCTTGTAGGAGGCGAGCGCCTGCTGATAACCGGAAAGCGGCTTGCCGCTCGGCGGCAGGTGCAGCGTCTTTCCATCCGGGAAAAGCTTGACGAGCTGGGTGCGCGACATGCGCGGCCAGGCACGAACCCAGCCGGTATCCATGTGCACGAACGGCGAACCGGAATTCGGATAGTAGCCGACGCCGCCGACCTGGAACTTCATGCCGATCTCGCGCAGCGTCGAAAGCCTGACGTCGGGAATGAAGAAGTCGACCGCCTTGCCGAGCGTGTGCTGGCTCTGCTTGGCGACGCCCGAGGCGCGCGAACGGCCGCGCAGCATGGCGTTGGTCTTGCCGGTGCGATAGCCGCAGATGATGTTGATGTAATCGTTGGAACCGCTCTTCTGATAGACCTCCCAGAGGAGATCGATCATCCGCGGATCCATCTTGATTTCCTTGTCCTCGCGCCAGTCGCGAAGGATGTAGTTCAGCTTCTGCAGGCCGGAGGAAATGTAGCGTCCGTTGCGCTTGTAGGCGATGATCGCCTTTTCGCCGGTATGGACGTTGACGACCTTCAACGAGCGGGTCGCGGCGAGCGCCGGGCTCTGGCAGACCAGTCCGAAACCGGCACAGACGAGCGCCAGGAAGAAGACGAACCGAAGGAAGGAACGGCCGGTTCGGCCGATGGAATTTTCCCGCGCACGCCGGCACGGCGGCGCATTGCCGATCGTGGTCTCGAAATCCACCAATGAAGGTCCCCGCACGCCGAGTTCGCGTTCCGTGGCTCACGGCATGACCAAAAATTACGGTCACACAATGACATCCCCGCCACTACCGTGACGAGGACTATAGTATAGTGAACGCCGGCTTAACAAGAACTAAACCAGAAACGGCTTTCGGCCGCCGGACCGCTTCGGCGAACGAAGAAAAGCCTACTTTAGACTTGACGACGGACGGGAAGCCGCCGGAAGGCGGCAAGACCGAGCTACGCGACGCGTTCCGGTTCGGGGTCGGCAGGATCGATCGCGTACTCCTTGAGCTTGCGGTAGAGCGTCGAACGACCGATGCCGAGGCGGCGCGCGACCCGGCTCATCTGCCCGTCGTAGAACTTCAGCGCGAAACGGATCGCGTCCTCCTCGATCTCGGCGAGCGGACGCACCTGCCCATCCGGTCCGAGCGGGGGGATGGCATCGCCGCGACCGGCCTCCGGCTCGCCCGTGCGCGCCAGCAGTTCCTCGGTTTCCGGTGCCACCGAGGGCGCGTCGGCAATGTGCGCCTCGTCTTCGGCAAAGGTGATGCGGCTTGCCGCCGGCCGCTTCGGCGCCGCCCGGTCCTCATGCACCGGTTCGGCGGTGGCAACGACACGGAACGTATTGCCCGCCTCGCGCACGTCGTAGGCGGGAAGCTGCGCGGCGATCTGCGGAAAGAGGTCGGGCGTCAGCGCACGTCCCTCGCCAAGAACGATCGCCCGATAGAGCGCGTTTTCGAGTTCGCGGGTGTTGCCCGGCCAGTCGTAGGCCGTCAGGAGCGCCATCGTCTCCGGCAGCACGCGTGGCGCGGGATTGACCCCCTGCTGGCCCGCGAAGCGCTCCACGAAATGGCGCACGAGCGGGGGGACATCCTCCTTGCGTCGCCGGAGCGCCGGCACGAGGATCGGGAAGACGGCGAGGCGGTAATAGAGGTCCTCGCGAAAGCGGCCCGCCTTCACTTCCGCGATCAGGTCCTTGTTCGTCGCCGATACGATGCGGCAGTCGACCCGGGTGACGCGCTTGGCGCCGACCGTCTCGATCTCGCCCTGCTGCACCGCGCGCAACAGCTTCACCTGCGCCCCTGTCGGCAGTTCGCCGACCTCGTCGAGGAACAGCGTTCCGCCGTCGGCCTCGGTGAACTTGCCCGGATGGCGCTCGCCGGCGCCGGTGAAGGCGCCCTTCTCGTGACCGAAGAGAACGCTTTCGACGAGGTTTTCGGGGATCGCGCCGCAATTGACGGTGACGAAGGGCTTCGAGCGGCGCTCGCCCGCCCCGCCGATGGCACGCGCGATCATTTCCTTGCCGACGCCCGACTCGCCTTCGAGCACCACGGGAATGGTCGAGGCGGCGGCCCGTCGGGCAAGCTCAAGCGCACGCTCCATGGCCGGGCTCGCGGAGACGATGTCGCGGAAACCGCCGGCCGCGCTGCCCCGGCCGGCTCGCCCGGAACCTTCCTTCCGGTCGAGCCGCATCGCCGCGTCGATGGCGCTTTGCAGCCGCTTCGGCGAGACCGGCTTGACGACGAAGTCGAAGGCGCCGGCGCGCATGGCGCTAACGACCGTATCGATGCCGCCCTGCCCCGTCTGGACGACGACCGGCGCGGTGATCGCGCGTTCGCGCATCTGGCCCATGACGGCGAGGCCGTCCATGTCGGGCATCAAAAGGTCGAGCACAACGACGCCGATCTTCGTGCCGGCCCGTGCGAGTTCGACCATCGCCGCCTCGCCGCCGTCTGCGAGGATCGCCGTATGGCCCGCTTCCTCCACCGCATGGCGTAGGAGCCGGCGCTGAACGGGATCGTCGTCCACGACGAGCACGGTCGTGCCTTGGGATGTGGGCTTGCGTGTTCCTGTCGTCATGTCTTTAGCCGTCCCCGCCCGCTTCGCCCCTTGTTCTCGGGTACGGGCTTGTTCACAGTGGCCGACAGTCTCACGGACGCGACAACATCCCCTTGCGGGAAAGCCTCGCATTTTAACGGAGGTCTTTTCGCTGGGAAAAAGTCGCGCGCGCCCTAGCCTTCGTTCACACGTGCATCAACGACAAAGAGGTCCTTCCATGCGTTCCTTCCGCCTCGAACCGGCAATCGCGTCTTCACCAGGCGAGGCTGCCGTCGCCCGCGACGCCGGCCTTACCGATCTGCCGCGGTGGAACCTCGACGATCTCTACCCCGGCCGCACGAGCGAGGCGCTGAAGGCGGATTTCGAGCACATCGATCGCGAAGCCCCCGCCTTTGCGGAACGCTGGAAGGGCAAGATCGAGGAAGCCGCGCGCTCCGGGCGGCTCGGCGAGGCGATCGCCGAATACGAAGCGCTGCAGGAAGTCATGGGCCGCATCGTCTCCTATGCCGGCCTGACCTACTTCTCCGATACGACCGATGCCGGCAACGCCAAGTTCTTCGGCGACACGCAGTCGCACATTACCAACACCAGCGCTAACCTTCTCTTCTTCGAGCTCGAACTCAACCGCGTCGACGACACGGTCGTCGACCAGGCGATCGAGGAGGATGCGACCGCACGCCGCTACCGCCCGTGGATCGTCGATCTGCGCCAGGACAAGCCCTACCAGCTCGAGGATCGCGTCGAGGAACTCTTCCACGAAAAGACGCAGACCGGCCGAGGCGCGTGGAACCGGCTCTTCGACGAGACGATGGCCGACCTGACCTTCGAGATACTAGGCGAAAGGCTGACGCTGGAACCCGCGCTCAACAAGCTGCAGGAACCCGACGAGCCGACGCGCCACGCCGCCGCCGACGCGCTGACGAAGACCTTCCGCGAAAACCTGCGCACGTTCACGCTGATCACCAATACGCTCGCCAAGGACAAGGAGATCGCCGACCGCTGGCGCGGCTTTAAGGACATCGCCGATTCCATGCACCTCGCCAACCGCGTCGAGCGAGAGGTCGTCGACGCGCTGGCCGCCGCCGTACGCGAGGCCTATCCGCGCATTTCGCATCGCTATTACGCCATGAAGGCGAAATGGCTCGGCATGGACAGGATGAATTTCTGGGACCGTAACGCGCCGCTGCCCGACACGCCGCAGACGACGATCGGCTGGGGCGATGCGCGCGAAACCGTGCTCTCGGCCTATCGCGGGTTCGCGCCGGAAATGGCCGACATCGCGGGCCGTTTCTTCGACGATCGCTGGATCGACGCGCCGGTCGCTCCAGGCAAGGCACCGGGCGCCTTCGCGCATCCGACCGTGCCGTCGGCCCATCCCTATGTCCTGCTGAACTATATGGGCAAGCCGCGCGACGTGATGACGCTCGCCCACGAACTCGGCCACGGCGTGCATCAGGTGCTGGCGGCCGACCAGGGCGCGCTGATGGCCTCGACGCCGCTGACGCTTGCCGAGACGGCATCCGTCTTCGGCGAAATGCTGACCTTCCGCGCCCTTCTCGACCAGACGTCCGACGCGCAGGAGCGCAAGGCCATGCTCTCCCAGAAGGTGGAGGACATGATCAACACGGTCGTGCGCCAGATCGCCTTCTACGAGTTCGAGCGCAAGGTGCATACCGCACGCCGCGAGGGCGAGCTGACGTCGGAGGACATCGGCAATCTCTGGATGTCGGTGCAGGAAGACAGTCTCGGACCGGCGATCAAACTCTCCGAAGGCTACGAGACCTTCTGGGCCTACGTCCCGCACTTCATCCATTCGCCGTTCTACGTTTACGCCTACGCCTTCGGCGACTGTCTGGTGAACTCGCTCTACGCCGTCTACCGGAACGCCGAGAGCGGCTTCCAGGAGAAGTATTTCGAGATGCTGAAGGCCGGCGGCACCAAGCACCATACGGAGCTTCTCGCACCCTTCGGCCTCGACGCGTCGGACCCGGCGTTCTGGAGCCGCGGCCTTTCGATGATCGAGGGCATGATCGACGAACTCGAAGCGCTGGACCGGTGATCCGTCGGCCGGCGTCTTGATCGCACAAGGATGGAACTGATGGCGACCAATCGCCGGTAATTCCGAACCTATCAGAGTCTAGTGCAACCGGACCACTACGGCAGATCCAATCGCGACGTACTGACGGTGCTCGATGCCGGCTGCAGCAAGGGGCCGACCGATATCGGTCTAGGTGCAAGCCGGCTTCACCACGTTCGACAGCGTTCTTTTAGCATGCATGCATAACGACTGTACTGCCGAGATCGGCTTCCTTGCACGCGTTGAACAGATTGGCCAAGCGGAACCACTCGCTCGCCTTCCACGCGCTCGTTACATCGGCCCAGACAGGGGGATTACTGCTTCACGGCACTCGTTCTACATAATGCGCTGACGTATGCATCTCGTTTTAACGACACTACGTGTTACCGAATCTTTGCGTCTTGTCCTCGCCAGATCTTGTTTCTCTTAGCCAAATTGCAGGAAACATCCCGATTTAAACTCGCCGACTTTTCGGTAATCCCCATTTTGAAAAGGCTAAGGCCTGATGTGCTTTCGGATTTTATCGTAAAATCAGTGGCACTAATACTGAAAAGGTTCTTGTCGAACATTCTGTGATGATTGGCGCATAGAACGAGACCGTTATTGACGTTATCACTACCGTCACACGAAACAGCGACTATATGTGCCGCTTCCAAGCATTGCCGCACCATGCAACCGCAGACACAGCACCCTCCTCCTCTCGCAAGAACATCCGCTCGAAAACGCCGATCTCGACGTTTTCGGCGAGCGTTTTCAATTGCACGGACGTTTGATGTACATACATCGTCATATCTCGATGAATCTGTAGAAAATTTTAGTTCATTAATATACTCAATGAATCTGTTTATTTCGATATTTCTGACTTTTTCGTCCCGAGAACGGCTTTTATCCATCAATTCATCTATGGAAAAACTCTTTATTGATTCGTTTTCGGATATCAAATTCTCCGGGAGAAATTGGCCTTCTCGAAAGTACCCTTCTTCATAGGCCGATTTCTCATTATTTAGTTTCCCCAAGTAAGGTTTGTGGTTCTGTCCATTGAATACAAAGCAATACGGACCGAAAATTAACTGATAATTTGGAACGTTTTCCCAAATATTCGGGTCGCCACCGTTACCGAACTGGATCAAAAAATTTTCAGGATTTAATCCGAGCCGCTCCGATAGGTTGTCAACCGTAGCTTCTATCTTCTCACAATACTCGTCGGTAACGCTTAAATTGCCGATCTCAACCAATACTTACCCCCTTCTATTCCACTTCCCCTGCTCTACCACATGAGCACAAGTTTCATATGAGCAAGTCAGCAATCCTGCGATTGCATGAATAGCCCTTCAACTCGAAAAATAAATTTTTCCGATGCGAGGTCGAAGGTTAGCGCCTTAGGGCGGGGATGGTAAAGAACGCGCATAAGGACGTCTCATTGAGAAGGAACGACAGCATGAGCGACCAGTCTCACCCGGTCCACGGCACCATCACCGGCCCGATCGTCATGATCGGCTTCGGCTCCATCGGTCGCGGCACCCTGCCGCTGATCGAGCGGCACCTCGAATACGACAGGAACCGCATGGTCGTCATCGATCCGAACGAGGACGAGACGGGCCTTCTCGCCGAGCACGGCGTGCGCGTGGTCGGCACGAAGCTGACGCCGGAGAACTACCGCGAGACCCTATCGTCGCTTCTCACCGAAGGCGATGGGCAGGGTTTCTGCGTGAACCTTTCGGTCGACACGTCCTCCCTCGACATCATGACGCTTTGCCGCGAACTCGGCGTTCTCTACATCGATACGGTCATCGAGCCCTGGACCGGCTTCTACTTTGACCGCGGACGCGGCAACGCCGATCGCACGAACTATGCGCTGCGCGAGACCGTGCGCAAGGAAAAGGCCGCGAACCCCGGCGGCACGACCGCCGTTTCCTGCTGCGGCGCCAACCCCGGCATGGTGTCCTGGTTCGTGAAGAAGGCGCTCGTCGATCTCGCACACACCATCGATCTCACCTTCGAGGAGCCGGAAGCGGACGACCGCGAGGGCTGGGCGCGCCTGATGCGCGACGTCGGCGTGAAGGGCGTGCACATCGCCGAGCGCGACACGCAGCGTACGAAGAAGCCGAAGCCGTTCGACGTGTTCTGGAACACCTGGTCGGCCGAAGGCTTCATTTCCGAGGGGTTGCAACCCGCCGAACTCGGCTGGGGAACCCACGAAAAATGGATGCCCGACAACGCGAAGGAGCAGCAGGCGGGCACGAAGGCGGCGATCTTCCTGGAGCAGCCCGGCGCCAACACGCGGGTGCGCACATGGTGCCCGACGCCAGGCGCGCAGTACGGCTTCCTCGTGACCCATAACGAATCGGTTTCGATCGCAGACTACTTCACGCTGCGCGAGGGCGACTCGGTTACCTATCGGCCGACGTCGCACTATGCCTACCACCCGGCCAACGACGCGGTGCTCTCGCTGCACGAGATGTTCGGAAACGGCGGCGAGCAGCAGCCCGTTCTCCACGTGCTCGACGAGGATGAGCTCGTCGACGGCATCGACGAGCTCGGCATCCTCCTCTACGGCCACGAGAAGAACGCGTACTGGTACGGCTCCCGCCTTTCGCTCGAAGAAACGCGGCTGCTCGCGCCCTACCAGAACGCGACCGGCCTTCAGGTCACTTCGGCCGTGCTCGCGGGCATGGTCTGGGCGCTCGAAAACCCCGAGGCGGGCATCGTCGAGACGGACGAGATGGATTATCGGCGCTGCCTGGAGATCCAGCTTCCCTATCTCGGTCCCGTCGAGGGGCACTATACGCAGTGGACCCCGCTCGACGGTCGGCCGAACCTCTTCGAGGAAGACCTCGACGAAGAGGACCCCTGGCAGTTCAGGAACATTCTCGTCCACTAAGGGTTTCGCGCTCAGGTGGGGTCGCGACCGATGGAGGCAAGACTTCGTTCGTGGCCCTTCCAAACGAGACAGTTACCGCGAGGCTGAACGGATGTTCCGCCCCGTTTTCGGAGAGATTATATGAATCGTGCAGGGGTTTTCGCAGGTCTGATGGGCCTTTCCGTGGCGCTCAGCGGTTGCATGTCGATGACCGATACCGGGGCGCCCGGTCCGGACTACGCGGCGGAACGGGGCGTCGAGGGAAGCTGGGTCGATGACAACGGGATCGTCTCGACCTTCCGTGACGGCCGCTTCCGCACGATGACGACCGACACGAACACGGTCATGGCGACGGGCACCTATTCGCGCACGGGCGACGATCTCGTCCAGATCGACATGCATTCGCGCGTCAGCAACCGGGACGCCAGCGTCAACTGCGCACAGGTCGCGCCGAACCAGCTCAACTGCACGTCCGACAGCGGCGCGCAGTTCGTGCTCGAGCGTACCAACGCCCCGCTCGGCCGCGTCGGCTGAGTTTCGATCGGCGTCCGCCGCGCGGCGGATGCCAAAGCCTCGGTCTTGCGGATACCGGTCCGGGCACCATCGTGATGCCGGCCGGTCCCTTCGATGATTGAATCCGCTCCCGGCGGCCTTATGTTGCCTTCGAGTTCGAAAGTCCTCGCCGGCCGCCGGAGCCCTTGATGAACCAGCACGCCACCGTTTCCCGTACGGGCCCCGCCCCGGCCGACGCGACGCCTGCCGACCATCCGCGCGTCGCTTGCGGCAAAGTCGGCGTCCTGCTCGTCAATCTCGGCACGCCGGACAGTCTCGATACGCCGGCGATGCGCCGCTACCTGCAGGAATTCCTCTCCGACCGGCGCGTCATCGAATGGCCGCGGGCGCTATGGTACCCGATCCTGCACGGCATCATCCTGAACACCCGCCCGGCGAAGAACGCCAAGGCCTACGAGACGATCTGGAACCACGAGGCGGGCGAAAGCTACCTGCGCACCTATACGCGAAGCCAGAGCGAGCAGTTGGCGAAGGCGCTTTCCTCGCATCCGGAGATCGAGGTCGACTGGGCGATGCGCTACGGCACGCCGTCGATCGCCGAGCGCATGAACGCATTGAAGGACGCCGGCTGCGAACGCGTTCTCGTGTTTCCGCTCTATCCGCAATATTCCGCGCCGACGACCGCGACGGTGAACGACAAGGCATTCGAGGCACTGCTTGCCATGCGCTGGCAGCCAGCATTGCGCACCGTCCCGCCCTATCACGACGATCCGGCCTATATCGAAGCGATCGCCGGCTCGATCGAACGGCATCTGGACACGCTGGACTGGGAGCCGGAGGTGGTGCTGACCTCCTTCCACGGCATTCCCCAGTCCTATTTCCGCAAGGGCGATCCATACCACTGCCAGTGCTGCAAGACGGCACGCCTCGTCCGCGAACGTCTCGGATGGCCGGAGGAGCGGCTGATGATCACCTTCCAGTCGCGCTTCGGGCCGGAGGAGTGGCTCCAGCCCTATACCGACAAGACTGTCGAGAAGCTCGCGCAGGAAGGTGTGCGGCGCATCGCCGTCATCAACCCCGGTTTCGTGTCGGACTGTCTCGAGACGCTGGAGGAGATCGCCGTGCAGGCGCACGAAAGCTTCGAGGCGAATGGTGGCGAACATTTCACGCATATTCCTTGCCTCAACGACAGCGAAGCCGGCATGGCGGTGATCGAAAGCGTCGTGCGACAGGAATTGCGGGGCTGGGTCTGACGCGCGGCATCCCGGTCACGGATCGGGCTACCCGCGGCCAGATGCACGGAACCCTGCGAACGCGCCCTTCGGGAGGAAACGCATGAACCTGCCATTTACCGGCTTCGACGTCGTGGTCGTCGTCTTCGTCGTCCTCGTCATCGCGATCCTGATGGCCAGCATCAAGACCGTGCCGCAGGGCTTCGCCTACACGGTCGAGCGCTTCGGCCGCTATACCAAGACGCTGGAACCCGGCCTTCACGTCATCGCCCCGTTCATCGATCGCCTCGGCGCGCGGCTGAACGTGATGGAACAGGTGCTCGACGTTCCCACGCAGGAAGTCATCACCCGCGACAACGCCAGCGTCTCGGCCGACGCGGTCGCCTTCTATCAGGTGCTGAACGCCGCACAGGCGGCCTATCAGGTGAAGGGGCTGGAATACGCCGTCGTCAACCTGACCATGACGAACATTCGTTCGGTCATGGGCGGCATGGACCTCGACGAGCTTCTCTCCAACCGCGACACGATCAACGACAAGCTCGTGCGCGTGGTCGACGAGGCGGCGCGGCCCTGGGGCATCAAGATCACGCGCATCGAGATCAAGGACATCGCACCGCCGCGCGACCTCGTGGAATCGATGGCACGGCAGATGAAGGCCGAGCGCGAGAAACGCGCGCAGGTTCTGGAGGCGGAAGGTTTCCGCAACGCGCAGATCCTGCGCGCCGAAGGCGCCAAGCAGTCGGCGATCCTCGAAGCCGAAGGCGAGCGCGAGGCGGCCTTCCGGGAGGCCGAGGCGCGCGAACGCCAGGCGGAGGCGGAAGCGATGGCGACACGGGCCGTCTCGGACGCGATCGCCGGCGGCGACGTGCAGGCCATCAACTATTTCGTGGCCCAGAAATACACCGAGGCGATGACGGCGATCGGCACGGCGAAGAATCAGAAGATCGTGCTGATGCCGATGGAGGCGTCCGCGCTGATCGGTTCGCTCGGCGGCATCGGCGCGATCGCGCGCGAGGTCTTCGGGACCTCCGGATCCGGCAACGCCGCGCACGAGGACGAAGAACCGCCTCGCCAGGACGGCATGCAGCGCACGGCGAACGCCGCCCGATCGACGGGACCGGCGGTCCGCCGGAACCAGGGCGGAACGACCGATCCGTGGAGCGCCTCTGGACGCAGTGGCGAACCGTTCGCCGCACCGAAGGACAAAAGCTAGATGATCGACATGCTGATCCGCCAGCTCGGTCCATGGAGCTGGTGGGTTCTCGGTTTCGTACTGCTGATCGCCGAAGTCGTGGTTCCGGGTGTCTTCTTCGTCTGGATCGGCGCGGCGGCGATCGCCATCGGCGCGGTCTCGCTGCTGCATTGGGACAGCGTGTGGTGGACGTGGCAGATCCAGTTCATCGCGTTCGCGATCCTCGCCTTCCTCGCCGCGCTGGTCGGGCGGCAGGTCATGGCCGGCCGCGAGCAGGACACGGACGAACCGCAGCTCAATCGCCGCAGCGCCGGCCTCGTCGGCCGTACGACGACGCTGACCGACGCGATCGAGAACGGCCGCGGTCGCATCCGGCTCGACGACACCTACTGGACCGTGGCCGGCCCTGACATGCCCACCGGCACGCCGGTGACGGTGACGGCTGCGAAGGACCGGGAACTGACCGTCGAACGCTCGAAGCGCGCCTCGGACGATGCGCAGAGCGCGCCGGCGCAAACGAAGCCTTAACCCTGCGTCTTTACCGTTTGAAAAGCATGATCGCTCTTCAAGCACCGGACGCCGATGTTTTCCGCCAAGCCCGATACGCGCAATCGCCCGCGCCGGCCCAGACGTCTTGCGTCCCTTGCCGCGACGATGCTCGTCCTTGCCGCCCCCGCCTACGGGCAAACGGCGACGGATGCCGCCGACACCGCGGGCACGAGCGACACCTCCGGCACGAACGACGCCACGGACGCGATCGACGTCGGGAATACGAGCGGCACGGCTGATACGAATGGTTTAGACAACTTTTCGCTCGCGGGCTCGAACTTGCAAGACGACGGGACGCTGCGCGGCCTGCTCAGCGACGACGCCGCTCCGCTCGACACCAATCAGGACAACGGGACGACGGATGCCGTCGCATTACCGCCGGTGCCGAGCGAGCCACCTGCCGAGCCCGCTCCCGTCCAGAGCCGCGAAAACGCCATCTCCGGAACGGCATCGCCGAACTATCGCGGCGATCTCGGACGACTGAACCGACCTGAAAATTCGATCGCACCGCGCGGTACGCCGCCGCCGGACATCCCGCTCGACCAGGCGCCCGGCATCCGCCGCGGCGTCTTCGTGCTGCGTCCCGAGATCACCCAGTCGATCGGCGCGGAAAGCCGCAAGCTCGACGGCCGGAAGACGAGCCGCATCTATTCGCAGAGCGAGATCGACGCGACGCTTCTTGCCGACTGGGGTCGCCGGACGCTGACCGTCGAAGGGTCGGGGATCTACCAGAAGAATATTTCCGGCGATGGCGCGACGGAACCGAGCGCCTCGATCGACGCCGATTTCGCGCTCGACCTCGCCGAAGCGACTACGGCGGACTTCACGGCCAATTACGATTTCCGTCGCGAATCGGTCACCGACGAGAACGCCGTCGAAAATGCCGAACGACAGGCGACGATCCAGACCATCGGCGGCGGTGCCAAGATCGCGCGCGAATTGGCGAAGCTGCGCGGCACGCTCGCCGCGCATGTCGACCATACGGCCTATGGCGACGTGAAGCTTGCCGACGGCACGACGCTCTCGCAGGACGATCGGGATGCGCTTTCGGGCGAAATCGACACGCGCGTCGACTATCGTCCGTCGGGCGTGCTGACGCCTTTTCTCCAGGCTTCCTACGAGCGCAAGCGCTACGACCAGCGGGTCGACGATGCCGGGTATCGGCGCTCGTCGAACACCTATCGGCTGGAAGCCGGCGTGAACGCGGATTTCGGGGAGAAGCTCGGCGGCGAACTGGCCACGGGCTACGTGCTGCGTCGCTTCGAGGACGATCGGCTTTCCGATCTCGACGGTCTGGCGCTCGACGGCAGCGCGCGTTGGTCGCCGCATCGCGGCACGAACATCTCGCTCGATCTCGCGACCCGGCTGGAAGACGCGACGGCAGCCGGGCGCAGCGGGCCGATCACCTATTCGCTCGCGACCACGCTCGAGCAGCAGGTGCGTTACGACGTCGTCGCCACCCTTTCGGCCGGCTATCTCCGCCGTAACTACCTCGCAAGCGAGGTCGCCGACGAGAATGCCTATTCGCTCGGGCTGGGTGTGCGCTGGTACCTGACGCACGACCTCGCCATCGACGCGGAGGCGGCCTACGCCGTCACGCGGCCAGAGCATGGCGAGGGCGACCGCGAACTGAGCGCCACCCTCGGGCTGACGGCCCGCCGATAGGCGGACCGCCCCGTTGCAACTCAGTAGATGTAGGAAAGCCTGAGAACCGCAGCGTCGATCGAGGAATCGTCACGCGGGCCGCTCGTCACCTCCGTATGGGTGACGTCGCCGGTCACGCGGATCTGGCTCGACAGATACCAGTTCGCGACACCCGATACGGCGACTTCCCGGCCTGCACTTCCGCCGGCATCGTCGAGATCGAGAAAGCTCAGCCGGGCACCTACCTGCACGGCACCCGTTCCGCCCTCGAAGAAGGAACTCGTCGGGTCGACCTTGCCGAAGCTGCCGGAGGCGGCCGAATAGGGCCGCGTATCGTCCGTCAGGAAGGCAGCGGCAAACACGTAGCCGCCGTAAAGCGTGCTGTCGCCGCGCATACCGTCGTCCTGTTCGGCGACGGTGAATTCCGACTGCAGCGAGAACCGGCCGCGTTCGGCGGCGAACTCGAAGTTCGTCGCGAAATAACGACCCGGATCCGCGAAGGTACCCGTCGAGATCGGCGTCGGCTTGACGAGGTAGGAGCCCGAACCGCCGCCGTAGCTCGTGGTGTTGTCGAAGCCGTCGCGATAGGTCATGCCGAGGCCGAAATGGATCACCTCGTCGTCCGTGGCGATCGGGGCGAAGGTGGCCCGTCCGGTCACGCCCGTGCCGTTGCGGCCTAGATCGTCGTGGTTGAGGTCGGCGAAGAACACACCGCCCGAAAGGCTGTAATGGTCGGTGCCGTAGATCAGCGCCGCGCCGACGTTGTTTGCCGGAACGAGGGCCGCGTTGAGACCCGCCTCGGCAAAGGTTTCCGAGCGCGAGCCGATCATGTCTTCGAGACTGAACGGCTCGTCCTGCTGGCCGAGCTGCACGGTCAGTTCGTCGGTGATGTCGTAATTGACGAAGAGATAGGTGAGCGGCGCGTCGTCGTTCGCGAAGTCGACGGTCAGCAGCCCGCCGAACGCGTCGTAGTCGAAGCTCGCATAGATGCGGGCGCGGCGGAAATCCGTGTCGCGGTCGAGATCGGTCCCGAACGCTCCGTAGGGATCGGCATCCGCCGAACCGATGTCGAACTGGATGAACGGTGCGATCGTGACGTTGCGTTCGGATGTACCGAAGCGAAGGTAGTTCTGTTCGGCCAGCGGCTTGCTGGAGCTCTGCTGCTTGGTCATGTTCGACTGGGCGTGCGCCGCACCACAGCTTGCGATCGCGCAAACGGCAACGCACGCGGCCATGCGTGTCTTTATCATCATCGTCTCCGGTAAAGCCGGCCGAGCGTGGTTCCGCGCGTCGACCATGAAGGGATTACGCGGAGACCCCCGCCCCACGCGTGGCGTGAGGGGTGCCAGTATCCGGGCGCCGGCACCATGCCCGCGCCCGCGATCTCACGCTGGCGTGAGCGGATGAAGTGCATATCAGCAACGGGTGATGCCGGCAGGCAACACCCCCATGTCGGCAGCCGGGCCGTCCGCCGGCAACGGCCGGCCCAGCATCAGGCCGTCCGCCTCCATTATGGCGGGTACGTCGATGCGCCCTCCCCCTCACGCGAAGGGAGAGGCTGACCGGTTCAGCTGTTGCTGATGAGCGCGCGCAGGTCCGCTTCGACCTTCGAGCGAATGTCCTCGCGGTCGAGCGCGAAGGCGACATTGGCCTTGATGAACCCGTCCTTCGCTCCGCAATCGAAGGTGTTACCCTCGAAGCGATAGCCCGCGAAGCTCTGGGTTTCGGCAAGCCGCAGCATCGCATCCGTGATCTGGATCTCGCCGCCCGCGCCGGTTTCCTGCTTTTCGAGAAGGCCGAAGATTTCCGGCTGAAGGATATAGCGCCCGTCCAGGAAGAGGTTCGAGGGTGCCGTTCCCTTCTCCGGCTTTTCGACCATGCCGGTGATACGGAAGCCGCCGTCGAGTTCTTCGCCGACGCCGACGATGCCGTATTTGTGCTCTTCGCCCGGCTCGCATTCCTCGACCGAAAGGATGTTGCCGCCGGTCTTCTCGTAAAGCTCCATCATCCCCGCAAGGCAGCTCTTTTCGGACTGCATCACCATGTCGGGAAGGAGCAGTGCGAACGGCTCGTCGCCGACGATGTTGCGCGCGCACCATACGGCGTGGCCGAGGCCGAGCGGGTCCTGCTGGCGGGTGAAACTCGTCTGGCCGGCGCCGGGCTGCAGCTTCTTCAGCCGGTCGAGTTCCTCGGTCTTGCCGCGCTGCTGCAGCGTCTCGTAGAGCTCGACCTGCGCATCGAAATAGTCTTCGATGACGTCCTTGTTGCGCCCGGTGACGAAGATCAGCTGCTCGATACCGGCCTCGCGGGCCTCGTCGACCACATACTGGATCACCGGCTTGTCGACGACGGTGAGCATTTCCTTCGGCACGGTCTTGGTCGCCGGCAGGAATCGGGTTCCGAGCCCGGCGACGGGGAATACGGCTTTGCGAACGCGCTTGTGCTGAGTCATTCGGCTTCAATCCTGTACGTCTGCGATAGGCCGGCCCGCTTCGCGCAGAACGCGTCAGAAAGCGGTCATCTTCTTATGCTTGTGATCGAATTGCACTGCAAGTCGGGCGAGGCATGGTAAAGGGTTTGTTGACGTTCCTCCTTTACGGTCCGTTAGTGAGGCGGCACGGGGGCAAGCGCTATCGAATGCCCACCCCGGCCCGGAATCGTCCGGTGCCGAACCGCCGTGATCGTGCATATCAGGCGCGGAGGTAAGCGATGAAGGCGAGAAAGGGTTCCATTCCGGGTTCGAAGGTGGCGCTGCGCGGCATGCTGGCCGCAGCGGTCGTCGCCTGCGCGATTGCGCCCGCCCCGGCAGACGCGCAATCGGGCTTTACCGACTGGATTTCCAACTTCTATTCGGTGGCCGCACGCTATGGCGTAACGCGCAGCACCTACCGGAAGGCCTTTTCCGGCGTCAATTCGCCGGATCGCGAAACGCTCGAAAAAGCGCACAACCAGCCCGAATTCACGACCAAGATCTGGGATTATCTCGACTCCCACGTGAACGCCTTCACGGTCGAAAACGGCCGCCGCATGGGCAAACGCTACGCCTCGACGCTTGCGGCGATCGAGCAGCGTTACGGCGTCGACCGCAGCGTGCTTCTCGCCATCTGGTCGATGGAATCCAATTACGGCGCCGTCCTTCAGGATCCGAGCCGCCTGCATTATGTGCCCCGCGCGCTCGCGACGCTTGCCTATTACGACAAGTCCCGCGCGAAATACGCGCGCCAGCAGCTCATTTCCGCATTGAAGATCCTGCAGAACGGCGATGTGGAGCCGAACGGCATGTTCGGATCGTGGGCAGGTGCCATGGGACAGACCCAGTTCATCCCGACGAGCTATGACATCTACGCCGTGGACGCCGATGGCGACGGCCGGCGGGACATCTGGCGCTCGGTCGCCGACACGCTGGCGAGTTCGGCCAATCTGTTGCACAAGAACGGCTGGCGCACGGGTCAGACATGGGGTTACGAAGCGGTGCTGCCTTCCGGCGGCGCGCGCTACAAGGGCCAGGAAAAGACGCTTCGCCAGTGGGCCGCCCTCGGCTTCACGCGGCCCGACGGCAAGGGCTTTCCCGTTCCGGGCAGGGACGCGGTGCTGAAGATGCCTGGCGGGTCCGACGGGCCGGTCTTCCTGATGGCGCGCAACTTCTACGTCATCAAGCACTACAACCAGTCCGACTATTACGCACTCGCCGTCGGCCTCCTTGCAGACCGCATCGCCGGCTACGGCGGCGTGGACCAGTCCTGGCCGCGACCGGCCGGATCGCTGGACGTAAGCCAGAAATTCGAGATCCAGACGCGGCTGAAATCGCTCGGCTACTACGCGGGCGACATCGACGGCAATCTGGGTTCCGGTTCGCGCGCGGCGATCGCCGCCTTCCAGGAACAGAACGGCTTGACCGCCGACGGTGAACCGTCCCACAAGGTGCTCGAAGCGCTGCGACGCTAGGCTTGCGCCGCAGCACCTGCAACAACGGGTGCGAGCGATGCACGGACATCGGAAAGATAGGAAGAAGCGCATCGGCCGTCCTGTCGCGGCCGGTCTTCTCGTGATTCTCGCATTCGCATTCGTGGCACCGACACCCGCCGCGGCGCGTTCCATCCTCGACGTGATCTTCGGCAACCACCAGCGTTCCGAAAACCTGCAGCGCCATCCGCCGGCACCCAAGGCACCGCGCCAGCGTTCCAGTCCGCGTTCGGCCCCTTCCCCCTCTTCGTCCCATTCTTCCCCGCACCGGGCGAGCAAGCCTGCTCCGCCGCCCGAGCCGAAGGTCGAGAAGGTCGACAACGCCCTGACGATCCTCGTCGTCGGCGATTTCATGGCGAGCGGCCTTGCCGACGGGCTGAGCGAGGCTTTCGAGAAGTCGCCGGGCGTCGAGATCGTCGACCGCTCCAAGGGTTCCTCCGGTCTCGTTCGCGACGACTATTACGACTGGCCCGGCCAGATCGGTTCCATCCTCGACGAAACGAAGCCTTCGATCGTGGTCGTCGAGATCGGCGCCAACGACCGGCAGGACCTGCGTATCGACGGAAAGAGCGCGCCCGTGCGCTCGGACGCCTGGACCGCGGCCTATACCGACCGCGCGACTGCACTTGCCAACGCCGTCACCAAACGGGACATCCCGCTGCTTTGGGCAGGCGTGCCCGCCTTCAAGTCCCCGGCGATGTCGGCCGACATGCTCGCCTTCGACAGCATCTTCCGTTCGGTGGCGAGCAAGACCGGCGGCACCTTCGTCGACACATGGGACGGCTTTACCGACGAGGACGGAAACTTCGTCTATACCGGACCGGACATTAACGGCCAGCAGGTGCGCCTGCGCGGCTCCGACGGCATCAACCTGACGCGCGCCGGCAAGCGCAAGCTCGCCTTCTACGTGGAAAAGCCCGCCCGGCGCCTACTCGGCGACTCGGCCAGCGAGGATGTCGCCAAGCTTTCCGGCGACGACCTGCCGGATCTCGGCTCGCTCCGGGTTTCGAAACCGCAGGAAGTCAAGCAGACCGAACCGATCAGCCTGACCAATCCCGATCTCGACGGCGCCTCGTCCCTTCTCGGCGCGAAACCACTGCCGGTCGACGATAATTCGCCGCGCGCCATGCTCGTTCGCGATGGAAAGACCGGGACACCGCCCATGGGTCGGGCCGACGATTTCCGCTGGCCGCTCGGCGAGCGCGCGAAGAAGCCCGAACAGGAAAAGACCGTGCAGAATGCGGCGCCCAAGGCGGGCGACAGCGGACCCCATCCACGCGATCCGTCGACATTTCAGGCAATCGGAAAGGCCGGAAAGTCGGGCCGCCCCATGCGCAAGGTCTCCGCGGACGCGAAGGAACCGTCCGAAATGACGCAGGCCAGCCAGTAGCCGAACCGCGGAGGAACGCCGGCGCCGGCGCTCCAGGTGAAGCCGTACCCACCAAGAGCCTTGGCTCGTCTTCGTTACCGCGGCAGCGTCGTGCTTCCGGTCAACGCCGTGTCCACGGCATTGGCGACCTGGCGCCCTTCCCGGATCGCCCAGACGACGAGCGACTGGCCGCGACGCACGTCGCCGGCGGTCCATAGCTTGTCGACGGAGGTCCGATAGTCGGCGTCGTTGGCCTCGACGAAAGTCGCCCCGCGGCGATCGACGCCAATCTTCAGCCTGTCGCCGAGATCGGCGACGACGCTGTCCCCGAACGGTCCGCGGAAGCCGATGGCGATGAAGGCGAGATCGGCCTTGATGACGAACTCCGTGCCCTCGACCGGCTTGCGCTTCTCGTCGACCTCGCAACATTTCACGCCGGTCAGCCTGCCGTCCTCGCCGACGAATTCGAGCGTGCCGACCTGGAATTCCCGATCCACGCCCTCGGCCTGCGAGGAAGACGTACGCATCTTCGTCGCCCAGTAGGGCCACACGGCGAGCTTGTCTTCCCTCTCCGGCGGACGGGGGCGGATGTCGAGCTGCGTGACGCGCACGGCTCCTTGGCGAAACGCCGTGCCGACGCAGTCCGAAGCCGTATCGCCACCGCCAACGACCACGATGTGCTTGCCGCCGGCGTTGACGGGGTCGGACGACCATGCCGTCGCCGGCACGTTCTCGCGTGCGACCTGCTTGTTCTGCTGCACGAGGAAGGGCATCGCGTCGTGGACACCGGCAAGATCCGTGCCCGGGATACCCGAATCGCGCGGCGTCTCCGAGCCGCCGCAATAGATGACGGCGTCGTATTCGGCGAAGAGTTCGTCCATCGTCTTGTCGACGCCGATATTGACGCCGGCGAAGAAGGTGACGCCCTCGCCTTCCATCTGCGCGACGCGACGATCGATGAAGTATTTCTCCATCTTGAAGTCGGGAATGCCGAAGCGCAGCAGCCCGCCAATCTTGCTCTCGCGCTCGTAGACGTGGACGTCGTGGCCGGCGCGGCCGAGCTGCTGAGCCGCGGACATGCCGGCCGGGCCTGAGCCGATGACCGCGACGGTCTTGCCGGTCTTGAAGGTCGGCGGCTGCGGCGTCACGAAGCCGAGCTCGTAGGCCTTGTCGGCGATCGCCTGCTCGATCGTCTTGATGGCGACGGGCGTATCCTCGAGGTTCAGCGTGCAGGCTTCCTCGCACGGGGCGGGACAGATGCGGCCAGTGAACTCGGGAAAATTGTTGGTCGAGTGCAGATTGCGGATCGCCTCTTCCCAATCGTCCGCATAGACGAGGTCGTTCCAGTCCGGAATCTGGTTATGGATCGGACACCCCGTCGGCCCGTGACAGTACGGGATGCCGCAATCCATGCAGCGCGCGGCCTGCTTCTGCACTTCCTGGTCCGACATCGGAATGGTGAATTCCTTGAAATGCCGGATGCGGTCGGAGGCCGGCTGATACTTTGCCGTCTGCCGGTCGATCTCGAGAAAGCCCGTTACCTTGCCCATGCGTGTTCCGTTCCGTTGACGGCCGGGCAGCGTATGCCGCACTGGCCTTCGTCCGTTCGTCGTTGTCTCGTCCGTACCCCGGATCAGCCGAGATCGGGCTCGGTCTGCGTATAGATCGCCTCGCGCTTCATGCGCTGCCACCAATCCGCAAGACCCGGTACGTCGAGGACCGTCTCCTTGTCCGGCGTCTGCTCGACATAAAAGCAAAGCGGCGCGAGATAAAGGTCGGCGAGCGACATCGCATCACCGGCGATCCATGGATCGTCGCCACGCAGCTTCATGATTTCGCGCAGCGAGAGCCGAAGGTCGTCGATCCCCTGCTTGCGGGCGTCCTCGTCCTTGTCTTCCTCGGACTCGGCAAAGAGATGGTAGTTCAGAAGACCGCCGAGCAGCGCACCGTAGGCATAGGAGTCGACGATACCGATCGTCATGTCCATGCGCGCGCGGTCCTTCGCGTCCTGCGGCACGAAGGACGGTCCGGAAAGCGTATCGTTCAGATACCGCGCGATCGCGTTCGTCTCGATAAGGCGCATTCCGTCGACATCGAGGACCGGCACCTTGCCGAAGGGGTTGCGCTCCAGGTGCTCGGGCTGCCTGGGCTCGCCCTTCAGCACGTTCACCGGTACCTGCTCGTATTCGGCGCCCTTTGCCGCGAGAAGCATCCTGACGGTGCGCACATAGGTGCTGCCGTCGAAGCCGTAGAGGATCATGTCTGCCATCGTTTCTCTCCCGAAGCGGTTGCGGTCCTCCGTTAGGATTGCAACCAGTTCTCCGTCTTCAAGCCCGTCACCCGGGCAAATTCACGTTCGTTGTCCGTGACCAGCGTGGCATCCATGGCAAGCGCATGGGCTGCGATCAGCATGTCGTTCTGGCCGATTGGCAGGCCGGCACGTTCCAGTTCGGTGCGCAGTCGGGCGTAATGGACGTCGGCCGGTTGATCCCACGGCAAGACGTTCAGATCGGTCAGTATCTCTTCAACTAGAAGAGCGAGCCGTTGCGAACCCTTCTTCATGGCGCCGAAGCGAAGCTCCGCGGCAACGATCGAACTGACGCTCAACATCGACGTATCGAGTTCGCTCACTCGCTTTGCTGCCGCGCCATCCGGGAACTTCATCACGTGGGATACGATGTTTGTGTCGAGATGAAACCTCATTCCTTCGGATCGAGATCGACCGGCTCAGGCGGAAGATCCTCGATTTCCGGAAAGTCTTCTTCGATCGGTGGTTGGGAACGCAGCCATTCTACCAGTTCCTTCGGCGTCCGCCGCGCTCGACGACCTTCGACCCTTAGGGAGCCATCTTCGTTGCGGATCAAATCGACCTCGTCTTCGGAAAACGCCCAGTCCTTCGGAATATGTAGCGTCTGGCCATCGGCATCATGGGCGACCCTTATGGTCCTGCGCAGAACGCCAGCATGAAACTCGTTCATCGAACATCTCCAAGCCCGCTAAGCCATAGCATAAACAGGAACCAACCTCACTCCGCAGCCACACCCATGCGCATGCGCTCCATCTCCTCCAGTGCCCGGCGGTATTCGACCGGCATCACCTTGCGGAACTTCGGCCGGTAGTCGGCCCAGTTGTCGATGATTTCCCGGGCGCGGTCGGACTCCGTGAAGTGCAGATGGTTGGTGATGAGCTGGAAAAGGCGCTCCTCGTCGTGGCGGGTCATGTCGCCAGAGACGTCGACGCGGCCCTTGTGCATGAGGTCGCCGCCGTGATGGTGCAGCTTTTCGAGGATGTCGTCCTCCTCCGGCACCGGCTCCAGATCGACCATCGCCATGTTGCACCGGGTCGTGAAGGTCTGATCCTCGTCGAGCACGTAGGCGACGCCGCCGGACATGCCGGCCGCGAAGTTGCGGCCCGTGCCGCCGAGCACGACGACGATGCCGCCCGTCATGTATTCGCAGCCGTGGTCGCCGACACCCTCGACAACGGCGACTGCCCCGGAGTTGCGCACGGCGAAACGTTCGCCGGCGACGCCGCGGAAGTAGCATTCGCCTTCGATCGCGCCGTAAAGCACCGTGTTGCCGACGGCGATCGCATTCTCGGGCTTGATGCGGCTGCCCGCCGGCGGTCGAACGACGATACGCCCGCCCGAAAGGCCCTTGCCGACATAGTCGTTGCCGTCGCCGAAGAGCGTGAACGACACGCCGTGCGCCAGAAAGGCACCAAAGGACTGGCCGGCCGTGCCCTTTAGGGTCACGGCAATCGTATCCTCCTTCAGCCCCTTGTGGCCGTAGCGCTTGACGAGCTCGCCGGAAAGCATCGCTCCGACCGAACGGTTGACGTTCTGGATCGGCACCTCGAAGGCGACCGGCTCCTTGTTTTCGAGCGCCGGCATGGCCTTTTCGATCAGCTCCCGATCGAGAATATCGTCGATCGGATGCTTCTGGCGTTGCGTCCAGTAGGTCGCTTCCTTCGGCGCGTCCGGCTTGTAGAAGACGCCCGTGAAGTCGAGACCCTTGGCCTTCCAGTGGTCGATGAGTTCGTCCTTGGCGAGAAGGTCGGACTGGCCGATCACCTCGTTGAGGCTGCGGTAGCCCATCTCGGCGAGCAGTTCGCGCACTTCCTCGGCGACGAAGAAGAAGTAGTTCACGACATGCTCGGGCGCGCCCTTGAAGCGCTTGCGCAGCACCGGATCCTGCGTCGCCACGCCCACCGGACAGGTGTTCAGATGGCACTTGCGCATCATGATGCAGCCGGCCGCGATCAGCGGAGCCGTCGAGAAGCCGAACTCGTCGGCGCCCAGCAGTGCGCCGATCATGACGTCGCGGCCAGTGCGAAGCCCACCGTCGACCTGCAGCGCGATGCGCGAGCGCAAACCGTTCAGCACGAGCGTCTGGTGCGTCTCCGCGAGCCCCATCTCCCAAGGGCTGCCGGCATGCTTCAGCGAGGTCAGCGGCGAGGCACCGGTGCCGCCGTCATAGCCGGCGATGGTGATATAGTCGGCCCGAGCCTTCGCCACGCCGGCGGCGACCGTGCCGCAACCGACCTCCGAGACGAGCTTCACGGAGACGTCGCCCGCCGGATTGACGTTCTTCAGGTCGTAGATCAGCTGCGCCAGATCCTCGATCGAGTAGATGTCGTGGTGGGGCGGCGGCGAGATCAGGCCGACGCCGGGCGTCGAATGGCGCACCTTGGCGATCGTCGCGTCGACCTTGTGGCCGGGCAACTGGCCGCCCTCGCCGGGCTTGGCCCCTTGGGCGACCTTGATCTGCATCATGTCGGAATTGACGAGATATTCCGTCGTCACGCCGAAGCGGCCACTCGCGATCTGCTTGATCGCCGAGCGCTCCGGGTTGGCGGCCCCGTTGAAGAGCGGCAGGAATCGGTCCGGCTCCTCGCCGCCCTCGCCCGTGTTCGACTTGCCGCCGATCGCGTTCATGGCGCGTGCGAGCGTCGTATGCGCCTCGCGGGAAATCGAGCCGAAGGACATCGCTCCCGTCGAGAAACGCTTGACGATCTCGGCAGCCGGCTCGACCTCGTCGACCGGAACCGGTGCGCGTCCGCTCTGTTCCGCGGACTTGATGGTGAAGAGTCCGCGGATCGTGTTGTAGCGGTGCGCGTCGGCGTTCATCTGCTGCGAGAACTCGCGGTAGCGGTCTCGTGAATTGCCGCGCACGGCGTGCTGCAGGGAAGCGACGGCGTCCGGCGTCCAGGCGTGCTTTTCGCCGCGCACGCGATAGGCGTATTCCCCGCCGATCGAAAGTGTGGAGGCAAGGGTCGGGTCTGCACCGAAAGCTTCGGCGTGCCGCTCGCAGGTCTCGCGCGCGATCTCGGCCAGCCCCACCCCTTCGATGCGGGTATCCGTACCGGTGAAGAACTGCTCGACGAAGGACGACGAAAGGCCGATCGCGTCGAAGATCTGCGCGCCGCAATAGGACTGGTAGGTCGAGATGCCCATCTTGGACATGACCTTGAGAAGCCCCTTGCCGATCGCCTTGATGTAGCGCGTGACCACTTCGTTCTGGTCCACCTCGGGCGGGAAATCGCCCTTGCGGTGCATGTCCTGCAGCGTGTCGAAGGCGAGGTAGGGGTTGATCGCCTCGGCACCGAAGCCCGCAAGACAGGCGAAGTGATGCACTTCGCGCGGTTCGCCCGTCTCGATCACGAGACCGACCGAGGTGCGCAGACCACGGCGGATGAGGTGGTGATGGACGGCCGCGACCGCGAGCAGCGCGGGAAGCGCGATCCGGTCGGGCCCGAGCTGGCGGTCGGAAAGGATGATGATGTTGTAGCCGCTCGTCACCGCCTCTTCGGCACGTGCGCAAAGCCGCTCGAGCGCAGGGGCGAAGCCCTCTTCGCCCTCGCTCGCCTCGAAGGTGCAGTCGAGCGTCTTGGTGTCGAAGCGGTCCTCCGCGTGACCGATCGAACGGATCTTTTCGAGATCGGCATTGGTGAGGATCGGCTGGCGCACCTCGAGCCGCTTCTTGCGCGCCGCACCCTTGTGATCGAGGATGTTCGGACGCGGACCGATGAAGGAGACGAGGCTCATCACCAGTTCCTCGCGGATCGGATCGATCGGCGGATTGGTAACCTGCGCGAAGTTCTGCTTGAAATAGGTGTAGAGAAGCTTCGCCTTGGACGACATCGCCGAGATCGGCGTGTCCGTCCCCATCGAGCCGATCGCTTCCTGCCCGGTCGTCGCCATCGGCGCCATCAGGAACTTGGTGTCCTCGCGCGTGTAGCCGAAGGCCTGCTGGCGATCGAGCAGCGAGACGTCGCGCCGCAACGCGCGCGGCTCCACCGGCGAGAGCTCCTCGAGGATCAGCTGCGTGCGCTTCAGCCACTCCGCATAAGGATGCTCGTTGGCAAGCTCGGACTTGATCTCCTCGTCGGAAACGATCCGGCCCTTCTTGAGGTCGATCAGGAGCATGCGGCCGGGCTGGAGGCGCCACTTCTGGACGATCGTCTCTTCCTTCACCGGCAGCACGCCGGCTTCCGAAGCCATGATCACGCGGTCGTCGTCGGTGACGACGTAGCGCGCGGGTCGAAGCCCGTTGCGGTCGAGCGTCGCGCCGATCTGCACGCCGTCGGTGAAGGTCACCGCCGCCGGCCCGTCCCACGGCTCCATCAGGGCAGCATGGTACTCGTAGAAGGCCTTGCGCGCGGGCGACATGAGGTTGTTGCCCGACCACGCTTCGGGAATGAGCATCATCATGGCGTGCGGCATCGAATAGCCGCCCTGCACCAGGAACTCGAGCGCGTTGTCGAAGCACGCGGTATCCGACTGGCCGGGATAGGAGATCGGCCAGAGCTTGGAGATGTCGGATCCGAAGAGCGGCGAGGAAACGGCCGCCTGGCGCGCGGCCATCCAGTTCGTGTTGCCCTGAAGCGTGTTGATCTCGCCGTTATGGGCGACCATGCGATAGGGGTGCGCGAGCTTCCACGAGGGGAACGTGTTGGTCGAGAAGCGCTGGTGCACGAGGCAGAGCGCGGACTCGAAGCGCTCGTCGGTCAGGTCCGGGTAGTAGGCGCCCAGCTGGTAGGCGAGAAACATGCCCTTGTAGACGATCGTCTGCGCCGACATCGAGACGATGTAGAAGCCATTGTCGTCGGTTCCGGCTTCCTCGTAGATGCGCCCGGAAATCACCTTGCGGATGAGGAAGAGCTTGCGCTCGTAATCGGCGTCGGTGAGGATCGCTGGATCGCGGCCGATGAAGACCTGCCGGTGCACCGGCTCCGTCGCTGCGACGTCCGCCGCGTTCGAAAGGGAGGCGTTGTCCGTCGGCACGTCGCGGAAGCCGAGAAGCGTCTCGCCCTGTTCCGCCACCACCTCGGCGACGACCTCTTCGATATGCGCGCGCTGTTCGGCATCCTGCGGCATGAAGATATGGCCGACGCCGTACTTGCCGGGTTCCGGCAGCGACACGCCCTGCTTTTCCATCTCTTCGGCAAAGAAGCGATGCGGGATCTGGACGAGCAGGCCGGCACCGTCGCCCATCAACGGATCGGAGCCGACGGCGCCGCGATGGGTGAGGTTTTCGAGCATCGCCAACCCGTCGCGCACGATCTGGTGCGAGGCGACGTTCTTCATCTGCGCGACGAAGCCGACGCCGCAGGCATCGTGCTCCTTGCGCGGATCGTACATGCCCTGGCGAGGCGGCAGGGCGGATGCGCCCGCCGCGCGCTGCGGTTTGCGCGCGGACGCGGTCGTCGAGGCCTCGGCCTTGGCTCTGGATGGCGTATGATGCGTCATCGTCCCTGTCTCCTTCCTCGCGACCGGCAGCCATTCGGGCTTGTCCGGGGTCGGCTTTTCCCCTTCCTCCCCGATGGGCGGAAGGACGGCCGTCACCGCATGGCCGGATCTTCGAGCGGTATGCCCGCGTCGTGACGCGTTCCCGGCGTAACGAAGCGTCGGCCCCGGCGTAACGAAGCATCGGCAGTCCGCCGGACCGCCCGATCGACGGCGCTTCCTCACGCGAGTCACTTCGTCCTTCCCGCGGAAACTCCACCCAGTATAGGGCGCTTGTCGGACTAAAGCAGGTCTCCGACCGCAAAACGCCGAATTAGGACAGCATTCCTGTCCTATCGAGGCCTTCTATTGCCAGAAAACCTGCGAATACGCAAGCCGTCCACAAGCAGCAAAATCGCGTTAGAGCCTCTATCTTTCGTTGCGCCGCCCTTTCGCGCAATTTTCGCACGACGAAGCGACCCTGGCCAACGCAAACTTGCCGCGCCCGCGAACCGCGGCCGGCATGCCTTGCCGCGGTGCGGCAACGGGGATAAGCCGAGGGCAACTCCCGCCGCGGTCCGCGGATCATCCCATCGGATCGTCGTCTGCGCGAATAAAGAGCGAGACCGAGGTACCATGATCTTTGCTTCCGACAACTGGGCCGGCGCCCATCCCGCGATCGGCGAGGCGCTTGCCCGCCATGCCGGCGGCTTCGCCGCAGCCTACGGCACGAGCGATCTCGACCGAAAGATCGAGGAGCGCTTCAACACCCTCTTCGAACGCGAGGTCGCCGTATTCTTCGTCGGCACCGGAACGGCCGCCAATTCGCTGGCACTCGCCAGCGTCAATCGGCCCGGCGGCGTCAGTTTCTGCCACTCGGAGGCGCACGTCATCGAGGACGAATGCGGTGCGCCGGAATTCTTCACCAACGGCGCGCGCCTCGTACCGATCGACGGTGCGGCGGGCCGGATGGACACCGACGCCCTGGAGGCCGAAGTGGCGCGCTTCGCGCCGGGCGTGGTGCATACCGGCCAGCCGATGGCCATCACGATGACGCAACCGACCGAGGTCGGAACGGTCTACGCGCCGGAGGATATCGAACGCATCGCCGGCATCGCCAAGCGCTACGGCCTGCCGCTGCATATGGACGGTGCGCGCTTTGCCAACGCGCTCGTTCATCTCGGCCTTTCTCCGGCCGAAATGACGTGGAAGCGCGGGGTCGATATCGTTTCTTTCGGCGGCACGAAGAACGGCTGCTGGTGCGCCGAGGCACTCGTCTTCATGAACCCGGAGATGGCGCGCGACGTGCCGTTCATCCGCAAGCGGGCGGCGCAGCTCTTTTCCAAGAGCCGGTTCGTCGCGGCGCAGTTCGACGCCTATTTCGAGGACGACCTCTGGCTCGATCTCGCCCGCCATTCAAACGCCATGGCCGACCGGTTGCGCGCCGGCATCGCGGCGAGCGACCATGCCCGCCTCGGCTGGGAAACGCAGACCAACGAGCTCTTTCCGATCATCGAAAAGGCAAGGGTCGATTCCCTTCGTACCGCCGGCGCCGTCGTCATGGACTGGATGCCGCCACGCGCAGTTCGAAGCGAAATCGGCGAGGACGAAATGATGGCCCGCATGGTCACGAGCTTCGCCTCCTCCGAAGGCGACGTCGATCGTCTGCTCGAAAGCCTCGGCTAGATTCTTTCAGGTTTATACATCGCACAAACGAAAACGGCGCCCGAACGGGCGCCGTCTTGATGTCCATACGATCGTGCGAAATCAGGCGGTGTGCGCCTCGATCTGCGTCGCCTCGACCTCGGACGTGTCCGAAATGGCGATCTTGCGCGGCTTCATGGCTTCCGGGATCTCGCGGACGAGATCGATGTGCAGAAGGCCGTTCTTCAGCGAAGCGCCCTTGACCTCGACGTGTTCGGCAAGCTGGAAGCGGCGCTCGAAGGCGCGCTTGGCGATGCCGCGATACAGCATCTCGTTCTGCTCGCTACCATCCTCGTACGCCTTCTCGGCGGTGACGGTCAGGATATGCTCGCGGGCCTCGATCGAAAGCTCGTCCTCGCCGAAGCCGGCAACGGCCATCGTGATGCGATAGGCGTTCTCGCCGGTACGTTCGATGTTGTAGGGCGGATAGCTCTGGCCCTGCGCCTGATCCGGCTGGGCAAGGCTGTCGAGCATGGTGAAGAGACGATCGAAACCGACCGTGGAGCGATAAAGGGGGGAAAAGTCGACGTGACGCATGATGTCCTCCTGAAGAGCGACTGGTTCCTGGATCGACCGAAGGCTCCCGTCTCGGCGAGCCCGTCGTGCGGTCGGCAGACCCTTTCGGCGCCTGCAAGACGGTAGATGGTGGGCCGTTTCGAAGCGTTCAAGCCCGTGTCAATCCCCTTTCGGATATTTTGTTCGGCTCGCCAAAAACGCGCACTCTTCGGTCCCGCATCGCGCATGGCGAAGGCGACGATCCGCCGAATTTTCAGATGAACAGATTATGAATGGTCGGTTCGGATCGCGTTCAGACGGCACCCTCTAGATTGGCCAGCATTGGGGAAGCAATTTCCTGATCGGCTGGAGTGCAACGTCCCTTCCTCTCTGGCCGCCGAGGTCGGAGACCTGCCATTCGTCGGGGCTGGCGGGTAGGTTTCCGACCTCATTTCCTTGTTCGCAGGTTGGTGGATTCGCGCGCCACGGAACCTTAAGACGATCGAGGCACTCTTCCCTCGACGATCACGGCAGACCGGACGACCATGGACGCGACGCTCTACGCCACCGCCGGAAATCCCATTCCGGAGACCGCGCGTGCCGGACGCTTCGAAGGCGTCGACGGCACCAGCCTGCGCTACGCCCTCTTTTCGCACGGCGGCCAGAACCCGTGCGGCACCGTCGTCCTGCTTCACGGCCGCAACGAATGCATCGAAAAGTATTTCGAAACGGTACGCGACCTCGACGCGCTCGGTTTTGCCGTTGCGACGTTCGACTGGCGCGGCCAGGGTGATTCGGGTCGCCTCGTGAATGGCCGCAGCGAAGGCCACGTTCGGCGTTTCTCCGATTACGTCGGCGATCTGCGGAGTTTTCTCGAAACCATCGTCGAACCGTGGGCGCCGCGCCCCCTCTACCTCATCGGCCATTCCACCGGCGGCCTCATCGCGCTTGCCGCGGCGCCGGAACTCGGCGGAACGATCGAGCGGATGGTGCTTTGCGCGCCATTCGTGGCGCTTGCCCGCCGGCGCTCCGCGGCACGGCGCCTCGCCGCGCTGTTGCGACTTGCCAACCTTGCCGGGTTCGGCACCCGGGCGGTCGGGACACGTCCCGTCGCCCCTCCTTTCGAAGGCAACGGGCTGACCAGCGATCGGGCCCGTTTCGAACGCAACCGCGCTATCGTCACGCAGCATTCGGGCCTTGCACTCGGGCGCCCGACCGTACGCTGGCTTGCGGAAACGATGGGCGCGATGGATACCGTGAACCAGCAGGCGTTCCTGACCCGCATCTCCGTGCCGACCCTCGTGCTCGCCGCCACGCGTGACACGATCGTGCCGGCAACCGCGCTCGAAGCGATGGACGAGCGCTTCCGCGCCGGCCATCTGATGGCGATCGACGGTGCCCGGCACGAAATCCTGCAGGAACGCGATCTCTACCGCGCCCAGGCCCTGGCCGCCATCGAGACCTTCTTCGCCGGCAAGGCGACATCGGATCGTCCTTCGATGCTCCATGCGGCGGAGACGGACGCCGACTGAAGGCCTCTGCAAACGGCGACAGGCCGATCGGACGAACGAATCAGTCGCCGAGCACGGCGAGAGCCGCCTCGTGAACGGCCGCGCTACCGGCAGCGACGATATCACCGCCCTGTTCCGGTCGTCCGCCGGTCCACGTCGTCACCACGCCGCCCGCACGCTCGACGAGCGGAATGAGACCGGCGATGTCGTAAGGCTTCAGCCCCGATTCGACGACGAGATCGACGTGGCCGGCGGCAAGCAGCGCGAAGGCATAGCAGTCGCAGCCATAGCGCGGCAGGCGCACGACCTGCTCGAGCCGCTCGTAGCGCTCGGCGTTCGCCCCCGTGTGCAGTTTCGGCGAAGTGGTGAAGAGTGTCGCGCGGGAAAGCGTTTCGCAGTCGCGCACGGCAAGCGGCCGCTCGCCCGAGGCCGTGCGCAGCACCGCACCCTCCCCGCCAGCGAGAAACCGCTCGCCGGTAAAGGGCTGGTCCATCATGCCGAGCACGGCACGACCGTCTTCGTAGAGGCCGACGAGCGTGCCCCATACCGGAAGGCCGGAGATGAAGGCGCGCGTGCCGTCGATCGGATCGATGACCCACAGGCGCGCGCTGTCGGCGGAGGCGGAACCGTGTTCCTCGCCGAGAATGCCGTCTTCGGGAAAGCGCTCGCCGATCAGGTCGCGGATTGCCGTTTCGGCCGCTCGGTCGGCTTCCGTGACCGGATCGAAGCCGCCCGTCTCCTTGTTCGCGACGTCGATCGGCTGGCGAAAGCGCGAAAGCGTCTCGCGCGCGGCAGCCTCGGCGAGTTCTTCGAGAAAAGCGAAGTCGGCTGACACTATCGGTCTCCGTTCGAATGAATGTACGCACGATCGAAACGCTTCGATTCAAGGCTCCGCATGCACAATCGGCGCACCCGTTGGCAAATTTTTGAGCATGCAAAAATTGTAAGCATTTTCTGTTGACAGGGAAGCTGCGCGCACGCAGGATAACGGTACGCGGTCTGGTGCCGCGTGGCCCTCCTTGGGCGTTTCCTCCCTAGACTTGCCGCGCCTTCGGGCGCGGTTTTTTTTCTGCGCAGATTGCAGTCCGCCGCTCATTCGGCGGCGAGCGGCGGAGCGTCCGGCGCATCGAGGCCGATCTGCGTCAGTGCGCGGCAGAACCGGCCGAGATCGTCGGCGAGTGCCGCGAAACCGGCCTTGCGCCGCAAGGTCGCCTCGTCGACGTAGAGCCCGCGATTGATCTCGATCTGCAGGGCGTGGATCCCGCGGTTCGGCCGGCCGTAATGCTCGGTGATGAAGCCCCCGGCATAGGGTTTGTTCTGCGTGACGGCATACCCCATGCCCTTCAGAAGCAGCACCGCGGTGCGTGTGAGTTCAGGTGCTGCACTGGTGCCGAAGCGGTCGCCGACGATGAAGTCCGGCCGGCCCGTTCCGCCCGGTGCACGCACGCTCGCCGGCATGGAATGACAATCGACGAGCACCGCATGGCCGAAAGCCGTTCGGCTTTCCAGGACCAGGCCGCGCAGCGTCTCGTGGTAGGGCCGGTAGAGCGTTTCGACGCGGCGCAGCGCTTCCTCGACCGGCAGCCGCCGGCGATAGATCTCCATGCTTTCGGCAACGACGCGCGGGACGGTGCCGAGCCCGCCGGCCACGCGGAGCGAGGAAACGTTCGCGAAGGAAGGCAGCCGCCCGTCGAACATGCGCGGGTCGAGTTCGTAGGGTTCGCGATTGACGTCGAGATAGGCCCGCGGGAAGTTGGCCGAAAGCAGGGGCGCACCGCAGGAGACGACCGAAGCGAACAACTCGTCGACGAAATAGTCCTCCGAACGGCGAATGGTGCGCGCATCGAGACGAGCCTGCTCCAGAAAACCGGCAGGATAGACCCGCCCGCTATGGGGCGAATTGAAGACGAAAGGCACGCACTGGCGTGCCGGACGGGCAAGCTCGAACGGCTTTACGCCGAAGAAATCGCCGATTTCGTCCATCACGCACCCCATGCCCGTCGATTTTACAGAGATTGCGCATGCCGGGCGACAAGACAAGCCGGCACGGTGCCGCGCCGACAGCTTTCTGCGAAACGGCCCGTGTGGTAACCGTGTCGTGACCGCACCGTTCGGCCTCGCTACGGGCCCGCACGGTCCTGCGGGCACGATACATTCGGCGCGGCGCCACGCGCTCCGGCAGCGCCGGCATTCGAAAAGCTTGCGCGACCCCGCGTTAAGGAAGTATTGACCAAGAATGGATAGGTGGTTCTCAGGCGCCGGCTGTGCGAGAGGTGCACCGAGCGCGGCTTTGGGAGCTCTTGGGGCAGTTTCATGAACATCCTTCTTGCCGAAGACGACGAGGACATGCGTCGGTTCCTGGTGAAGGCGCTCGAACGCGCCGGATACGACGTGACCGCCCACGACAACGGCGCGAGCGCCTACGATGCGTTGCGCGAGCAGCCTTTCTCGCTGCTTCTGACCGACATCGTCATGCCGGAGATGGACGGCATCGAGCTGGCGCGGCGGGCGAGCGAACTCGACCCGGACCTGAAGGTGATGTTCATCACCGGATTCGCAGCCGTCGCGCTGAACCCCGATTCGCAGGCACCCAAGGACGCCAAGATCCTTTCCAAGCCCTTCCACCTGCGCGATCTCGTGAACGAGGTCCACAAGGTTCTCCAGGCCGCTTAGGTCGGTTTAAGGTCGGTGCCGTCGAATTCGGTCGACCGGCGCTTGACGGGCTTCATGTCTTTGTGATTAAAGCCGCGCCGTCGGATGGGCGTGTAGCTCAGCGGGAGAGCACTTCGTTGACATCGAAGGGGTCCCTGGTTCAATCCCAGGCACGCCCACCATCCGGTTCACCCGAAATCGCCAGAGGCCAAGCATCGCGAGACGCGTGCGAAGCTACGCCGCGTCGTTCCTCCTCGGCGCGAGGGCCAGTGCCGTCACCGCGGAAAGCGCGGCGATCGCGGCGGCGGCGAAGAGCACGCGGCGCGTCGCGAGGATGATCAGGTCCGGATCGCCGATCGCACCGGGCCGACCGCCGAAGGCGAGCCCGATCGCGGCGATGGCGACCAGGCCGCCTGCCCGCGCAGCCACGTTGTTGATGCTGGAAGCCGTGCCGGTGCGCGTGTCGGCGACGGCATCGAGAACGGCGGTCGTAAGCACGGGAACGGTGATCGTCATGCCGATGCCGACGGCGACGATGCCGGGGAAATAATCGAGCCAGTAGGCACCACCGGCAACGCTGAAGGCAAGCAGCAGGAAGCCGGCCGCCGCCGTTGCAGGCCCGAGGACGAGCGGCAGGCGCGGCCCAGTGCGCGCGGCGAGCCCGCCCGAAAACCGCGAGAAGCCGCCCATCAGCACCGAAAACGGCACGAAGGCCGTTCCGGTCACGACGGCATCGTAGCCGTGGCCGGCGATGAGCGAGAGCGGCAGCACGACGAAGCAGGCCGAAAGCCCGGCATACAGCAGCACCGTCAGGAGGTTGATCGCGGCAAAGCCCGGTTCGGCGAAGAGGTCGAGCGGGATCATCGGGTTCGCCGCGCGATGCTCGCATCGCAGGAACCCCGCGCCGGCGAAGAACGCTGCCACGATCGCCGCGGCCCCGACGGCATACCGCCCGTCGCCGATCGCGATCAGGCCGAAATTGAGGAGGCCGAGCGCGGCCATGCCCGTGACCGCGCCGGGCCAGTCGAGCCGGCCGCCGGGCGTGCGCGGCAGGGGCGGAAAGCCGCGCGCGAAGAAGAGCGCGGCGATGGCGAGCGGCAGGTTGATCGCGAAGACAGCGCGCCAGTTCGCCGTGTCGACGAGCCAGCCGCCGACGACCGGGCCGATGGCGGTGCCGACCGCGCTTGCCGCCGCCCACGTGCCGATCGCACGTCCGCGTGCGGCCCCCTTGAAGGTCGCGGCGATGATGGCAAGGCTCGACGGCACGAGCAGCGCGGCGGCAATGCCCTGAACGATCCGCGCGGCAACGAGCGTGACGGCGCTTGGTGCGAGCGCGCAGAGTGCGGAAGCGGCAGCGAAACCGCAGACGCCGGCGACGAAGGCGCGACCGCTGCCCCACCGGTCGCCGAGCGCACCGCCGATCAGCATGAGGCTGGCGAGCGCCAGCATGTAGCCGGTGACAATCCACTGCAGTGCCGCGACATCCGCGGAAAGATCCGCACCGATCGCCGGAAGCGCGACATTGACGATCGAGCCGTCCATGAAGGTCATGGCCGAGCCGAGCACGCTTGCAGCCAGAACCCCGAAGCCCGGCGAAGCGCCGAACGGGCCGCCGAACGACCGGTGCGAGGAGACGGATCGGCTCATCTTCGTGCGGTTTCCCAGGACGTGGGACGCAGAACTGCCGTCGGCGGCCCACGTCCCGGCCACCGAGCGATGAAACCGCGCCGAACGATGGGGCGCGCTACTGCTTGGTCCAGACCTGCGACTTGCAGAACACCTTGAGCGCGCATCCGCGAACGATCATCGACGTTCCTTCCACGCGGGCGGAGCCGGCATAGTGGCGGTCGGTGTTCGGATCGGTGATTCGGCCCTCGTAGCTGCCGTTGTCGCCGTCGAATCGGCCGATGGTCCGACCATGGAACTTGCCGCTGACGATCGTCACGCAGAACGCGTCGCCGCATTCCGCGACGCGGGCGAGCACGCCGCGTTCGGATTTCCACAGGCCGGTAATGTTCGCTGCTGCCGCACTCGGTCCAACGAGCGCGACGCTCAGCATACAAGCGATGATCAGCCTCATTTGCCGATGCCCCGTTTGTTTGCGTCGTTCCCTTCTCCGCCCCATATAGGCGCCCGCGTCTTCCGCCCAACCCACGGGGGCACGCAATCGTCTACCGGTGATAACCCCGCACACGCACAAGTAATAAACGCGGTGAAACGTTCGGTGAGAAAAAAAAGAAACGATTTCGAACATGGCGTTAACGTTTACGGCTTTGACCATAGGCTATCTTGAATGCTACAGGAATGTGACGTTCGTCCCCGACACAAGCGGCGTCGCGTCCCGGCAGGCCTTTTCTTCGTCGGGTTATTCCGGCGGGAAGCCCCATGCTTGAGGAAGTGCGATGGAAGACGTTTCGCGTGATATTTCAGGCGAAATCATCAGTGTACTCGAATCAGTGATCGACAAACCTCTGGACGCGACGTCGGAGAAGGATCTCGTCTCCGACCTCGGCATGGATTCGATTGCCCTGATGAATTTCAGCATGGCACTAGAGGACCATTTCGACGTCTCGATTCCTCTCGACCGAATGGCCGAAGTCGAAACGCTGGGGGACCTTTCCGACACAATCGAGAATCTGCTGCGTAAAGGCAAGTAATGTCCCTGTTTTCAAAGTTCGATGGCCTGCGCGCCGCCCATGCAAAGCTGACAGCGGCCGGCGCCGACCCGTTCTCCGTGGTCTTCGAGGATATCGTTTCGGCGACGGAAGGAATCCTTCACGGGCAGCGGACCGTGCTCCTCGGCACCAACAACTATCTCGGCCTGACCTTCGACGAGGCCGGCAAGCAGGCCTCGATGGAGGCCGTCGCGCGCCATGGCACCGGCACCACCGGCTCGCGGATCGCCAATGGCAGCTATGACGGGCACGCGCGGCTCGAGGCCGAACTCGCCGCCTTCTTCGGCCGTCGCCACGGCATGGTCTTTTCGACCGGCTATCAGGCCAATCTCGGTATTCTCTCCACGCTCGCCGGAAAGCACGACCATCTGGTCATCGATTCCGACAGCCATGCGAGCATCTACGACGGGGCGCGCCTCGGCCATGCGCCCGTCGTGCGCTTTCGTCACAACGATCCGAAGGATCTGGAAAAGCGCCTTGCGCGGCTCGCCGACGAACCCGGCGAGAAGATCATCGTCGTCGAGGGCATCTATTCCATGCTCGGCGATTCGGCCCCGCTCGCCGAAATCTGCGAGCTGAAGCGCAGATACGGCGCCTATCTGATCGTCGACGAGGCCCATTCCATGGGTGTGCTCGGCGAGAACGGTCGTGGGCTGGCCGAAGAACTCGGCGTCGAGAACGACGTCGACTTCGTCATCGGCACCTTTTCCAAGAGCCTCGGCAGCGTCGGCGGCTTCTGCGTATCGAGCCTCGAAGGCTTCGAGACGCTGCGCATCGCCTGCCGCCCGTATATGTTCACCGCTTCCCTGCCCCCGGCGATCATCGCTTCCACGAGCCGCGCGCTTACGATCGTCGGCGAACAGCCGGAACTGCGCGCGCGCCTGCGCGGCAACGCCGAACGGCTCTATCATGGTCTTTCCGCCGCCGGCTTCGTCGTCGGGCCGGAATGCTCGCCCATCGTCTCCGTCATCATCCGCGACGTCGACAAGGCGGTCGCCTTCTGGAACATGCTGCTCGAGCGCGGGCTCTACGTGAACCTCGCCCTGCCGCCGGCGACGCCGAGCGCGGCGGCCTTCCTGCGCGGCAGCGTTTCGGCAAGCCACAGCGAGGAACAGATCGCCTTCGCCGTTGACGTGATGAGCGAGGTCGGCCGCGAGCTCGGTCTTCTGCCGAGCAAGGTCACCGAGCTCAGCGCAAGACGCCGCGACGCCAAAGACGCAAAAGAACCGGCCCGGCCGCGAGCAGCGGGTGCCGGCGCTGCCACGGCGTAAGGCGGATTTCCTCGCCTGAATGGCGAGCGATCTTCCAGACGATGTAGTCCGCCCCGCCACGAAACGTGAAGGCGGCCTTGGCGAGGCGGGCAAGATTGAGCGGCTTGGCGGCCAGACGTCGCCACCGCCATGCGCGCTCGAACCGCTGCCGCTCGCGGCGTGACAGTCCCGGGCGGATCTCGCCGCCTCCGGTTTCCTCGACCGGTATGCCGGCAAGCGTGAGTGCGGGCGCCAGGACGGCACGGTAGCGTGCCGGCGCGAACGCGACGATCGAGCCGCTGCGTGCCGCCCCCTCGACGCGCAGTTCCGAGGCGTAGGTTCGGCGAAAGAGCGCCTGCCAGAAATCCGCGGGATCCCCCGTCTCTGGCCCGAGCCCGGCGGCGAAGCCGGCCGCGGTCGATATCGCGCCGGCGACCGTATCGGCCATTCGGTCCCGGTCGGAAGCGTCACGGCACCATGGTGCCGCGACCGGCTGGCAAAAGCGCACCCAGACGGAACTGTCCAGTCCGCGACCGCGTGCCAGCGCTTCGAACTGGTCCTCGGCAAGGATCGCCACCTTCGCCTTCAGCGGACCATCCGCATGCATCAACTCGTGATACTCGACGTTCGGCGGCAGGATCCGGTTTGCCGCGCGGCGGAGCCGGCCTTCCCGCCAGTCGGCGAGCCGTTCGACGACGACGTAGAAGTCGAGCAGTCCGGTCAGATCGCCGGTGCGCACGGACGAACCGTAGAAGAGGACGGCGACCGGTGGCCGGCGCGCGGTTTCGGCGAGATGCGCGGCAAAAGCAATGACCGCCGGCGGCATCTCTGCCGCCAGTTCCGTCGATACCGTCTCTTTCAAGTCGCCGTTCATCGATGATCCAAACCTTCGAGCACTCGAACGGGCACGCTGAGCCTCTCCGCTTATGGCGCGCTCGCTACCGTGCTTATGGCACGAGAAACGTCACGTGCGGACCGGCCGCGACATCGATACGGCCGTTTCTTCCCAGTTCGTACTCTTCGCCGTCGAGCACGAACGGTTCGTCGATCGCAAGGGAAAACCCGTTGGCGCGACCGCTGCGATAGCCCGCATCTTCCATCCAGCGCCTTGGGCGTCCGCGCAGAACCGGCACAAGTGCGGCGCCAAGACGGTGGGGCGGCGCTGCCACGTCGAGGTAGCGCAACGACCCCTCGCCCTCGCCCCAGAAGGGATAGATGCCGAGCATCAGGCGTTCGAGCGTCGTCGCGAGAAAGATGAAACGCGGCTCGCCCCGCTCCCGTCCGTCACGGTCGAGCGTCATCGGCGTACCGGCACGCCAGAGCGCGCGCTCGCGGCCGAACGATACCGACCCGAGCGCACCGGCAAGCGCCGCCCCCGTCTTCAGCCTCTGGCCGAAGCCTGCCCGCACGCCCGTATGCGAAAGTGCCACCGCGCGGCGGAAGGCGCCGGCGCCGAGCACGAAGCCGAAGCGGCACACCTGTCCATCATCGACCCGGATCAGATGGCGGCGGCGATTCGCGCCGGCACCTTCCAAAACCGTTCGCACCAGCCGTTCGAGCGCGCGGTCTCCGTGTCCCCAAGCTCCGACATCGCGGGCGATGACGTTCGTCGTACCCGAATCGAGCAGTGCCACCGCCGGCATCTCGGCAAACCGTGGAACCGCCGCGCCCAGAACGTCGCGGATCGTTCCGTCGCCGCCGTCGATGGCGAGACAGTCGATGCCGATGGCGGCGAATTCATCGAGCACGTCGAGAAGGTCTTCGTGCGAGGCAGGCGCACGCAACGCCGGCGAACCGGCAAGCCCTTCCCCGTCCGGCACGGGACGGCCGCGATTACGCCTGCTCTTGGGGTTGTAGACGATGCCGATCCGCACGGGGCCGGCCTTACGCCGCCAGCCAGGACCTGATCGGTTCCCGTCTGCGCGCGACCGAAGCCTGAAGGATTTGGGCAAGATGGACGAGAAAGCACAGCGCCGTCCAGATCGCGACGAGGACGATCCCGATATCGGGACGGCCGAAGAGCGAAAGCACCGTCAGGATAACGAGATTGGGGTTTCGCCGCGCCGTAATACCGCGAAACCAGCTGTCGAAGCGGCGCCAGATATGCATCTCGATGCCGAAGAGGGCAAGAAAGGCGCCTTCCTCCAGACGCTGCGCCACGTAGCCGATCACGATCACGGCGAGCGTCCAGCCGGGTGCTGCGAGCGAGAACCCCGCAGCCGGCAAGCCGACGATCCAGGCCCACCACCAGAACGGGGGATGGACGAGATCGATACCGTGGTCGAGCACGTCGCCGGCCTTGCTGTAGGTCAGCGTCACGCGGGCGAGCTTGCCGTCGACGGTATCGAGAAAGGTCATGATCCATGCGGCGACGAGACCGACGGCGTAATGCCCCGTCCAGAACAGGGCGAAGGCGAGGAGGACGAGAACGAGGCTCGCCCACGTCACCTGGTTCGGCGATATACCGAAACGGGCGCACCAGCCGGTGACGAGCTGCGCCGGCCTCGGCCAGACGTGCTTGGTGACGAAATCCGTCACGCCCTTGTAGGAGCCCCGGAACGTGCGCGCACGAATCGCATCGGCGCTTTCCGGCGTCAGGCGCATGAGAAAGGCCGGTTCGCGCTTGCGCAGCTTGTTCTCGTAGGCGCCGGCAAGCGTCGCCGGTGTCTTCCGGGTCAGGCCTTCGGGCATTGCCCGCTCTTCGGCAAGCGCATCGGCGACGTTCCCGGCAGCGGCAGCATCGACATGGGCCGCGACGGCCGATCCGTCATCGGCGACGAGCAGGGTTTGAGGACTGTCGACGAGAGCGGCGACGAGGCGCTGGTCGAAGATCCAGTCGCCACGCAGAAGGACGACCGGCCTTCCCCGTGCCTCGTTCGCGCCGTCGACCGTCTCGACGCCGACCAGCGCCAGCGAGCGCCGCAGCCGTTCGCGCGAGGTCATGCCCCAGAGATGCACCGGCGCTTCGCCGGTCAGGACCGCGACCGGTTTCGTCCGGCCTTCGCCGTTCGCGTTTTTGCCGGCTTCGGCGGCACGTGCCAAAATCTCGTCCCCTTTGTCGGTTGTTCGGTACCCAGGCGGCGTGATGCCATCGGCGAGCGATGCATGCGCACCCTCGCTCGCAGCGCCCGCACATAGCCGCCGACGCCCCCGCGGGCAAGATAAATGGGGCCGGACCCTAGCCTTGCCCGGTGAGATTGAATAAGCCGTGACAGCTTCGAACCGGCGGAAAGACGGCCATGCCAAACGCGACGATGACGAAATTCGGCTATCCGAACAGCGTGGTCGCCGAGACGGAGTTCTGGAGCATCCAGCTTCGTGCGAAACAGCCGACGCTCGGTTCGCTGGTGCTGATCTGCAAGGAGGAGGCGCTCGCCTTCTCCGAAATCGGCGAAGCGGCGCATGCCGACATGCGCAACGCCATCACCGGGATCGAGGCCATGCTGAAGGCCTTCGTCGCCTACGAGCGCATCAACTATCTGATGCTGATGATGGTCGACCCGCACGTGCATTTTCACGTCCTGCCGCGCTACGAAGGCGAGCGTACGCATGCCGGCGTCGCCTTTCCAGATGCCGGCTGGCCGGGCCCGCCCGCGCTCGATGCCGCGGTCGCGCCGGACGATGCGGCGGCGCAAGACATGCGCTCGCAGCTCGCCGGTCTCTGGCAAGCTTCGTGAGGAAGGCCGCGGAACGTTCATGAGCCGCCACCTTGGCGTCATCGACCGCTATCTGATCGGGCTCGCCGGCAAGCCGCTGGCGCTCTCGCTCGGCGTCGTGCTGGCGGCGCTGCTACTCGAGCGCGTGCTGCGCCTCGTCGACATGCTCTCGGCGACCGGCGGCACGCCCTACTGGCTGCTCGTCGCGCTGACGGCAAGCCTCGTACCGCACTATGTGAGCCTTGCGCTGACGGCGGCCTTCTTCGTCGCCGTGTTCGTCGCCATGAGCCGGCTCGGCGACGGCTCGGAACTCGACGCGCTGATGGCGAGCGGCGTATCCATCCGCCGCATCTGCATGCCCTTCGTGGCGCTCGGCTGCGTCCTCATGGTCGTGAGCGTCATCCTCTACGGCTTCCTCAACCCCGTCACACGCTACGACTATCACCGGCTGCTCTATACGGCGGCAGCCGGCTGGGATGCCAAGGTGCCGCCGGCGACCTTCATCGACGCGGGACACGGCATCACCATCACCGCCGACAGGGTCGACACATCGGGCCGCCGGCTGACCGGGGTCTTCATCCAGCGCAAGCGGCCGAGCGGGACGGAGATCACCTCGGCACGCACCGGCACGCTCGAGCTTTCGAAGGACCAGAAGCACCTGACGCTGCTTCTCCAGGACGGAATCACGATCCGTGACGCCCAGTCCGGAGCGACCGGCACGCTGCGCTTCAAGAACCTGACCTACGGCACGCAGTTCAATCTCGACCTCACGACCTATCGCGCGCGTGGCGAGAGCGAACGGGAACTGACGATGCCCGAACTCGTCGAACGGATCGCAAGCGGCGATGGCGACCTCAAGCCTGCCGCCCTCAAGGCCGAACTCGCCGACCGGCTGGTGCGCGCGCTCACCCTGCCGCTTCTGCCGCTGCTCGCCGTGCCGCTGAGTTTCGCCGGCCGGCGCGGCTCGCGCACGACGGGCCTCGTCTTCGCGGCGATCGTGCTCGTCACCTTCAACAACGCCCTGCAGTTCGCGACCGACCTCGGCGCGTCACGCGCGACCTACACGACGCCGATCGTGGTGGCGCCCTTCGTCGTCTTCGCCGCGCTGTGCATCTGGCTCTTCCAGTCCAGCAAGGACCAGCCGGTGGAAGCACCGATCGTGCGCATGGTCAGCGGGCTCCAGACCGGCATTACCGCGTTTGCCGGTCGCATCACCGGGCTCGGCCGAACCGCATGAAGACGCTGACGCTCTATCTCAGCGGCAGGCTTTTCGGCGCCGCGCTCGGCGTGACGCTCATGCTGGCGGCGATCGGTCAGGTCGTCGACCTTTTCGATACGGCCGACAACATCCTCGAAACCGGCACCGGCATCGGCGGCTTCGCCTTCTATCTGGTGATGACGCTGCCGACGCTTCTCGACCAGTTGATCCCGATCGGCACGCTGATCGCGACGCTCTTCGTCGTCAGCATCCTGGCGCGCAACAACGAGGCGACCGCCATGCGCGCCGCCGGCCTTTCGCCCGGCCGCGTCGCGGTTTGCCTGCTGCCGGCGGCAATCGGCCTCGCACTCGTGCATTTCGCCGTCCTCGAAGGCCTGACGCAGCCCGCCGAACAGCATGTCGCGCAATGGTGGGCGAACCACCTTTCCGACCCGGGCGCCCGGGCGAACGAACCCGTGTGGCTGAAGGTGGACGGCAATGTCGTCTCCGTTCAGCACGTCGAAGACGGGGGACGAAAACTGGGCGGCGTCACGATCTTCGAGCGCGACGCGCAGTCGATCGTCGGGTCGCGCGTCGTCGCCGAGCATGCCGCGTACGACGCGGGAAACTGGCACCTTTCCGGCGCGAAGCGCACGGCCTGGCCGCGCGAGACGCAATCGCAGACGCATCCCGCCGACGGTCCGTGGCAAACGCATCTGCGACCGGCGAGCATCATGGAAGCGCTGACGCCGCAGGGCCACGTCTCGGCTCGTCTCGCCGAAGGCGTGCTTTCCGGTCGCCTGCCGGCGACGGCGGCACCGTCCGTCTATCGCACGGCGGTCCAGCGCGCCTTCGCGGCGCCGCTCGCCAATCTCCCCATGCTCCTCATCGCCACGCCGCTGATCCTCACCAATCCGCGGCAGACGGTGATGGGTCGCGGCTTCCTCGTCAGCCTCGGGGCGGGTCTCTTCTACATGCTCGTCGACGGGCTCGGCGCGACGATCGCCCGGGGCGGCGTCGCCGATCCCGTGCTTGCCTCCTGGGGGCCGCTCGTCGTCTTCTCGCTCTTCGCCATCGCCCGGCTCGCATGGCTCACACGCATGCCGAGATCGCACCGTCCTTCCTCGGAATCATTACCCCAAGCATCGGAGATCATGCCTTGATCAAGATTCGCCGCGTGCAAACGAGCCGCGACATGGACGCGTTCATCGAGCTGCCGGGTCGGCTGATGGCCGACGACGCGAACTACGTCGCGCCGCTGAAGCTCGAACGGCGCCAGTCGCTTTCGGCGAAGACGAACCCTTTCTTCAACTATGCCGACGTCGCCTTCTGGCTTGCCTTCGAAGACGGAAAGCCGGTCGGGCGCATCTCGGCGCAGGACGACCGGCGCATTCCCGGCATCGGCCATTTCGGCATGGTGATGGCCAAGGACGACCCGGCCGTCTTCGCCGCCCTCTTCGACGAGGCGGAGGCATGGCTCGGCGAACGGGGCCTCGCCCGCGTGCAGGGCCCGTTCGACCTGTCGATCAACGAGGAGATCGGCACGCTGGTCGATGGCTTCGACACGCCGCCGATGCTGATGATGGGCCACAATCCACGCTATACCGGTGCCCGGATCGAGGAACAGGGCTATGGCCGGCTGAAGGACGTCCACGCCTATCTCTACAACGCCGACGAACACACGCCGAAATGGATCGAGCGCGTGCAGAAGCGGCCACCGCCGAAGAACGTGAAGCTTCGTTCGCTCGACCAGAAGAACTACGATCGCGACCTCGCCTCCATCGTCGATATCTTCAACGATGCATGGTCGGGAAACTGGGGGTTCATCCCCTTCGCCAAGGACGAGATGGAAGCGCTCGCCAAGGCGATGAAGCCGCTTCTCGAAGCCGACATGGTGCCCATCGTCGAGGTCGACGGCGAGCCGGTCGGCTTCGGCGTATGCCTGCCGAACCTCAACGAAGCAACACGCGACCTTCGTGGCCGCATCGCTCCCTTCGGCTGGACGAAGCTCTTGTGGCGGCTCAAGGTTTCGGGCGTCGCCACCGGCCGCGTGCCGCTGATGGGCTTCCGCAAGAAGATCTCCGAGACCGCGCTCGGCAGCCTACTGCCCTTCCTGGTGATGAACCAGATCCGCGAGCAGGCGATGAAGCGCGGCATTCGCCGCATCGAGATGTCCTGGGTGCTCGAGGACAACATGCCGATGCGCCATCTCGGCGAATCGCTGAGCGGCGGCAAGCCCTACAAGACCTATCGGCTCTACAAAAAGACGCTCGCGTGACGGCGCAGCCGCTGACCGCGCTCGTCCTCGCCGGTTCGCGGCCGGGCGGCGATCCGCTGGCCGAACATGCCGGCGTCGCCCACAAGGCGCTGATCGACATCGCCGGCAAGCCGATGCTCGCGCGCGTCGGCGAAGCGCTTGCCGCGAGCGAGCGGGTGGGACGCATCGCCGTTTCGATCGAGGATCCATCGGTCGTTGGCGATCCCCGTTTCGAGATCGTCGCCGCGAGCACGAGCCCGAGCGCGAGCGTGCGGGCCGCCCTCGACGTGCTCGGTACACCGTTGCTGGTCACGACGGCCGACCATGCGCTGCTGAAGCGCGAATGGGTCGACCATTTCCTTGCCAACCTGCCGAATGCGGGCGTTGTCGCCGCGCTCGCACGCGCCGAGACGATCGAGCGGGCCGTGCCGGAGACGCAGCGCACCTACCTGAAATTCGCCGACGGTCGGTTTTCGGGCTGCAACCTCTTTTATCTCTCGGACGACCGGGCCATCGGCGTCGTCGACCTCTGGCAAAAGATCGAGATGCATCGCAAGAACCCGGTCAAGCTGTTCGGCATGCTCGGGCCCGGTGCCGTCGCCGCCTATATGGCCGGCCGGCTGACCCTCGCCGAAGCGCTCGAACGGCTCGGCCGCAAGGCCGGTTGTCCGCTCGGTGTGGTGGAGATGCCGTTCGGGGAAAGCGCGATCGACGTCGACAAGCCGGCCGACCTCGAACTGGTGCGCCGGCTCGCGGGCTGACGCCGCGTTTTGGAGCCCTTCGGGTTTATACGGAAGCGCTCTAAAACTCGCGTTCGCGCCAGCCATCCGTCATGCGGCGGTCGAAAGCGAGATCGTCGGCGGAATCGAGTTCGCCCCATTCGAGCCCCTCGATCGAGCGGACCGCCACGGGATGACCCGCCTTGGCGATGCGGTCGATCGCGCTCAGATACCACAGCTTGAGGCCGCCCTCGGCGCGCAGGCTGCGCGCGACCTCGTCGGCGAAAAGCGCGCCGCCTTCCGGGGAGAAACGCAGGAAACCGATGGATTCACCGTCGATCGGCGCTTCGAGCGTCTTGCCGATCGCGCTCAACCGATCGCCGTCGAGGCGAACCTTCATGTCGTCGTCGTCGTAGGCTTCCTTGCGGTCGATCGTCACCGTGATCGGCGCATCGACCGGGCCGTCGACCACACGGCGGGCGAGCGCCGGCTCGATGAGGGTGTCGCCGTTGAGAACGAGGAATGGCGAGCGCATCTCGCCGAGCGCCACCCAGCAGCTCGCCATGTTGTCGGCCACGGCATAGAAGGGGTTGTGGATCGAGCGCACGGCGATCCCGGCCGTAGTCCGCGCCAGCGCCGCTTCGACCTTGCCCGCATTGAAACCGGTGACGACGATCGCCTCTTCCACGCCGGCCGCTGCCAGCGCGTGCAACTGCCATTCGAGGACGCTGCGACCGGAAAGGTCGAGCAGGCATTTCGGCGTTTCGGCCGTAAGCGGCATGAGGCGACGCCCCTGCCCGGCGCATAGAATGATGGCCTTCATCGGGAGATCCGTATCCGGCATTGCATGGAAGAACCGCACGACGAACGCGCGTTGCCGGCATATAGAGCATGGCCTATGGGTGCAACGCCTAACCGTGCGCCATCCGGCATGCGAAGGCGCATGGAGGGGACGCCGATGCAAGGCGCGATCACGCTTGCCCATATCAGCGATCCGCACCTTTCGTGCGCCTTGCCGAAGCTCGGCGAATGCCTGGGCAAGCGCTTCCTGACGCTGCAGAGCTGGCGGCGGCGACGCGAGACCCTCCACGATCCGGCGGTCGCCGAGACGATACGCCGCGACTGCCAGGCCGCAGCACCGGACGGCTTCGCGGTGACGGGCGACCTCGTGAACTTCGCCATGGAACGCGAATTCGCCGCGTCCGCCACCTGGCTTTGCCGCCTTGCGGCCCCGGAGCGCGTAGCGCTCGTACCCGGCAATCACGACGCGCTGGTACGTGGCGCCGCGAAAACGCTGCGGCACCATTGGCGCCCATGGCTCGGCGAAGGGAACGAAATCTTTCCCTACGTCCGACGGATCGGCCCGGTCGATCTCGTCTGCGTGTCGAGCGCTGTCGCGACCGCTCCGCTCCTTGCTTCCGGCCGCGTGGGGCGCACGCAGCTCGACCGGCTTCGAAGCCTGCTCGCCACACCGCTCGAAGAGCGCTGCCGGGTCGTGCTCATTCACCATCCCCCTGTCGATGGCCTGAGCCCGGCGCGCAAGGCACTTACAGACCGTCACGCGGTCGCCCGCGTAATCGCCGAAGGCGGCGTGCACATGGTGCTTCACGGCCATCTGCACGCCGATCTGGTTTCGACGATCGACGCGGACGGCGGTCCCGTGCCCGTCCTCGGCGTGCCGTCGATGAGCATCGCGACCGGTCACCACGAGCATGCCGGTTCGTGGCGCCGGATCCGGCTTTCCCGCGGCGGTGCGGCCGGTTGGCGCGCGGTCACGGCGCTGCGCTCCGTCACGTCCGAAGGCGGTATCGAGGAGGCTGCCCCCGTCGTCTTCGACCTGCCGAAGCTGCCGGTGTAGAACGGCGACCGCACTCGCGAGGGACTTGCGGCGCGACGCACGGCGTCCTATCGCGGGCGCCTCATGCCGTCTTGCGGGAGCCAGATCCACGTTCGGCGGCGCCTTCGAACGAACCGGACAGGCCGCCCGTGCGCATCGTCTTCGTCTATCTCGCGCAACGCCACCAGATCCTGCATACGCTTCCGATCGCCATGGAAATGGCGCGCCGGCACAAGGATGTGGAGGTTCATCTGGCCGCCGCGATGGACGCCAGCCTGGACTACATGAAAGAGCTCGCGCGCTTCTATCCCGACGCCGACGTGACGTTCCACAGGCTTCGCCTGCCGCCGCCCGCGCGCACGATCCTGCGCGCACGGGGGAACACCGTGCCACCGAAGAAGCTCACGCTTCTCATGAACCTTTCCTACCTGCGCGGCTTCGACGCGATCGTCGTGCCGGAGCGCACGACGCTCTTCCTGCGCAAGTTCGACATGAAGGGCACGCAGCTCGTATGGACCGGCCATGGACCGGGCGACCGGGCGAGCGGCTACCAGTCGAATGTCGGGCAGTTCGATTTCATCCTCCTGCCCGGCCGCAAGCTCGCCGAACGCCACCTCAAGCTCGGCAACACGAGGCCGGGCGACTACGGCATCGGCGGCTACGCCAAGCTCGACCTCGTCCGGCGCATGGAGTCGGAACGGCCGCCGCTCTTCGACAACGACCGGCCGACCGTCGTCTACAACCCGCATTTCTGGCTTTCGCTCTCCTCCTGGCCGCATGTCGGCTTCGAGGTGCTCGACTTCTTCGCCGAAAGCACGCGCTACAACCTCGTCTTCGCACCCCATCTCAGGCTCTTCGATCCGCCCCGCCCGGAAAAGTACGAGCCCTTCGAGCGCTATATGAAGCTCGACCACATGCGCATCGACCTCGGCAGCACGAACTCGATCGACATGACCTACACCTTCGGCGCCGATATCTATCTCGGCGACGTTTCGAGCCAGACGGCAGAGTTCCTGCTGCGACCGCGTCCGATGGTCTTCCTGAACCCCAACCGCTTCGACTGGCAGGATGACGAGAACTATCGCGCCTGGCACCTCGGCGAAGTGGCCCATGGCGCCGGCGATCTCGGCGCCGCACTCGAACGGGCGGTCACGACCCATCCGGATAAACTCGAGGCGCAGAAGGCCTATGTCGCGGAAACCTACGACATCGAGCCCGAGACGGACTCGGCACCGCGCGGAGCGGATACGATCGTGCGCTATCTGAAGGAAAAGAGCGCCGCGTGACGGGGAAACGTTGCGAAGACAGGCACCTTCCGGCAGACGCGATCGACAGATCGGGCATCGCCCGGCGGGTCGAGGAAGCGGTTCGGCCGTGAAGCGCATCTTCCGGCACGGCGCGACGGGTGGCGGGCGTGGTGTTCGCGCCCTTCTCGGCAACGCCTCGTTCCTCGTCGGCGGGCGCACCGTCACCGCGATCCTGAGCCTTGCCTACCTTGCGATCGCCGCGCGCTCGCTCGGCGTCACCGAGTTCGGTCTGTTGACCCTCGTGAGTGCCTACGCCCAGACGGTCGGCGACGTCGCGGAATTCAAGTCGTGGCAGGTGGTCGTACAGTACGGCATGACGCCCTTTCGCGAAGGACGCATCGGCGATTTCCGGCATGCCATTCGCTTCGCGGTGTTCCTCGATCTGCTCGCCGGCATTGGTGGGACGATCGTCGCGCTTATCGCGGCCTATTTCTTCGCCGGCGCCCTTGGCTGGCCCTCCGATCTCCTGCCGGTCGGCATGGCGTTTTCGACATCGGTGCTCTTCACCGCATCCACCTTCTCCGGCGGCGTGCTGCGGCTGATGGACCGGTTCGACCTCTACGCCGCTCCCGGCGCGATCGGCGCGGTGATCCGGCTCGTCGGCTCGCTCGCCGTATGGGGTCTCGGCGGCGGGCTCGGCTGGTTCCTCGTCGTATGGTACGTCTCGACGCTCGCCTCCTTCCTCGCTTCGACGGCCTTCGCGCTTCACCTCTTCCACCGCCATTACGGGTCTCTGGATCTCGTGCGCGGTGGCGGGCGCCGGCTCGGCGCGGACATGCCGGGCATCTGGCGCTTCGTCTGGAGCATCAACTTGTCCTCCACGCTCGGCGTGGTGACGAACCGCGCGGCGACGCTCGCCGTCGGCGCGTTCTTCGGCGCGCACGACGCGGGCCTTTTCCGCATTGCACGGCAAGTGAGCACGGCCGCCGCACGACCGGCGAAGCTGATGACGCCGGTGCTCTATCCCGAGCTCGCCCGGCTCTATTCGGAAGGCGCGACGCGCGCGCTTCGGCTGCTTGCGCTGCGCATCTCGCTCGTCGCCGGCGGCATCGGCACGCTCGCCCTCCTCGTTCTCGTCCTCTTCGGCGGCCATCTGATCGCGCTTGCCTTCGGGCCGGCCTATGCCGATGCGAAGATGGTCATGCTCTGGCTGTTCGGGGCGGCCATCGTCGGCATCTGGGGCCTGCCTCTGGAACCGATGCTCGTTTCCACCGGCCATGCAACGCTGGCGCTCGTCCTGCGCGCAGTATCGACGGCGGCCTACCTTGCCGTCCTTTTCCCGGCGATGCGCGGCTACGGCCTGGAAGGCGTCGGCTCCACCACGCTTCTGGCGGCGATCGTGCTCTTTTTCATGCAACTCGGCGCAGTCGTGCAACAGGCACGCCGTGATCGCGCCATGAAAGAGGTGTCTTGACGGTCCGTGCATGCATTCCGGTTGCCATTGCCGGTGAAGCTTGCTAGCCGCGATCTTTCAAGAGCGACAAGAAACGCCATGGACCTGCAATCTTTTCCAAAAGCGCGAACCGGTTTGACGCGGGCGATCGGAGCGACCCTGCCGGAAGCGCTCGATGCCGCCGCCCGGACCGAACGCGGCTTCCATTTCTATTCCGGCCGCGGCAAGCTGAACGAAAGCCTGAGCTACGCATCCCTGCGCACCGAGGCGCTCGCACTCGCGCATCAGCTGCTGACGACCGGTCTGAAGCCCGGCGATCGCGTGGCGCTCGTCGCCGAGACCGACGCGAATTTCGTGCGGGCGTTCTTCGCCTGCCAGTATGCCGGGCTGGTGCCCGTGCCGATGCCGCTGCCGACCGCTTTCGCCGGGAAACAGGTCTATCTCGAACAGGCGCGGCGCATGATCGAGCAGGCCGACGCCGCCGGCGCCTTCGCGCCGGAATCGCTCGCACCGTGGCTCGTGGAAGGGCTTGTCGACCGCGACATGGCGATCGTCGGAACGCTCGACGACCTGCCTCCGGCAGCCGACGGGATCTCCTTGCCGAACGCCGCGCCCGACGACCTGTCCTACCTGCAGTTTTCCTCCGGCAGCACGCGCTTTCCGACCGGCGTCGCCGTCACGCAGGCCGCCCTGATGGCGAACGCCGAGGGCATCATCCGCCACGGGCTCGCAATCGGCGACGACGACCGGTGCGTCTCCTGGCTGCCATTCTACCACGACATGGGCCTCGTCGGTTTCGTGCTGACGCCGCTCATCGCCGGGCTCGATTGCGACTATCTCGCCACGCGCGACTTCGCCCGCCGTCCCCTTCTCTGGCTGGACCTCATCAGCCGCAACGGCGGCACGATCTCCTATAGCCCCAGCTTCGGCTACGACCTTTGCACCCGCCGCGCGGCGAGCGCGCCGATCGACGGTATCGACCTTTCCCGCTGGCGTGCCGCCGGGATCGGCGGGGACATGATCCGGCCCGACGTGCTGGAGCGCTTCACCGAGACGTTCGCACCGGCGGGGTTCTCCGCATCGAGCTTCGTCGCGAGCTACGGCATGGCCGAGGCGTCGCTGGCCTTGAGCTTCGCGCCGCTCGATGCCGGCATCCGCGTCGAGGCGGTCGACCGTACCGCCCTCGAGGATCATCGCGTGCTTCCCGGTATCGACGGCCATGCGCGACGGTTCGTGCGCTGCGGCCCGCCCCTTCCGGGCCACGCGATCGAGATACGCGACACCGACGGAGCCTCGCTCGAAGGGGGCGCGATCGGGCGCATCCATGCACGGGGCCCGAGCCTGATGAAGGGCTATTACCGCAACCACGAGGCCACGCGTGCCGTGCTCGCCGAGGACGGCTGGCTCGACACCGGCGATCTCGGCTACTTCGCGGGCGAGGAGATCGTCGTCACCGGCCGCGCCAAGGACCTCATGATCGTCAACGGCCGAAACATCTGGCCGCAGGATCTGGAATGGACGACGGAAGCCGAGGTCGCCGGGCTCAAGAGCGGCGACGTCGCGGTCTTTTCCTACGAGGACGAGACCGGCGAACGGCCGATCGCCATGGTCGAATGCCGCGCGAGCGAGCCGACGGCGCGTGCAGAATTGGCCGAAGCCGTGGCGAACACGCTGCGCAGCCGCCACGGCGTCGTGGTCGAAGCGGTTCTCGTCAAGCCACGTGCCCTGCCCGTCACCTCGTCGGGCAAGCTCAGCCGTGCCGGCGCCCGCGAGCTCTTTCGCCGTATGCAAGCGGAGCAGACCGCCGGCGCCGTTGGCTGAGGGCGCGGGCGCGACGCTGGCGATCACCGGCGCGACCGGCTTTCTCGGCACGCATCTTCTTCAAACGCTTTCGCCCGATCGCTGGTACCTTCGCGCACTGTCGCGTTCCGGCGCGGCGTTCCGGCCGGACGTCGAACTGGTGCACGGCAGCCTCACCGACGACGAAGCGCTCGCTGCGCTCGTGCGAAACGCCGAAATTGTCGTGCATGCCGCGGGTCTGACGAGCGCACGCAGCGCGGCCGAGTTCGACCGCGTCAATGCCGAGGGTACCGCCCGGCTCGCCAGAGCCTGCCTGGCCCATGCGCCGCATGCGCATGTCTTGCTCGTTTCCAGCCTTGCCGCGCGCGAGCCGCAGCTTTCCGCCTATGCCGCGAGCAAGCGGCGGGGCGAAGAGGAGGCACGACGGCTTTTGCCTGCCGATCGCCTGACCGTTCTGCGCCTGCCAGCGCTATACGGTCCGCACGACCGTGCGACGCTCGCCTTCTTCAAGGCCGCGCGCCTGCCCGTGACCCCGCTCTTCACGAACGGGAACGAACGCATCGCGCTGCTTCACGGTGGCGATGCGGCAGAGGCGATCGCCGGGCTCGCCGCCTTGCGGACAGCAGGAACGTTCGCGCTCGCCGATGCCGAACCGGCCGGCTATTCGATGCGTACCATTCTTGACGAGGCCGGCCGCGCGCAGGGCCGCCGAACCCGCTTCGTACGGGTGCCGGCACTGGCCATGCGCACCGCAGGCTGGGGCGCCGGTGCCGGTGCCCGCCTTTTCCGGACCGCCGCCATGCTTTCCCCCGGCAAGGTGCGGGAGATGCTGCATCCCGACTGGTCGGTCTCGCCCGCGGACCTGCCGCCCGGCACGAAGGCGCGCACGCTCCGCGATGGCTTTGGCGAAACCGTAGCATGGTACCACAAAGCCGGATGGCTGCGCTAATCGTTCGATAAGATCGATCGAAACGTGCAAAACTATCCGTTGGAAGGAACGGTTTCCACCTGCCAGTTTGGTCGGCATGGCAATTATCTCCAACTCTGCCGCCACCACCGCGCCGACGACAAACGTCGCCACGCGCATGGCCACTGCCTTCACCGATCTCGTTCCGGGCATCGCGCTCAGCGTCGTCGTCACACTCGCCGCAGCCGGTCTTGCCTGGCTGGAGGTCGGCCTTTTCGGCAAGGCGTGGCTCGAAACGCTGGTGATCGCGATCCTGCTCGGCACGGCGATCCGCAGCCTGTGGACGCCTTCGCAGCGGTGGCAGCCCGGCATCGCCTTTTCCGGCAAGATCCTGCTCGAGATCGCCGTGGTACTTCTCGGTGCATCGGTCAGTGCCGGCACGGTGCTCGCGCTCGGCACGGGCATGCTCGTCGGCATCGTCGCCGTCGTCGCCATCGCCATCGCCGCCGCATTCGCGATCGGCCGGCTGATCGGCCTCGGCCGGCGCATGGCGATGCTGGTCGCCTGCGGCAACGCGATCTGCGGCAATTCCGCGATCGCCGCCATCGCGCCGGTCATCGGTGCCGATTCGGAAGAAGTTGCCGCCTCGATCGCCTTTACCGCCGTGCTCGGCGTCGTCGTCGTGCTCGGCCTGCCGCTCATCGGCATCGCCGCCGGCATGAGCGGCCTGCAATTCGGTGCGCTGGCCGGGCTGACCGTCTACGCCGTGCCTCAGGTGATCGCGGCGGCTGCCCCGCTCGGCGCGGTCGCCGTCAAGACCGCGACGCTGGTCAAGCTGGTGCGTGTCGTCATGCTTGGCCCGGTATGCGTGGTGCTTTCGCTCGTCGCGCCGTATCTTGCCGAAAAGGGCGAGCGGCGCGAAGCCGGCGAGCCCAGCGGCTTTCCGCCTTTGCACAAGCTCGTTCCGTGGTTCGTGATCGGCTTCGTCGTCCTTGCCGGAGTACGGTCGCTCGGCTGGATACCGGCCCCCGTCGGCCAGCCAATGAACACCGTCGCGACGGCGCTGACGATCATCGCCATGGCGGCACTCGGTCTCGGCGTCGATGTGCGCACCGTCGCCAGGGCCGGCGGTCGCGTGACCCTCGGCGTGGTCGCGGCCCTCTTCGTCATCGTCGCGCTGAGCTTCGCCCTCATCGCCGTGGCGGGGCTTGGCTGAGGCAGCCACCCAGGCGTGCATCTTTCGACTTGAAACATTAACCGCCGGCGACACATGATGCGGCGATGACGATGACCGTCCGCCCCGTCCTGTCGACGTTCTGCGCCCTCCTCGCGGCGCTCGCGGGCCTATTCGCGGAGCCTGCATCGGCAGCCGACGAGGACGGCGGTAAATCGTCCGATACGATCACCTGCGAGCATGTCGACACGACCAAGCGGTTCGGCGCCGTACCGGTGTGCATCTCCCAGGCGCACTATTACGAGGATCTGTGCAACGCGATCGAGGCGCTGGCGCGTCGCCACGACCTGCCGCCCGGGTATTTCGCGCGGCTCATCTGGCAGGAAAGCCGCTTCGATCCGAACGCGCTCAGCCCGAAGGGCGCGCAGGGGATCGCCCAGTTCATCCCCTCGACGGCGAAGCTGCGCGGCCTAAACGACAGCTTCAATCCCGCCGACGCGCTGGCGAAGTCGGCGGCCTATCTGAGCGAGATGACCCGCATCTACGGCAATCTCGGCCTGGCGGCCGTCGGCTACAATGCCGGCGAGGCGCGCATCGGCCCCCTCGTCGACGACGCCCGGCCCGTGCCGGCCGAGACGCAGAACTACGTGCTGACGATCACCGGCCTTCCGGTCACCGCATGGGCCGACGCCAAGCCGAAGGACGATGCGGACTACCGCCTCGACAAGAAGAAGCCGTTCCTTCAGGCCTGCCTCGACCTCGCCAACACGCGCAGCCTGCCTTCGCTCGCCCCCGCCCCCGACTGGAAGCCGTGGGGGGCCGAGATCGGCGCTGCATCGACGCCGGCGAGCGCGCGCCGTATCTTTACCACGGTGAAGGACAGCTTCCCGAAGGTGCTGGACGGCGAAGATCCGCTTATCGTGCCCGGGCACAATGCGAGCTTCGGAAACCGGAAGCGCTACACGGTGCGCATCGGCCGGGACAGCCGCAGCGCGGCCCTTCAGGTATGCCGGAGCATCACTGCATCCGGCGGCTTCTGCATCGTTCGGCGGAATTGACGGAAGTACGGGCGCGAAGGCCTTTCAAAACGTTTGAAAGATGGACTAGACTCCACCCGCACCCGAAGCGCCATCGGCAAACCATGCGGTCGTGACGGCCGCCGAACCTCAGAAGCCATTCAGCCATGAGCCAACCGCAGACCGTCGACCTTCCCCTCGCGCCACCGAGGCGTTCCGACGCACCGGTGCTCGCCGCCGACATCGTCGAACGCCTGACCTACCGCATCGGCAAGGACCCGCGCGTCGCGGAGCGCCACGACTGGCTGAGCGCGACGATCCTCGCGATCCGCGATCGGGTCATCGATCACTGGATGGATTCGACGCGTTCGACCTACGAGCAGGAGCACAAGCGCGTCTACTACCTGTCGCTCGAGTTCCTGATCGGCCGGCTGATGCGCGACGCGGTCTCCAATCTCGGCCTGTTGGAGGAAACCCGCGATGCCCTTGCCTCGCTCGGCGTCGACCTCGATGTCATCGCCGAACTCGAAGCCGACGCGGCGCTCGGCAATGGCGGCCTCGGACGGCTCGCCGCCTGCTTCATGGAGGCGATGGCGAGCGTCGACATTCCCGCCTACGGCTACGGCATTCGCTATGTGAACGGGCTGTTCCGGCAGGAACTCCATGACGGCTGGCAGGCCGAACTGCCCGAGACATGGCTCGCCGACGGCAACCCCTGGGAATTCCCGCGTCGCGAAAGCTCCTACGAGGTCGGCTTCGGCGGCACCGTGGACACCGTCGGCTCGGAGACGGACGGCACGGGCCGGTGCGTGTGGCGCCCCGGAGAGCGCGTCATCGCCACCGCCTTCGACACGCCGATCGTCGGCTGGCGCGGCAAGCGCGTGAACACGCTGCGGCTCTGGTCGGCAAGGCCGATCGATCCGATCCTGCTCGACGCCTTCAACGCCGGCGATCACATCGGCGCGCTCGCCGAGAGCAACCGTGCGGAAACGCTGACGCGCGTTCTCTACCCTGCCGATGCCAACCCTGCCGGCCAGGAACTGCGCCTTCGCCAGGAGTTCTTCTTCTCTTCGGCCTCGCTGCAGGACATCCTTCGCCGGCATCTGCAACAATACGATTCGCTCACGAACCTCGCCGACAAGGTCGCGATCCAGCTCAACGACACCCACCCGGCGGTCGCCGTCGCGGAACTCGTCCGGCTTCTCACCGACGTGCACCGGCTGGACTTCGCCGCCTCGTGGCACATCGCCCGCGACTGCTTCGGCTACACCAACCACACGCTCTTGCCCGAGGCGCTCGAAAGCTGGCCGATCCCGCTGTTCGAGCGGCTGCTACCCCGCCACATGCAGATCGTCTACGCCGTCAACGCCATCGTCCTGCGCGAGGCACGGGCGGCGCATTTCGACGAGGCCTCGATCCGCAGCATCTCGCTCATCGACGAGAGCGGCGAACGGCGTGTGCGCATGGGCAACCTCGCCTTCGTCGGCTCGCACTCGATCAACGGCGTTTCGCAGCTCCACACCGACCTCATGAAGGAAACGGTGTTCGCCAACCTGCATCGGCTCTATCCCGACCGCATCAACGCCAAGACCAACGGCATCACGCCGCGCCGCTGGCTGATGCAGTGCAATCCCGACCTCTTCGCACTCGTGCGCGAGACGATCGGCGACGCTTTCATGGACGACGCCGCCAAGCTGGTCGATCTTGACCGTTTCGCCGACGATCCGGCCTTCGTCGAGCGCTTCTCCGCGATCAAGCGCGAGAACAAGGTGAAGCTTTCCAACCTCGTCGCTCGACGCCTCGGCATTCGTCTCGATCCGGATGCGCTCTTCGACGTTCAGATCAAGCGCATCCACGAATACAAGCGCCAGATGATGAACATCGTCGAGGCCGTCGCGCTCTACGACCAGATCCGCTCGCAGCCAGATCGCGACTGGGTGCCGCGCGTCAAGCTTTTCGCCGGCAAGGCGGCGCCGAGCTATCTGGCGGCCAAGGGCATCATCAAGCTCATCAACGACGTCGCCCGGGTGATCAACAACGACCCCGCCGTGCGTGGCCTACTCAAGATCGTCTTCGTGCCGAACTACAACGTGTCGCTCGCCGAGGTCATGGTGCCGGGCGCGGACCTTTCCGAACAGATATCGACTGCCGGCATGGAAGCGTCTGGAACCGGCAACATGAAGTTCGCGTTGAACGGTGCATTGACGATCGGCACGCTCGATGGGGCGAACGTCGAAATCCGCGACCAGGTGGGCAGGGAAAACATCGTGATCTTCGGTATGACCGCGGAGGAAGTCGGCACGCGCCGCGCGGAGGGATACGACCCCGCCAGCGTCATCGAGAACTCCCGCGAGCTTTCGCAGGCGCTGATGGCGATCGAAAGCGGCGTCTTCTCGCCGGACGACCGCACACGCCACGCCGACCTGATCCGCTCGGTGCGCGAGCGCGACTGGTTCATGCTCGCCGCCGATTTCGATGCCTACGCGGCAGCGCAGCGGCGCGTCGACGGCATCTTCGCTGACAAGCCGGCGTGGCATGCCAAGACCGTTCGAAACACCGCCCATTCGGGCTGGTTTTCCGCCGATCGCACCATCCGCGAATATGCCAGCGAGATCTGGAGGGCAGGATGACGGGTGCGCGCACTCGCAAGACGACCGAGCCGAAATCGAAGACGAAGAAGGGGCCGGCGCCCGGACAGGGCGCGGCCCTTTCTTCGAGCGAAATCACCGCGCTCGTGGAAGGCACGCACGGCGATCCCTTCGCGGTGCTCGGCGTCCATCCCGGCGAGAAGGGGCTGCTTGCGCGCTGTTTCATTCCGCACGCCGAGACGGTGAGCGCGCATACGCTTGCCGGCAAGGAGGTGGGTCAGCTCACGCGCCTGCACGATGAAGGCCTCTTCGAAGGCCGGCTGAGCATCCGCAAGCGCCAGCCGCTCGTCTACCACGCGGCGAACGCCGGCGGCGAATGGCGCGTCACCGATCCCTACAGTTTCGGCCCCGTTCTCGGCGAGATGGACGACTATCTGATCGGCGAGGGTTCGCATACGCGCCTCTTCGACAAGATGGGCGCCCACCATATCGACCACGAAGGCGCGACCGGCATGCACTTTGCGGTCTGGGCGCCGAACGCCCGGCGCGTCTCGGTCGTGGGTGACTTCGACGAATGGGACGGCCGCCGCCACGTCATGCGCGCGCGGCGCGACACCGGCATCTGGGAAATCTTCGTTCCCGACATCGGTCCAGGCCACGCGTACAAGTTCGAGATCGTCGGTCCCGGCGGCAACCTGATGGCGCTGAAGGCCGATCCGTTCGCCTTCCGCGCCGAAATGCGGCCGGACACCTCCTCGATCACCACCGGGCCGCTCCGGCACAAATGGGGCGACGAGGCGCATCGCGAGCACTGGCGCCAAGCCGATTTCCGCCGCCAGCCGGTTTCGGTCTACGAGGTCCACGCCGGCTCATGGCGCCTCAAGGAGGACGACGGCTTCCTGACATGGGACGAGCTCAATGAGCAGCTCATCCCGTACGTGCTCGACATGGGTTATACCCACATCGAGTTCCTGCCAGTCAGCGAGCACCCCTACGACCCCTCCTGGGGCTATCAGACGACCGGGCTCTACGCGCCGTCGGCGCGTTTCGGCGAGCCGGAAGGCATGGCCCGCTTCGTCGACGCGGCGCATCAGTGCGGCATCGGCGTGATCCTCGATTGGGTGCCGGCGCATTTCCCGCTCGATCCCCACAGCCTGTCCTATTTCGACGGCACCGCGCTCTACGAGCACGCCGATCCGCGCCAGGGCTACCACCCGGACTGGAACACGGCGATCTACAATTTCGGCCGGAAAGAAGTGCGCTCCTACCTCGTCAACAACGCCCTCTTCTGGGCGGAGTGCTACCATGTCGACGGATTGCGCGTGGATGCCGTCGCCTCCATGCTCTACCTCGACTATTCGCGCAAGGCCGGCGAATGGATCCCGAACCGCGAAGGCGGGCGCGAGAACCTCGAGGCGATCGAGTTCCTGCAGTCGATGAACCGCGAGGTCTACGGCCAGCATCCCGGCGTCGTGACGATCGCCGAGGAATCCACCTCCTGGCCGGGCGTTTCGAAGCCGGTGCACGAAGGCGGGCTCGGCTTCGGCTTCAAGTGGAACATGGGCTTCATGCACGATACGCTGGAGTACCTGCAGGAAGATCCCCTGTACCGGAAGCACCATCACGACAAGATCACCTTCGGTCTCGTCTATGCGTTTTCGGAAAACTTCGTGCTGCCGCTTTCCCACGACGAGGTTGTCCACGGCAAGGGAACGCTTCTCAACAAGATGCCCGGCGACGACTGGCGCAAGTTCGCCAATCTGCGCGCCTATTACGGTTTCATGTGGGGGTATCCCGGCAAAAAACTGCTCTTCATGGGTCAGGAATTTGCGCAGATCCGCGAATGGAGCGAGGCGCGCGGGCTCGACTGGCACCTGCTCGGCGAGGAGCGCCATGTCGGCATGCGCAATCTGGTGAAGGACCTCAACCACCTCTACCGCGGCACGCCTGCGCTCTACGCGCGTGACTGCGAGCCGGAAGGCTTCGAATGGCTGATCGGCGACGACGCCGAGAACTCCGTCTTTGCCTGGCAGCGCAAGGCGCCGGGCGAGGAGCCGGTCGTCGTCGTGACGAACTTCACGCCCAACGTGCACGAGCGCTACACGGTGCCGATGCCAGCGGAAGGCTGGTGGCGGGAGGTAATGAACACCGACGCTTCGGCCTATGGCGGCAGCGGTGTGGGCAACGGCGATGGCGTGCAGGCCGAGGCCGGATCGGGCGGCCGGGCTTGCGCCACGATCACCATCCCCCCTCTTGCCACCATCATGTTGAAGCGCAACACTTGAGGGCGTTTCTTCACGACGCTACGCCGTAACGGCGGCGACGTGACGGCAAGGGAGGACAAGCGATGGATCACAGGACGAGCGGGCCTTTGGCACGCGACGCGATGGCGTATGTGCTGGCCGGCGGTCGCGGAAGCCGCTTGAAGGAACTGACGGACCGCCGCGCCAAGCCGGCGGTCTATTTCGGCGGCAAGTCGCGCATCATCGATTTCGCGCTGTCGAACGCGATCAATTCCGGCATCCGCCGGATCGGCGTCGCCACCCAGTACAAGGCGCATTCGCTGATCCGCCACCTGCAACGCGGCTGGAACTTCCTGCGGCCGGAGCGCAACGAAAGCTTCGACATCCTGCCCGCCAGCCAGCGCGTTTCGGAAACGCAGTGGTACGAGGGCACGGCCGACGCCGTCTACCAGAACAGCGACATCATCGAGTCCTACGGCCCGGAATACATGGTCATCCTGGCTGGCGACCACGTCTACAAGATGGACTACGAGGTCATGCTCCAGCGCCACGTCGATTCCGGCGCGGACGTCACGGTCGGCTGCCTCGAGGTGCCCCGCATGGAAGCGACCGGTTTCGGGGTCATGCATGTCGACGAGACCGACCGCATCGTCGATTTCATCGAGAAGCCCGCCGATCCGCCCGGCATTCCCGGCAACGAGGCGAACGCACTCGCCTCGATGGGCATCTACGTCTTCCATACCCGTGCACTGATGGAATTCCTGCGCGAGGACGCTGAAACGCCCGGTTCGAGCCGCGATTTCGGCAAGGACATCATTCCGCGCATCGTCAAGGGCGGCAAGGCGGTGGCCCATCGCTTTTCCGAATCCTGCGTGCGATCCGAAACCGAGACGCAATCCTACTGGCGCGACGTCGGCACCATCGACGCCTATTGGGAAGCGAGCGTCGACCTGACCGACGTCACGCCGGAACTCGACCTCTACGACCATAGCTGGCCGATCTGGACCTATGCCGAGATCAGCCCGCCGGCGAAGTTCGTGCACGACGAGAACGGTCGGCGCGGCTCGGCCGTCTCCTCGCTCGTGGCCGGCGACTGCATCATTTCCGGTTCCAGCCTCACGCGCTGCCTCGTTTCGGCCGGCGTGCGCGCCCATTCCTATTCCACGCTCGAGCGCGCGGTCGTCCTTCCGCGCTGCACGATCTCGCGCAAGGCGCGGCTGAAGAACGTCGTCATCGACCGCGGCGTCGTCATTCCGGAAGGGCTCGTCGTCGGCGAGGACCCCGAACTCGATGCCGCCCGCTTCCGGCGGTCGGACCGGGGCGTATGCCTCATCACCCAACCGATGATCGACCGGCTCGACGCGTGAGTGCGATGCGGGTCCTGTCCGTCGCGTCGGAGGTTTTCCCGCTCGTCAAGACGGGCGGCCTCGCCGACGTTGCGGGCGCCTTGCCGCCGGCCCTTTCCGCTCACGGCATCGAGGTCCGCACGCTGTTGCCGGGCTATCGCCGCGTGCTCGCCCGGCTCGGTGACGCCGTCGCAATCCATGCCTTCGACGATCTCTTCGGCACGCAGGCGCGGCTTCTCGAAGCGAAGAGCGAAGGCCTCGACCTCGTCGTTCTCGACGCGCCCTCGTTCTTCGATCGCGACGGTGGCCCCTATGCCGGGCCGGACGGTGTCGATTTCGAGGATAACTGGCGCCGGTTCGCCGCTCTTTCGGCTGCTGCCGCCGCGATCGCCGGCGGTGCGCTCGAGGACTGGCAGCCGGACCTCGTCCATGCCCATGACTGGCAGGCCGCGATGGCGCCCGTCTACATGCGCTACGCCGGCCTTTCCGTTCCCTCCCTCGTCACCGTCCACAACCTCGCCTTTCAGGGCCAGTTTCCGGCGGAGATCTTTGCGGATCTCGGCCTGCCGGCGGACGCCTTCGCGCTCGACGGCGTCGAATATTACGGCGGCGTCGGCTACCTGAAGGGCGGCCTCGCCTCGGCGAGCGCCATCACCACCGTCAGCCCGACCTATGCGCGCGAGATCACCACGCCGGAATTCGGCATGGGGCTCGATGGGCTGATCCGCGCCCGCGAGGGCGACCTCCACGGCATCGTCAACGGCATCGACACCGAGGTCTGGAACCCGGCGAGCGACGCGGCGATCGCGGCGAACTATTCCTCGGCCGACGATCCGGCGCGCGCCGAAAACCGCGCCGCCCTCGTCTCGCGGCTCGCCCTCGACGACGACGAAGCGCCGATCTTCGCGATGGTCGGTCGGCTGACATGGCAAAAGGGTCTCGACGTCCTCCTTGAAACGCTGGAAACGCTCGTTGCCGGCGGCGGCAAGCTCGCCATTCTCGGCACCGGCGATCCGGCGCTCGAAGCGGGCTTCCGGGCTGCCGCCGAAAGCCATCGCGGTCGCGTCGCCGTCGAGATCGGCTACGACGAGGGCCTGTCGCATCTCATGCAGGCCGGTGCGGACGCGCTGGTCGTCCCCTCCCGGTTCGAACCCTGTGGCCTGACGCAGCTCTGCGCGTTGCGCTACGGCTCGGTCCCAATCGTCGCGCGCACCGGCGGACTTGCCGATACGATCGTCGATGCGAACGAAGCGGCACTTTCCGCAGGCGTCGCGACGGGCTTCCAGTTCTCCCCCGTCGACGCGCCTTCGCTGGCGCATGCGCTCGCCCGCGCGATGAACGCCTTTGCCCGCCCGGAAACATGGACGCGGATGCGCGCGGAGGGCATGAAGGCGAACGTTTCGTGGGATCGCAGCGCAGCGCGCTACGCCGACCTTTACCGTACCCTCATCGAGCGAGGCTGAGACAGGGATGACCAGGACCGTATCGACCACGCCCTTCGACGATCAGAAACCGGGCACCTCCGGCCTGCGCAAGAAGGTGCCGCATTTCCGTCAGGAGCACTACGTCGAGAACTTCATCCAGGCGATCTTCGACGCGGCGGGCGACTACAAGGGCAAGACGCTCGTTATCGGCGGCGACGGTCGCTTCTACAACCGCGAGGTCGTGCAGATCGCCATCCGCATGGCCGCGGCGAACGGTTTCGGGCGCATTGTCGTCGGCCGTTCGGGCATCCTCTCGACGCCGGCAGCCTCCCACCTCATCCGCAAATACGGCGCCTTCGGCGGCATCATCCTCTCGGCGAGCCACAATCCCGGCGGGCCCGAGGAAGATTTCGGCATCAAGTTCAACACGGCGAACGGTGGCCCCGCACCCGAGCGCGTGACGAAGGCGATCTACGAGCGCGCCTCGACGATCACCGAATACACGACGTCGGACGAAGCCGATCTCGACATCGACATCAACGGCACATTCGAGACCGGGGGCGCCACCGTCGAGGTCATCGATCCGGTGACGGACTACGCCGACCTCATGGAGGAGCTCTTCGACTTCGAATCGCTTCGCTCGGCGATCGCGCGCGGCCTGACCATCACCTTCGACGCCATGTGCGCCGTCACCGGCCCCTACGCCAAGGAAATCTTCGAAAAGCGCCTGCTCGCCTCGCCGGGCTCGGTGCTGAACTTCATGCCGATGGAGGATTTCGGCGGTCATCATCCGGATCCGAACCTCGTCCACGCCCGTATGCTCTACGACCAGATGATGGGCGACGAGGCCACCGATCTCGGCGCCGCCTCCGATGGCGACGGCGACCGCAACATGATCATCGGCCGCGGCATCTTCGTGAACCCGTCCGATTCACTCGCCATGCTGGCCGCGAACGCCCATCTGGCGCCGGCCTACCGGAACGGGCTGAAGGGTGTCGCCCGGTCGATGCCGACGAGTGCTGCGGCCGATCGGGTGGCCGAAAAGCTCGGCATCGACGCCTACGAGACGCCGACGGGCTGGAAGTTCTTCGGCAACCTTCTCGACGCCGGCCGCGCCACGATCTGCGGCGAGGAAAGCTTCGGCACCGGCTCCGACCACGTGCGCGAGAAGGACGGCATCTGGGCCGTGCTCCTCTGGCTGACGATCCTCGCGGAGACCGGCAAGAGCCTCTCCGACATCGCCCATGCCCATTGGGCCGAATACGGCCGCAACTACTATTCCCGCCACGACTACGAAGCCGTCGACACCGAGGCCGCAAACCGGCTCGTCGAGGAACTGCAGGGAAAGCTCGGCAGCCTGGCCGGCACCGAGGCCGCCGGCATGACGATCGCGAAGGCCGACAATTTTGCCTATCACGATCCCATCGACGACACGACGACGGAAAACCAGGGCATCCGCGTCATCTTCGAAAACGGCTCGCGCGTCGTCTTCCGCCTTTCCGGCACGGGGACAGCAGGCGCCACGTTGCGCGTCTACCTGGAACGCTTCGAGCCTGCGGACGGCGACCACGACCTCGACCCACAGGCCGCCCTTGCGAACCTCATCAAGGCCGCCGACGAGATCGCCGGCATCGAGCGCCATACCGGCCGCGCGGAGCCGGACGTCATCACCTGAGACGCCAGTACTGCTCGAAACTCGCCGTCCGCGCGAAGACGGCGACGTTTCATCAACCCGAACGTGGTATGGTTTCAGCCGATCAGCCGTAGGTGACGCCGGTTGCTGAAATGCGACCGGCGACGTCGCGCGCACGCATTCGGGGGAACGAGCCATTTCTTTTCGCGTCGAACCATACGGGAACACGGACACCGGGGTATCGGACGAACCACCCCGCCTCGGCGCGACGCTTCACGACGGCGGCGTTACGTTCGCCGTTCATTCCGGAAATGCCGACACGATCGAACTCGTGCTCTTCGACGAGACCGGCGGGCGCGAGACCGCACGGCACAGGCTCGAACGCGAAGGCGATACGCACCGCGTTTTCGTCGATGGCATCGTGGCCGGCACGCGCTACGGCTTTCGTGCTCACGGGCCGTTCGATCCGGCGAACGGCCTTCGCTTCGATCCGTCGAAGCTCCTCGTCGATCCCTACGCCCTAGCGATCGATCGCCCTTTCGCGGCGGATCCGCGGCTTTCCGTCTTTGGCGAGGAGACTGCCGATCTCGTGCCGAAGGCGATCGTATCCGCCCCGCCAGCGGTCGCTCCGCGGACCCCGCGTTTCGAGCCGGGCGGTTTCGTCTACGAGCTTTCCGTGCGCGCCTTCACCATGCGTCATCCCGATGTCGTGGCCGAAAAGCGCGGCACGATCGCCGCGTTGGCCGAACCGGCGATCGTAAGGCATCTGACCGAGCTCGGCGTCGATGCCGTGGAGCTGATGCCGATCGCGGCATGGATCGACGAGGCGCATCTCGGGCCTCTCGGCCTTACCAATGCCTGGGGCTACCAGCCGGTTACGAACATGGCGCTCGACCCGCGCCTCGCACCCGGCGGCATCCACGAACTTCGCGAGACGGTCACGGTCCTCCACGAGGCCGGCATCGACGTCTTCCTCGACGTCGTCTTCAACCACACGGGCGAAGGCGACGAGGCCGGGCCGACGCTCTCGCTTCGCGGGTTCGACGCACCCCTTTACTACCGCCACGAGGCGAGCGACCCCGGCGCGCTCGTCAACGACACGGGCTGCGGCAACACGCTCGCCTGCGACCGGGCGCCGGTCGAAGCGCTGATCCTCGACACAATGCGCCATTTCGTGCGGCACGCCGGCATCGACGGCTTCCGGTTCGACCTCGCGCCGATCCTCGGGCGAAACGGCCGCGGCTTCCAGAAAGACGCACCGATCTTCGACCGGATGCGCGAAGATCCCCTGCTTGCCGATCGTATCATCATCGCCGAGCCGTGGGACATCGGTCCGAGCGGGCATCAGCTCGGCCGCTTCCCCTCCCCGTTCCTCGAATGGAACGACGGCTACCGCGACACGGTGCGCGACTTCTGGAATCCCGACGGCAGCCCGCCCGGTGCCATCGCCGCGCGACTGGCCGGCTCCGCCGACATCTTCGCCGCAGCGGCAGCGCGTTCGCGCACGGTCAACTTCATCGCCGCCCATGACGGCTTCGCGCTCGCCGACATCGTCGCCTACCGCGAGAAGCACAATGTTGCCAATGGCGAAGAGAACCGCGACGGCCACGACGACAACCGCTCGTGGAACCACGGCGTCGAAGGGCCGAGCGAGGATCCAGACGTCGCGGCCGCCCGGGCATCCGACCGTGCCGCACTGATCGCGACGCTCTTCACCTCGCGTGGCACGATCATGCTGACGGCCGGCGACGAGTTCGCCCGCACGCAGAACGGCAACAACAACGCCTACGCGCAGGACAACGCCACGACCTGGCTCGACTGGGAAGACCGCGACCATGCGCTGGCAGCGCTCGCCGCGAAGTGGTCCGACTTGCGCAAGCGCTTCCCCGCCCTTGCCGATCCGCGGTTCCTGACCGGCGAGGCGGCAGGCGACGGCGAGCCGGCCGACGTCGAATGGCTGCACCCCGAAGGTCGCGCCATGACCGTTGCCGACTGGGAGGCCCCGCAGACGGCAGGCCTTGCGATGGTGCTTTGCTGCAGCGAACCGGAAGCGGAGGCAAGCCGCATCGCCGTGCTGTTCAACCGCTCGCCGCATGCGCTGCGGTTCGAACTGCCCGCGCCATCCACCGGCGCGTGGGAGCGCCTCGACGAGACCCCGCTTCGAAGCGGGTCCACGATGGAGGTCGCGGGACGCAGCGTCGCTCTTCTTGCGGCCATGAAGCCTGGCGCGAGGTCCGGCGAGTACACGGCGTAAAAGCGCCGTTCGAGTACTAGCTAACGGACGCGGGAACGACTATCACGTCTCCACGAACCCGCCACCGCCTTCTGCTTTTTTGGAGAACGCATGCCGCGCGAGATTTCGCTCTGCGACATCAAGGGCCTCGTCGGCAGCGAACTCGGCGTATCCGCCTGGTTCACCGTCGACCAGTCGATGGTCGATTCCTTCGCGGATGCAACGAACGATCACCAGTTCATCCACGTCGATCCCGAGCGCGCGGCCGCCGAGACGAGCTACGGCGGAACCATCGCCCACGGGTTCCTGACGCTATCCCTGCTTTCGGCGATGAACTTCGATTGCCTGCCGCGCGTGCGCGAGCAGCAGATGGGCATCAATTACGGGTTCGAGAAAGTACGCTTCATGACGCCGGTGAAGACGGGCTCGCGCGTGCGCGGCCGCTTCACGATGGCCGAAGCCCGGTTTCGCGGTCCTTCCATGGTGATGACCACCTACGCCGTTACGGTCGAGATCGAGAACGAGCGCAAGCCGGCTTTGACGGCGCGCTGGATGACGCTGATCCAGTTCGATCCGAAGGACCGGCCGAGCGAAACGTGAAGTGCGAACACGCCTGCGATCGGACGCATGTGAGCCACCGTTTTCATTCCTCGCGATGCGGCCCTCGCGCCGCGCGCAACCTCGACAGGGGCACGGCACTTTGCTAACGCCTGCAACGATGCGGAGACGCCCTCGAAACGGGTGATTCGCGTCGCATGGCGGCGGAACCGGCACCTTTCGCAAGCCGGACGCACAAGCGTTTTGTTGCGTGATCCGGCGATGCGATTATTCTGGTGTCCGATGGTAAGGCCGGTTTTCCCGAACGGGCGATCGGCATGGCGGGCACGAAAGGAACGGGCGTGAACGAGGCACGGATGGCGGCAGGATCGATCGGCATGGTATCAACGCGACAGCGTACGCGTTCTTCGAACGCGCGCCGGCTGGCGGGTGTGGCGGCTCTTCTCGCTGCCGGATTTCTGGCGGGATGCCAGAGTAGCGGCGGCCCGAGCGTCATCTCGCTGGACCCTGCCCAGGGGTCGAGCCAGAACATCGATTCGCTGAGCCAGGTCATCGAGCGCAATCCGAACGACGCGTCCTCCTACAATGTGCGCGGCATGGCCTACGGTCAGGCCGGCGACTACCGAAAGGCGATGGACGACTTCAATCGCGCGACGCAGCTCGATCCGAAGTTCTACGAAGCCTACGCCAACCGAGCGCTGATCGAACGTCAGCGCGGCGACCAGCGCTCGGCCCTCGGCGACTACAACCAGGCCCTGCAGATCAATCCGCAATACGCCGACGCCTATATCGGCCGCGGTAACCTCTTCCGCGAGGCGGGCCAGCCGGACGATGCGCTCAGCGACTACAATCGCGCGATCGCGCTCAACACGACCAATCCCCGCGCGCGCTACAATCGCGGCCTGATCTACCAGCAGCGCGGCCAGCACGCCAAGGCGATCGAGGACTTCTCCGCCGCCATCTCGCTGTCGCCGCGCGCGACCCAGCCCTATAACGGCCGCGGCCTCTCCTATCTGGCAACGAAGGACGACGAGAACGCGCTCGCCGACTTCAACACCGCCATCGAACTCGATCGGCAGAACCCGGTTTCCTGGACCAATCAGGGGCTCGTCTACGAGGACGAGGGTATGCTCGCCAAGGCGCGCCGGTCCTACGCCTACGCCACGAACCTCGATCCGAACTATCGGCCGGCGAAAGAAGGGCTCGCACGCGTAGGCAACGCGACGTAGAGCCTTTCAGGGCTATCAGCGCTTCCGGAAGTTGAAAGGCAGCGCGCTATTCGCTCAGCGGATGGTGGCAGGTGTAGCGATGCGTTTCGCTTTCGCGCGTCACGCCGGGGGCGACACGCCGGCAATCGTCCTGCGCGTAGAGGCAGCGCGTATGGAACTCGCAGCCTTTCGGGCGATCGAGCAGGCTCGGCACTTCGCCGGAGATCTCGATGCGCTCCTTCGCGGCATCCGGATCGGGCTCTGGATTGGCTGAAAGCAGAGCCTCGGTATAGGGGTGACGCGGATGGAAGAAGACGTCTTCCGTCGGTCCCTGCTCCACGAACCGGCCGAGATACATGATCGCCATGCGGTCGGTGATATGGCGCACGACGTTGAGGTTGTGCGTGATCACGAGGATCGCGACGCCGAGCCGACGCTGGAGGTCGCCGAGGAGGTTCAGGACTTCCGCCTGGACGGAGACGTCGAGGCCCGCCGTCGGCTCGTCGGCGATGACGAGCTTCGGATCGAGCGCTAGTGCGCGCGCGACACCGACGCGCCGCGCCTGACCGCCGGAAAGCTGATGGGGAAAGCGCGAGGCGAAGTCCGGGCCGAGGCCGACCATCGTCAACAGCCGCGAGGCCTCCTCGTCGAGATCGCGCCCCTTCACGCCGTGGATTCGGAACGGTTCGGTGACGAGGGAACGCACGGTGAGCCGCGGAGAAAGCGAGCCGACCGGGTCCTGCCACATCATCGACATTTCGCGGCGCAAGGCGCCGTACTGCCGCTCGCCGAGCCCCGCGATCTCGCGTCCGTCGAAGCGGATCGATCCGTCGGCGACCGGGTTGAGGCCGATCAGCGCCCGTGCGATCGTCGATTTTCCGGAACCGCTCTCGCCGACGAGGCCGAGCGTCTCGCCTTCGCGGATCGAGAAGGACACGCCGCAGACCGCGTCGATGAACGGATCCTCGACGCCGCGAATCCTCGCACGCAGGCTGCCGATCGTGCGGAACCGCACGCGCAGATCCTCGACTTCGAGCAGTGCACTCACGCCGCAACCTCCTCTTCGTCGAGAAGGAAGCAGCGGGCGACATGGTCCTCGCCTTCGGCGACATACGGTTCGGGGTGCTCGCGCTCGCACCGGCCGAAGGCCTTCGGGCACCGCGCCTTGAAGATGCAGCCGCCGGGGACATTCCGAAGATCCGGAAGCTCGCCCGGAATGGTCGGCAGTTCGCGCGTCTTTTCCTTGATGCGGCCCGGATCGCACTCGAAGAGCGCCTGCGTGTATGGGTGCGAGGGGCGGTGGAAGATCTCGCGCACCGGCCCCTTCTCGACGACTTCCCCGGCATACATGACGACGACGTCGTCGCACAGTTCCGCCACGGTGCCGAGATGGTGCGAGACGAAGACGACCGAGCAGCCGAGGTCGCTCTGCAGGTCCTTCAGCATGTTGATGATCTGCACCTCGAGGGTAGCGTCGAGCGCCGTCGTCGGCTCGTCCGCGACGAGGAGTGCCGGCCGGGTCAAAAGCGCCATGGCGATGCACAGGCGCTGGCGCATGCCGCCGGAAAAATGGTGCGGATAGGCGTCGAGCCGGCTTGCGGCATCGGGAATGCCGACGCGCTCCAGCATTTCGATCGCGGCGGTGCGCTTCTCGGCACTGGAGCGTTTCGAACGGTACTGGATCTCGTACATCTGCCGGCCGATGGTCGTCACCGGGTTGAGCGCCGTCATCGGATCCTGGAACACCATCGAGATCCGCTGGCCGCGCAACTCCCGCAAGCGGCGCTCGCCGAGCTCAAGGATGTTTTCGCCTTCGAAATCGATGGTGCCCGCGACGATGTCGGCATTGCCGGGTACGAGCCGCATCAGGCTGTGGGCGAGCGTGGACTTGCCACAGCCGCTTTCGCCGACGATGCCGACGATGCGGCCCTTCGGAACGGCGAAATGAACGTTGCGCAACGCGTGCAGGCGCCCGCGCGGCGTGCCGAAGTCCAGCGACAGGTCGGACACGGTGAGAAGGGGTTCGGCTTGCGGCATGGGCCTCAAAGGTCCCGTCTGAGCTTGGGATCGAAGATGTCGCGCAGCGCCTCGCCGAGGAAGGTGAAGCCGAGCGTGACGATGACGATCGGCACGCTGCCGGAGATCACCGGCCAGGGCGAGTTGCGGATGACGCCGTAGCCGTCGTTGAGGATCGTGCCCCAGGAAGGCGTCGGCGGGCGCACGCCCATGCCGAGGAAGCTCAGGCCCGCTTCCGTCGCGATGACGAGAGGCACGTCCATGGAGACTAGGATGAGCAGCGGTCCGATGACGTTCGGCAGGATGTGGATGGCGAGCGTGCGCATCGTGCCGGCGCCCATGGCGCGCTCGGCCTGAATGTATTCGGCATTGCGCAGCGACTGCGTCTGCGTGCGGGCGATGCGCGCATAGATCGGCACGGAGGTGATGGCGACGACCAGGATGACCGTCTGCAGGCTCGGGCCGAGGAGCGTCACGAGCGCGAGGCCGAAGACGATGACCGGGAAGGACCGCACGGCATCGAAGAGGAGAAGCAGGATGTTGTCGAGCCATTGCGGCCCGTAGCCGGCGATGAGGCCGAGCAGCAGGCCGATCGTCAGCGCCGTTCCGAGGGTTGCGACGGCGACGAGCATGGCGATGCGGCTGCCGGCGATCACGCGCGATAACGTATCGCGACCGAGCTGGTCCGTGCCGAGCCAGTGCGCCCATGACGGACCGCCGAGCCGGGGACCGACGAAGATCTGCGTCGGGTCGTAGGGCACGATCCAGGGCGAGAGGATGGCGCAGCCGATGATCAGCACCACGAGCACCAGTCCGACGATACCGAGCGGGTTGCCGGCGAGCTGCGTCGCATACTGGCGCAGCGCGCCCGGCTCGCGACGCGTGCGCTTCGCGTGATCGGCGATGGAAACGTTCTCTTCGCTCGCAGCCATCGTCAAAGGTTCTCGCGTACACGGGGATCGAGCCAGGCATTGACCAGGTCCGAGATGAGGGTCGCCACGACGATGATGCCCGTCGTCACGAGCACGCAGCCGAGCACGATCGGATAGTTGCGCGAATCGACCGCCTTGACGATCAGCGCGCCGATTCCGGGACGTGCGAAGATCACCTCGGCGAAGACGGCGGCCGAAAGCAGGTAGGCGACGCCGGCGCCGATCAGCGTGACGGCCGGCAGGACGGCGATGCGCAGCGCATAGGCGACGACGATCTTGCGCTCGCGAAGGCCGAAGGCGCGGGCCATGCGCACATGCGTCTCGCCGAGCACTTCCAGCATGGAGGCACGCACGATGCGCGCCAGATAGCCGACCCAGGATATGCCGACGGCGAAGGCCGGCAGGACGAGATGGTGGAAACTATCGGCAAACCCCTCCCCCGCGCCGACGGCCGGGAACCACTTCAGCCCCACGGCGAAGGCGAGCAGCGCATAGAGCGCCATGACGAAGGAGGGAATGGAGATCGTGCTGACCGAAAGCACGCCGGTGATCTTGTCGAGCCAGGTGTTGCGGTGAAGGGCGGAGTAGCAGCCGAGCGGAATGCCGAGCGCCGCCGCCCAGGCGATCGACGCGGTAATGAGCATCAGCGTGTAGGGCAGCTGTTCCATGACGATCGTCGTCACCGAACGATCGGTGAAGACGTCCCTGCCGAGATCGCCGCGAAGCACGTTGCCGAAGAAGATCGCCATCTGCATCGGGAACGAGCGGTCGAGACCCATCGCCTCGCGCGTCTTGGCGATGAGTTCCGGGGTGGCCCGGGGCCCGAGGATCATCACCGCCGGGTCGCCCGGCACGAGATGCAGCATGACGTTGAGGATCGTGACGGCCAGAACGACCACGATCACGGAAAGGCCCAATCGCCGGATGAAGTAGAAAAGCACCGCTAAACGGTTTCCCTATCCATGTTTTCCCGATCGCTCGATGCGACCGGGCTCGGCGCACCGACCAAACTCGAACCGCCGGGTTCCAGGGCCGGTGCGCAGAATCGGCAGCCGGCGGCAGCGTGAACCGCCGGCCGTTCCACCGTCAGGCCGGCTTGAAGAACCGGAAGAGCGGGCGCGCATCGGGGCGCAAGGCCGGCTTCACGCTGTCGCGGAACATGACCGGGCTCGCCTCGTGGGTGAGGAAGCGATAGGCGCCGGACTGCTCCATGAGGTCCTGCATCTTGTGATACATGGCCGCGCGCTTGTCGTGATCGGTTTCCTGCAGGGCCTCCTGATTGAGCTTGTCGAACTCCTTGTTCGAGAAACGCTCCCAGTTCCAGATGCCGACCTGATCGGTGGTGAACCACTGCGTGGCGTAATAGGGGTCGGGCAGCATCGAGAAGCGGTTGACGATCAGCTGCATCTTCTTCCAGCGATCGCCCTCGCTCTCCATGCCGATCGTCCAGAACGAACCGGAGTCCTGCACGTTCACCTTGAGCTGGATGCCGATCTGGGCGAGCTGCGCCTGGATGACCTGGGCGATCGCCGTCCAGGTGGTCGCGTTCAGCGTGTCGATGGTCAGCGGCTCGATCGGCGGGCCGCCGGCCTTTTCCAGGAACGCCTTGGCCTTCTCCAGATCGCCTTCGGGCGGCACGATCTCGCTTTCGCGGTGGCCGGTGAGGCCGGGCGCGATCAGCCCCGTTGCCGGTTTCGCCTGGTTGAAATACGCCGCCTGCATGATCTGCGGAACGTTGATCGCGTACTGGATCGCCTTGCGCAGGTTGATGTCCGTGAGCGCCGGGTTCTCCATGTTCATCCCGACCCAGACGTAATAGAGCGACGGGTATTCCTGGATCGTGGTCTTCGCCGGGGGCGATTCCTTGTACTTCGAGAGCGAGGAAAGACTGACGGCCGTAAAGTCGAGGTCGCCCGACTCGTAGGCGATCTCCATGGTCTTCTCGTCGTCCATCGGCAGGATGCGGATCTCGTCGTAGCCGGGCTTGGTGCCCTTCCACTCGGGATTACGGGTGAGCTTGACGTATTGTCCCGGCTTCCAGGTATCGAGAATATACGGTCCGGAAAACGCCGGCGGCTTCATGCCGAAATCACCGCCGTCCTTGGTCGCTTCCATCACCGCCTTCTTGGAGACGATGCAGCCCGTGCCGTAGGGCAGCGTGATCGTCCACAAGGGCTCGAACGGCTCCTTGAGCACGATCGTGCCTTCGTACTTGCCGGTCACCTCGACATGGTCCAGAGGGCCCCAGTCGCCCTTGACCGGGGAATCGTGCTTGATGACGCGTTCGAAGGAGAACTTGACGTCCTCGGCGGTCATTTCGCCATGGCCACCGGTGAACATGATTCCCTTCTTGAGCCGGAAGGTGATGTGCGTCGGGTCGACCTGCTTGACCTCCTCGGCAGCCTGCAGCGAGGTGTCCCACTCCCTGCCCGGCACGTAGTGCACGAGCTTGGAATAGATGCAGTTCATGACGTCGACATTGTAGCCGTTCTGGTAGAAACCGGGGTCCAGCTCGTCGATGTCGGCATACGAACTGATATGCAGGACCTTGCCGGACTGCGCCCATACGGCGGTGCTGATCGGCATCGAGGCGGCAGCGAGCCCCGCGACGGCCGATCCCTTCAGAAAGCCGCGCCGATCGATGCCCTTCGATTTGGGAAAGGGGTTTGCACTCATTATTCGCGTTCTCCTCTGAACTCGAAAACCCGTTCTTTTTGTTGGATGATTAAATTGCGATGGATGCCGTGCATTCAACTTCGCATATCGCCCGTAACGACGCCATAAAAGCTTCAACCTGCGAATGCTTCAGACGTGATTACGAGGGATCCTTTCGTCCCACGTCAGTTCCTTGACGAGCGTTTCCCCGTCGAAGGCGCTCAGCTTCGCCTCGATGCGGAACACCTTGGCGTCGGACGTCAGCCGTGTCCACGTTTCGGTGCGGATCATCCAGTCCTTGCGCGCGAAATCGAACGACCATGCCGCCTCGCCATAGGCCGAGCCGTGATCGTTGCCGGTGAAGCCGTAGGTCTCGGTGCCACGGCCGGACATGACGAGGCCGTTGTCGGTGAAGCGCGTCTTTCCGCGATCCTCGACGATGTCGATGCGCGTGGTCCCCTTTCCGAGATCGTGGACGACATGCCAGGAGGCGTTCGCAGGCTCCATCGTCTCGAGCGTCGTGAAGCCGGCAAGCCGGCTTTCGCCGAACGGTTCGAGCGCGTCGTCGTCGGGCGAAGGCGTGCGCTCGGGCAGACGCAGGGCGCATTCACCCGGATGGACGGTCAGCGTCACCGGTTCGGGCGACGGCCAGGCGAGCGGGAAATAGTTCGTCGAGATCGAAAGCCGGATGCGGTGGCCCCGGCGGAAATGCTGGGCGACGTGCTTGAACGGCACGGTGACCGTGGTGCGCTTGCCCGGCTCGAGCTTTTCGGGAAATTCATGGCTCTCGCGGTGGGTCAGGTTGAAGAGACCGTAGGATACGCGCGTCGCCGCTCCGTCGGGCGCGACGTCGCTGAGGCGCACGGCGACGATCGCGTCCGGCCGGTCGCATTCGAAGACGAGGTCGAGGGCTGCGTCGCCGGCCATCTCGAAGGGTTCGTCGAGGGGAGCGGTCTCGAAGACGAGGCTGCCGGCGTCGTCGGCGCGCTGGTCGACCGGCTGGTCGCCGGCGCGCGCGTAGGAGCACCATTTTCCTGCCGCGAGCCCGACCGTGAGCGGCGAACAGATCGAGAGCGGTTCCATCCGCTCGTCGGAGGGCATGTCCGCAAGCCGCCCGTCGCGGCTTAAATAAAAGTGTCGCGGACGCACATTCGGGGAGGGCCACGACGGCTCGGCGACCCACCGGCCTTCGCGCTCTTCATAGACGCTTTTCGGTTCGGCATGGTCCTGCATGAAGATGCGAAGGCGCGGCTCGTCCATGACGCCGTTCTCCTCGCCCTTCAGCCATCGATCCCACCAGCGAATCTCCTCGTCGAGGAAGTTGATCGCCGGACCCGGACGTCCGATGTGCGGATAGGTATGTGCCCACGGACCGACGAGCCCCTTGCGTGGCCCTTTCAGGTTTTCCATCAGCCGGAAGACCGAGCGACAGTAGCCGTCCGCCCAGCCGGAGACCGCATAGACCGGCACCTGCACGTCGTCGAAGTTCTCGCAGACCGAACCGTGCTTCCAGAAGCTGTCGCGCGTTTGATGTTCCAGCCAGTTCTTGAGCCAGAGGCCGCTTTCCTCGAGCCTTCGCATCCAGTCGCGCCGCCATCGTTCACCGACATTGCGAGGGTCGGGCGGCAGCGTGTTGCGGCCGAACATGATCGATGCCCAGGAAAGCTGTTCGCCGAGAAGCGCACCGCCCATGTAGTGGATGTCGTCGGCATAGCGGTCGTCGGTGGAGCAGCAGGTGATCACCGCCTTGAGCGCCGGCGGGTTGAGGGCCGCGACCTGCAATCCGTTGAACCCGCCCCACGAGATGCCGATCATGCCGATGGCACCGGTGCACCACGCCTGTTCGGCGAGCCAGGCGATCGCGTCGGCGCCGTCCTGCAGCTCCTGCGGCGTATATTCGTCGAGCATGGCGCCTTCGGAATCGCCCGCGCCGCGCAGGTCGAGCCGGACATAGGCATAGCCATGGCCGGCGATGTAGGGCGCCGTGCCGGCGTCGCGCGGGAAGGTGAAATCGCTCTTGCGGTAGGGAATGTATTCGAGCACGGCCGGAACGGGATGATCCTCGGCGTCCTTCGGCAGCCAGACGCGCGCGGCGAGCAGGCAGCCGTCCGGCATCGGGATCTCGATGTGTTCCAGTTCCCGCACCGTGCGGGGAAATTCGCGAACGATGGCCATGGCGACGGGCTCCGCGGTCTCTGTCTTCTGCAGCGTGAGGTGGATGGCCGGACGACGCACCCGAAGAACACTAATTTAGCATCGCTGCCGCCGCTTCAATTTCGCAGCCATTCGCTGCTTGACACCCGGCGAGCGTCAGTTAGCGATAGTCGGCCATGACGACCGATCACGACCCACTGCCAGCCAACCTCGCCTATGCCTGCAGCCTGTTCCCCTCGGTGGCGGAAGTCTGCCGGCGCCTCGGCGTCAACCGCCAGCAATTCAACAAGTATCTCTCCGGCCAGGTCCGTCCCTCCCGCCACAACATGCGCAGGATGTGCGACTTCTTCGGCGTGACCGAATGGGAAATGCTGATGGAGGAGCAGCGCTTCGCCGAGATCCTCTCCGTTCGCACCAAGCCGATACCATCGGCCACGTCGAACCTCGAAATCCGGCATATCGAGACGTTGCACGCCAACTCGGCGAACCTCGACCGCTATGTCGGCTATTATTTCCGCTACTTCTACGCCTTCGGCTACCCCAACCGCATCATCAAGTCGCTCGGCACCATCTACGAACGCGACCGCCGCTTCTTCTGGAAGAACGTCGAGATCATGCCGAGCGACATCTTCGGCACGGCTTATTCGTTCACCAAGTACCAGGGTTCGGTCTTTTATCTCGGCGAGCGCATCTACGTGATCGAATACGAGGCGCTGCTTGCGACCTCCATCACCTCGATGACGCTCTATCCCTCCTATCATGCGCGCCTCAACCACCTGACCGGCGTGCAGACCGGCGGCCCGACGAAGCGCGGACGCAAGCCGGCGGCATCGTTCGTCCTCCTCGAATTCCTCGGCAGGTCGATCAACCGGCGTCAGGCGCTGAAGAGCTGCGGCCTCTTCGAAGAGGACACGATCGATCCGCGCATCCGCACGCACATCGTCAACCGCATGCCGGAAAACGCCCACGTCTTCGAGGCCGAGCAGAGCTGAAGGCCCCGGCCGGGAGCCTTCAGCCGTGCGCGGCGATGCCGTTCGCCATCAACGAGGCCGCGAAATCGCCGATCCGTCGGCAGGCCTCGCGCAGCGTCTCGTCGGGTACGGTGAGGCTGAGGCGGACATAGGCTTCGGCATTGTCGCCGAACGACGAACCGGGCATGACCGCCACGCCCGCCTCGTCGAGCAGCGCAAGCGCGAAATCCGCACCGGCCAGCCCGGTCGGCGAGACGTCGAGGAGGATGAACATGCCGGCTGCCGGCGGCAGAGGCCGCAGGCCGGGTGCCTCGCGCAACGCCTCTTCGATCAGCCGGGCACGCCGGCGATAGGCCTTGCGCATGCCGCGCGACGTGCCGGGATCGTTGCTGAGCGCAGCGGTCGTCATGTCGGCGATGAAAGGCTGGTTGCCGAACAGCATCGTTTCGGAAACCGGCAGCGCCCGCCGGCAGAATTCCGCCGGTCCGATCGCCCAGCCGCTACGAAAGCCGGGGGCCGCATGCGACTTCGAGATGGAAGAGACCGCGATCGCACGCTCCGCAAAGCGCGGGTCGTCGAAGGGCGAAGCGGCCTCCCCTTCGAAGACGAGTTCTTCGTAGACCTCGTCGCAGACGATCCAGAGATCGTGCTTCTCGCAGACCGCGCCGATCGCGGCGACATCCTCCGCGCTCAGGACGGCGCCGGTCGGATTGTGGGGCGAGTTGAGAAGCAGCACGCGACATTCCGGCGTGATCGCGGCCTCCAGATCCTTCGCCTGCATCCGGAAACCCGCCTCCGCGCGCAACGGAACCGTGCGCATGCCGGCTCCGCTCGCGCGGATGATGCCCTCATAGGTCGCGTAGAACGGATCGCCGACGAGGACGTCGTCGCCGGCCTCGGTCAGCGTCAGCATGACCGCGAAGAGCGCCGTCTGCGTGCCCGGGAAACACAGGACGTTTTCCGGCGTGACGCGACGGCCGGCGCGTTCGGAATACTTCTCGGCCAGAACGGCGAGGAGTTCCGGCTCGCCGCGTCCGCTCGAATAGCGCGTCCGGCCGGCCGTCATCGCATCGGTGCAGGCGGCGACGAGCGCCGGATCGACCGGCACGTCCGGCTCTCCGATGGTCAATTCGATGATCGGCTCCCCGCTCGCGATCCGCTCGCGTGCGGCCAGATGAACCGCCCATTTGCCCGAGCCGAGATCGGCGAGCCGTTCGGTGATGGAGGCGTAGTGCATGTCTGTTCACGTCCTTTTTGCCGGCTGTGAAAGCGGCAGATCGAGAATGGCTTCGACCGATTCGACGCCCATTTCGCCGAGCGAGCTGTCGGCAAAGAGATCGGGTGCGAGCGAGCCTTCCAACCACAACCCGTCGATCAGCGCGTTGATCTTGATGGCGGAGCGCGCCGCATCGCCGGTACGACCGGCCTCCGCGAACACCTCGCGCACCATTTGCTCCACCTCCGCACGGAAGCCGGCATAGGCCTCGTCGTGGATGGCGGCCATGCGGTCGTCCTGGTGCACGATGCCGATGAAGCCGGCCCAGAGCGTCAACCGCTTCGCGTCGAGGACGGGCGGCGTGAGATTGGCGACGACGAAGAGCCGCAGCCGTTCGCGCGGCGAACCGCTCGACGCGGTCGCGGCCTCGCGTGCCATCACCGTCATTTCCTCCATGGTCGCCCGGTAGGCTTCGCGCACCATGGAGTCCTTGTCGGCGAAGTAATGCCGGATGAGCCCGTTGCTCACGCCGGCCTGCGCGGCGATCTCGCGCACGCTCGCGCCATGCATGCCGTGTTCGGCGATGCATTCGATGGTCGCCGCGACGAGCGCCGCGCGACGCTCGTCGCCGGATTGGCGGCGAAACGGCCGCCGGGTCACGTCGCACCCTTGCGGACAGGCATCCTCGTCACCGCGCCCTCCCGTTGGGGTGTGTTGGCCCTTTCAGGCCTCTGCGACGCGCGCACCACCAGCCGGACGAACGTAATTATACATTTGCATAATTCGTCTTCAAGTGCATGATGAGCCCAACCAAGACGAAAAACATACTCATGGGAACGACGATCGACGCGATGATGCTCTACGGCCCGAAATCGAGAGCAGGGCGAGCGGAACCGGCTTGAGCCAGGAGACCGCGCCCTCCCCGACCGCCGATCGTGCCTCCGGTCATGCCACAGGTGCCATGCGCGAGGCCGTGGTCGAACTGGTCGACGTGCACAAATCCTTCGGCCAGCTCGAGGTGCTGAAAGGCATCTCGATGACCTCCCATGTCGGCGACGTGACGGCGATCATCGGTGCGAGCGGCTCCGGCAAGTCGACGCTGCTTCGCTGCATCAACATGCTGGAGATCCCGAGTTCGGGCACCGTGCGCGTCCATGGCGAGGAGATCGGCCTTCGCCGCAATGGCCATGGCGAGAGCGAGATCGCCGACCGCCGGCAGATCCAGCGCATCCGCACCCGGCTCGGCATGGTCTTCCAGTCCTTCAATCTGTGGCAGCACATGACGCTGCGCGACAACGTGATCGAAGTGCCGATCCACGTGCTCGGCCGCAAGCGCGACGAAGCGATCCGCGACGCGGACGCGCTGCTCGAGCGGGTCGGCCTGTTCGAAAAGCGCGACACCTTTCCCGCCTATCTCTCGGGAGGGCAGCAGCAGCGTGCGGCGATCGCACGTGCGCTCGCCATCAACCCCGACGTCATGCTCTTCGACGAGCCGACCTCCGCGCTCGATCCCGAACTGGTCGGCGAGGTGCTGACCGTCATCCGAGATCTCGCGAGCGAGGGACGCACCATGATCCTCGTCACCCACGAGATGAGCTTCGCGCGCGAAGTCGCCAACCGCGTGATCTTCCTCCATCAGGGCCTCGTCGAGGAGGAAGGTGAGCCGAACGCCATCTTCAACCATCCGAAATCGGAGCGCCTGCAGCGCTTCATCGGCTCGATCCGATGAGATCGAGCCAGCCCACGGCAGGCGGCACGGCCGCACGCCGCGTTCGACCGACCACCGGATCCATAAGAGGGAACAGACGCATGAAATCCTTGCTCACGAAGATCGCGCTCGCAGCCTTCGCGATCGCCCTGCCGCTCGGCGCTTCGGCGCATGCTGCCGAAACCGTCAAGGTCGGCATCTCCGCCGAGCCCTACCCGCCCTTCAGCCAGCCCGACGCCTCCGGCAACTGGAGCGGCTGGGAGATCGACATCATGCATGCGGTCTGCAAGCAGGCCGATCTCGACTGCAAGATCACACCCGTTTCGTGGGACGGCATCATTCCGGCGCTCAAGTCCGGCAAGATCGACATGATCTTCAATTCGATGTCGATCACCGCCGACCGCAAGAAGGAGATCGACTTCTCCGAGAAGTACTACCAGACGCCGGCGATCGTCGTCGGCCAGAAGTCCGAGGACTTCAAGCCGACGAAGGACGGCATGGACGGAAAGTATCTGGGCGTTCAGGTTTCCACCATTCACGAGACCTATGCGCGTAAGCATTTCCCCGGCGCCAGCCTCAAGGTCTACCAGCAGCAGGACGAGGCCAATCAGGACCTCGTGAGCGGACGCATCGACGCGACGCTCGCCGATGCGCTCGCCCTGCAGCCCTTCCTCGACAGCGATCAGGGCAAGGCATGCTGCGAGATGAAGGGCAAGGTCGATCCGGACGCCGACGTGCTCGGTACGGGCATCGGCGCCGGCTTCCGCAAGGGCGACGACGACCTGAAGAAGAAGGTCAACGCCGCGATCGACGCCATCCGCCAGAACGGCACTTACAAGAAGATCTCCGACAAGTACTTCGACTTCGACATCTACGGCGGCTGACGCTCGCGGACACGGTGGCCGGCGCCATGCCGGCCGCTGCCAAGCCGGACAGCCGAGGGGACGAACGGTAGGAGACGACGGCCACGATGGGCATCGACTGGAGCCTTCTCGCCCTATCCCCGCCGGGCTGGGGCGGGGTCTTGCTGAGGGGCCTCGTCACCTCGCTCGAAATCGCCGGAGGCGGCTATGCGCTCGGCCTGGCGATCGGCGTCGGCGGCGCCTTCGGCAAGCTTTACGGCGGTCCCGTCACGCGCGATCTCCTCGAGTGCTACACGACCGCCATTCGCGCGATCCCGGAACTCGTCCTCATCGTGCTGATCTATTACGCCGGCACGGACGCCGTGAACCGGCTGGCGGAAAGCCTCGGCCACGACGCCGTCAACATCAACGGCCTCGTCGCCGGCATCTTCGTCATCGGCATCGTCCAGGGCGCCTACTCGACGGAGGTGCTGCGCGGGGCGATCAAGGCCGTGCCCTTCGGCGAAATCGAGGCGGCGCGTGCCTACGGCATGCCGTCCGGCCTGCTCCTGCGCCGGATCACGCTGCCCGCCATGCTGCCGCATGCCATTCCGGGCCTCGCTAATCTCTGGCTCATCGCCACGAAGGATACGGCCCTTCTCGCCGTCGTCGGCTTTACCGAACTGACCATGGCGACACGCCAGGCGGGCGGCGCGACGAAGGATTACTTCCTCTTCTTCTGCGCAGCCGGCATCCTCTATCTCATGGTCACGCTCGTCTCGAACCAGATCATTCGCGTGGTCGAACGCCGCGCGCGACGCGGCATGCGGGAGGTGTGAACCGGTGACGCGCACCGAACCGCTCGAAACCGAGCCAGGCCTTGCCGAACTCGCCCGACCGGCAACGCGGGGGCGAAGCTGGTGGCAGCCGCACCGCATCGTCCTCCTCGTCGTCAGCGTCGCACTCGTCATGCTGGCGGCGGCGACGATGCGCTGGGACTGGCTCGTCGAATACTGGCCGCAGATCCTGATCGGCGTATGGCGTTCCGTCTGGCTGCTGGTGCTGTCGATCGTGCTCGGCTTTCTCATGGCGGTGCCGCTCGGCCTCGCCCAGGTCGCGGGGCCGCGCATCCTCGCCCTGCCCGCACGCGGCTTCTGCACGCTGATCCGCGGCACGCCGCTGCTTCTGCAGCTCTGGCTGCTTTATTTCGGCGTCGGGTCGCTGTTCCCGACGATCCCCGCGATCCGCCAGTCGTTCCTCTGGGACTATCTGCGTCAGGCCTGGCCCTACGCGCTCTTCACGCTGACCATCTCGTTCGCCGGCTACGAGGGCGAGGTCATGCGCGGTGCCTTCGCCGGCGTGCCGCACGGCGAGCTCGAGGCCGGCCGGGCCTACGGCATGAGCCCGTTCAAGCTCTTGCGGCGCATCTGGCTTCCGCGCGCCTTCTTCCGCGCGCTGCCGACGCTCGGCGGCGAGATCATCATGCAGCTCAAGTCGACGCCGCTCGCGGCCACCATCACCGTCGTCGACGTCTACGGCGTGATCGCACAGGTGCGCCAGGACACCTACCTCGTCTACGCGCCGCTTCTCTTCCTCGCCGGCATCTACATGGCACTGACGGGCATCCTCGTCCTGCTGGTCCGCGTCGTCGAAAGCCGCGTGCCGATCCGAGGCGTCTGACGGCCCCGAAGCCGAACGAGCTATCGCGCCAGCGGGCGAACGGTGTAGCCGGCCTTCCTGAGCCTCGCGACGAGGCCTTCCCTGCCCGGCAGGTGCAGCGCGCCGACGGCGATGAAGGCACCGCCCGCATCGATCATCGGTCGGGCACGCTCGGCCATGACGGCATTGCGGTCGGTGACGATGCGCTTGCGGAATTCGGCGTAACCGGCATCCTCGTCGGCTCCGGCATCGGGGCCGATCGCCTCCATCATCGGCAGGATCGCGCTGATGCGACCGTCGAGATAGAGATCCGTCATCGTCACGGTGACGTCGTTCATCAGAGCGCCGAGTTGCAGCGCCTCGACGAGACCGCGGATATGGAACTTCATCGGCAGGTCGGCCATGGCGCGCAGCTGCTCGTCGAGCGTTTCCAGCCCCTTCACCGCCTTGCCCTTCGCCTTCGCGTCCTCCGCGATCTGCTTGTCGAGAAAGTCTTCGCCCGCATCGGTGCGCTTTTCCTCGCAGGCCGGACGGGCGATCATGCCGGCCAGGATCCACGGCTTCATCTTGGCGACGAGGGCGTAGGAAAGCCCCTCTTCCTGAAGCCGCTTCTTTACGAGCGCGAGGTCCGACGCGCTCATATGGGCGGCGAGCGTCGAACCGTCGGTGAACATGGTGAGATCGGGATGGGCGAGGATATCGGCCTGCGCCTTTACCGGATCGAGCACGCCGGTCGTCTCGATGACGATCGTATCGGCCTTTTCGAGCGCGTCCTTCGCCGCATCTGGCAGATCGAGCACGCGCGGATCGGCAACATGCATCGTGCCGAACAGCCAGGAAGGCTGCTTCGCCTTCGGCGTCGTGATCTTCCACAGGCGATGGTCGCCGTTCGCGACCTTTTCAGCCGCCGCATCGATGGCGGCAAGCTTGGCGGGATCGTTCCGGCGCATCGCATCGAGAAGGTCGTGCCCGCCGCACCCGTCCTCGGTTCGGTTCGCGGCGTTCGTCCCGTCCCGTGCATGCGCTTCGGTGGTCGCCAGCGCTGCCACGGCAAGGAAACTGAGAGCGAGGAGGACATGGAGCAGCGAAAGCAGCGCCATACCCGTACGGGTGAACGTGCCGACCGATGTACCGGTCTCTTTCGCCTGCATCGGCGCGTCGGATGCCAAGAAGTGCTTCATGGCCATGATGCTACCGGAAAAACCTGTCCGATCCGGTTAACGCTCCGCGCGCAATTCTTTCGATCGGCGTATCGCTTCCGGGCGCCGGCATTCGGCGCTCCGCGCTACATGAATTCGATGCCTTCGCATTTGAAATCGCCGAGCTTCGTCTCTTCGGCGAGCAGATTGCCCTCGACGTCGGCGGCGCCGATCCAGCTTTCGGTACGATCGCCGATCTCGACCGATTTGACGTAGAGGAATTCGTTCGGTCGTCCGGGAACGAGCTTGAGCGACGACGGACCGCGCTCGGGCGTCGGTTCGCCGACCGTTCGTACCTCGATGTCCTCGAAGTTCGCATCGGCGACGATCAGACGGTTGTTGCCCTTCTCGCGCTCGTCGACGGGTTCGTCGAACGGCTCGAAGGAGACCTTGCGCGGGAAGAAGTACCAGCGTTCGCCGTAGGGATCCCAGTCCACCGCCTCATGCGTCACGTAGCCATCGGAACCGACGCCGCAGGCCTCGCGCAGGCGGCGATAGTGCTGGCCCCAATCCTCGCTGACCACCTTGTAGCCGTCCGGATCGATGCGCTTGACCCATGCCTGATGGTCGTTCTTGCCGTGCGATCCGACGATCAGCTCGTTGCCGTAGAGCGTCGCCCATTCGCACTTGAAGCCCTTCTGCCAGGCGTCGCCCGGCCCGGTCATGAGGATCTGCCGGGGAATGATCCTGTAGTCTTCGCCGCGTATCTCGCCGACGATGCCCGTGCGGTCGTCGAAGGCGAGCAGATGGCGGCCCCACCGCACCAGTTCGGAGAATTCGCCGCCGCGAAAGGTTTCCTCGTCGACCTCGCCGAACTTGGAATAGACGCGACGCTCGCCGCCTTCGTCGTTCGCTATCATCTCGAAGGTGTAGCGTGCGCGGCCCTCTTCGTCGACGTGGCGATGGGCGCGGTCGAAGCGCAGCCTTGCCTGGAAGAAGGTTTCCCCATCGTCGAGGCGCACCTGGGTGTCGTGATCCTCGTCGGTGATCTGGGCGAACGTGTAGCTCGTCGTCGACGTGTCGTATCGTTCGAGCCGCTGCCGGTCGTACGCCTGCATCGAAGGGCCTCCTCAAGCCGGGATATCGCCATATCTTGCCCACCGGGTTTGGCACCGATCCCGCGCGCTTGCAAATCGGCCACGCATCGGGTCTGGCCTCGGCGCGACACGCGCGGTAACGGTTCGAAGGCGCTGCAAGGGGAGCTTGCCATGATCGCGACGGATATCGCCACACGCGTGTGGAACCACACCTTCAAGCTCGATCCGATCGTGCGCAGCCTGCTCGACACGGATTTCTACAAGCTCCTGATGCTCCAGATGATCTGGGGACTGCACGCGGATCGCTCCGTCACCTTTTCCGTCATCAATCGATCGGCGCATGTGCGGCTTGCCGACGAGATCGACGAGGGCGAACTGCGCGCCCAGCTCGACCATGCCCGCTCGCTGCGCTTTTCCAAGCAGGAACTGATCTGGCTCGCCGGCAACAGCTTCTACGGCGTTCACCAGATCTTCCGGCCGGCCTTCATGGAATGGCTCGCCGATTTCCGGCTGCCGGAATACGAGCTCACTCGCCGCGACGGACAGTTCGAGCTGCACTTCCATGGCACGTGGCCCTATACGACGATGTGGGAAACGCCGGCGCTCGCCATCATCAGCGAGTTGCGCTCGCGTGCGCTGCTTCGAAGCTACGGCCGCTTCGAACTCGATATCCTCTACGCTCGCGCCAAGGCGAAGCTCTGGGAAAAGGTCGAAAGGCTGAAGGATCTGCCGGACCTGCGCATCTCCGATTTCGGCACCCGCCGTCGCCACTCCTTCCTGTGGCAGCGGTGGTGCGTCGAGGCGATGAAGGAAGGCCTCGGCGACAATTTCATCGGTTCGAGCAACGTGCTGCTCGCCATGGAAACCGACCTCGAGGCGATCGGCACCAACGCCCACGAACTGCCGATGGTGCTTGCAGCCCTCGCGCGCGACGACGAAGAACTGCGCCGGGCGCCCTACCGGGTCCTCGAGGACTGGCAGACCTATTACGACGGCAATCTCCTGATCGTTCTGCCGGATACGTTCGGAACGCAGAGCTTCCTGCGCGACGCACCGGACGACGTCGCGAACTGGACGGGATTTCGGCCGGATTCGGCGCCGCCGCTCGAAATCGGCGAAACCATCATGGATTGGTGGCGCGAGCGCGGGGTCGACCCGAAGGAAAAGCTGCTGATCTTTTCCGACGCCCTCGACCTCGAGACGCTGGAGGCGATCTATCGCCGGTTCCACGGACGCGTTCGGCTGAGCTTCGGCTGGGGCACGAACCTTACCAACGATTTCCGCGGCATGCCGCCCGGCTCCCACGACGCGCTCGGTGCGATCTCGCTCGTCTGCAAGGTTTCCGAAGTCGACGGACGCCCGGCGGTCAAGCTTTCCGACAATCCGGCGAAGGCGAGCGGCGAACGAGCCGAGATCGAACGCTACGAAAGAGTGTTCGGCAAACCGGGCTATCCTTCGCAGAAGGTCGTTGTCTGAAATCGTCGCCGACAACACCATCGAAACGCCCATTCTCTAGCGAAACCTCGCCGTTGGTCTGATAGGTTCACCGCGGGCGTTCACAGGGAGGATTCGATGCCGACAGGGACAGACGCGAACGGTAAGCTTCGCTGGGGCATTCTGGGAACCGGCGAGATCGCGCGGGTGTTCGCGGCCGGCCTCGCCGAAACCGAGCGGGGCACGCTCACGGCCGTCGCAACCCGCTCGCGGCCAGCCGACGATCTGGCGGAAGCCTTTCCCGGCGCCGAAATCCATATCGGCTACGAAGCCCTTCTCGCCGATCCGAACATCGACGCGGTCTACGTCGCGACGCCGCATCCGATGCACGTCGCCAACGCGTCGGCGGCGATCGCTGCCGGCAAGCACGTGCTGTGCGAAAAGCCGGTCGGCATCAACGCCGAGGAGGCGGAGACGCTTGTCGAAGCCGCCAAACGCGCCGACGTCTTTCTCGGCGAGGCGTTCATGTACCGGCTGCATCCGCAGATGGCGCGCGTTTGCGCGCTGGTCCGCGAAGGACGCGTCGGCCGCGTGCGCATGGTTCAGGCCTCCTTCGGATTCCGCAAGGAATTCGAGGCGGACCACCGCCTCTTCGCCAATGCACTCGCCGGCGGCGGCATCCTCGACGTCGGTGGCTACCCGATGTCCTTCGCCCGGCTCGTCGCCGGCGCTGCCGTCGGTAAGCCCTTCCGCGATCCGGTCGCAATCAAGGCGTTCGGCGAACTCGGCGAGACGGGCGTCGATCACTGGACGGCCGCGATCGCGCACTTCGACGACGGCCTCGTCGCGCAGCTTTCCTGCGGCGTCTCGGTGGCGCTGGAAAACGTCGCCCGCGTCCATGGCGAGGCCGGTACCATCGAGATCGCCTCGCCATGGCTTGCCGGCGGTCGCGCGGGCGGCCCGACGAGCATCACGATCATCGACGCCGACGGCGAACGCGAAGTGATCGACTTTCCGAGGGAACGCCATCTCTATGCGTTCGAAGCCGACGCCGCCGCCGAGGCGGTCGCAGCCGGACGCCGGGAATTCGAAAGCCCAGGCGCGAGCCTGGCCGATACGCTCGGCAACATGCGCAGCCTCGACGCCTGGCGAAGCGAGATCGGCCTCGAATACGCCTCGGAACGCGCTGCCGGCGCGGCTTAGCCCCGCTTGGCGACGATAAAGAGGCGCGGAAAGCGCAGGAGTACCTTTGCGTCGGCGCGAGGCCGGTAGGCCTCGGCGATGCGGGCCTCGTAGGCGGTAAGAAACGCGGCCTGCGCATCCTCATCGAGCGGCGCCAGATACGGGCGCAGGCCCGTCGACTTCAGCCATTCGACGATCGCGCCCGCATCTTCGAGCGGATGGGTATAGATCGTGTGCCAGACATCGACCGATGTCGCCCTGCCGATCAGCGCATCGTAATAGACCGAGACCGGTGGCAATGGATCGCGCGCGACGTTCTTCCCGATAAGGGACGCGAATGGCGGCTCGTTCGCCGTTTCGCGCATCAACGCGTGGCTCGGTTCGGCAAGATTGTCCGGCATCTGCACGGCCAGCACGCCGCCCGGCGTCAGGTGGTCCATCAACCGTTCGAGCACGGCGAGATGATCCGGCAGCCATTGGAAAACGGCGTTGGCGAAGATCACATCGACCGGCTCGGCCGGAGCCCAGTCGCGCGCATCCGCCTGTTCGAAGGTTGCACGCGGCAACCGCGCCCGTGCCTTTTCGAGCATGTCCGGTGAGGTGTCGAGGCCGGTCACTTCCGCATCCGGCCACCGGGCGGCAAGCAGTTCGGTCGAGTTCGCAGGCCCGCAACCGATATCGACGACGCGCCGCGGCGCCGCGACGTCGACCTGCGCCAGCAGATCACGCGACGGACGTGTGCGCTCCGCCTCGAACTTCAGGTACTGCGCTGCCGACCAGTCCTTCACCGCCATGACGTTCGCCCTACGCTCGATTTGTCCGAAAACCCTGCGCGCTTTACGGATCTCGCTTTAGCGCGTCAGCCGCTTGTAGGTCACCCGCTTCGGGTTGACGCTTTCCGGACCGAGGCGACGGATCTTGTCGGCTTCGTAGTCGGCGAAATTGCCCTCGAACCATTCCACGTGGCTGTCGCCCTCGAAGGCGAGGATGTGGGTGGCGAGACGGTCGAGGAACATGCGGTCGTGGCTGATGATGACCGCGCAGCCGGCGAAGTTTTCGAGCGCATCCTCGAGCGCGCCGAGCGTCTCGGTGTCGAGGTCGTTGGTCGGCTCGTCGAGCAGGATGACGTTGCCACCCGACTTCAGCATCTTGGCAAGGTGCACGCGGTTGCGCTGGCCGCCGGAAAGCGTGCCGACAGGCTGTTGCTGATCGCCGCCCTTGAAGTTGAACGCACCGACATAGGCGCGGGAGTTCATCTCGTGCTTGCCGAGCTTGATGATGTCGTTGCCGCCGGAGATCTCCTGCCAGACGGTCGCCTTGGCATCGAGCGTGTCGCGGCTCTGGTCGACGTAGCCCAGATGCACCGTGTCGCCGACCGTGAAGGCGCCGCCGTCGGGCTCTTCCTGGCCGGTGATCATGCGGAAGAGCGTCGTCTTGCCGGCGCCGTTCGCGCCGATGACGCCGACGATGCCGCCGGGCGGAAGCTGGAAGGAAAGCCCGTCGATCAGCAGGGTGTCGCCGTAGCCCTTCTTGAGGTCGTCCGCCTCGATGACCTGCTGGCCGAGCCGTTCGCCGGCGGGAATGACGATCTGTGCGTCGCCCGGACGCCGGTCCTCGGCCTGCCGGACGAGTTCGTCATAGGCGCGGATACGGGCCTTCGACTTCGTCTGGCGTGCCTGCGGGCTCTGGCCCATCCACTCGCGCTCGCGCGAAAGCTGGCGCTGGCGCGAGGCCTCCTCGCGGCCCTCCTGCTCCATGCGCTTGGCCTTCTTTTCAAGATAGGCCGTGTAGTTGCCCTCGTAGGGAATGCCGCGACCGCGATCGAGTTCGAGGATCCAGCCCGTGACGTTGTCGAGGAAGTAGCGATCGTGGGTGATCATCATCACGGCGCCCGGATATTCGCGCAGGTGCTTTTCGAGCCAAGCGATCGTCTCGGCGTCGAGGTGGTTGGTCGGCTCGTCGAGGAGCAAGAGATCGGGCTGCGACAGGAGAAGCTGGCAGAGCGCCACGCGGCGCCGCTCACCGCCGGAGAGCTTCGTCACGTCGGCATCGGCCGGCGGGCAGCGCAGCGCTTCCATCGCCATCTCGACCTGGCTGTCGAGGTCCCAGAGGTTCTGCGCGTCGATGACGTCCTGGAGCTCGGCGCCCTCTTCGGCCGTCTCGTCGGAATAGTTCATCATCAGTTCGTTGTAGCGGTCGAGGATCTTCTGCTTTTCCGCCACGCCCTGCATGACGTTGCCGCGCACGTCGAGGCTTTCGTCGAGATGCGGTTCCTGCGGCAGGTAGCCGATCGTCGATCCGTCGGCAGCCCACGCCTCGCCGGTGAACTCCTTGTCGAGCCCCGCCATGATGCGAAGCACGGTCGACTTGCCGGCGCCGTTCGGGCCGAGGATGCCGATCTTGGCGTCGGGGTAGAAGGACAGGTGGATGTTCTCCAGGACCTTCTTGTTGCCATAAGCCTTGTTGAGGCCGGCCATGTGATAGATGTACTGGCGCGCCATTCTTCGACGTCTCGCTTTCGACGGGAGCCCGGACGGCGGATCGCTTTCGATCGGCACGGAAGTCCGGCAGCTCGCATTCAGGATCGCCCGGAACACCTCCCCTCTCACAAAGGTGGCGAATGCTCCATGGACGGTGGAAATCTGCCGTCTACTTAAGCGAAAGGGCCGTTGCGGGCAACGGGTTCCGCCAGTCCCAATGCCGATCGCCTTCAGGAGAAGATCATGGCCAAAGCACTCATCGTGGGGGTCGGAGACGGCCTTTCCGCGTCTCTCGCACGCCGGCTCGCGAACCGTGGCTACGACCTCGTGCTCGCCGCCCGCGACACGGACAAACTCGCCGATCTCGCTGCCGAGACGGGGGCTTCTACCGTCGCCTGCGATGCGAGCGATCCCGCATCGGTCGACGGCCTCTTCGAGCGCGTCGACGCGGTGGACGGACCGCTTGCGGTCGCGATCTACAACCCCTCGGCCCGGGTCCGCGGCCCGCTCGTCGAGCTTGCCGCCGAAGACGTCCGGCGCGCGCTCGAAGTTACCGCCTTCGGTGCGTTCCTGACGGCCCAGCGCGCCGCCGTCCGCATGCTCGATGCCGGCGCGGGAACGATCCTCTTCACCGGCGCATCGGCGGGCGTGAAGGGCTATGCGAAGTCAGCGCCCTTCGCGATGGGCAAGTTCGCGCTTCGCGGGCTCGCCCAGTCCATGGCACGCGAACTGCATCCGCAGGGCATCCATGTCGGCCATATCGTCATCGATGGCGGCATCCGGAATCCCGGCCGCGAGGAGCCCGCCGACAAGCCCGATTCCATGCTCGATCCCGATCGCATCGCGGAGACCTACATGCAGCTCGTCGATCAGGACCGCTCCGTCTGGAGCTGGGAGATCGAGGTACGCCCCTGGGTCGAAACCTTCTGAAGCGTGTGGCGATCCGCGGCATCGCGCCGGTTTGCCCTGCACGATGCCGAAGGATAGACCGGCGATGAACGCGCGCGACCGTTCGCGCCGGAACCAGGAGGCTATCATGAGCAAGCGGGACATCGACATTGCGACCGACGACGGCACGGCCAAGGCCGGCCTCTTCACACCCGACCACGGCACGGGCACGAACCCCGGCGTCGTGCTCTACATGGACATCTTCGGCCCACGCCCTGGCCTCGACCGGATGGGCGAGCGGCTCGCCGACAACGGCTTCGTGGTCCTCGTACCGGACCTTTTCTACCGTTTCGGCCCCTATTCCTTCGATCCCGGGACGGCTTTCGACGACCCGGATACGGCCGCCCGCATGAAGGGCATGATGAAGGATACGCCGGTCGACGTCGTCGAGAAGGACACCAAGGCCTATCTGCAGGCGCTCGCCGACAACGGCGCGAACGGCAAGGTCGGCGCGGTCGGCTACTGCATGGGCGGCCAGCACGCGCTGACGGCGGCCGCGGCCTACCCCGAGCGTGTGGGTGCTGCCGCGAGCTTCCACGGCGGAGGCCTCGTGACGGATGCCGGGACGAGCCCCCATAAGCGCGCCGGAGAAATGAAGGGCGCGATCTATATCGGCACCGCCGGCGAGGACAAGAGCTGCCCGCCGGAGCATTCCGCGACGCTGGCCAAGAGCCTTCGCGAGGCGGGCGTGAACTACATGCTCGAAAATTATGTCGGCATGGCGCATGGATGGGCCGTGCCCGACCATGGCGTCTACGACGAGGCCGGGGCCGAACGCCATTGGCGACGGCTCGTCAGCTTCTTCGACGAAGTCCTGAAATAGACGTTTCCGGCGGCGGGGCTCAGGCGGGTTCCGCCGCCGCTTCGGCCTCGTCGCCGTGGCGGCGGCGGTAGCGCACGGACGAGAAGAAGGCGAGCGCGATCAGCGTCGCGCCGGCAAGCCCGGTCACGTACTCGGGAATCTCCAGCTCGGCCTGCGCGAACATGATGATCGCGAGCACGAGGATGGCGTAGAACGCGCCGTGCTCGATGTAGCGGTACTGCGCGAGCGTGCCGCGCTCGACGAGCATGATCGTCATCGAGCGGATGTAGAAGGCGCCGATGCCGAGCCCGATGGCGATGACGAAGAGGTTGTTGGAAATCGCGAACGCGCCGACGACCCCATCGAAGGAAAAGCTCGCATCCAACATTTCGAGATAGAGGAACGCGCCGAGCCCGGCCTTGCCGGCCGTGCTGGTGACGGCGGATTCATCGATCCACTTGCCGGCCCCTTCCACCACCAGAAAAGTGACGACGCCCCACACGCCCGAGCCGACGAAATCGTTCCAGTCGTCGCCGGTGAGCGGCATGGCGAAGAGCATCAGGAGCGCGAGCGTGATGCCGGCTTCGACGGCGCGAACCTTGCCGAGCGCGACGAGCGGGCGTTCGAGAAAGCCCAGCCAGTGCACATCCTTCTTGCGGTCGAGGAAGAAGGTGAGCGCGACCATCATCAGGAACGCGCCGCCGAAGGCCGCGATGCCGAGATGCGCCTGTTCCATGACGTGGGAATATTGCTGCGGCTGCATGATCGCCATGCGGACGGCGGCGATCGGGTCGATCCATGCCGCGATCGAGACGATCGCCAGCGGAAAGACGATCCGCATGCCGAACACGGCGATGAGAATGCCCCAGGTCAAAAAGCGCTTCTGCCACGTCTCCGACATGCCGCGCAGGATGCGGGCGTTGACGATGGCGTTGTCGAAGGAAAGCGATATTTCCAGAACGGCGAGGAAAATACAGATCAGCAGGGTCGATGCCGCGCCGCTCACCGTGTCCTTGTAGACGTATCCGATCCATCCGCCGAGCGCGAGACCAACAACGGTGACGATGACGGCGACGAGATAGACACGGAAAATGGACATTCGGCGGTGTCGAACTCGCATTCAGTGCGGCCGGAACGCGTCGCGCGCCGGATGGAAGGCTCGGGAAAAAGGGCACGCAAAGGTGCCGTACTCCTCCCGTCGGACCCCCTAGGTAGGCAGTGCGGCATGCCGCCGCAATCTATAGCGGTGCCGGCCGGCTCTTTTTCGTTATTCCGGCAGGCAAGAGCGGCGTTCAGGACCGGATATGCCGCGTCTGTTCGTAGATCCGGGTCGAGCGCGCGCCGGAACGGCAAAAGCCGAGCATCGGCCGCGGCATCTCGTCGAGGGCGTCGACCATGGCGTGGACGTTGTCCGGCGTGACCCCCATCGAGCCGACCGGGATCTGGCGGATTTCCAGTCCCTCGCCCTCGGCGGCACGGCGGATTTCCTCGAAGGCCGGCTGGTCCTCCGCCTCGCCGTCCGGACGGTGGCAGACGATCGCCCGGTAGCCCATCTCGCGGATTTGCGGCACGTCTTCAGCGGCAATCTGGCCGGAAACGGCATATTCTTCGTCGATCTTGCGAATATCCATCATACGTCGCCTTTTCTGCTTGGCCCCACCGTCGATGTACGACTCACCCTTCAAAGCGTCAACGCGGTGAAGCGGCGGGCGCGAGCGATATCCTCGCAAGATCAGCGAGCATCGACGTCGGCCCATAGGGCTCACATCCCGATACATTAAAAAAGTTTCATATTCGCGCCGGAACGACCCGGAAGTTCGATCGGTTGGGTACTCGGACGACGTTCAGATCGCGTTGCCGCCGATACAAAAACATGGAGGATCCGCCGTGCAAACCAGAACCATCGCCACCGTGACCGCAGCCCTCGCCCTGGCAACGGCCATGCCGGGTATCGCCCTGGCGCAGAACGCCGGCAACAACCAGAACGGCATGAACTATCGCTGGTCACCGAACAATTTCGACCCCTCCTACGGCTACAACAACGGGAGTTTTGACGGCCAGAACCAGAGCCAGCAGAACTACGGCCAGCAGAACCGGGGTCAGCAGAACTACAACCCGAGCAACAGCGACACGCAGAGCGGCTATCCGTTCGATTATCACCAGAAGTACCAGGCCGACCGCAACCATTTCTACAACCCGAACTCGAACCGCGTCTCCGAAGGTCAGCAGCAGCAGGGCTACGGGCAGAACGGCTACCAGGGCGGCAACCAGCAGGGACAGCAGCAGAATTACGGACAGCAGGATTACGGGCAGCCGAACTACGGGCAGCAAGGCGGCGGTCGGCAGTACGGTTCCAGTGGCAGCAATGGCGGCCAGTATTATGGCGACGGCCAGAACTACCAGCAGTCCTATCAGGGCAATGGTGGCCAGAACGGCTACCAGCAGAACAACGGCATGCCCTATCCGAACTATAACCCGCAGCAGAACCGCTACCCGGCGCCGCGCAATGCCGGCCAGTCCTACCAGGGCGGATCGCAGAACGGCAGCCAGCCGATGATGCATCCGAGGATGAACGGCGGATATCCGGGCTACAACTCGAATTACCGGCAGATGCAGCAGAGCCAGCAGGGTTATGGAAACCAGCAAGGCGGTTCCTACGGCCAGCAAGGTGGTTCCTACGGACAGGGCGGCCAACAGAACTACGGCGGTCAGCAGGGCTCCTACGGACAGCAGAACTACGGTAGCCAGCAGAGCCAATCCTACGGCCAGCAAGGATCGTCCGGCATGCAGCAGGGGCAAGCCAATTCGTATCGCGGCCACCCCTATATGTCCGGCCAGAACGGCATGCAGAACGGTTCGGGCAATGGCGGCCAGAATTACGGCCAGAACCATGAGCCGCAGGGTTCCAGCACCGAAGATCGGCTGAAGGGAACGAACGGCAGCGACGTCACCTGCCAGCAGGTCTCGTCGCTGCGCAACGCCGACGTGGCGAGCGTTCTCTACTACATCAACGGTTATTCGGCCGGGCAGAACAAGGGCAGCAGCGGGAGCTCGTCTTCATCCTCGAGTTCGAACGACAAGGGCTATTACGCGATCCCCATTCGCCGCATCATGCTCGACTGCCAGAGCACGCCGAACAGCAGCGTCTCCGACGTGATGAACCAGGAGCGCGACGCCTCGAACCAGTCGGGCTCGATGCAGGGCGGATCGCAGTCTTCCTCGCAGTCCGGCGACGACGCGAGCACGTCGTCCGGCAACAGCTCGAATGCGTCCGGCTCCGACCAGTCGGGTTCGAATACCGGCAGCATGAACGATAGCGGCAGCACGTCGGGTAGCTCGGGCGATACGTCGGACGATAGCAACACGCCAACGTCGTCCTCCTCGGACAGCGACAGCCAGTCGAACTGATCCCGTCTATGGACGTTCTTCGTCCATGAAAGGCCGTCCCGCCGCGTGCGGGGCGGCCTTTCGCATATCGGCGAACCGCAATCCGGGCCGTTGTCCTTCCGTTCCAGGCCGGTTACCTTCGCGATCCGACAGGACCGCGGCCGGCGCATCGCCAGGCCGCACAGATATTCCCGGATCGACCGCCATGGCCTATGACGCTTCCATCATCGAAACGCTTCAGACCGTCGCCACCGCGACGCTGACGACCGTCCTTCTCAAGAAGGGGCTGCGCAACGTATGGATGCGCGGGCCGTTCCCGTTGCGCGAAGGCCAGGGCCGCATCGTCGGTCCGGCGTTCACGCTGCGCTTCGTGCCCGCCCGGGAAGACCTCGCGACACCGGCGTCCTGGTCCTCGCCGATTTCCACCCGAACGGCGATCGAATCGATGCCGAGCGGCTGCATCGCCGTCGCCGGCACCGACGGCGTCGGCGATGCCGGCATCTTCGGCGACATCCTGTGCGAGCGCATGGTTCGCCGAGAGGTCGCCGCGCTCGTCACGGACGGCGTCGTGCGCGATCTCGACGGTGTTCTCGAAACCGGCCTGCCGGTCTGGTCCGCCGGCCGCGCCGCCCCGCCTTCGGTCGCGGGCCTCACCTTCGTCAACTGGCAGGAGCCGGTCGGCTGCGGCGGTGTCGCCGTCTTCCCGGACGATCTGGTCGTCGCCGACAATGACGGCGCGGTCCTCGTTCCGCAGGCGCTCGTCGAAGAGGTCGCCGCGGAAGCCGCAGAGCAGGAACGGGCCGAGGGCTGGATCATGGACGAGGTCAGGGCCGGTGCCGCACTGCCCGGTCTCTATCCCATGAACGAGGAAACCCGCGCGCGCTACGAGGCGTCGAAGAAGGGCTGAGGTCCACCCGCTTCGGCACTCGTCACCGAAAGGAAGGTCGCCCGTGCCACCTGCCCCACGCGCCCTGCTCGAATCGCTGTTTCTTGCAGCGGTCGCCGCAGCCGATCCCGAGACGTGCCTGGAAGGCTTCATTCCAGAGCCTCCGAAAGGCCGGCTCGTCGTCGTCGGGTGCGGAAAGGGTGCAGCCCAGCTTGCCCGTGCCTTCGAAAGGCGCTGGAACGGACCGCTCGAAGGCGTCGTCGTCACGCGATACGGCTACGCCGCGCCGTGCGAACGCATCCGCGTGATCGAGGCCGGCCATCCGGTTCCCGACGAAGCGGGGCTCTCGGCGAGCGAAGCGCTCTTCGGCGCCGTTTCCGATCTTTGCGAGGACGATCTGGTCGTCGCCCTCGTCAGCGGCGGCGGATCGGCCCTGTTGCCGGCACCGCCGGAAGGCGTCACGCTCGAGGACGAGATCGCGCTGACTAAGGCGTTGCTCGGCTCCGGCGCGCCGATCTCGGCGATGAACACCATCCGCAAGCATGCCTCGCGCATCAAGGGCGGCAGGCTCGCCGCGGCAGCCGCACCCGCTCGGGTGGTGAGCCTGATCGTTTCGGACATTCCCGGCGACGTGCCGGCCTTCGTCGCATCCGGACCGACGGTACCGGACGCAGCCACGCGGGCCGATGCGCTGGCAGCGATCGACCGTTATCGCATCGACGTGCCACCAGCGATCCGGCGCCATATCGAAAGCCCGGCCTGCGAGGCGCCGCATCCCGCGGATCCGCGCTTTGCCGGCAATACCGTCCGGATCGTCGCCTCGGCGGCGCGTTCGCTCGAAGCCGCACAGGCTGCAGCCGAACGGATGGGCGTGGCCGCGCACATCCTGTCGGATGCGCTCGAAGGTGAAGCGCGGGAGGCCGCTCATCTTCATGCCGCGATCGCCTGCGAGATCGCGAGTCGCGAACGGCCGTTCGCCAAACCCTGCGTCCTGCTTTCGGGCGGCGAGACGACCGTGACGCTTTCGGGCACCGGAAAAGGCGGGCGCAACAGTGAGTTCGCCCTGTCCCTGGCACTCGATATCGCCGGCTTCGAGACGATCCACGCGCTCGCGGCCGATACCGACGGGATCGACGGCAGCGAGGACAATGCCGGCGCGTTCGCGGACGGCACGAGCATCGCACGACTGCGCAAGGCCGGTTGCGACGCAGCCGCGCTTCTCGTCGACAACGACGCCTGGAGCGCCTTCGACGCCATCGGCGACCTCTTCGCACCCGGCCCGACCGGCACGAACGTCAACGACTTTCGCGCGATTCTCGTCGAATAGCGACGGCGATACGTTTCAGCCGAGCAGGCCGCGTGCCGCGAGGTTGCGCATCAGGGCACCGGCGCCGAAGTGCCATTCGGGGCATTCGGTCGAAAGGCGCACCGTATTTGTCAGCGTGCCGAGGGCAGGCGTCGAGATCGAAACGCGGTCGCCGGCATGGTGGGTGAAGCCCTGCCCTGCAACGTCGCGGTCCTCCACCGGCGCGAAGAGCGTGCCGAGGTAGAGCATGAAGCCGTCGGGGTACTGGTGATGGCGACCAATGGTCTGAGCGACGAGGTCGAGCGGATCCCGGCTGATCTCCGCCATCGACGAATGCCCCTCGAGCCGGTAGCCGTCTTCACCCTCGACGACGAGGTCGAGTTCGGCCGCGCGCACGTCGTTGATGCCGAAGGTTTCGTCGAAGAGGCGGACGAACGGTCCGATCGCCGATGAGGCGTTGTTGTCCTTGGCCTTGGAGAGAAGCAGCGCCGAGCGCCCTTCGAAATCACGCAGATTGACGTCGTTGCCGAGCGTGGCGCCGAGTGTGCGCCCGCGACTGTCGACGGCAAGCACCACTTCCGGCTCCGGATTGTTCCATTTCGATTTGGGGTGAAGGCCGATCTCCGCGCCCCAGCCGACCGAGGCCATGGGCTGGCATTTGGAGAACACCTCCGCATCCGGGCCGATGCCGACCTCCAGATATTGCGACCACACGCCTTCTTCGATGAGAGCCGCCTTTACCTTCGACGCATCATCGGATCCAGCCTTCAGGTCGCGCAGGCTATCGCCGATGATACCGCTCACGCGTTCGCGGATGCTGAGCGCGAGCGCCGGATCGCCGGCAGCCTTTTCCTCGATGACGCGTTCGATCATCGAGCGGGCGAAGGTCACGCCGCAGGCCTTCACCGCCTGTAGGTCCGAGGGCGCCAGAAGGTGCATGCCTTCTGCACATGGTTCGCCGCCGGCGTTCGAGAACGCGTCAAGGGGGCCGAGATCGTCGCCTTCGGCAGCCTTGACCGCGGCCGCCGGGTCGTCCGTTTCCAGAAGGTCGCGCATGGTCGGGAACGCGCGGCAGGTAACGTCGATCAGGCGTCCCTCGCGCAGCACGACGAGGGATGGGCCGCCGACATCGTCGCGCCAAACGCGCCCGACGAACGTGCCCTTCATCGCGGTTTCGGAAAGAATGACGGGTTCACGCATGATGGCCTCCTCTTCGCACCACCGTCATAGGCGTTCCGTCGCGCCAGGCATAGGGTCGCCGGACCGCGAACCGCCCTTCGATCCCGCCCATGCGGCTTCGTGCGATCAGTGCAGCGTTTTCGATGCCGGCTCGAACGGATCTCCAGCACGTTCGAGAATATGCTCGATCACCGAGGCCGGGATCGGCAGGAGCACGCGATCCTGCATCTTCATGATGATGGCGAAACTGGCCGCCGCCTCGCCGACCCGTTCGACCTGCACCGGGCACATGGCCGAAAGGCTGCGTTCGATCGCCTGCGAGTCCGCATGCTGGATGGCGGCGACGAGCGCGAGCACCAGCGCCTCGTCCCGGCATACGCCTTTGGCTTCGCAGCGGCGCATGCGCAGCGGGCAGCTGGCGCAAAGGCCGAGCGTTTCCACGAAATGGCTAAGCGCTTCGAGCGTCGCCGGCGCGCACTCCGGCAGTTCGTCCGCATACAGCCGGCGCACTTCGCGCCAGGGCTTCGGCGAACGGCTGGCGATCGCCCAGGTCCAGCCGCGATACCCCTGAAGCGTCAGTCGCTCCGGCGAGCGCGCCAGATAGGCCTGCGGGTCCAGATCGTAGGGACACCCCATCGAAACCATGCCCGTCTCTCCATGACGTGAAAATCGTCGGGCGCGCTCATCGCGCCGGCGCTGTTCCTTACTTGTTGAGGATCAGTTTTCCCTGGCGCGTGATCTTCAGGCGGTAGAGCGCCCCGCCATGCTCGATGCCGATCTCGGTGCGAGGTCCGAAGAGTTCGCGGCTCGTCCAAGAGGATCGACCGGCCTCGCCGGTTCCCTGCCCCGGCTCCTCGGGTGGCGTCGATAATTCGGGAGTTGGCGTGTGTCTCGTCACGATCGCTATGCCCTTCGCTGCGCCTGGCTCGCTTTCACTGGCTCGGCAGTCGTGATGCGTCGATATATCTTGACTCCAAATATCATGTTTTATAGCGATCGCAAGATCCCGCTTCACCGCGCCGGTCGAAATCGTCGATCCATCTTCCGCCAGCCAGCCGCGAGCCAGCCAGCGTGTCTTCCATGAGAGGAAAGCCATGCCGCTCGTTCTTGCCCCCTGCTCACCCACGGAGACGGTGCATCCAGCCATCGGTCGCGTAGCCGTTTCTTCGAGGGCGGCATGAGCATACAGGGGCTTTCGTCCGGCGCTCTCGCGGCCATCGTCCTTGCCGCAAGCCTTTCCGTATCCACCGGCACCCGTGCAGCCGAAGGTGACGACGGCGCGCTCTCGATCGAACTCAACAGGCTCGAAAGCTCGGACAAGGGCTGTCGCTTCACCTTCGTGGCGAAGAACGCCATGAAGCGGGATATCGCCGGCCTCACCGTTCAGGTCGTGCTCTTCGACGGAAAGGGGCTGGTCGACCGGATGACCTCCCTCGATTTCCAGGGCCTGCCCGCCGGACGTATGCGCGTTCGCCGCTTCGACGTTCCCGGAACGGACTGTGCGAACGTCTCGCGCATCCTCGTCAACGACGCGCCGGAATGCGAGGGGCCGGAGCCCGGAGCCTGCCTCGCCCACCTATCCACCGCTTCGCGCACCGATACGGAGTTGACCCGATGAACGCCGTGGTACCGGCCTTCGCGATGCCGCTTTTCGAAGCCGTCTCCTCGCTCGTCGCCCTCGGCGGTGCGGTCGTTGCGCTGCTTCTGGTGCTTTCGGTCGCGGCGATTGCGCTCGTGCTCGCCAAGATGGTGCAGTTCTTCCGACAGCGTGTCGGTCGCCACCAGAACGCACGCCGTGCCGTGGATCTCGTCGCCCGCGCGCGCACCAGCGAGGCCGAACGCCTCGTCGCGCGTGATCGCTCGCTCGTCTCGCGCACGATGGACACGGCGCTCACCATGCGGGCACGCGGCGTGCCGTCCGTCGCGGTGGAAGAAGAGGTTACGCGCATGGCAGCCGAAAGCCTGCACGATCTCCAGCGCGGCTTCCGTGCTCTCGAAGCGATCGCGCAGATCGCACCGCTGCTCGGTCTTTTCGGCACCGTGCTCGGTATGATCGAGGCCTTCCAGAAGCTGCAACAGGCCGCGAACTCCGTCGATCCGTCGATTCTTGCGGGCGGCATTTGGGTGGCGTTGCTGACGACGGCCGTCGGGCTCGCGGTCGCGATGCCGGTATCGCTGCTTCTGACCTGGTTCGAATCACGCGTCGAGAACGAACGGGTCGCCGTCGAAACGATCACCGGCGCCCTCGTTTCAAGCGACCGGGTGAATGCACGGAGCGAGCCGACGGGTACCCGGGGCGCGGCCGTCGCCGAACGCGCCGCCCCGAACGCGATGGCCGGTCATGCGCATTGAACGATCGGCACGCCGTACGCGGCGCCCCTCGCTGACTTCCCTGATCGACATCATCTTCCTGCTGCTTCTTTTTTTCATGCTGAGCTCGACATTCACCCGTTTCGCCTCGGTCGATATTGCCGGCGGCCGCGCCGGCAGTGGCGGCGGAACGGCCCCTCGGATCATCGCGCGCCTCGGTGCCGAAGACTGGAGCGTCAACGGCCAGCAATTTGCCGATGCCGATGCCGCCATCGACGAGATGAACCGTCTGTCGCGTGTCGGTGGAAAGGCCGCCGTTCTCCTCGTCGGCGGTGGCGTCGATTCGCAGCGTCTCGTCACCGCCGTCGAAGCCGTTCGCGCCCGAACCGACCTCGATCTTTCCATCGCCGGGCGTGCCGGGGAAGAGACGCGCCGATGAAGCTAGCGCGACCCCGCCCCAAGCCCGAACGGGAGAACACGATCCCGCTGATCAATATCGTCTTCCTGATGCTGATCTTCTTCATGGTCGCCGGAACGCTCGCCTCGCCGCTCGATCCGGCCCTGACGATGATCGAGACGACGCAGGCCACCCGAACGCAGCCGCCGGACGCCCTCGTCGTCATGAAGGATGGAACACTTCGCTTCCGCGGCAACGAAACGTCAATCGATGCTTACCTTTCGGTGCGGGATGCCGATGGCGAAGGGGCGCGACAGGGCGAGAAGCTGAAGCTCGTTGTCGACGAGGCGTTACCTGCGACCACACTCGTCGACCTGATCTCGAGGCTGCGCGAGCATGGCGTCGCCGGCATCACGCTGATCACCCGCAGGGCGAATTCGTGATGGGCGTGCGGCCGACCGGTTCGCGCGTTCTGGTCGCCACGATGGCGGTCGCCGGCTCGCTCGTCATCCATGCGGCCATAGTCGCCGCCTTCATTTCTCCGCCCGAGCCGGTGCGCATCGCAGGTGGGCAGCCGGGCGAACTGCGCGTGATGGACGACGCATTGGCGAGCATCGCGACGGCGACGGCGGAGCCGGTGGAAACGACGCGACCGGCCGAACGCGCGCCGGACGAAGACGCCGTCGTTCCCGATCGCCGGGATGAAACGGTGAACGAACCGGCGGATGCGCGAGCCGTGGAAGCCTCGACCCCCGATGCGCAGCAAGCCGAGCCAGCCGATCGCACAGCGCGACCGGTGCGCTCGGAAGCCGCGGACGTGGCGGTCGCCTCCGACGAACCGGTGAACGAAGCTCTCGAACCGTCCGAGCAGCCACTCGCACCCGAAGCGGCTTTGCCTTCGTCGCCGGTTTCGAACGCGGCCGAGCGGGAACAGGCGATCCAGCCCGAACCCGAGCCCGGCCCGCATATCGACGAGGTTCCCCTCCCCGTCGCCCGCCCGGAATACACCCCGCCAAAACGGGATCCCGAACCGCAGCGTCGTGCGGAGCGAAAGGAAACATCCGAACCCGCGCGCACGACGCGGAAAAGCCGTGCCGACAGCGGCCGATCGTCTTCATCGAGCGCTTCGTCGCGCCGGTCGACCACGCGCTCCGAAAGACGGAACACCGCAGCCGGCAACGCCGCGGTCTCGAACTATCCGGGAAAGATCGTGAGCGGACTGCGCCGCGCGTTGCGCTACCCGTCATCCGCGCGCAGTCGGCGCCTTCGCGGCGAGGCACATGTGCGCTTCACCGTGCTGGCCTCCGGGTCCGTCACCAATGTCCGGGTCGTGCGCAGTTCCGGGTCGTCGATCCTCGACCGCGCCGCAGCCGCGACCGTGCGCCGGGCCGCGCCCTTTCCCGACATTCCGCAAGCGGCGGGACGCTCGTCCTGGACCTTCACGGTCCCGCTCGCCTTCCGGCCGTAGCGCCCATGAAAATCGCCGCCCCGCGCCTACATGCAGGGCGGCGATCGTTCTCAACCGTCCATGTCAGACGAGGTCGGCGATCCGGACCGGGAAACGGCGTACCCGCGTTCCGGTCGCGTGCCAGATGGCGTTGGCGATGGCGCCGGCGGAGCCGGTGATGCCGATCTCGCCGACGCCCTTGATGCCGAGCGGATTGACGTGCGGATCCTCCTCGTCGACAAGGATCGCCTCCAGCGAGGGAACGTCGGCATTGACCGGAACGTGATACTCGGCGAGATCGCCGTTCATCACCTTGCCGGAACGCCGGTCGACCTTCGCACCCTCGTGAAGGGCGAACGAGACGCCCCAGATCATGCCGCCGAAGAGCTGGCTTTCGACCAGTCGCGGATTGATGATGCGCCCGGCGGCGAAGGCGCCGACCAGCCGGCTGACACGCATCTGGCAAAGGTCCGGATCGACCTTCACCTCCGCGAACACCACGCCGTGCGCGTGAAGGGCGTAATGCTCCTGCGCCGCCGAATCGGCAGCACCGGTGCCGCTGCCCTCGATCTCGGAAAGCCCGGCGCGCGCGAGGATGTCCGCATAGCTTTCGCTGCGCGTTTCGTCGTCGCGACGGTAGAGCCGTCCGTCACGCGCGTCGACACCGGCATTGCCCGCGCCGAAGAGCGGCGACTGCTCGTCGTTCGTCGCCAGTTCGGCGAGCTTGCGGACGACGTCGACGCCGGCGGCGTGGATGGCGTTGCCAGCCGTCGCGGTATGTCCAGAACCACCGGCCACGCCGGCATCCGGCAGACCGGATTCGCCACCGCGGAAGGTCAGTTCCTCGATGTCGATGCCGAGACCGTCGGCGGCGATCTGCGCCAGTGCCGTCCAGGCACCCTGCCCCATGTCCTCGATGCTCGATTCCATGACGCCGCTGCCGTCGGCCTTGATGACGGCACGCGCCTCGGCGGCGAACATCACCGCCGGGAAGGTTGCGGTGCCGACGCCCCAGCCGACGAGCAGCCCATCCTCGTCGCGCATCGAGCGGGGAGCGAGCGTGCGCTCTTCCCAGCCGAAGCGTGCGGCCGCCTGTTCGTAGCATTCGCGCAGGCGCTTGGAAGAGAACGGCTTGCCGGAGATCGGCTCCTTCTCGGCATAGTTGGCGAGGCGGAAGGCCAGCGGGTCCATGCCGCAGGCTTCCGCCGCCTCGTCGATCGCGCCTTCGAGCGCGATGGAACCCGAGGCTTCGCCGGGCGCGCGCATGAACATCGGCGTACCGGTATTCGCACGCACTGCCTCGTGCGAGGTGGCGATCGCCGGGCTCGCATAGAGCGTGTGCGAAGCCGCCGACGACCCCTCGAAGAACTCGTCGAACGCACTCGAAAGCGTCTTCGTATGGTGCGAGATGGCACCGAGCAGTCCACCCTCGCCGATACCGAGCTTCAGGGTCTGGCGCGTCGGCGCGCGATGGCCGACAGGGCCGAACATCTGGTCGCGCCGGGTAACTAGCTTGACCGGCTTGCCGACGAGCTTCGCGGCGAGCACGCCGAGGACCTGCGGGCTGACGACGGCACCCTTGGAACCGAAGCCGCCACCGAGGAAGGGCGTGCGGATCTCGATGTTTTCGACGGGTATGCCGAAGAGGCCGGAAAGCCGCCCGAGAGCCGCGGAAATGCCCTGGCTCGGCGTATCGATGGACAGTCGGTCCTTCGCCGTCCAGTGCGCGACGATGGCATGCGGTTCCATCGCGTTGTGGTACTGCGGCGGCGTCTCGTAGGTCGCCTCCACACGCGTCGGCGCGTCCGCGTAGCCGGCATCAAAATCGCCGATGCTCGCAGCGGGCGGCGCGCCCGGCCCGACGGCTTCCGGCACGAAGCTTTCCGCCCCGTCCAGGCCGACGTTCGGCGTTTCGCTCTCGTATTTCGGCGAAAGCAACCGGACGCCTTCCTGCGCGGCTTCGAGCGTCTCGCCGATGACGACGGCGATCGGTTGGTTGGCGTAGCGCACGCGATCGTTCTGCAGCACGTCCAGGCGGAACATGAACGGGTTGTCGCGATCCTCGGGATCCTTGGCGAGCGCAGGCCGGTTTTCCGGCGTCATGACCTCGACGACGCCGGGATGGGCCTTCGCCGCCGCGACGTCGAGCGCGCTCACGCGACCGCTGGCGATGGCGCTGACAGCCATGACGGCGTGCAGCATGCCTTCGGGATGGTTGTCGGCAGCATAGGTGGCGCTACCCGTCACCTTCAGGATGCCGTCGCGGCGCGTCATGGGCTGGCCCATGTTCGAGCCGTGCCGGCGATGGGCCGGCGAGGAAGCAAGCGGCAGGTCAGACATGAGCGGCCTCCGGGGAATGGGCGAAGGGGGAAGCCGGCAGTGCCGGCAGCGGGTTCGGCGTGCCCGCCGCCGCGCGCTCGAAGGCGCGCACGATCAGGCGGCGTGCGAGGTCGATCTTGTAGGCGTTGTCACCGGAAGGCTTCGCTTCGGCGAGTGCTGCTTCGGCCGCCCGTTCGAAGGCGGCGCGTTCCGGCTTCTGGCCGGCAAGCAGGTTCTCGCCGGCACGTGCACGCCACGGCTTCGGTGCAACGCTGCCGAGTGCCAGGCGGGCCTGCGTGATCCTGCCGTCCTCGACGATGAGGCCGGCCGCCGCGGAAACGACGGCGAAGGCGTAGGACGTGCGCTCGCGCACCTTGAGGTATCGCTGGTTGGCGCAGAACGCGATCGATTCGGCATGCAGCCGAACGGCGACGATCAGCTCGCCGGGTTCGAGCACGCTCTCCTTTTCCGGCGTTTCCCCTGGAAGCCGATGGAACTCCTCGAGCGCGATCTCCCGGCGTCTGGACGGGCCGGCGATCTCGACCACGGCATCGAAGGCGACGAGCGGCACGCAGAAGTCGGACGGATGCGTGGCGATGCAGCGATCGCTCCATCCAAGAACCGCAAGGCCGTCGTTCTCGCCCTCGCGCGCGTCGCAGCCCGAACCCGGCTCGCGCTTGTTGCAGGCGCTCGCGACGTCGTAGAAATAGCGGCAGCGCGTGCGTTGAAGCAGGTTGCCGCCGACCGTCGCGGCATTGCGGAGCTGGCCGGACGCGCCGGAAAGCAGCGCCTCGGCGACGGCCGGAAAGCGCCCGGCGAAATCGGCGTCGTTCGCAAGGTCGGCGTTGCGCACCAGCGCGCCGATGCGAACGCCGCCGTCCGACGTGGCGTCGATGGCGGAAAGATCCGGCAGGTGCGTGACATCGACGATGCGCTGCGGCTCGACGACACCGCCCTTCATCAGGTCGAGAAGGTTGGTGCCGCCGGCGAGAAAGGCCGAGCCTTCCATGGAGCCGGCCTGGACCGCCTCTTCGATGGTTGCCGGACGAACATAATCGAAGGGTTTCATTCGGCGGCCTCCTTCGCGGTCTCGCTCATGGTCGCTTCGGCTTCGAGCACGGCGTTCGTGATGCCGGCATAAGCGCCGCAGCGGCACAGATTGCCGCTCATTCCCTCGCGCACACGCTCGGGATCGCCGTCGAGCCGGCCTTCGCTGATGAGGCCGATCGCGCTCATGATCTGGCCCGGCGTGCAGTAACCGCACTGGAAGCCGTCATTGGCGATGAAGGCGGCCTGGACCGGGTGAAGTTCGTCGCCCCTGGCGACACCCTCGATCGTCAGCACCTCGGCGCCTTCGAGGCTGGCGGCGAGCGTCAGGCAGGAATTGACGCGCCGGCCGTCGACGAGGACGGTGCATGCGCCGCACTGGCCGCGGTCGCAGCCTTTCTTGGTGCCGGTCAGATGGAGCCGCTCGCGCAGCAGATCGAGGAGCGTGACCCGGGGATCGTCGAGCGCGACGTCCTGCGCGGCCCCGTTCACGGTGAGATGAATGGAAAGCGTCATCGTGGTTCCGATCGTAGTGATGGTTTCGATCGATGGACTTTCACGGCCCGACGGGACAAACACGTCGCCAGGGCGGTGAAAGACGGTCGTGCGACCTGACGAAAAACTATACGGAGGGGGCCTCCGGTTTCAAGTGGCCAATCGATGGAAAAGAAAGTGGAGCAGGGAAAAACGAAGGCAACGCGACGGCCGCGCAGCGATGCGCTGCGCAATCGCCAGCGTCTCGTCGATGCGGCGCGGGTGATCTTCGCGACGGGCGGGCCCGATGCCAGCCTCGAAGCGGTCGCCCGTCGCGCGGACGTCGGGATCGGTACGCTCTATCGGCATTTTCCGACCCGGGACGTGCTTTTCGAAACCGTCTACCGCAGCGAGGTGGACGATGTCGTCGCGCTCGCCGAACGCCTTTCGCGAACCGACGAACCGATGGCCGCCCTCGCCGCGTGGCTTCGCGCCAATGTCGATCTGGTCGCCACCAAGAAGGGCATGCTCGCCGCCCTTGCGCTTGCGGCGGATGGCCGTGCGCAACTCTACGCCGATTCGCTCGCCCGGCTGAGCACGGCCGCGGACCTGCTCATGGAACGGGCACGGGACGATGGGCTCATCCGGTCCGACATCGAGGCGGAGGAACTGTTGCGCTCGCTCGTCGGCACCTGCCACATGACTCCGGATGGACGGACATGGCGCGCCGACGTCATGCGGCTGATGGACGTCTTTCTCGACGGCCTGCGCGTGCGCGCCGCCTGACGGCCACCCCGGATCGCTCCAAGTGGAGAGAAAAAACGTGCCTCATGCAGCCAGTGGCGAACAAACATTCGTGATCGAGCCACCGGAAGTATAGCGTCACGCCGTCGCGTCCGATGGATGAAGAACAGGTTCGGGCTCTCAGTACAAAGCACCGTGTGTCGATTATTTCCGCTGACCAGCTTTTCTTTGCCGTTAAGCTCTCGATCTGATGAACTTCCGCTGATATGTCGCGTTCATCCCCGCGGCTATTGGAGCCGTCGAGACCGATTGCAAATCAAAACTGAAAAAGACTGGAAAACGATGCTGGACAACCCCGAGCAATACGAAAAAGACCCCGAAACGATGATCGAGCTGACCGCCAGCATCGTCTCTGCCTATGTCAGCAAGAACATCGTACCGGCTGGCGAACTGCCGGACCTGATCCACCAGGTTCACGACGCCCTCGCGCGGACCGGCGAAGCCAGGACGGAAGCGCCCGCGGAAGAGCCGCAGAAGCCGGCCGTTCCGCTCAAGAAGGCGTTGAAGAACGAGGAAATCTATTGCCTCGAGTGCGGCAAGCCGCACAAGTCGCTGAAGCGCCACCTTGCCTCGCAGCACGACCTGGAACCGCAGGAGTACCGTGAGAAGTGGGGCCTGCCGAACGACTATCCAATGGTCGCGCCGGCCTATGCCGAGCGTCGCTCGAAGCTTGCCAAGCAGACGGGCCTCGGCCAGAAGCGGCAGAACGCGAAGGAATAGGCTGGACCATGACGGCCGCCTCCGCAGCGGCCGTCATGGACGGTCGGGATTTTCAGGCGCTCTGGCGTTCGCCGTAGGCGGCGGCCTGTTCCTCGCACACGGCGATATGCCGGGCGAGAGCTTCGTTCGAGAGAATCGCGCTGATCGTTCTGATGTCGCGATTGCGGAACTTCGGCGTTTCCTGAAGTTCCTTGAGGCGTTCGAGAAGGGCTGCTCTGCTCATGGCTCAACTCCTTTTCTACCGGATCCGCCCGGCGCCTCTGCCGGTACGGGAACGCGAACGACGCTCGCGCGGCACTCAGGCCGCGCGGGCATCCTTTTCGAGGGGGATCTCGATGTCGACGGCAAGCGTCGACACCTGATCGCCACGGTCCATCTTCACGTTGACCTGGTCGTCGCCGACCTTCACGTGCTTGGCGATGACGGCAAGGATCTCCTCGCGCAGCTTCGAGACGAGGTCGTTGTCGCCGACCGAGGCGCGCTCGTGCGCGAGAAGCACCTGCAGACGGTCCCGCGCCGCCGGCGCGGACGATTCCTTGGCGAAGAAGCGGAAGATGTTCATGCCGCCCTCCGCCCGAAGATCTTGCCGAAGAAGCCGCGCCGTTCACCCGGCAGCGCAACGGGAAGGTTCTCGCCGGCCAGACGCTGCGCCGCCTGCCTGTAGGCGATCGCGGCCTCGGAGCGTTCGTCGGCGATGGTCACCGGCGAGCCGACATTGGAAGCGCGCAGCACGTCCATGCTTTCCGGGATGATGCCGATCAGCGGGATCGACAGGATCTCGAGAACGTCGTCGACCTTCAGCATGTCGCCGCGTTCGGCGCGTGCCCCGTCGTAGCGGGTGAGCAGCAGGTGCTTGTCGATCTTGTCGCCGCGTTCGGCCTTCGCCGTCTTGGAGTCGAGAAGACCGATGATGCGGTCGGAGTCGCGCACCGACGAGACTTCCGGGTTGGTCACGACGACTGCGGTGTCGGCGTGGCGCATGGCGAGCGTCGCCCCGCGCTCGATCCCGGCCGGGCTGTCGCAGATGATCCAGTCGAAGGACTTGCGCAGCTCGTCCATGACGCGCTCGACGCCGTCTTCCGTCAAGTTTTCCTTGTCGCGCGTCTGCGAGGCCGGCAGCAGGTGCAGCGTCTCGAGCCGCTTGTCGCGGATCAGCGCCTGCGGCAGCTTCGCGTCGCCCTGGATCACGTTGATCAGGTCGTAGACGACCCGGCGCTCCGCCCCCATGACGAGGTCGAGATTGCGCAGGCCGACGTCGAAGTCGACGACCACCGTCTTTTCGCCCCGCTGCGCGAGCGCAGCGCCGAGCGCGGCCGTGGACGTCGTCTTGCCGACGCCGCCCTTGCCTGAGGTTACCACGATTACTTTCGCCATTGTCCTCTCCTCATCACCAGCCGCGCGCCGGCTCAGTTGAACGTTTCTGCCCGGATCGCATCGCCGTCGAGCCAGAGCTGCACAGACTTGCCCTTGAGTTTCGGTTCCATGTCCTCGGCCGTCTTGTAGAGGCCATCGATCGCCAGAAGCTCGGCCTCGAGCTTGTGGCAGAAGATGCGTGCCGAGGCGTTGCCGACCGATCCGGCGAGAGCGCGACCGCGCAGCGTGCCGTAGACATGGATGGAACCACCGGCGACGAGCTCGGCGCCGGAAGCGACCGAACCGACCACCGTGATATCGCCCTCGGGAAAGATGATCGACTGGCCCGAACGCACGGGCGTGTCGATGATCATCGATGAAGTGGCGCGTACCTGCGGCGCATCGGCGGACGGAGAAGCTTTCGCCTCGCCGGACTGCGATGCCTGACCGGCAGGTTCGGCGTCCTCGGCAGGTGCGGCGAAATCGTCCGCCGGGCGCCCGCCGCGCATGGCCGGCGGCATGCCGGGCCCGATCTGCGAAGGCTTGGCGTTCTCGATGCCCATAATGCGCACGTTGCGCTCGGCCAGCTGTTCGATCATCGCCTGGAGTTCGGCGCGCGAGACCTGCAGCCCTTCGACGTCGAGCACCACCGGACGGCCAAGGAAAAAGCCCGCCGACCGCGACGCGAGATCGTCCAGACGGCCGAGCCATTCCTCGAACGGCATTTCCGGCGCGAGGACCAGCGCCAGGAAGGAGCGGCCCTTGAGGCGGATGGGGCGTTGATCGGTCTTGGTTAGCACTTTGGTCATCTGCCTTAATTTTCCGTTGTCGAGATGTATCGCGCGGATGGTTAATCGGGAGTTAATCGGCCATGCCCGGATCTGCGAACGACGTCGAGAATCAGTTTTCACCGGCGAATTTTTCGCGAGCGCACGTGCAACCGGAAACGGTGTTGCGGGTTCTGCGCTTGTGGCCGGTTTGGCAGAACCTGCGATCCATGCCGCAAGCAGCCTTCGTTTCCCGGATTTGAGGGAGTTCTCGCATGCCCGACACGGACCATCCTGGCGTTGCCCTGATCACGGGCGGTGATTCGGGCGTGGGCGCGGCATGTTCGCTGGCGCTCGCCAGAGCGGGATACGACGTCGCCCTCCTGTACCACAGCGACGAAGACGGCGCGGAAGAGGTTCGCGACAAGGTTCGCGGCGAAGGCCGCAAGGCGATCGCGATCCAGGCGGATGTCGGTACCGAATCGGACGTCGAATCGGCCTTCGACCGGACCGCGGACGAACTGGGCGTGCCGAGCGTGCTCGTCAATTCCGCCGGGATGAACATGACCGGCACGGAGGTCGCCGACATGGAAACCGACACGTGGCGCACGCTGCTTTCCACCGATCTCGACGGTCCGTTCTTCGCCTCCCGCCGCTTCGTGCAGAACCTGCGCAAGGCGGGCCGCGGCGGATCGATCGTCAACATCTCCTCGATCCACGCCGCTGTCATGGTAGCCGGCGCGCCGGCCTACGACGCGGCGAAGGGCGGCGTGCGCAACCTGACGCGCACCATGGCGCTCGAATGCGCCCCGCTGAAGATCCGCGTCAACTCCGTCGATCCGGGCATGATCCTGACCCCGATGAACGAAAAGGCACTTAAGGACGACGAGCATCGCGAGAGCCTGGAGAAGAACATTCCGTGGGGCCGGGGCGGCCGTCCGGAAGAGGTCGCCGACCTCGTCGCCTTCCTCGTTTCGCCGGCAGCCGAATACATGACGGGCTCGACAATCGTCATCGACGGCGGGCTGTCTCTGGTGGTCGGCCAGGGTGCCTGAGCACGCGCCGTAACGCGCTTACGCGGCTCCCGAAAAAAGCGGCCCGGTAAAATCTTCTTGTGTCAAGCACTGAATCATCTATGATTCCGCTTTGTAGGGATTGGCTCATAGCCAGCGGATCAAGCGCATGTCGGGTGCGCTCAAGAGATAATAATGGAATTTTCCTTTGGCGCACCGGAGCGTCTGGGCGTGCTTTCGGGCCGCGAACTGACGGTGCTCCGCTCCATCTTGAACAAGCGTGCCGTCGGTGCCGACGAGGAGACCGACCTCGCCTATCGCATCCTTTCTCTGTTGCGCGAAGGCGTTTCGGACGAAAAGGCACTGCTCGACCGCCTCGACGGTTAGATCGACGGGGGTCTGACGCAGGCTTGCGCCGGGCCAGCCGGCAGGCAATCATCGTCCGGATATAAACGAGAGGGGATACGACGATGCTCAAGGGTATCGATCCGCGGCTGAACGCCGACGTGCTGCACGCATTGGCGGCAATGGGCCATGGCGACCATCTGATCGTCGCCGACGCAAACTTTCCGGTAGACGCGATCGCGCGGCGAACGACGCTCGGCCGCCCGCTTCACATCGACAACGTAACCTCGGGCGAAGCGATCGCTGCTATCCTCAGCCTCCTGCCGCTCGACACCTTCATCGACGATGCCGTGGCTCGCATGGAAGTCGTCGGCGACGCCGCTTCGCTGCCGGCGGTTCAGCAGGAAGTTCAAACCGTCGTCGACGAGGCCCGCGGGACGGGCTCGCCGATGAGCGCCATCGAGCGGTTCGCCTTCTACGAACACGCCGCCGCCGCCTACTGCGTCATCCAGACCGGTGAACGGCGCTTCTACGGATGCTTCTCGCTGACGAAAGGCGTGATCGGGCCGGAGGATGCAGCCGCATCATGAGCGACGGAAAACCGATCGTCGTTCTCGGCGTCTTCGTCGCCGATACGACCTACCATGCCGAACGCCAGCCGAAGATCGGCGAAACCATCCTCGGCAACGCCTTCACGCTCGGACCGGGCGGCAAGGGCTCGAACCAGGCGGTCGCGGCCGGCCGGCTCGGCGCCGACGTCTCGCTGATCACACGCCTCGGTGAGGACGCTTTCGCGGAACTGGCGAAAACGACGTGGCGCGATGCGCGTGTGAAGCCGTTCGTCACGCCGGACCCCGAAAGCTACACGGGTGCTGCGTTCATCTTCGTCGAGAAGGGTTCGGGCGACAACGCGATCATCATCAGCCCCGGTGCGGCAGGCCGCATCTCGCCGGAAGACGTCGAGGCGAACGCCGAACGCATCCGCTCGGCCGGCATTTTCGTCACGCAGCTCGAACAGCCCCTGCCAGCTGCAACGCGGGCGCTGGAAATCGCGCGCGAAGCCCGGGTGACGACGATCCTCAACCCCGCCCCCGCGACACCGCTCGACGATGCGATGCTCGCGCTTTGCGACTACGTCACCCCGAACGAGTCCGAGGCCGAGGCGCTGACCGGCTTGCCTGTCCATTCGCCGGAGGAAGCGGAAAAAGCGGCCCGGGTCTTTCTTGCCAAGGGCGTGGGTGCTGCGATCGTCACGCTCGGCGCAGCCGGCTGCCTCTACGTCTCGCGCGAACGCACGGAACGGATACCTGCGATGCCGGCCGGAGACGTGGTCGAGACGACGGGTGCGGGCGATGCGTTCAATGCCGGCTTCGCGACGGCGCTTGCCCGCGGCGAAGATCCGGTGGCCGCGGTCCGCTTCGGCTGCGCGGTGGCGGGCATCTCGGTCACCCGTGCCGGAGCCGCCTCATCCATGCCGCGGCTCGAAGAGGTCGAGGCCCTGCTGCGAGGCTGAGCGCCGGGCTGACCGCCCGCCGCTAAAGGCCGACGCCGTCAGAACCCGTAAAGTTCGGCCGGATTGTCGACGAGGATGCGCTGGCGCTGCGTCGCGTCGGCCCAGTCGAGCAGGTTGTCGAGAAGCACCGCGTCGTCCGGATAGGCCGTGCGTGGCACGCCGACATGGGGCCAGTTCGACCCCCACACGATCCGTTCGGGCGCATGGGCGATCACGCGCTTCGCGATCGCCGCGACATCGGCGAATTCCGGCGCGCCGGTCCAGCTCGTCTCGTAGGCGCCGGCGATCTTGAACCAGGCATTGCCGCGATCGATCAGGCGCAAGAGCGTGTCGACACGCGGATCGTCGGCCGCCACCGGTTCCAGGAACTTGCCGATATGATCGATGACGTAGCGTGTCTTGATCGCTTCGAGGGCGGGGCGATGCTCGTCGATCTCGCGCCCGTCGAACTGCACCATCAGATGCCAGTCGAAATCGCGGATCCGCGCCTCGACGGCGGGGATCGCCGAAATGCCGAGCGCGCCGCCTGGAAGCTGCATGATCCGCGCGCCGCGCACGCCGAGGCGGTCGTATTCGGCAAGCGTTTCTTCCGCCATGTCCGGCGATACGGCAATGACGGCGCGCGCGGTGTCGGAGCCGATCCGCTTCAGGCCCTCGATAGTGGCGCCATTATCGAGCTGGTAGGCGTTCGACTGGGTAATCACCACGCGATCGAGGCCGAGCCGGCGCTGCACGCGCGCATAGTCCTCGGGCGTGGCGAGTTCGGCGATAGGCGGCCCGCCCGGCTGCGCCTCGAAGCCTTCGAGATAGAGGTGCATGTGGCAATCGGTGACGCCGGGCGGCGCCTTCAGCCGTGGCGCATCGCCTTCGAGCGGTCGCGTGTTCGCTGGGATCGTCGCCATCGCTCAGCGCGCCTTCATCGCGAATTCGGTAAGGGCCGAACGCTCGATCTCGATGCCGAGCCCCGGCCCGTCGGGGACCGCGACCACGCCGCGTTCGTGTTCGATCGGCGTCTTCAGCACCGCCTGGCGGAACGCGTTCGGCGTGCGGTCGAATTCGAGGATGGGGTCGATCGGTTGCGGACGTGGTGGGTTCGGCGCGAGCGTCGCCATGAACTGAAGGCTCGCCGCGAGCGCAACGCCGGTTCCCCAAACATGCGGAACGAGGCGAACGCCGGCCATCGTCGCCATGTCGGCGACCCGGCGCATCTCGGTGAAGCCGCCGGTGCCGCAGATGTCCGGCTGCAGGATATCGACCGCGCGCCGGTCGAGCGCCGGCTTCATGGCGTAGCGCCCGTGCCAGGTCTCGCCGGCGGCAAGCGGGATCGGCTGGCCGGCGCGCACCGCGAGGTACGAATCGAGCTGCTCGGGCAGGACCGGCTCTTCCAGCCAGTCGATATCGTATTCGGCGATGCGTTTTCCGAAGGCGATCGCCTCGATCGGATCGTAGCCGTGGTTGGCGTCCACCATGAGCCGCAGGTCCGGGCCGATCGCCTCGCGCACCGCCGCGACCGCGGCAACGTCCTCGTCGAAACCGAAGCCGATCTTGATCTTGACGGCATGGAAGCCTTCGCGCGCGTAGGCCGCCGTCTCCTGCGCCGTGGCCGCGACCCGATCCCCCTTCATCGGTCGGAACCCGCCCGTCGCATAGGCGCGGATCGTATCGCGAAACCGCCCGCCGAGGAGTGTGGAAACCGGCACGCCGAAATGCTTGCCCTTGATGTCCCACAGCGCGATGTCGATCGCCGAAAGCGCGGTCATCGTCAGCCCGCGCTGCCCCTGATCGCGAAAGGCGTGGTAGAGATCGAGCCACAGCACTTCCGTCCCGAGCGGATCGCGCCCGACGAGCCCCGCGGCATAGGCTTCGACCATCGCCGCGTTCGGCCGCGCCGGACCGAGGCTTTCGCCCCATCCGACGGTGCCGTCGGCACAGACGATCTCCACGAGGCAATGCTGGCGCCGCTCGAAACGACCGGACGCGCTTTCGAACGGTTCGGCGACCTCCGTATCGAGGAGATAGGTCCGAACGGCGTCGATGCGCATCACCGATTGCGCTCCACGAGGTCGGCGAGCATGGCGCTTTCCTCCTCGCTCAGGTCGGTGAGCGGCGGGCGGACAGGACCGGCTTCGAAGCCTGCGAGCCGAACGCCCGCCTTGATCGCCGATACGGCATAGCCGGTATTGCGGTCGCGAATCGCCATGAACGGATAGAAGAAATCCGTGAGGATGCGTTCGACGCCGGCCCGATCACCCGCGCGTAGCGCCGAATAGAACCGCTGGGCGAGTTCGGGCACGAAGTTGAAGACCGCGGAGGAATAGGTCGTCACACCGGCGGCGAGATAGGCCTCGGCGAAAAGCTCGGCCGTCGGCATGCCGCCGAGATAGGTCAGCCGGTCGCCGAGCTTCGTGGTGATCTCGCGAACGAGGCCGATCTTGCCGGACCCGTCCTTGAAGCCGATCAGGTTTTCGCACCGTTCGCACAGTCGCGCCAGCGTATCGGCGCGCAGGATCGAATTGTCGCGATTGTAGACGGTGACGCCGATCTTCACGGATCGGCACACCGCCTCGACATGGGCGGCGAGGCCTTCCTGGCTGGCGCCGATGAGATAGTGCGGCAGGAGAAGAACGCCGTCGGCACCCGCCTCTTCGGCAGCCTGCGCGATGTCGATCGCCATGCGCGTGCCGTAGCCGCAGCCCGAAACGATGGGCGTGTCGCCGGCGGCGGCCTTCGCAGCCCTGACGATCCCGGGAATTTCCGACGGCGTCAGCGAGAAGAATTCGCCCGTCCCGCCCGCGGCGAACAGCGCGCTCGCATCGAACCCGGAAAGCCAGCCGATATGCTCGGCATAGCGTGCCGGCGCGAAGGCGCCTTCGGCGTCGAAAGGGGTAACGGGGAAGGAAAGCAACCCGGATCCGAGCGCAGCCTTGATTTCATTCGGCTCCATGAGACGTGCCAATCCCTCGCTGTGGCGTTTGTTTCCACCGCAGCATAAGCAAGGTCATATCAGTGTCAATGAGATATGATGACTTCGCGATCAGTCCGAGCGGATCATGCGGCGATAGCGATCCTGGCTGCCCTTCAGATGAATTCGCACGGCCTGTCGGGCCGCATCGGCATCGCGTTCGGAAATCGTCAGCGCGATCTTGCGATGCTCCTGCTGGATCTGCTCCAGATAGCCGTCCGGCCCCTCGCGCCGTCCGGCATCGGCAATCGTCGAGCGGGGAATGAGGTGTTCGCCCATCATCGAGAGGAACTCGCGAAAGCGCGGATTGCTCGTTGCGTCGGCAATGGCGAGATGGAAGGCGAGATCGGCGGAAACCGTCGGCTCTCCCGCCGCGATCAGGCGCTCAAGATCGTCGAAGCACTCGAAGACCGCCTCCTCCTGCGCCGGGGAGCGACGCTCCGCTGCCAGCCCGGCAGCCTCGATCTCGACGGCTGCCCTGAGTTCGAGGAGCTCGATCATCGACGAGATGCGCGCCCGATCGACCGGTTTGAAGCCCGTTTCCACCTCTTTCGGCTCGAGAACGAAGACCCCGACGCCGTGACGTGGCTCGACCAGACCGTCGGCGCGCAGCGAGGCGATCGCCTCTCGGACCACCGTCCGGCTGACGGCGTATTGCTGCGTCAGCCCCGCCTCGCTCGGCAACCGGTCGCCCGGCGCGAGCGCACCGCTGCGCACGGCGTCGCGCAATTCCGCACTCACCCGCGCCACGAGGCTCTTTCGACCGGGACCACCGGCCCTTTGCAGGGGTTCGCCACCGGATCGCCCGGTATTCTGCAACGCCACTTCGCCCTTCCCTTCATATCCAGTCGCTCGCAGACACGCCACGCCGGCCTAGGCGAACGCATGAGCTGCGACATCGAAGCCGGCCACCTTAAGACGAGAAAGAGGTTGACGGCCACCGCATCACTCGTATGATCACTTATCTCTTGTTATATTACAAGGCACCAGTTTCGCCATTACACCAGGGAGGAAACGTCCATGAAATTCTCGTCCGTCCTGCGCGGGGCCATCCTCGCCAGCGCCGCCTTCGGCGTTCTTGCCGCCGGCCCGGCTTCCGCCGCCACGAACTGGCGCGGCTGGAACATCCACGCCCCCGGCTACCCGAACACCGTCGCGCTGGAAGACTTCGCCAAGAACGTCGGCAAGAAGACCGACGGCGACATCACCGCCCAGGTCTATAACAACGCCGTGCTCGGCGATCAGACCGACGCGATCGAACAGGTGCGCAACGGCGCCATCGACTTCGCCAACTTCAACATGGGACCGATGGGCCAGTACGTGCCCATGACCAACGTCCTCTCCCTGCCGTTCCTCTTCTCCAGCGTCGACCAGATGCACCACGTGATGGACGGCAAGATCGGCCAGAAGTTCTCCGACGCGCTCTCCAAGAAGGGTCTCGTGGCGCTTTCCTGGTTCGATTCGGGCGCCCGCAGCATGTACAACAACGAGCATCCGATCACGAAGCCCTCCGACGTGAAGGGCCTCAAGGTGCGCGTGATGGACAACGACCTCTACGTCGACATGATCGACGCGATGGGCGGCAACGCCACGCCGATGCCCTTCGGCGACGTCTACCAGTCGCTGAAGTCCGGCGTCATCGACGGTGCGGAGAACAACTACCCCTCCTATAAGGAGACCAACCACTACGAGGTCGCCAAGTACTACTCGACCACCGACCACCTGATCATTCCCGAATGCCTGTGCGTCGCGACGAAGAGCTGGAACGCCCTTTCCGACAAGGACAAGAAGATCGTGCGACAGGCGGCGGTCGACGCGGCCAAGGAGCAGCGCAAGCTTTGGGCGAAGGACTCCGAGGACGCGGAGAAGTTCGTCGAGAGCCATGGCGCGACCGTCAACCAGATCAAGGACCTGACGCCGTTCCAGAACGCCATGAAGCCGGTCTACGACAAGTTCTACAAGAACCATCCCGACATGAAGTCGCTGGTTCAGGAAATCCGGTCGACCAAGTAGGTCGCCCCGCTTCCACCGCCGGGCGCACCCTGCGCCCGGCCTTTCCTCCGGCAAGAACGGCATCCTTCCCGTGGCGCCAAACGACCATGAAACCGAGGGTTCGTCCCCGCCGCCGGCGATCGTCGCCGTCGCCCGCGTCCTCGACGGCATCGCATGGCTGTGCATGCTCGTCGCCGGTATCGCCCTCGTCGTCATCATCGCAACCTTCGGCTGGCTGGTCTGGGGGCGCTACGTCCTCAACGACACGCCGACCTGGGTGGAGCAGCTCTCGCTCCTTCTCATCATCTACATCACATGCCTCGGCGCGGCCGTCGGCGTGCGACGCCATACCCATCTCAGCATCGACTTCGTGCGCGAGGGCATGCCGGCCGTACCGCGGGCGATCATGCGCTTCCTTTCCGATGTCGTGGTGATCGCCTTCGGCATTCTGATGGGCTGGCAGGGGTACGAGCTGATGCTGACGAATGCCGACCGCGTGCTCCCCATGCTGGGGGTCACGGCGACATGGCGTGCCGTGCCGCTCTTCATCTGCGGCGTGCTCATGGTGGCCTTCGCCGCCTTCGACGTCGTCGAGCGCAATTTCAAACGCTAGAAGCGGAACGGCTTCATGGGCCTCACCATCCTTTTCGGCCTCTTCCTGCTCGGCCTCGTCGTCGGCGCTCCTGTCGCCTTCGCGCTCGGCCTCGCCTCGCTTGCCGCCTTCGTCTACGAGGGGCTGCCGCTCTTCGTCGCTTTCCAGCGCATCCTTTCGGGAATTTCGACCTTCTCGCTTCTGGCCATCCCCTTCTTCATCTTCGCCGGCGAGCTGATGCTGCATGGCGGCATCGCCAACCGGCTCGTACGCTTCGCCGCCGCCGCCGTCGGGCGCATGCGCGGCGGCCTCGGCATGGTCGACGTCGTCTCCTCCATGCTCTTTGGCGGCATCTCCGGCTCGGCGGTCGCCGACACCTCCGCGCTCGGCTCGATCCTGATGCCGGTCATGAAGGAAAAGGGCTACGACGCGGACTATGCGGTGAACGTCACGGTCACCTCGTCGATCGCCGGCGTCGTCATCCCGCCGAGCCACAACATGTTGCTCTACGTCGTCGCGGCGGGCGGCGGCATATCCGTTGGCAAGCTCTTCATCGCCGGCATCGTTCCGGGCGTCGTCATGTGCATGTGCCTTGCCGTCGCGGCCTATTTCGTGGCAGTGCGCCGCGGCTATCCCGCCGAGCCCTTTCCTGGCTGGCGAACGCTGCTGACGAGCTTCATCGTCTCGCTGCCCGGCCTGCTGACGGCCGTCATCATCGTCGGCGGCGTGCTTTCGGGCATCCTGACGGTCACAGAGTCCGGCGCCTTCGGAGCGATCTACGCGGTGGTGGTGACGCTCTTAGTCTATCGCGAGCTGACATGGACCGCCTTCAAGACGGCCGTCGCCAGCGCGGTGCGCACGACGGCGCTCGTCATGATCCTCGTCGGCTGCGCGTCGGCCTTCGCCTACATGCTGGCGCTCTACCGCGTGCCGGACAACCTCGCGAACCTGCTGACGTCGATCTCGAGCGACCCGATCATCATCCTGCTGATGCTGAACGTCATGCTGCTCGTGCTCGGCATGATCATGGACATGGCGGCGCTCATCCTCATCTGCACGCCGATCTTCCTGCCGGTCGTCACCGACATCGGCATGGATCCGATCCAGTTCGGCATCGTCATGATGATGAATCTCGGGCTTGGACTGTGCACCCCGCCGGTCGGCGCCTGCCTCTTCGTCGGCTGCGTGATCGGCGACGTGCGCATCGAGCAGGCGGTGAAGACGATCTGGCCCTTCTACCTGGCAATCCTCGTCGCCCTGATGCTGACGACCTATTTCGCGCCCATCTCCATGGCCCTGCCCAACCTGATGAACTGAGGAACGACCATGCTGAAGAAGCTTCTGATGACGGGTGCCGCCGGCGGCGTCGGCAAGGCGCTGCGCCCCTTCCTGCCGGACTTCGCCGAAAGCGTCGTGCTTTCCGACCGCGAGCCGATTTCGGATCTGGCGGGCCATGAGAGCTTCACCGCCTGCGAGCTTTCCGACCGGCAGGCCGTTTCGGATCTCGTGTTCGGCTGCGACGGCATCATCCATCTCGGCGGCATATCGGTGGAAAAGCCCTTCGATACCATCCTCGAGGGCAACATCGTCGGCGCCTACAACCTCTTCGAGGCCGCGCGCGGGCACGGCCGGCCGCGCATCGTCTTCGCCAGTTCCAACCACGTGATCGGCTATTATCGCCGCGACGAAAGGCTCCATATCGACGTCGTGCCGCAGCCGGACTCCTTCTACGGCGTCTCCAAGGCCTTCGGCGAGAATCTGGCGAGCCTCTATTTTCACAAGTTTGGCCAGGAATGCCTGTCGGTGCGCATCGGCTCGTGCTTCGAAAAGCCGAAAAACCCGCGCATGCTGGCGACGTGGCTCGCCGTCGAGGACCTGGCAGACCTGTGCGCGCGTGCCTTCGCCTCGCCCCGCCTCGCCAATACGATCGTCTACGGCGCCTCCGACAACGAGGAGAGCTGGTGGGACAATTCGGGCTCGAGCTTCCTCGGCTGGAAACCGAAGCATACCGCCGCGAAATGGCGCGAAAGCGTCCTTGCCGAGGCCGCGCCCGAGGATCCGAACGATCCGGCGGTCGTCTACCAGGGCGGCGGCTTCGCTGCGGCCGGCCATCCCGAAGACGACGGCTGAGCCTCGGTCGTCCGCCGCGCGCTTGCGATCCCGAAGGCGCTGGAACGGCCCCGTAGCCTCCTGCCGGCATCGGTGCTAATGAAGCGCGCGCCTCGTCCGGGTCGAGGTATGAAACGCGGGTCCTTGCATGATCTCCATCGTCATTCCCTGTCGGAATGAAGCGGACAATCTCGCCTTCCTGCTCGACGAGATCGCCCGCGCCATGGCCGCCATGGAACACGAGGTCATCGTCGTCGACGACGGATCGACCGATGCCACCGCGACGGTGCTCGCCGACCGGGCATCGAACGATGCGCCGGTGCGCCACCTTCGCCACGACCGCTCCGCGGGCCAGAGCGCGGCACTTCGAACGGGCATGATCGCAGCGCGCGGCGCGATCGTCGCCACGCTCGATGGCGACGGCCAGAACGATCCAGCCTATCTGCCGCTGCTCGTGGCCAGGCTCGAAGAGGGCCGCCCCGCGACCGGCCTCGTCGCCGGCCACCGGATCGGGCGAACCGATACGCGCATGAAACAGATTTCCTCGCGTTTCGCGAACGGCATCCGCAGCCGGCTGCTTGCCGACGACACGCACGATTCGGGCTGCGGCCTGAAGGCGCTGCCGACCGAAGTCTTTCGCAGACTGCCCTATTTCGACGGTTGGCATCGCTACCTGCCCGCCCTCGTGCTGCGCGAAGGCTATCGGGTGGCGCATGTCGACGTGATCGACCGAGAGCGTCGCTACGGCCGCTCGAACTACGGTATCCTCGATCGCGGATTGAGAGGCGTTCTCGATCTTTTCGGCGTGTGGTGGCTGCGCCGGCGCATGCGCGTGCGCCCGAAGGTCGAGGAGGTGGCGCATGGCTGAAATCCCGGCCGCGTTCGCGCACTGGCTTCACGCCGTCTTCGTCGCCCAGTTCGACTGGTGGGTGGCGCTCGGCTTCCTGGCGCAGACCTCGTTCTCCATGCGCTTCGTCATTCAGTGGCTCGCCTCGGAACGGGCCAAGCGCAGCGTCGTACCGGTGGCATTCTGGTTCTTTTCGCTCTTCGGCGGGATGCTGCTGCTCATCTACGCGATCAGCCGCAAGGATCCGGTCTTCATCGCCGGTCAGGCGATGGGGCTGGTCATCTACAGCCGCAATCTCTGGCTGATCGCCAACGAGCGCCGGGCGATGGCGAAGACCGACTGACATCCGATGGATCCCGCTTTGCCCATGCCAGCACGCTCCGCCCGGGTCCTGCCGCCGCTTCACGCGCTCGTTCTCGTACTTGTCTCGCTCGCCGCGTTCCTGCCGGGGATCGCCAACCTGCCGCCGACCGATCGTGACGAAGCGCGCTACGTTCAGGCCACGCGGCAGATGGTCGAAAGCGGCGATTACGTGGACATCCGCTTCCAGGACGAGCCGCGCTACAAGAAGCCGGTCGGCATCTACTGGCTGCAATCGGCTTCCCTTGCGCTGACCGGACACGGCGCCGACGCGCCGATCTGGGTCTACCGTCTCGTTTCCGTCCTCGGCGCGGCACTCGCCGTGCTTGCGACCGGCTGGCTCGCGGCGCTGTTTTTCGGTGGAAGCGCGGGACTTTTCGCCGGTATCGTTCAAGCGTCGATCCTCGGCCTGGTGGTCGAAGGGCACATCGCCAAGACGGACGCCTTCCTGCTGGCGACGGTCGTCTTCGCGCAGGCGGCGCTGGCCAGGATCTGGCTCGAAAGCCGGACGGGGCAGCCGACGGGGCGAGCGACGGCGATCGTCTTCTGGTGCGCGATCGGCGCCGGCGCCCTCGTCAAGGGGCCGGTCGGCCCGCTGGTCAGCCTGCTCACCGGCGCCGCCCTTTCCCTCGGTTATCGCGAGTTCAAGTGGCTGAGGCGGCTTCGACCACTGGCGGGCCTCGCCATCGTCGTCCTCATCGTCGCGCCGTGGCTGCTTTTGATCAGCGTGCACAGCGGCGGCGCGTTCTGGCGCGAATCGGTCGGCCACGACCTCATGGGCAAGGTCGCCGGCGCACAGGAGAGCCACGGCGCCCCGCCCGGCTTCTTCGCGGCGATCTTCGTCGTCTTCATGTGGCCGTTCGGCTCGATGGCGTTGCGTGCCGGCCTCTTCGCGATCACCCGCTTCCGCACCGATCCGCGGCTCGCCTTCCTGCTTGCCTGGTACGTTCCCTACTGGCTGGTGGTCGAAGCCGTCCCCACCAAGCTGCCGCAATATATCCTGCCCGCTTATCCCGCCGTCGTGCTGGCGCTGGCATGGGCGCTCGGCGAAGGCCTGCTCGCGCATCCGTTCGAGCGGCGCTGGCAACGCTGGCTGGACTGGGCGACACGTGCCGGCCACGTATTCGCGACGATCGCCCTGGCTGCCGCCGCGATCGCCCTGCCGCTGTGGGCGACGGGCACCTTCTCGCTCGCGGGCCTTGGCGCCGCCCTCTTCGCGCTCGCCGCCGGCGCGCTTTCGAGCGGTTTCGTGCTGAAGCGACGACCGGGCATGGCGATCGCCGGTGCCGCCGGTTCGGCGCTCGTCACCTTCGCCCTCGTGATCGCGATCGTCCTTCCATCGTTGAAGCCGGTCTGGCTCGGGCGCGACATCGCAAACGCCTACGAGGCGAACCGCCCCTGCGCCAAAAGCCGGCTGACCGTCGCCGGCTTCGAGGAACCGAGCCTGATCTTCCTTGCCGGCACGCATACGATGCTGACCGACGGCGAAGGGGCGGCGCGCGCACTCGCGGCCGATCCGCGTTGCGCGATCGCGGCCGTAACCGCCGGAAAACGCAAACGCTTCGACGACACGCTCGCGCGTACGGAAACGAAAGCCGAGCCCCTCGCGACCATCAAGGGTTTCGACTACAGCAAGGGCGACTGGCTGACCGTCACGCTCTTTTCCGCGAGCGGTCGTTAGAGCCTTTCAGGTTTATACGGAAACACTCTGCCGACCCTGTTTGCGTCAGGACCGAGACGGATGTCGACGAGCGTACTGGTGGTACGGTCGAGCCATCCGTCGAAGCGTCATGGCGCAAACAGGGCCGGCCCGAAGGGTTCGACCGTGCCGCTCTCCCACTTTGTTCGGCGATCTTGCCCGATGAACCACATCGCGCTGCGATCGCCTTCGCGTGGGAAACCGGCACGATCGAACAGAGCGTTTCCGTATAAACCTGAAAGGCTCTAGCGTTTGACGCGCTGGCTGCATCTCTCCCCAACCCGTTCTTGCGTAAGAGATTCTCGCCACGGGATGGCGTACTTGCCGCTCGCCTCACCCGTGCTCGGAGGATCGGAGACCGGAGCCGCCGTGCGCCATCGTTAATATTTTTTTCGCAGGCAGCGCCTTTTCGCGGAACGCTTCCGTACGATCACGAATTCTGCCGATATCCGGAATTTCGTGAACTTGTTGCCGTGGGAGGAAGACCGATGACCGCGCACAGCAATCCACAGAAGGCCATCATCCATCATCTGCTCGACGATCACGGGCTCACCTATTGCGACGAACTCGGGATCGATATCGAGAAGAATACACCCTCGCCGCTTTTCCGCTGGCTCTGCGCATCCATTCTGATGAGCACGCGCATCAAGAGCGACATCGCCGTTTCGGCCGCCCGCGCGCTGGCCGATCAGGGTTGGACGACGCCCGAGAAGCTCGTCGACAGCCATTGGGAAGATCGCGTTCGTACGCTGAACCATGCCGGCTACGCCCGCTTCGACGAGCGCACCGCCTCCATGCTCCACGACGCGACGTCGACGCTGCTCGACGACTATCGCGGCGACCTGCGCGTCCTGCGCGACGATGCCGGCTACGATCCGCAGGCCGAACGCGAGCGCTTGAAGGCGTTCAAGGGGCTCGGCGATGTCGGCGTCGACATCTTCTTCCGCGAGGCGCAGATCAGTTGGGACGAGCTCTATCCCTTCGCCGACAAGAAGGCGCTGAAGGCGGCCGGCCGCCTCGGGCTTCCGGCCTCGACCAAGGGGCTTGCCCGCCTCGTCGACCGCACGGATTTCCCGCGCCTCGTCGCCGCCCTGGTCCGCACGGACCTTTCGAAGGACTACGAGACGATCGAAGCCGAAGCACAAAGCGGCTGAGCGGCTGGCGGCCGACGCCGACGAAACGGCGGCCGCGACCTGTCAATCGCCGATGCTCAGTTCATGAGCCCGCGAACGGCGGGATAGGCAGCGCGGTAGCGCTCATAGGCGGAGGCGAACGCGTCGCGCATTCCGACCTCCGGCTCGATCGTACTTTCGGTCGCGGGCGGCGTGCAGATTTCGTGCGCATCGGCATTTTCTGCCGCGCAAAGCGCCAGACGCGCAGCACCGAAGGCGGCACCGAAATCGCCGTCGGCGGGCACGTCGACCGGTACGTCGAGCACCGTCGCCATGACCTTCAGCCAGTAATGCGACCGCGAACCGCCGCCGATGGCCGTGACGCGGTCCAGCTCGGTACCGGCTGCCCGCAGCGCCTCCATGCAGTCGCGGAAGGCGAAACTCACCCCTTCGAGCACGGCACGGGTCAATGCGCTCCGGTCCGATTCGTGGGCGAGACCGACGAAACTTCCTCGAATGGCCGCATCGTTGTGCGGGGTCCGCTCGCCGGAAAGGTAGGGCAGGAAGGTGACGGAACCCGGCGCCTTGAGGTTTTCGCCGAGTTCGCCGGTCAGGTCGCCCGGCTTGGCGCCGGCAATGCCGGCATACCAGTTGAGCGCGTCGGTGGCCGAGAGGATGACGCCCATCTGGTGCCATGTCTGCGGCATGGCATGGCAGAAGGCGTGCACCGCGCTGTCCGGGTTCGGAAGATAGCTGGCGTTCGCCGCGAAGAGAACGCCCGACGTGCCGAGCGAGACGAAGGCCGTGCCGGGGGCGACGGTGCCCATGCCGCATGCCGAGGCCGCGTTGTCGCCCGCACCGCCGGCGACAGGAATACCGGGTGAAAGGCCGAGTTCGGATGCGAGATCGGCGCGCAGCTTGCCGCCGACTTCCGATCCTTCGACGAGTGCCGGCATCTGGTCGCGGCGCATGTCGCAGGCGCCAAGCAGCGTGTCCGACCAGGCGCGCGCGCCCATGTCGAGCCATGCGGTGCCGGACGAATCCGACATGTCCGAGATATGCTCGCCCGTCAGCCAGAGCCGAAGGTAGTCCTTCGGAAGGAGCACCTTCGCCACCTTTTCGAAGATCTGCGGCTCGTTCTTCGCTACCCAGCGAAGCTTCGGTGCGGTAAAGCCCGGAAAGACGATGTTTCCCGTGATCTCGCGAAAGGCCGGCTCGTCGTCGAGTTCCTTCGCCTCGACGTGACTGCGCACGTCGTTCCAAAGGATGCAGGGTCGCAGCACCGTATCGCCGGCATCGAGGAGGGTCGCGCCGTGCATGTGCCCGGAAAGGCCGATACCGCGTATCGTCTCGAGATCGATGCCCGGCCGGCTGCCGAGCGCGGCAATCGCTTCGCGTGCGGCCGAAACCCAGTCGGCGGGGTCCTGTTCGGACCAGCCCGGATGCGGGCGCGAGACCGTCAGCGCGGCGTTGCCGGAGCCGACGATGCGTTGATCCGCGTCGACGAGCAGAGCCTTGACGCCAGAGGTTCCAAGATCGAGCCCGAGAAACATGCGGTTTTTCCTCCCGATTTGGCCGCCCGAAACACGAAGACGGCTTGTGTTTCGCCGCCGGGGTAGCGAAACTTTCCGCGCAGGTAAATCGCAAAAGACGCTATGAAGCATGCCGACGCGCCCGGGCAAAGCCCCCGCAGGCGCCAATGGAGGAAACGGTGCGACGCCGAAACCGGCGCTCCGCCGAACGGGAGAGCATACCGCAATGAAACTGGCAACGCTTCACGACGGCAGCCGCGACGGCCAACTCGTCGTCGTCTCGAAGGATCTGACGCGCTACACCGTCGTGCCGAACGTGGCGCCGACGCTGCAGACCGCACTCGATTCCTGGGTGCACACGGGCTCGCGCCTGCGCGAGGTCGCCGAAAGCATGGAGCACGGCTCGCAGCCGACGGAGCGCTTTCACGAGCATGCCGCATGTTCGCCGCTGCCGCGCGCATACCAGTGGATCCACGCCGATTTCTCCCGGGACGGGACTGGCGAGGCCGCTATTTCGCAGCGTGCGAGCGACTTCTTCCACGGCCCGCGGGAAGCGATCAGACTTGCCGACACGTCCGGCGGCATCGATGCGCAGCCCGGCTTCGCGGTCATCGTCGACGACGTCCCGAAAGGTGCGGACGCCACGACGGCCGGCGAAGCGATCCGTCTCGTGATGCTTCTCGGCGCGATCTCGTTTCAAAGCGAAGGCCCCGACGTTCGCAACGATCGCGATCGCTGTGTGCTCGCCTCCTTTTCTCCGGTCGCTGTCACGCCGGACGTTCTCAATGGTGCGTGGGACGATAGTCGGGTCCGTTTGCCGCTATCGGTCGATATCGACGGCGAACCGGCGGGAAAGATCGAAGGCGACGAGGCGATGCCGCTCGGTTTTGCCGACCTCGTCGCGCAGGCCGCGCGCTACCGCAGGCTTGCGGCCGGTTCGATCGTGAGCGTTGGCCCCGCAAACGCGCAAGGCTCCGCCTCGTCCTCCGAATTCCATGCCGGCAACCGGGTTCGCATCGAAGTGCGCAAGGCCGGCGACCTCTCGGTCTTCGGCGCGATCGAACAGGATATCGAGGCCGAATAGGTCGCGCGTATCGGGCTATTCGAAGGTGATCGTCGGCGCCTTGCGGCCTTCGTCGCCGGCGGCACTTTCGATGCCTGCCCATACGCGTTCGCCGATCTGCCGATAGGCCGCGGCGGCATCGCCATCCGGTGCTCCGGCGACGACCGGCGCACCGGCGTCGGAGGTCTCGCGGATCTCCATTGTCAGCGGCACCTCGCCGAGGAAGGGCACGCCGAGGCGTTCGGCCTCGCGCCGCGCACCGCCATTGCCGAAGATGTCGTAGCGCTTTCCGGTATCGGGCGCGATGAAGTAGCTCATGTTCTCGACGATGCCGAGCACCGGCACGGAGACCTTGCGGAACATGTTCAGCCCCTTGCGCGCGTCGATGAGCGCGAGATCCTGCGGCGTAGAGACGATGACGGCGCCGGCGAGCGGCACCTGCTGGGCCATGGTCAGCTGCGCATCGCCGGTGCCGGGCGGCATGTCGACGACGAGCACGTCGAGCTCGCCCCATTGCACCTCGCGCAGCATCTGCGTGAGTGCGGAAATCACCATCGGCCCGCGCCAGATCATCGGCGTCTCTTCCTCGACGAGGAAGCCCATCGACATGACCTTCAGGCCGTGCCCTTCCATGGGGATGAGCACGCGGCCTTCCGCCTGCTGCGGCCTTCCCGAAACGCCGAGGAGGCGCGGCATCGACGGCCCGTAGATATCCGCGTCGAGAATGCCGACGGAAAGCCCGTTCAGCTTCAGAGCAAGCGCGAGATTGACCGCCGTCGTCGACTTGCCGACGCCACCCTTGCCGGAGGCGACCGCCAGGATGTGCTTGACCCCCGGCACGGACGGCTTGTCGGCGGGCCGGGACGGAGCCTGCGCCGGTCCGCCTTTACCGGCAGCCTGAGCGGGCGTGCGGGAAGCTTCGGGCGGCGCCGAAGCGCGCGGCCCGTCGGACGTGTGGGCTGCCGTCAGCGTCACCATGGCCGCGCGCACGCCCTCCATGTCGCCGATGATCTTTTCTGCCTCCTCGCGCAACGGTTCCAGTTCCCGCGCGCGTTCGGACGGAACGGTGATCGAGAAATAGACCTTTCCGTCGGCGATGAAGATTTCCGAGACGATCCCGAGATCGACGATGTTGCCCTGAAGATCCGGACCCTTCACCTGCTTGAGGCGATCGAGGACGGCTTGCTTTGTCGGTTCGGCCATGCGCTTCACTTTCAGTGTTCGATGCCCGGCAGATAGGTGGAGATCGGCCTCACGTCCAACGACGCGGCTCGCATGCGGGTTCGCGATCGTCTATCCGAACGCGGCCTGAGCGACGAAAAGCCAGAAGCCCGTCGTCACGACGCCGGCGGCGGTGCCGAGCGTAACGCTCGTCGAGGCGAGACGAAAACCGGTGTTGAACTGGCGGGCGATCAACCAGGCGTTGACGCCGGCCGGCAGCGAGGCGCTTGCCACCGCCACCTTGGCGCTGAGCGGCGGCAGCGCGAACGCCCAGGCCAGCACGAGAGCGATCGCCGGCATCGCCACGAGTTTGATCCCGGCGAGCGCGCTTCCGGCGAAGAGGTGCCCGCGCAGTCCGAAATCACGAAGGCCCATGCCGAGCGAAAAGAGCGCGAGTGGGCCCGCGACCCCGGCGAGCGCGCCGACGAGCCGGCCGGCAAGGCCATCGAGCGGCAGTCCGGTCAGACGGTAGGCACCGCCGGCCAGAATGCCGATGACGAGCGGATTGCGCGAAAGCTGGCGCAGGAAGTCGATCGCGACGTCACGCGGGCGCTCGGTTCGAAGCGCCATCCCGTCGGCGCGTGCCGCCCAGCGAAAGAGCACGATGGTCGCGACCATCATCAGCGGCAGGTGGATCGACAGGATCAGCGAAAGCATGGCGAGCCCGCGATGGCCGTAGACGCCGTCGATGAACGGCAGTCCGAGCAGCGCGAGGTTCGAGAACGACCCGCCGACGCCGGCCACCACCCCGCCCCGAACGTCCCGGTCGAAGGCACGCCGGACCATCTGATGCGATAGCATCCAGGTAAGCGTGATGGTGCAGAAATACGTCGCCCATAGCGGCCACGGGGATATGCCCTCGAAATCGGCCGTGGCGATGGTGCGGAAGAGGAGGACGGGAACGCCGATCTTGAACACGAAGTCCGCGACCCCTTCCGCCGTCCCTTCCCGCAGCAAGCCGAAAAGCGCGACGGCATAACCGAAGGCGATCAGCAGGAAGACATAGAGGATCGCTTCGGCAAAGGGCGGCATGGCAACCTGAAGAAGAACGGTTCTCAAGGGAAGGAAGCGTCAAGGGCCCGGCCTGCTTATCGCCGCCACGCGACCCCGGCAAGGCGGCATGCGGCGGCTGTCGCTTGAAAGCAGTGGCGCCAGCGTCTACCCAAAAGGCCCGACCGCAGGAAGACAGCGAGGCCTCCATGCCCGAATTCGCGCGTTTCACCGATCTGGTTCGCTCGCTCCCGGCCACGGTTCCCTTCGTCGGCCCGGAAACGCAGGAGCACGAGCGTGGACGGCCGTTCCGCGCCCGCCTCGGCGCCAACGAAAGCGCGTTCGGCCCCTCGCCTGCCGTGGTCGAGGCGATGACGAACGCCGCGCCGGAAGCCTGGAAATACGGCGATGCCCGCAACATCGAGTTGCGCACGGCCCTTGCCCGTCATCTCGGAACGGAAGCCGACACCATCATGCCCGGCGAAGGCGTGGACGGGTTGCTCGGCCTGCTCGTGCGCATGATCGTCGAGCCCGGTACGCCGGTCGTCACCTCGAAGGGCGCCTATCCGACCTTCGACTATCACGTCGCGGGTTTCGGCGGCCGCTTCGTGCGGGTGGACTACCGCGACGACCGGGAGGATCCGGAAGCGCTGTCCCGGGCGGTGCGGGAAAGCGGCGCGCCGCTCGTCTATTTCTCCAACCCCGACAATCCGATGGGCAGTTGGTGGGATGCCGAGACGGTCACCGCCTTCGCGCGCGGCCTGCCGGACATGACCATGCTGCTGCTCGACGAGGCCTATGGCGAGATGGCCCCGCCCGGCACCCTTCCGCCGGTCGAGGCACTCATCGACCGGCCGAACGTGGTGCGCATGCGTACCTTCTCCAAAGCCTACGGCCTGGCCGGCATGCGCATCGGCTACGCGTTCGGTGCGAAGGAGACGATCGCCGCCTTCGACAAGGTGCGCAACCATTTCGGAATGACGAAGCTCAGCCAGATCGCGGCCGTCGAAGCGCTGAAGGATCAAGCGCACCTTGATACCGTGCTCGGCGAGATCGAAACGGCGCGCCGGCGCATTTCCGACATCGCCCGACAGAACGGGCTGACGCCCCTGCCCTCGGCGACGAATTTCGTGGCCATCGACTGCGGCCGCGATGGCGATTACGCGCGCGCCGTGCTTGGCGAACTTGTCGCGCGCGACGTCTTCGTGCGCATGCCTTCGGTCGCCCCGCTCGACCGATGCATCCGGGTCAGTGCCGCGCCGGAGGCCGAACTCGCCGTTTTCGAGGCGGAGCTTCCGGCCGCGCTTTCGGCTGCCGCGGCGGTTTCCCGGCCAGCCTGAGCGAAGGGCGAGACGGTGCTCAGTGCACCGTCATCCATTCGCGGGCGGCGCGTAGGGCGCGGGCGAGATCGCTCTTCGTCATCATCGCAGCAATATCGGTGCGCAGTTCGCTCGCACGGTCGGAGCCCTTCACGGCGGCGATGTTGAACCATTTGTGCGCGGCCACGAGGTCGACCGCGACGCTGCGGCCGGTGGCATAGCAAAGGCCCATCTCGCACAGCGCGTCGGCCTCCGCCTTGCCGCCGATCATTGCCCGGTTCTCGTCGAAAAGTTCAAAGCGTGCCATTGTCTTCGTCCCTGTCGGTTTCGTTTCGTTCGTGCCCGGCCGGTCTTCGGCGCGGGCGCCTTCGCCTGTTCAACTCGCGAGAGCTTCCGCTCTTCTTTCGAGGCCCTTTTCCGGGCCCGTCCGCCCCGTTTTCCGGGGTCCGTTCGATGATTGAGAGAATGCCGCAAAGGCTTGAAACGGCCGTTAAATTGCATCCTTAATTTGCGGAAAACAAAGCTAAAATGCTTTGTAAACTTGTCTCTTCGTTAAGGATGCAAGTGCCGGCGGAAGCGGCCTTTTCGACCGATTTTTACGAAGGATTCACGCCTCGATTTCAACGCTTCGCTAACCCTGCCCGAAGCTCGACTTTTTACGAGCAGCAAGGAATGCCGGCGCCGGAACGAAAAATGGCGGCCCGAAGGCCGGCATTCTCGAATGTTCCGACGATGCCGGATGTCCGGTCAGCGGGCGCGCTGGCCGAAAAGCACCTTCTGCGCGTCCTTGTCGTCGGCGAGGTTGTTTCGGTGCTCCTGGCCGAGTTCCATGCCGCGCTTGACGGCGGGGCGCGCCTTCACCGTCTCCAGCCAACGCTTGAGGTGTGGAAATTCCTCGATGTCCTGACCCTGCGATTCCGGACGCACCCAACCGACGCTCGCCATGTCGGCGATCGAATAGTCGCCGGCGATATATTCGCGATCGGCAAGCTGCCGGTTCAGCACGCCGTAGAGGCGATGGACCTCGTTGGTGTAACGCTCGATGCCGTAGGGAATGGTCTCCGGCGCGTAATTGCGGAAATGGTGCGCCTGTCCCGCCATCGGGCCGAGGCCGCCCATCTGCCAGAACAACCACTCCTCGACCTTCGTGCGGGCGCGTTCGTCGGCAGGATAGAACTGCCCCGTCTTGCGGCCGAGATATTGAAGGATCGCGCCGGACTCGAAGACCGAGATCGGTTCGCCGCCCGGCCCGTCCGGATCGACGATCGCCGGCATGCGGTTGTTCGGCGCGATCTTTAGGAATTCCGGGTCGAACTGCTCGCCCTTGCCGATGTTGACGTAATGGACCTCGTAGGGAACGCCGGTCTCCTCGAGCATGATGGAGACTTTCCAGCCGTTCGGCGTCGGCCAGTAATGAAGTTCGATGGGATCGGTTGTTGCCACAATGCACCTCCTTTGGAGTTACGGGTCACTTAATCCGGCGTCCTTCTCGCGCAAGTCCCGTTGCCGAAAACCTGCCGCGATGCTGCCGCGATCCTGAAAATCAACGCATTTGAATGGTATGTGAAGCGGGTACTCAGTGGTGGTTCAGGGATGGAATGATTAAACGGCGCAATTCGACCGCCCGGTTCTACCGGTACTGGAGACGTCGCATGAACACGCTGGCTTTTCGCTTCACGATCTTCACGCTGATCATCTGCGCGCTTGCGGCCGGCATGAGCTTTGCCGTGCTCAAGGAAAACCGCGCCGTCCTGCCCTATCAGTCCGGCGTCCATTTCCGCTGAGAAGGGTTGCGGGCGCTGCTTCACGCAGCCTTCGCAAATATCGGACGGAATTGCCCTTTTCCGTGAATGAACGCTTGCGTATGGGGCCTGTCGCGCTACCTTGGCATGCATGACGTCTGCGTGAGCGAGGCATGCCATGAAGAGAGCCGAACTGGACGAGGGCTCGATCCGGATCGAACCCTACAAGCACCCCACCGGCGGCTGGGGATCGCTGCGATCCATCATCGGCAAGGCCGAAGCCGAAGGCATGATCCGCTCGACCGTATGGAACCAGCTTCGCCGGCAGAACAAGCCGGAAGGTGTGATGTGCGTTTCATGCTCTTGGGCGAAGCCGAAGAAGCCGCACGAGTTCGAGTTCTGCGAGAACGGCGCCAAGGCGACCCTTTGGGAGCAGACGCGCCACCGCTGCGACGCCGGTTTCTTCGTCGAGCACACCGTCACTGAACTTCTCGAGTGGAACGATTACGACCTCGAGCGCACCGGCCGCCTCACCGAGCCGATGAAGTACAATCCCGCGAGTGACCATTACGAGCCGATCAGCTGGAGCCAGGCCTTCAGGGAGATCGGCGAGACGCTGAACACGCTCGAGCCGACTTCGGTGATCTTCTACGCCTCGGGCCGTGCTTCGCTCGAGACGTCGCATATGTACCAGTTGCTCGCGCGCATCTACGGCTCGCAGAACCTGCCCGATTCCTCGAACATGTGCCACGAATCGACGTCCGTCGGCCTTCCGAAGTCGATCGGCTCGCCCGTCGGCACGGTCCAGCTCGAGGACTTCGAAGAGACCGACATGATCTTCTTCATCGGGCACAATGTCGGCACCAATGCGCCCCGCATGCTCCATCCGCTCCAGGCCGCTCGCAAGCGCGGCGTTCCGCTCGTCACCTTCAATCCGTTGAAGGAACGCGGGCTGATGCGCTTCAAGAGCCCGCAGAATCCGATGGAAATGCTGTCTCCGGGCGAAGGCACGGAGATGTCGAGCGACTATTACCAGGTGCGTTCGGGCGGCGACCTCGCGGCCCTGACCGGCATCGCGAAGCACGTCCTCGAAATGGACGACAAGGCTTCCGCCGAAGGCGGCAGACGCGTCATCGACTACGCCTTCGTCGAAGAGCATACGAGCGGCTTCGAGGCTTTCTGCGCCTATCTGCGCGAGACGGGCTGGGAAGAGATCGAGAAGCAGTCCGGTCTCCACCGGGACGATCTCGTCCACGTCGCCAAGCTCTACGCCAGCAAGGAACGCGTGATCGCCAATTACGGCATGGGCATCACCCAGCACCGACGCGGTGTGGCGACGGTGCAGATGCTGTGCAACCTGCTCCTCATGCGCGGCAACATCGGCAAGACGGGCGCCGGCATCTCGCCGGTGCGCGGCCATTCCAACGTGCAGGGCCAGCGCACCGTCGGCATTTCGGAAAAGCCGGAACTGGTGCCCCTCGACAAGCTCAAGGAGCTTTACGAGTTCGAGCCGCCGCGGGAAAAGGGCCGCGACACGGTGGAAAGCTGCGAAGGCATCATCGACGGTTCGGTGAAGGCGTTCATCGGGCTCGGCGGCAATTTCTCGCGCGCCGTGCCGGAGACGGAGCGCGTCGAGACGGCCTGGCGCGAGCTCGACCTGCATGTGCAGATCGCCACCAAGCTCAACCGCAACCACCTGCTCGCCTCCAAGGCGACGTATCTCCTGCCCTGCCTCGGCCGCATGGACCGGGACACGCAGGAAAGCGGCGACCAATGGGTCTCGATCGAGGATTCGACGGCCAACATCCACGGTTCCTTCGGTTCCCATCCGCCGGTCAGCGACATGCTCCTTTCGGAACCGAAGATCGTCGCCGAGATCGCCAAGGCGACGGTCGGCGGCAAGGCGAAGGTGCCGTGGGACGAATGGGTCGGCGATTACGCCAAGGTGCGCGATGCGATCGAGCGGGCCTATCCGCGCGATTTCGCTCAGTTCAACGAGCGTTTCCGCAAGGCCGGCGGCTTCCACCGCGACATCGCCGCATGCCGGCGCGAATGGCGTACGGAAAACGGCAAGGCGAACTTCATCGCACCGGGCGGCCTCGATGCCGACCCGAACGTGAACACCGATCGCAAGAACGTCTTCACGCTGATCACGCTGCGCTCGAACGACCAGTTCAACACGACGGTCTACGGCTACAACGACCGGCTGCGCGGCATCAACGGCACGCGCATGATCGTCATGATGAACACGGGCGACATGGCGCGCATGGGCGTTTCGGCCGGCGATGAAGTGGACCTGCACGCGGCCGCCGACGACGGGATCGAGCGCAAGCCGGTCGAGCGGCTGAGGGTGGTACCCTACGCGCTGCCCGCCGGCGACTGCGCGGGCTACTTCCCGGAGTTGAACAGCCTGATCGCTCTTTCCCACCATGCGCTCGAGTCGCACGTGCCGGCGGGCAAGTCCGTTCCGGTCAAGATCGTCAAGTCGGCTTCCGCCTGAGGGCACGAAGGCAGACGTTTCGCCGCTTTCGCCGATGGTGCCGTCATCGGGACGGAAACCGGCGGAAACTGTCATTTGCGTCATGCTTTGGCATGTTTATAATGCTGCATGCATAAAGATTTTTCGAATACAGACGCAGTAACGATCGCTTCCCCGGACCGGGCCGAGCCTAAATATTTCACGGACGCCCGGCAGGCCGTGGACGAACTGGTTCGTCTCTACGAACGCAATACGACCTTCCTTATCGATCGCTTTTCGAACCTGAAGGAACACGTGCCGGCGGGAACGCGCTACCGGGCCTATTATCCCGCGCTCGGCCTGACGACGGCGACCTATGGCCATGTCGATTCACGCCTTTCCTACGGACACGTTTCGGCGCCGGGCACCTATTCGACGACGATCACGCGGCCGGAACTCTTCCGCGAATATCTCGAAGAGCAGATCGCGCTGATCCTCAAGAACCACGACGTGCCGGTGACGATCGGCGATTCGCATACGCCGATCCCGCTGCACTTCGCCTTCGGCGAAGGCGCGCATGTGGAAGCCGCACTCGCCGATTCGATCACCGTGCCCCTGCGCGACCTCTTCGACACGCCGGACCTTTCCAACACCGACGACGAGATCGCCAACGGCACTTACGAGCCGGGTCCGGGCGACCCCTTCCCGCTCGCTCCCTTCACCGCGCAGCGCATCGACTATTCGCTCGCCCGCCTGTCGCACTACACCGCGACGAACGCGCACCATTTCCAGAACTTCGTGCTTTTCACGAACTACCAGTTCTATATCGACGAGTTCTGCACGATGGCGCGCCGCATCATGGCCGAGGGCGGCCATGGCTACGATTCGTTCGTCGAGGCGGGCAATATCGAGACGCTTCCGGGCACGCCCGCCGATTCCGCCGCGCCGACGGGACGGCTGCCGCAGATGCCGGCCTATCACCTGAAGAAAGGCGACCACAGCGGCATCACCATGGTCAATATCGGAGTCGGCCCCTCCAACGCCAAGACGATCACCGATCACGTAGCGGTGCTTCGCCCGCACGCCTGGATCATGCTCGGCCACTGCGCCGGGCTTCGCAACAGCCAGCAGCTCGGCGACTACGTTCTCGCCCATGCCTATGCGCGCGAGGACCACGTGCTCGACGACGACCTGCCGGTCTGGGTGCCGATCCCGGCGCTTGCCGAAGTGCAGCTTGCCCTGCAGGAGGCCGTTGCGGAAACGACCGGCTACGAAGGCTACGATCTCAAACGGGTCATGCGTACCGGCACGGTGGCGACCATCGACAATCGCAACTGGGAGCTTCGCGACCGGCGAGGGCCGGTGCAGCGCCTGTCGCAGTCGCGCGCCATCGCCCTCGACATGGAATCGGCGACGATCGCGGCGAACGGTTTCCGCTTCCGCGTTCCCTACGGCACGCTGCTATGCGTATCGGACAAGCCGCTGCACGGCGAACTGAAGCTGCCGGGCATGGCGACCTCGTTCTACCGCACGCAAGTGAACCAGCACCTCAAGATCGGCCTTCTGGCGCTCGAGAAGATGGCGCAGATGCCGCTCGAACGGTTGCACTCGCGCAAGCTCAGGAGCTTCTTCGAGACGGCGTTTCAGTAGCGGTCTGTCCGCCGGCAACGCTGGAAAACCACGACGGTTCTTCTTCGCTGGCGTTTTCGTCCGGCGCCAGGATCTTCAGTTCCCCGGCGTGCATGCGCACCGTCACGTCGCGCTCGAGCGGGGTCAGTTCGCCGTCCATGACGGCGCTGGCTCGCTTGGGAAGCTTCGGAAAGGACAATTCGACGCTGTCCGCACCGCGCGCCTGGACTTCCTCGTTGAGCCGCAGCTTGCCGCGCAGGATGTCGAAGACGAGCTTGGCGACGCCGGCAGGTCGCATGGCGTCGGCGATGTAGACGCCGAGTTCTCCGCCCGAAAGCGTGCTCGGATAGAGAAGCGGATCGTCGCTGAAGAGGTTGTTCGACACCGAGATCGCCGAAACGCGGCGCTCCTCTTCCGCGCCTTCGATGCGATAGACAGAATCGAAAGCCGGCGGGTCGATGATCGTCTGGAAGACCGCGCGCATGCTGGCGCGCATCTTCCCGAACTTCGAGCGGAACTGGTACGAATTGCGCACGCGCACCATGCGGCTGTGCAGACCGACGGAATACTGATGGATGAAGCTCTTGCCGTTGGCGCTGGCAATATCGCAGTCGCGCACCTTGCCGCTGGCGAGCACCGGCAGGGCCGCTTCGATGTCGAGCGGCATGCCGAGCGCGCGGGCGAAGAGGTTCATCGTGCCGGCGGGAATGACGCCGAGGGGCATGCCGTTCTTCCAGCAAAGCCCTGCGGCAAGCGAGATCGTGCCGTCTCCGCCGCCGGCGAGCATGGCGCCGAGATCATCGCGGCCCGAGGCGCGTTTCAACGTTTCCTCGATCTCGTCGCCGCCGACGATGTCGTAGCTGAAGGTGTTGCCTCGCTCGGAAAAGATGCGCTCGGCGTTACCGGCATAGGCTTCCATGTCGGTCGTACGGAAGGTTCCGCCGTCACGGTTGAAAACGGCGTGGATCTTCAAGATATGCTCCACGCCCGGGGTGTCGCGACCGCGTCGGCCATGTCCCAGTCTCCTTCTGCGCCGCGCTCTTGCCGTCGCGACGCGTTCGCCGCGCCGTTCTTACGCGGCGCTGCTACATGTTTTCGTAAACCGGGCCTTCGCCGCCCTGCGGCGGCACCCATTCGAGGTTCTGGTTCGGATCCTTGATGTCGCACGTCTTGCAGTGCACGCAGTTCTGCGCGTTGATCACGAACCGCCGGCGTCCCCTTTCGTCGGTCGTCCATTCGTAGACGCCTGCCGGGCAGTAACGTTCCGAAGGCCCGCCATACTCTTCCAGTTCGGAGCGCTTCTGCAGATAGGCGTCCTTGTTGACGAGATGGACGGGCTGGCCTTCCTCGTGATGCGTGTTCGAGAGGAAGACGGAGGACGGCTTGTCGAAGGTGAGCTTGCCGTCGGGCTTGGGATAGTCGATCGGCCGGTGCATCACCTTCGGATCGAGGGTGGCGTAATCGGGCTTGCCGTGCTTCATCGTGCCGAAGGGCGACAGGCCGGTAAGCTGGTTCGCCCACATGTCGAGAGCGCCGAGTGCGATGCCGCCGAACGTGCCGAACTTCGACCATAGCGGCTTGACGTTGCGCACCGCCTTGAGATCGCGCCCGATCTCGCTGTCGCGCCATCCGGCCTCGTAGCCTTCGAGCGTATCGCGGGAACGACCCTCGGCAAGCGCTGCCGCCGCGTGTTCCGCCGCCTGCATGCCGGAAAGCACGGCGTTGTGCGTGCCCTTGATGCGCGGCACGTTGACGAAGCCGGCCGAGCAGCCGATGAGCGCGCCGCCGGGAAAGGCAAGCCGCGGCACGGATTGCCAGCCGCCCTCGGTGATCGCCCGCGCGCCGTAGGCGATGCGCTTGCCGCCCTCGAAGGTCGGCGCGATGTGCGCATGGGTCTTGAAGCGCTGGAATTCCTCGAAGGGCGAGAGATAGGGATTGGCGTAGTTCAGGTGGAGGACGAAGCCGACCGCCACGAGGTTCTCGCCGAAATGGTAGATGAAGGACCCGCCGCCGGTGGAACGGTCGAGCGGCCAGCCGAAGGTGTGCTGGACGAGGCCCGGCTGGTGCTTGTCGGCCGGCACCTCCCACAGTTCCTTGATGCCGAGGCCGTATTTCTGCGGTTCGCGGCCGTGATCGAGCGCGTAGCGGTGAATGACGCGTTTCGAAAGCGAACCGCGTGCGCCCTCGCCGAGGAAGACGTATTTCGCCATGAGCGCCATGCCGCGCTGGAAGTTCGGACCGGGCTTGCCCGCCGCGTCGAGACCCATGTCGCCCGTCGCGACGCCGGCGACGGCACCGCTTTCGTCGTAGAGGATCTCGCTTGCGGCGAAACCCGGATAGATCTCGACGCCGAGCGCTTCCGCCTTCTCGCCGAGCCAGCGGCAGACATTGCCGAGCGAGACGATGAAGTTGCCGTGGTTGCTCATCAGCTTCGGCATCAGCGCGTTCGGCAGCGTCGCCCCGCCGCCTTCGCTCAGGAAGTGGAAGCGGTCCTGCGTTACCGGCGTGCGGAAGGGATGGTCCTCCTCGTCACGCCAGCCGGGCAGCAGACGGTCGACGGCGAAGGGATCGACGACGGCGCCGGAAAGGATGTGCGCACCCACCTCGCCGGCCTTTTCGAGGACGACGACGGAAAGGTTCTCGTCGATCTGCTTCAGCCGGATCGCAGCCGAAAGGCCGGCCGGACCTGCGCCCACGATGACGACGTCGACGTCCATGCTTTCGCGTTCGGGCAGCGAATCGTGATCGTTCATGCAAATCGTCCTTTCGCAATCGTTCGGCCGGTCGGAGTCCGGTCTCCTGTTTGGCAAACCGTCCGCACAATGTCGAGGTGCAAGCTGGTTTTGCGCGAGTGGACAGGAGCGGATCGCGACCGGCGAGACTGCTTTCGCGCGGCCGGGAAACATTCTAGGATCGCTCCCATGACCGATGTCCGCGAACTTGCCGCCGCAGAGCTCGAAGCGGTACTGCGCTTCTACGCCGATGCGGGCGTCGACTGCATGCTCGACGATGCGCCGGTCGACCGCTTCGCCGAACATTTGGCGCGGCGCGAGGTCCGGCCCGGAATCTCGGCTGCGAGCGGGCCGGACACGGCGAGCGCACAGCCAGTTCGCACCGAAGCCCGGCCTTCGCAGGCCGCCGCCCGCCAACCCGGCACCCAGATCGATCGTGCGGGCGCGACGACACCGACCGCGGACCGGATGGACATTACGGCCATCCCCGACGAGAACGCGGTTCTCGATGCGCGCGCGGCCGCCGCCGAGGCTCAAACGCTCGAGGACCTGCGTGGCGCGATCGCCGCCTTCGAGGGCTGCAATTTGCGCCACAGCGCGAAATCCGTGGTCTTCGCCGATGGCAACCCGAAGGCCGACATCATGTTCGTCGGAGAGGCGCCGGGACGCGAGGAGGACATCCAGGGCCTGCCCTTCGTCGGGCGCGCCGGACAGTTGTTCGACCGCATGCTGGCGGCGATCGACCTCGACCGGACGAACGTCTACATCACCAACATGCTGCCCTGGCGCCCGCCCGGCAACCGCAACCCGACCGCCCACGAGATCGAGTTGTGCCGCCCCTTCGTCGAGCGTCACATCGTGCTGGCGGCGCCGCGGATGATCGTCTTTCTCGGCAACATCGCCAACAAGGCGCTGATGAACACGAACAAGGGCATCCTTTCGATGCGCGGCACGTGGGGCGAATACGACCTCGGCGATCGGACGATCCCCGCGATGCCGACGCTGCATCCGGCGTATCTGCTGCGCAATCCCGCCCACAAGCGCCTTGCCTGGCAGGATCTGCTGGCAATCCGCCTGAAGCTTTCCGACTTACCGTAAATGGCTTGAAAACAGCATCGCGTGTCGCAATCAGGCGCGACGCGGCGAGCGCGAACGCATAGAGCGCAGGCACGGCAGAAAAGTCGATCCGTCACTTTTCACTGCCGTTCCCGATTGCCTTGAAAATGCCCATGATCCAGCGCATCCGCCGGCTCGCACCGGTTGCGGATGCCGGATCGCTCTCTTCAGTTTCAGTCGTCCCAATCCTTCGTCGCGTCACGCCAGCAGGAGGCCTTCATGTTCGCTGCGATCCTTCCCGTCGCGAGCCTGCTCGTATCGACCTTCTTCATGCTCGTGGCGGGCGGCCTCTCGGGCTATCTGCTGCCGCTTCGCGCTGCCGCCGAAGGCTGGACGACGCTGACCATCTCGATGATGGCGACGGGCTATGCGCTCGCCTTCACGGCAAGTTGCCTGATCACGCCGCGCCTCGTCATGCGCGTCGGCCATGTGCGCGTCTTCGGCGCGTTGACGGCGCTGATGTCGATCTCGCTTCTGATGCATGCGCTGGTCTTCGAACCGGTCGCCTGGATCGTCTTTCGTTCGATCGCCGGTTTCTGCGTCGCCGGCGGCTACATGGTGATCGAGAGCTGGCTGAACGAAAAGGTGACGAACGCGACGCGCGGCGCGGTCTTTTCGATCTACATGGTCGTGTCGATGACGGCGCTCATGGCCGGCCAGTTCATCGTGCCGCTCGGCGATCCGCTGACGCTGACGCTCTTCATGGTCTGCGCCGTGCTTTATTCGCTGGCGCTGATCCCGACGGCACTTTCGGGAGCGCAGTCGCCCCGTCCGCTGACCCAATCGCGCTTTCGCCTCGGCCGGCTCTTCACGCATTCGCCGGCGGCTGTCGTCGGCTCGTTCCTCGCCGGCGCGATTGCCGGTGCGTGGAGCAATCTCGGCCCCGTCTACAGCCAGAACACCGGGCTCACCACGGTCGAAGGCGCGTTCATGCTCGCCATCGCCATGCTCGGGGGCGCGATCTTCCAGATCCCGCTCGGACGCATCTCCGATCGCCTCGATCGCCGCCATGTCATGGCGGGCGCCGGCATCGTCGGGTTGGTTCTCTCGACCATCGCGACCATGTGGGATTCGCATCATGTCCTCGTCTTCTTCGTGGCCGTCTTCCTGCTCGGTTCGGTGCTCTTCCCGATCTATTCGCTGAACGTCGCGCACGCGAACGACCATGCCGAACCGGACGACTTCGTGGAGGTATCGAGCGGACTGCTCATCATCTATGGCGGCGGGACGATGCTCGGTCCGCTCGTTGCCGGTTACGTGATGGATCGCATGGGCCCTTCCGGGCTCTTCGCGACGCTTGCCGTCTTCTTTACGGCCTACGCCGGCTACGCGCTGTATCGAAGCCGGAGAAGGCCGCTCGGTGCGGAGGCCGAACGATCGGACTTTCTGGCGATCCCGTTCGCCCGCTCGCAGACGCCTCAGTTCTACGAAATCGATCCACGAAGCGAGGCCGAAACGGACGAGGAAAGCGAAGCGGCCTAGCGTATCCTGCAACCGGTCTGGTCCGGTCCGGCGTTGCGAGGATAACGCGATAAAGGGTCCGTCAGCATCATGCCGAAGCGCTATCCGCTCGGGCCGATCGCCCGGCGCGCCTCGAGGCGCGCCGCGTTCAGCTTGCGCTCGCGGAAGATGAGATAGATGCCGGCCGACACGACGATGCCCGTGCCGACGAGCATCGTCGGCTGCGGCACCGTTCCGAAGATGCCGTAGCCTATGGCGACGGCGAATAGGATCGAGGCGTACTCGAAGGGCGCGACCGTCGAGACGTCGGCGAAGCGATAGCTCTGGGTAAGCAGCATCTGTCCGACGCCGCCGAAGAGGCCCGCAGCGACGAGCAGCGCGACATCGCGCGCATCAAGCGCCGCCCATCCGAACGGCATGGTCGCCAAGCCGCCGATCATCGCGATGATGGATAGGTAAAGCACGACGGTCGGTGTGCGCTCCGTCGCGATCAATCGGCGAACGAGCATGATCGTGACGGCGGCCGACGACGCCGATGCGAGCACGAAGACGACGCCGATCGCTTCCATTTTGCCGAGGCCGCCCTCGTCGAAGAGCGTCAGACGCGGCCAGCAGATGATCATGACGCCGGTGAGCCCCGCCACGACCGCCGTCCAGCGATGGATGCGCACCCGCTCGCTCAGGAAAACGACGGCGAGGATCACGGCGATCAGCGGCTTGGCATAACCGATCGCGATCGCATCCGGCAGCGGCAGCAGCGTGATGCCGTAGAAGTTGAAGCCCATCGAGGCCATGCCGACGATGCCACGCACGAGATGCAGGCCGAACCGGCGGGTGCGAAGCACACCGCCGAGTTCGTGGTGGACGGCGAGCCAGATCAGGATCGGCAGAATGGCGAAGGCCGAGCGGAAGAAGACGATCTGGCCGGGGGGAACGCCGATGCCGCCCGCCTTGATGCAGGTCGCCATCACGACGAACGCCATGACCGAACACACCTTGAGCGTGATCGCGGTGACGGGGTTCGGCGCTGCCGCCGGAACGGCGTCCGGTTCGCGGTCGGCCGATCGAGCGGGACTATCGAAGGAAGCGGGCACGAAGAACCGGCAGAGCCTTTCGGGGGTTAGACGCAAGCGCCCTGCCGGTTGAAACCGGTACGAAAAAGACCGCTCAAACGGCGTTGAGCGCGTTCCAGATGCGCTGCGGCGTGGCCGGCATGGCGATGTCGGTCAGTCCGCGTGCGCGATAGAGAGCGTCGACGACGGCGTTCAGCGTCGCCGGCGTCGATCCGATCGTTGCCGCCTCGCCTGCGCCCTTGATGCCGAGCGCGTTCGTCGTTGACGGCACGTTGCGGGTCTCGAAGGTAAAGTTCGGCAGACCTTCCGCACGCGGCATCGTGTAGTCCTGGAAGGACGCGGTCACGAGCTGGCCGTCCTCGGCGTGTACGGCCTCCTCGCTCAGCGCCTGGCCGATTCCTTGAACCGCGCCGCCGTGAACCTGGCCGAGGAGAAGGGTCGGGTTCACGGTCACGCCGAAATCGTCGACGATCGTGTAGGCGACGATCTCGCTGGTGCCGGTCTCCGGATCGATCTCGATCTCGCAGATATGCGTGCCGTTCGGATAGGTCGCCTCGTCTTGTACGATCTCGGCATCGGCCTTGCGGTCCTCCATGGAGGCTGCCTTCGCGAGGTCGGCATAGGTCATGGTGCGGTCGGTGCCGACGATGCGGGCCTCGCCGTCGACCAGTTCGATATCGGCCGCGGAAGCCTCCAGTTCGTCGGCTGCGACCTTGCGCATCTTTTCCGCCAGGCTGTCGCTGGCCTTGGCGACGGAGACGCCGCCAAGCGGGATCGAGCGCGAGCCGCCCGTGCCGCCGCCCTTCGCGAGGCGGTCGGTGTCGCCCTGGTGGACGATGATCCGGTCGAAATCGATGCCGATCTTGTCGGCGATGAACTGGCTGTAGGCGGTGGAATGGCCCTGCCCGTTCGTCTGCGTGCCGATATAGAGCGTGACCGTGCCGTCCTCGTTGAGCTCGAGATTGGCGGCCTCGGAGCCGGCGAAGGCGCAGGCCTCGATATAGGTCGCCATGCCGATGCCGCGCAGCCTGCCTCGGCCCTTCGCTTCCTCGGCGCGCTCTTCGAAGCCCGCCCAATCGGCACATTCCATGGCGCGCGTCATGTGGCCGTCGAACTCGCCGACGTCGTAGGTGCGACCCGTCGCCGTCTTGTAGGGAAACTGGTCCGGCCGGATGAAGTTCTTGCGGCGGATTTCCTCCACCGGCAAGCCGAGATCGCGCGCGCAGGTGTCGGCGAGGCGTTCGATCAGGAAGGCGGCTTCCGGGCGTCCGGCGCCGCGATAGGCGTCCACCGGTGTCGTGTTCGTATAGACGCCGGTCACCGTCACGTCGATGTTGGCGATATCGTAGAGGCCCGTCGTCATCGAGGTGCCGATAACCGGGATCATCGGGCCGAACTGGCCGCAATAGGCGCCGAGATTGGCCTTGAGGTCGATCTTCAGGCCGAGAAAGCGCCCTTCGGCGTCCATCGCCATTTCCGCGACGACGACGTTGTCGCGCCCATGCGCGTCGACGAGGAAGTGCTCCGTACGGTCGCCGACCCACTTCACCGGCCGGCCGAGACGCTTGGCCGCTTCGAGGACCAGCGGATTTTCGCGGTAGTTGAAGGCCTTCGTGCCGAAGCCGCCGCCGACGTCGTTGGTGACGACGCGTACCTTTTCCGCGTCGATGGAGAAATTGTCCTTGGCGAGCGTATCGCGCACGCCGTGCACCCCTTGCGTCCCGGTCGTCAGCGTGAAGCGGTCGCGCTCGGCGTCGTACTCGCCGAGCGAGGCGCGCGTTTCCATGTAGTTCGAGATCAGCCGCTGGTTGGTAAAGGCGATCCGGCTCACATGCGCGGCGTCGGCGAAGGCCTGCTCGGTCGCGCGTTCGTCGCCGATCTTGTAGGTATAGGCACGGTTGGTGCCGAGCTCCGGCCAGACGAGCGGTGCGTCCTCGGCCAGGGCGCCCGCGGTTTCGGCGATGCCCTCGCCCATTTCCCATTCGATCTCGATCAGTTCGGAGGCGTCGCGCGCCAGCGCCTGCGTATCGGCGACGACGAAGGCGACGGCGTCTCCGACGAGGCGCACCGCGCTTTCGCAAAGAACGGGCATCTCGCGCACGGCATGCTTGCTGCCGTCCGGCTGCGTGGCGACACCCTGGCACTTCATCGGGCCGATATGGGGAATGTCAGCCGCCGTCAGCACCAGATGCACACCGTCGGCCGCCTTCGCTGCCTCGGTCGAGGTGATCGTGAAACGGGCGGCGGAATACGGCGAACGCACCACGTAGGCCGAAAGCGTGCCTTCGGGATGGACATCGTCGGTGTATCGGCCACGACCGGTGACGAGCGGCATATCCTCCTTGCGCAGTGCGGAGGCACCAACGCCGAACTTCGGTGTAGCGATATTCATTCCCAAGCCTGTAGGTTGTCGTCGGATGAGGTCGTGGCCGCAGCAAGCGGCCATGGTTCGATACCCGAGCTTAAACCCGCGGGGCGAAATGTCGAGAGCGAGTACGCAAGTCTGGTTTCGCAGCCTTTCCGGCAATGCGCGCGGCGCGCTTTTCATGGTCGTGGCAGCGAGCCTCTATTCGGTCATGGCGGCGCTCATCAAGTTCGCCGGCCAGGGACTGCCGGTCATCCAGATCCTTCTCGTGCGCCAGGTCGTCATGACCATCATCGTCGCGCCCGCCGTCGTGCGCAGCTTTCCCGGCTCGCTCGCCACGCGCAATCCCGGACTGCAGTTCCTGCGCGTCGTCGCAGCCATCGTCGCGATGGTCTGCGGCTTCGGCGCGCTGGTTCACCTGCCGCTCGCCAACGCGACGGCGATCGCCTTTTCGAAGAGCTTCTTCACGACGATCTTCGCTATCGTGCTGCTCGGCGAAGTCGTCGGCTGGCGTCGCTGGATGGCGGTCGTCGTCGGCTTCGCCGGCGTCATCGTCATGGCCCATCCCGGCACCGGCGAGTTTTCGGTCTACAGCGTTCTCGCCGTCGTCGGAGCGCTCGCGGCCGGCTTCGTCATGGTCATCATCCGGTATATGGCGCGCACGGATACGCCGCTGACGATCCTGACCTATCAGGCGATCTTTCTCGGTCTCGCGGTCGCCGGACCCGCGATCTATTACTGGCAGCCGCCGACGCCATCCGAATGGTTCGCCCTCGTCGGCGTCGGCGCGGTCGGCTATGTCAGCCAGATGGCCAACATCATGGCGTACAAGGAAGGCGAAGCATCGGTGATGGCGATCTTCGACTATCTCAGACTGATTTTCGCCGTCCTTCTCGGCTTCTATGCCTTCGGCGAGGTTCCAGATCTCTTTACCGGTATCGGCGCGGTCATCGTCGTGGGTTCGGCGCTATACACCGTCCATCGCGATACGCGACGCAAGGCGGCCATCGCCGGCGAAGCGAAAGCCTGAAGGCCGGGTTGCATCGCCTGTCAGGGAGTTTACACCACGACCGGCCTGAAGCGGACCGAAACGACAACAACCGCCTTAGAAAACGAGGTACCATGCGCACCGAAACCGGCACGACGTTCCAACTCTCCGACTATCGCGAGAGCGATTTCATCGTCGACGCGGTGGACCTCACCTTCCGCCTCGATCCCGAACGCACCGAGGTGGTTTCGACGCTGACCGTGCGCCGTCGCCCCGGCGTCTCGCCGGACGCGCCCTTCGTCCTCGACGGGGACGAGGTGGAGCTGAAGAGCGTATCCGTCGACGGCCAGACGATGGCGGAGGAAGACGTCGCGGAGACCGGGAACGGGCTGCGCCTTTCCAACCTTCCGGGCCAGGCGGCCTTCTCGCTCACCATCACGAGCGAGATCGCACCGGAACGCAATACGCAGTTGATGGGTCTCTACCGCTCGTCCGGCGTCTATACGACCCAATGCGAGGCGGAAGGCTTCCGGCGGATCACCTTCTTTCCCGACCGGCCGGACGTGCTCGCCGTCTATACGACGCGCATCGAGGCCGATCGCGAAAGCGCGCCGCTGTTGCTTGCCAACGGCAACTGCATCGAGACGGGCGATCTCGGCGAAGGTCGCCACTATGCGGTGTGGCACGACCCGCACCCCAAGCCGAGCTACCTCTTCGCCCTTGTCGCCGGCGATCTCGGCGTTCTCGAAGACGATTTCACCACGGCTTCGGGCCGCGAAGTGGCGCTGAAGATCTATGTCGAGCACGGCAAGGAGGCACGCGCGGCCTACGCGATGGATTCGCTCAAGCGCTCCATGCGCTGGGACGAGGAGCGCTTCGGACGCGAATACGACCTCGACATCTTCATGATCGTCGCCGTCTCGGACTTCAACATGGGCGCGATGGAGAACAAGGGACTCAACGTCTTCAACGACAAGTACGTGCTCGCCGATCCCGAGATCGCGACCGATGCGGACTACGCCAACATCGAGGCGATCATCGCCCACGAATACTTCCACAACTGGACGGGCAACCGCATCACCTGCCGGGACTGGTTCCAGCTCTGCCTCAAGGAAGGGCTGACGGTCTATCGCGACCACGAATTCTCCGCGGACCAGCGTTCCCGGCCCGTCAAGCGCATTGCCGAGGTGCGGCTTCTCAAGGCCCATCAGTTTCCCGAGGACGCCGGCCCGCTCGCCCATCCAGTGCGGCCCGACCGCTACCGCGAAATTTCGAACTTCTACACGGCCACGGTCTACGAGAAGGGTTCGGAGGTCGTGCGCATGATCGCGACGCTCCTCGGCGAAGACGGTTTCCGCAAGGGCATGGACCTTTATTTCGACCGCCACGACGGCGAGGCGGCGACCATCGAGGACTTCCTCGCCTGCTTCGAGGACGCGACCGGGTTCGATCTCGGACAGTTCCGCCTCTGGTACGACCAGGCCGGCACACCCGTCGTCAGCGTCTCGACCGTCTGGGATCCGGGCAGCCGTCGCTTCACCGCAAGCTTCGAGCAGAGCGTGCCTGCAACGCCCGGCCAGGCGAAGAAGGACGTGATGCACATTCCGCTGCGCTTCGGCCTCGTGCTGCCCGACGGCAGCGAAGCCGAGCCGACGTCCGTCACCGGCGCCCGCGTCACCGACGACGTCCTGCATCTCACCCAGCGCAGCCAGACCGTCCAGTTCGACGGCGTTTCCGCACGGCCGGTGCTTTCGCTCAACCGCGGCTTCTGCGCGCCGATCAACGTGCATTTCGAACAGGCGCCGGCCGACCTTGCCCATCTTGCCCGCCACGAGAGCGACCCCTTCGCCCGCTGGCAGGCGCTTAACGCCTACGCCATGCGCGTCCTCGTCGAGGCCGTGGCGAAGGAACGCGCGGGCGGCACGGTCGACGTCGATCCGGCGCTCGCCGAGACGATGATCGCGACGGCCGAGGACGAGACGCTCGAACCCGCGTTCCGCGCGCAAGCACTGGCGCTGCCCGGCGAAAACGACATCGCCCGCGAGATCGGCAACGACATCGACCCCGATGCGATCTTCGCCGCGCGACGGGCAGTCCAGACGGTGATCGGCAAGACGGGCGCGGAAATCTTCGCACGCCTTGCCGACACCATGGAGACGCCCGGCGCCTACAGCCCCGATGCCGCGAGTGCGGGCAAGCGCGCGTTCCGGCACGCGCTGATGACCTATCTTTCGCTCGCGGACGCTTCGCCGGCACGCGCGAACGAAGCTTTCGCGGCGGCCGACAACATGACGGACCTCAGCCAGCCGCTTCTGCTTCTTGCCCATTTCTTCCCGGAGAGCGAAGGGGCGAATGCGGCACTGGCGACCTTCGAGGAGCGCTTCCACGATACCCCGCTCGTCATCGACAAGTGGCTTTCCGCGCAGGCGACGGCGCCGGGTGCGGCGACGCTCGAGCGGGTGCGCATGCTGATGGAAGGCGAGCACTTCTCGCGGTCCAATCCCAACCGCGTGCGTGCGCTGATCGGCGCCTTTGCCGCCGGCAATCCGACCGGCTTCAACCGGGCGGACGGAGCAGGCTTCGCCTTCCTCGCGGACGAGGTGCTGGCGATCGACGGTCGCAACCCGCAGGTCGCGGCACGGCTCCTGACGACCATGCGCTCCTGGCGCTCGCTCGAGGAAGGCCGGCGCCGGCATGCCCGCGCGGCTCTCGAACGCATCGCCGCGGCCGACAAGCTTTCGAGCGACGTGCGCGACATCGTCGATCGCACGCTTGCCGGATAGCGCCGCCGGCAGTCGTTTGACCCGCCGCCTTTCCGGCGTCGGGTCTTTCTTCATTCGCGTACCTACAGCAGCCCTACAGCAGCGAAGTGCGCCGATATCGCCAACGCAGTCGGAGTTCGGCATGCGAACCGGTTCGCGGGCGGTTCATTCTTGAATGGAAATGTCGGCGATGTCGCTGCCGCACGGCATCGAAGGCAAAGCCTGTCGAAAGACCGGCCGCCCTCTCCCGCGTGATCCTCGGGTCGAGCCCGAGAAAGAGAGGCTTTCTTTGGAGGATCTCGCCTTCGATGCAGCGCGGGCGCGACATCGAAGGCGTTTCCGGGAAAACAATAAACCGCGCTAGAGAATTCCCGCCTCCCGGGCGGAGTCCGAGAGTGCCTTGTCGAGGCGCGGGCCGATCTTCTGGATGACGAGGCCGGCCGCCAGGCTGCCGAGCTTGCCGCAGGTCTCGAAATCCTTGCCGTGCGTGTAGCCGTAGAGGAAGCCCGCGGCGTAGAGGTCGCCCGCTCCCGTCGTGTCGACGAGCTTTTCGATCGGGTGCGCCGCAACCTCGACCTTGCGCCCCTCGCCGACGATCACCGAACCCTTTTCGCTTCGGGTGATGGCCGCGACGCGCGTATCCTCGGAGATCCGAGCGACGGCGTCGTCGAAATCGCCGGTCTCGTAGAGCGAGCAGACTTCTTCCTCGTTGGCGAAGACGATATCGACCGTGCCCGAGCGCATGAGTTCGAGGAACTCCTCACGGTAGCGCCCCACGCAGAAGGGATCGGAAAGCGTCATCGCCATTTCGCCCTTGGCCTCGTGGGTCATGCGCGCGCATGCGCGGATGGCGTCCTTGGCGCGCGGCGGATCCCAGAGATAGCCTTCGAAATACGTGACCTTGCTGTCGGCGGCGATGGTCTCGTCGATGTCTTCCATGCCGAATTCCGCGCAGGCGCCGAGATAGGTGTTCATCGAACGCTCGCCGTCCGGCGTGACGAAGATCATCGAGCGCGCTGTCGGCGGCGGACCGTCGAGCCGGGCGGAATTGAAGGTGACGCCGAGGCTCTGGATGTCGTGGGCGTAGATGTCGCCGAGCTGGTCCTTGGCGATCTTGCCGAAATAGGCGGTCCTGGCGCCGAAGCTCGCAAGGCCGGCCGCGGTGTTGCCGGCCGAGCCGCCGGAACTTTCGACCGCCTGACCCATGCGACCGTAGAGTTCTTCGGCCCGCTCGGCATCGACGAGGTTCATCGCGCCCTTGATGATGTCGTTGTCGGAAAGGAAGGCGTCGTCGCAGCTCGCGATGACGTCGACGATGGCGTTGCCGATGCAAAGGACGTCGTATGTCTTCATGAGGGATTCCGTATTGGTGGAACACGCGGCGGATGGGAAGGTCGCGGCTTGCGGACCCTGCTCTTCCTCACCAGATAGGATCGATCTGTCAACGTTCGGGAAGGTCGAATGATCCTCGACGCCATCCGGCTCGCCGGCCGCGATCTGTTCGCCGAAGAAACCCGCGCGGCCCTGTGGAAGACGCTCGGCCTGACGATCTTGCTGTTGATCGGCGCCTGGTTCGGCCTCGAGGCGGCCTTCACCCATTTCGCGCTGCCGCCGCTCCGCTCGCTGCTGCCGGACCTTCCGGACTGGACCGGCTGGATCGGGCTGATCGTCGGCATCGTGGCGAGCATCGGCCTGGCGCTCGGGCTCGCGCTGCTGATCGCGCCGATAACCTCGATCGTCGCCGGGCTCTTCCTCGACGATGTCGCGGAGGTGATCGAGCGCGAGGACTATCCCGAAGGGCCGGTCGGCAAGGCGCTGCCGATCGTCGCCGCCATCGGCTACACGATCCGGTTCTTCGGCGTCGTCGTCGCCGGCAACCTCGTCGCGCTGCTCCTGCTTCTCGTACCAGGCATCAACGTCCTCGCCTTCTTCCTCGTCAACGGCTATCTGCTCGGCCGCGCATTCTTCGAATTCGCCGCCATGCGCTACCGTCCCGAGGACGAGGTGAAGGCGATGCGGCGCACCCATTCGGCGACGATCTTCCTCGCCGGCCTCGTCATCGCGGGTTTCCTTGCCGTGCCGATCCTCAACCTATTGACGCCTCTCTTCGCGGCGAGCCTGATGGTCCACCTCCATCAGAAACTTTCCGCCCGCGATGGGACGTTCGCCTTGCCGAACCGGATGGCTTCACCAGGGGACAGAGAGATTTCCGTCGAGGCGCCTCCTTCCCGCACGGGCTAACGATTTGCGGAGCCGGTCGGCAAGGCGCCGCGTGACATACCCATGGCTCGCAAAGAGCGCCGAAGCTTCAACAGCAGCGTTTCCGGCCCGTACGAACGCGCTCTAGGTGTGAGCTTTCATTAGGTTGTCCATCCGGTCCGGACCGGGGATGCTGAGGTTGTGAGACTTCAGAGTCCAGGGAGGGACCGGA
>NZ_VHLH01000007.1 GCF_006516965.1 Pararhizobium mangrovi | reverse complement strand
TCATCCGGTCCCTCCCTGGACTCTGAAGTCTCACAACCTCAGCATCCCCGGTCCGGACCGGATGGACAACCTAATGAAAGCTCACAGCTAGTTGCTCGTCTGCGTGCCCTTGGCGGATGTGTCCTGAGCGTTGGCCGAGCCGGAGGCGTCGTTGGAGTCCTGCCAGCTCTTGACCAGTTCGTCGTAGCCCACCGTTACCGGCTTCGGCTTCTCGTTGTCGAGCTTCGGCTGCGGCGAGAGGTTGCCCTCCTTCTTGGCGAGGTCTTGCCAGTATGCGACGTCGTGCTCGTCGTTCAGGTGCGGGCCGATGTCGCCCTGCACGCCGGCACGCTCGAGCCGCTCCATGATGCCTTCCTGCGCCGCGCACAGTGCGTCCATCGCCTCCTGCGTGGTTTTCGCGCCGGACGCCGCATCGCCGATGTTCTGCCACCACAGCTGCGCAAGCTTCGGGTAGTCCGGCACGTTGGTGCCCGTCGGCGTCCAGCGCACGCGCGCGGGCGAGCGGTAGAACTCGACGAGACCACCGAGCTTGTCGGCCCGATCGGTGAAGCTCTTGTCGTTGATCGTGGAGTCGCGGATGAAGGTGAGGCCGGTCTGGCTCTTCTTCACGTCCACGGTCTTCGAGGTGACGAACTGGGCGTAGAGCCAGGCAGCCTTCGCCCGGTCCTCCGGCGTCGACTTCATGAGCGTCCAGGAGCCGACGTCCTGATAGCCGAGCTTCTGGCCTTCATGCCAGTACGCCCCGTGCGGAGACGGAGCGATGCGCCATTTCGGCGTGCCGTCGTCATTGACGACCGGGAGGCCCTTCTTGACCATGTCGGCGGTGAAGGTCGTGTACCAGAAGGCCTGCTGGGCGATGTTGCCCTGTGCGGGCACCGGGCCGGCCTCGGAGAAGGTCATGCCTTGCGCTTCCGGGGGCGTATAGTCCTTGAGCCACTTCAGGTACTTCTCGATCGAATAGACGGCGGCCGGGCTGTTCGTTCCGCCGCCGCGCGCCATGCAGGAGCCGGTCGGCTGCGACTTCTCGTTGACGCGGATGCCCCATTCGTCGACCGGCTTGCCGTTCGGCAGGCCTCGGTCGCCCTCACCCGCCATCGAAAGCCAGGCGTCGGTGAAGCGCCAGCCGAGCGACGGGTCCTTCTTGCCGTAGTCCATGTTGCCATAGACCTTCTTGCCGTCGACTTTGGTGTTCGTGAAGAAGTCGGCGATGTCCTCGTAGGCCGACCAGTTGACCGGGACGCCGAGATCGTAGCCGTATTTCTGCTTGAAGGCGGCCTTGATCTTCGGGTCGTTGAACCAGTCGTAGCGGAACCAGTAGAGGTTGGCGAACTGCTGGTCGGGAAGCTGGTAGAGGTCCCCGTCCGGCGCGGTGGTGAAGGAAAGGCCGATGAAGTCCTTCAGGTCGAGCATCGGGTCGGTGACGTCCTTGCCCTCGTTCGCCATCCATTTCGTCAGGTCCCGCGCCTGCCCGTAGCGCCAGTGCGTGCCGATGAAGTCGGAATCGTTGACGTAGGCGTCGTAGAGGTTCTGACCCGTCTGCATCTGCGTCTGGATCTTCTCGACGACGTCGCCTTCCTGGATGACGTCGTGGATGACCTTGATGCCGGTGATCTTGGCGAACCACGGAGCAAGCGTCTTCGACTCGTAGGCGTGGGTGGTCAGCGATTCCGAGACGACGTGGATCTCCATGCCCTTGAAGGGCTTGGCGGCATCCACGTACCACTGCATCTGCTTTTCCTGATCGGCGCGCGACAGCGAGGACATGCCGCCGATCTCCTGGTCGAGGAACTGTTTGGCCTCGTCCATGCCGGCGAAGGCGTGCCCGGCCGTGGCCAGAAGCGCGATCGCCGTCGTCGTCGTAAGAAGGTGCTTTCGCATGGATCTCCTCCCATGGGGTTTGCGAAGCATAACGGACGCCGCGCGGTACGCGCGACGGTATCGACCCGGTCTAGACGAAGCGGAATACACCGATGGCGTAGACGATCGACAGGCCGAGGGCCCACCACAGGCTCGGACCAACGAGGCCGAGCCATGCGAGGTGAATGAAGGCTGCGCCGAGCAGCGACACGAAGAGACGGTCGCCGCGCGTCGTCTCGAAGTTGAGGATGCCGACGCGCGGTCCACCGCCCGGCGAGACCTTCTCCCATGCGCCCATCGCCAGGATCAGCGCGGCTATGACGAGGAAGAAGATGGCGGTCGGCCACGTCCAGGCCATCCATGTGAGATCGAGATTCATCAACGCGCTCCCTTCGACGCTAGACCCGCCCGAGCGCGAAGCCGCGGGCGATGTAGTTGCGTACGAAATAGATGACGATCGCACCGGGGATCAGCGTCAGCACGCCGGCTGCGGCGAGCAACCCCCAGTCGATGCCGGCGGCCGAAACCGTGCGCGTCATGACGGCGGCGATCGGCTTGGCGTTGACCGTCGTCAGCGTGCGGGCGAGCAGCAGTTCCACCCACGAGAACATGAAGCAGAAGAACGCCGCAACGCCGATGCCGCTCGCGATCAGTGGTATGAAGATCCGGATGAAGAAGCGCGGGAACGAATAGCCGTCGATATAGGCGGTCTCGTCGATCTCCTTCGGAATGCCCGACATGAAGCCTTCGAGGATCCACACCGCAAGCGGCACGTTAAAGAGGCAGTGCGCGAGCGCGACGGCGATGTGCGTGTCGATCATGCCGAAGGCGGAATAGAGCTGGAAGAACGGCAGCGCGAAGACCGCCGGCGGTGCCATGCGGTTCGTCAGCAGCCAGAAGAAGACGTGCTTGTCGCCGAGGAAGCGGTAGCGCGAGAAGGCGTAGGCGGCCGGCAGCGCGCAGGCGACGGAGATCACCATGTTCTCGACCACGTAGATGATCGAGTTCACGTAGCCCGAATACCACGAGCGATCGGTGAAGATCGTCACGTAGTTCTGCAGCGTCGGCTGTCGCGGGAAGAGCGTGAGCGAGGTGACGATTTCGTGGTTCGTCTTGAAGCTCATGTTCACGAGCCAGTAGATCGGCAGCATGAGGAAGACGATATAGATCGTCGGCACGAGCCACGACCAGCGCGCGCTCTCGCCGCGCTTGCGCATGCGCCGTGCCATCGCATCCGACGACGCACCGGAGGCCGCGTGGCCACCGGCCGGCGCATCGCGCATCACGCTTTCGCTTCGGTTCCGGGCGAGGCGTTCTTCGGAATTCACCATCGTTACTGCCTCGCCTCGTGGTTCGTCATCACGGTGTAGAAGACCCATGAGAGCGCAAGGATGATCAGGAAGTAGATGAGCGACATCGCCGCCGCCGGGCCGAGATCGAACTGGCCGAGCGCCATCTTCACGAGGTCGATCGATAGGACCGTCGTCGAGTTGCCCGGCCCGCCGCCGGTGACGACGAAGGGCTCCGTGTAGATCATGAAGGAGTCCATGAAGCGCAGGAGCACGGCGATCAGGAGCACGTGCTGGATCTTCGGCAGCTGGATGTAGCGGAAGACCGACCAGCGCGACGCGCCGTCGATGCGTGCGGCCTGGTAGAACGCGTCCGGAATGGAGACGAGCGCGGCGTAGCACAAGAGCACGACGAGGCTCGTCCAGTGCCAGACGTCCATGACGATCAGCGTGATCCAGGCGTCCACGGGATCGGAGACGTAATTGTAGTCGATGCCGATCGCGTCGACGGCCCAGCCGAGAAGGCCAATGTCCGAGCGTCCGAAGATCTGCCAGATCGTCCCGACGACGTTCCATGGAACGAGCAGCGGCAGCGCCATGAAGACGAGGCAGAACGGCACGCCGATGCCGCGCTTCGGCATGTTGAGCGCGACGAAGATACCGAGCGGCACCTCGATCGCCAGAATGAGCCCGGAAAAGATGAGGTTGCGCCCGAGCGCCGACCAGAAGCGCGGCGAATGCAGGATCTGCTCGAACCAGGCGGTGCCGGCCCAGAAGAAGACGTTCTGGCCGAAGGTGTCCTGTACCGAATAGTTGACGACGGTCATCAGCGGGATGACGGCCGAAAAGCCGACGAGCACGAGGACCGGAATCAGCATGAACCAGGCTTTCTGGTTGACGGTCTTATCCATGACGTCAGCCCTCCAGTTCCATGCGCCAGGAATCGGCGTAGAGATTGATGCCTGCGGGATCGAAGGTGACGCGCGGCTCCGCCGGGATCGTCTCGTTCTCCGGAACGACCGCCGCGATCGCGTGGGCGCCGAGATGCCCGCGCACGATGCGGTGGCGGCCGAGATCCTCCACGGTATCGATGGAAAACGGCATGCCATCGCGCGTCAGCCGCACGAATTCCGGGCGCACGCCGAGCTCGGTCTTCGCCTGCGGGCGCTCGCGCGGCGGAGCCGGCAGTGCGATCGCCTCGCCGTCGACATGCGCCGTGCCGCCGTCGAGCGTCACGGGCACGACGTTCATGCCCGGTGATCCAATGAAATAACCGACGAAAGTATGCTTCGGCCGTGCGAACAGCTCTTCCGGCGTGCCGATCTGGACGATCTCGCCGTCATACATGACGACGACGGTGTCGGCGAAGGTCAACGCCTCGGTCTGGTCGTGCGTGACGTAGACCATGGTATGGCCGAACTGGCGGTGAAGCTGCTTGAGCTGTGTGCGCAGCATCCACTTCATGTGCGGATCGATGACCGTCAGCGGCTCGTCGAAGAGGATTGCGGCGACGTCGGAGCGCACGAGCCCGCGCCCGAGCGAGATCTTCTGCTTCTGGTCGGCAGTCAGCCCACGCGCCTTGCGATGGGCGCGATCGCCGAGGTCGATCATGGCGAGGATTTCGTCGACGCGACGCTTGACGTCGGCTTCCGGCATCGTCCGGTTGCGCAAGGGGAAGGCGAGATTGTCGAAGACCGTCATCGTGTCGTAGATCACGGGAAACTGGAACACCTGCGCGATGTTGCGCTCCTGCGGCGAAAGCCGGGTGACGTCCTTGCCGTCGAAGAGGATCCGGCCCTCCGACGCCGTCACGAGGCCGGAGATGATGTTTAGGAGCGTCGTCTTTCCGCAGCCGGAAGGCCCGAGCAGCGCATAGGCGCCTCCATCGTGCCAGCTGTGATCCACCTCCTTCAGCGCGTAGTCGGCTTCGCTCTTCGGTGACGCGGTGTAGGTGTGCCGGATGTGGTCGAGATCGATGCGCGCCATGCCGCCCTCCCCCTCAGGCCGCCAGCCGTTCGCCGGGCCGCACGGCTTCGCCGTCGGACGCGAACAGCATGGTGTGGCGCGGATCGACGTAGACCTCGACCGTCTCGCCGATCTCGAGGACGTGGATGCCGGGCGCCAGCATGACCCAGCGCACATCCGCGAAATCGAGATGGACATAGGTCTCAGAACCGGTGATCTCCGTCACCGAGACCTTGGCCTTCAGCCCGACGGCCTCCGGCGTCTGCGGCGCGAGCGCCAGATGGTTCGGCTGGAAAGCGACCGTATAAGAGCCGTCCGCGGCAGAGCGAAGACGCTCGGGCACGGGCAGGTCGACCGCCTCGTCGATACGGAAACGATCGCCGCGCTTCACGACGTCGATCGTGTTCAGCGGCGGGTCGGCGAAGGTACGCGCCGTCAGGAGATCGCGCGGGCGGCGGAAGACGTCGACGGTCGGCCCGTACTGCGTCACGCGGCCTTCCGACAGCGTCGCGGTATTGCCGCCGAGGAGAAGCGCCTCGGAGGGTTCGGTTGTCGCGTAGACGAAGATCGCGCCGGATTCGGAAAAGATGCGCGGCAGTTCGGCGCGCAGTTCCTCGCGCAGCTTGTAGTCGAGATTGACGAGGGGCTCGTCCAGCAGCACGAGGCTCGCCTTCTTGATGAGGGCACGGGCGAGTGCGGTGCGCTGCTGCTGGCCGCCGGAAAGGGTAAGCGGCGTGCGATCGAGAAAGGGCGTCAGTCGCATGAGCTCGGCCGCTTCCCGAACCTCGCGGTCGAGCGTCGCCTTGTCGGCACCGGCGAGGCGCAGCGGCGAAGCGATGTTCTCGTAGACCGTCATCGCCGGGTAGTTGATGAACTGCTGGTAGACCATCGCCACCGAACGCTTCTGCACCGGGAGGCCGGTCACATCCTTGCCGTCGAAACGCACCGTTCCGCTCGTCGGCCGGTCGAGACCCGCCATCAGGCGCATCAGCGACGTCTTGCCGGAAAGCGTCGGACCGAGGAGCACGTTGAGCGTGCCGGTCTCGAAGGCGAGATCCGTCTCGTGAATATGGGTCTGCGATCCGACGATCTTGGTCACACGCTCCAGTTCGAGCATGCCGTTCCTCCCTAGACTCCACTCTCCTGCCGGAGAGTGCGCGCATCTTCCCCCTTGCGATACGCGTGCATGAAATTCGAAATGGCCTCTTCCGCAGCCGTGCCGGCGAGATGGAGGCCGAGCTTGGTGCGCCGCCACAGCACGTCTTCGAGCGTGCGGGCCCATTCGTGATCGATCAGGTAGCGGACTTCGGCCTCGCTCAGCCCGGCGCCAAAATCGCGGCCGAGATCACCGAGCGAGCGAGCGTTTCCGAGGACGGCGCGAGCTCGCGTTCCGTAGAGATCGACGAGGCGTACGGCCTCGCCTGGCGAAAGGAACGCGTAGTCCCGGCGAAGGGCCTCGATGGTCTCGTGAAGCGCTGCGGGCTCAAAATCGCCGCCCGGCAGCGGCACGCGCGCGGTCCATCCCGCCCCGTGCGCCCGACCTTCGTTCGCCGAGCGCCCGGACGCCCGATTCGAACCGAGCGGACCGGCAAGCCGGGCGAGCGCGTCTTCGGCGAGCACGCGATAGGTGGTGATCTTGCCGCCGAAGCAGTTGAGCAATGCCGCCCCGCCTGCCTCGGTAAGCGACAGCGTATAGTCGCGGGTTCCCTCCTGCGCCTTCTTCGCGCCGTCGTCATAGAGCGGGCGGACGCCAGAGAACGACCAGACGACATCCTCGCGGCGCACGGGCTTTTCGAAATAGGCGTTGGCGGCTTCGAGCAGGTAGCCGACTTCCTCTTCGGCGATCGTCGCCCGGCCGGGATCGCCGGAATAGTCGCGGTCCGTGGTGCCAAGCAGCGTGAATTCGCCCTGGTAGGGGATCGCGAAGACGATCCGCCCGTCCGTGTTCTGGAAGATATAGGCCCGGTCGTGATCGAAGAGACGGCGCGTCACCACGTGCGAGCCCTGCACGAGGCGCACCGAATCCGGGCCGTTGCGGCCGACGATCTCGTGATCGACGAGATCGACCCACGGGCCTGCGGCGTTGACGAGCGTGCGGGCGGTGACCGATCGCGTGGTGCCGTCTTCCGCATCGCGGAGTTCCAGAAGCCAGCCCCTGTCGGCCGGCCGCACGCGTTCGACCCGGGTGCGCACCATGATGTCGGCGCCCCGGTCGGCCGCATCGCGGGCGTTGAGGACAACGAGCCGCGTGTCGTCGACCTTGGCGTCGGAATATTCGAAACCCTTGTGGAATTCGTTTCGCAGCGGCGCACCGAGCGGACCGTCGAGGTCGACGGCGCACGATTTCGCCAGCGTTTCGCGTCCACCGAGATGATCGTAGAGGAAGAGGCCGAGACGCAGGAGCCATGCCGGACGCAGGCCCGAATGGTGCGGCAGCACGAAGCGCAAGGGACGCACGAGATGCGGCGCGATCGCGATCAGCACCTCGCGCTCCTTCAGCGCGTGGCGCACGAGCCGGAACTCGTACTGCTCAAGATAGCGCAGGCCGCCATGGATCAGCTTCGTCGACCACGACGACGTGCCCGAACCGAGGTCGTTCATCTCCGCCAGACCGACGCGGTATCCCCTGCCCGCCGCATCGCGCGCGATGCCGCAGCCATTGATTCCGCCGCCGATGACGAAGATGTCGTAGTCCACCATCTCCTCCGGTTTCGCCGCACGTGGGTTCCACGACGAAATCGGTCCGATCAAAGCCGAAACCAAAACACGCGTCAAACGAAATTAAAGCGACGACGCAAGAATCCGTTCGTCCTCCACCGGATCGTCTCCGGTCTGGATCAGCGCGACGTCGTGTTCCCGGCAGACGCCGACGATTGCATCCGGCGCGCGATCGGTCACGAAGGTGTTGATCTGCGAGAGATGGCCGATGCGCACCGGCGCCGAACGCGTGAATTTAGACGAGTCCGAGACGAGCACGACCTGCCGCGCGTTGCGGATGATCGCCTGGGTCACGCGCACCTCGCGATAGTCGAAATCGAGCAAAGTCCCGTCAGCGTCGATCGCCGAAGCGCCGATGATGGCGTAATCGACCCGGAACTGGCCGATGAAGTCGACGGCCGCCTCGCCCACGATACCGCCGTCCGAGGGCCGCACGACGCCGCCGGCGATCACGACCTCGATGTCGCCATACGGCCTGAGAAGCGTCGCGACGTTGATGTTGTTGGTGATTGCCATCAGCCCGGCCTTCTCACCGAGCCAGTGCGCGACGGCTTCCGTGGTCGTACCGATATTGATGAACAGCGAGGATTGGGCAGGGATAAGATCCGCCGTGGCGCGCCCGATGGCGGCCTTTTCCGACGCGGCGATGAGCTTTCGCGCCTCGTATTCGAGGTTCTCGACGCCGGAACTGACCTCCGCGCCGCCATGCGTCCGGCTCAGGAGACCCCGCTCGGTCAAGACGTTGAGATCCTTTCGGATCGTCTGCGCGGAGACCCGGTATTGCTCGACGAGGTCTTCGACCTCCACGCGACCGACCTGCTTGGCGCTGCGCAGGATCTTTTCTTGCCGTCCGCTCATCGAGATTCGTCTGAAAGCCATGGCGCGTTCGTCGTCCGGTTTCGTTTGACTTTCGTTTTGGGTAAAAGATGGCAGAAACTCGCGGAGAATGCCAACGCGATCTGGTGGACGTCATGTCGCTGCCCGGCCGTCGAACGCATCGGGAAAGCAGGTAGAACGGCGGAAGGCTCTGTTCGCGACGCAGGCAGAAAAGACGAAGCCGGGTCTTGCCTGCCTTGCCCCTCCATCCGCGATAAAGGTGGCCTGCCCTTACTGAAACATCCTCCATGAGGTATGGTTTTCGAGCCATCGGAGGACGTGAGCGTGCCGAACGAGAAGCGCAGGCTGAAGAGATCGTCGGGAAGCTTCGCCGGGTCGATGTCCTGGTTTCGCAAGGCCGGAGCGTCAGCGAGGCAGCCCGCGCAATCGGCTCGCCAGGCCATTTTTTCTGTTGGAGCGGCAGAACCGGGTCGTCTTTATCGTCGACGAAGGGTGCGCCTCAATCCGCGCTTCAAGCGATACGCATGCCGTCTCGACGTTGGAAGGCATGAAACGCGCCGACATCGAGTTGCATCGCTACGGTCGATCCGATGGTGAAGGCCGGACGTTGTCTGAGGACGACCGAGACGTGCTGCTGCCCATACCGGATCTCGACGAAAGTCTCCGAACCGGTGGGCTCGATATTTTCGACTGTCGCCTGCAGAGCGCCATCGTTCGAAAGCCCGATCTCTTCCGGACGTTTGCCGATGAGGATTTCATCTCCCTGCGAAAGTCCTGCAGGCGGAGCGATCCCGGAATCGATGCCGGTTTCGAGCACCATGCGACCATCGCGAACGGTGGCCGGAAAGAGGTTCATCGCGGGCGAGCCTATGAATTGCGCGACGAAGGCGTTGTTGGGCCGATCGTACAATTCGAGCGGCGTTCCCATCTGCCGAATGCAGCCAGCCTCCATGACGATGATGCGATCGGCCATGGTCATGGCTTCGATCTGGTCGTGCGTCACGTAGATCATCGTCGTCCCGAGCTTGCGATGCAGCGACTTGATCTCGCCGCGCATCTGCACCCTGAGCTTGGCATCGAGGTTGGAGAGCGGCTCGTCGAAGAGGAAGATCTGCGGATTGCGAACGATCGAGCGCCCCATCGCGACGCGCTGACGTTGGCCGCCCGACAAAGCTTTCGGCTTGCGCTGGAGAAGCGGAACGAGGCCGAGGATCTCGGCAGCTCTTTCGACCTTCTGCTTTTTCTCTTCCTTCGAGGCACCGGCCAGCGTCAACGAAAACGCCATGTTCTCTTCGACCGTCATATGCGGATAGAGAGCGTAGTTCTGAAAGACCATGGAAATATCGCGCTGCTTCGGCGGCAGATCGTTTACCGCCCGGCCACCGATCGCGATCTCGCCTCCGGAAATGTCTTCAAGGCCGGCGATCATGCGCAGGAGCGTGGACTTGCCGCAGCCGGAGGGACCGACCAGCACCACGAACTCGCCGTCGGCTATCTCCGCGTCGATACCGCGAACCACTTCGACGGCACCGAACCGTTTAACGACCTTATTGAACGTAAGACCCGCCATATCAGGCCCCCTCGATCGGTCGAAGACGGAACCCGGTGGAGGAAAGCGCTCCTTCGTAGACAAGCATACCGGCGGCACCATCGGCGAACGATCGGTCACTGGCTTCCACGGATGCGTCGCCAATTCGCGCATGGATATGCTCGCCGTGGACGCTCGCCTTCAGAACGAAAGAGCTTTCGAAGCCGATGTCGCAAGGCGTCGACGCGAGGATCTCGCACTGCTCGTCTCTCTGGCGACGGATCTGCAATTCTCCGTCTCTCGTCACACAGGCGAGGTAGTAGCGACGTTGACCCTGGACCCGCAGGACGACGCCGCCGAGGTCACCGAGATGCAGCATCAAGTCCGCCTCGACGGTGTAATCCGTCCAGCTCCGTCCACCCTGGTGGATCATGCCGGCGCCGCGGTTCTGGCTAATACGGATATCCTGCGGAAAATGCTTGGAGAAGAAATGAACATTGCTGACCCACGCGCGGCGCCAGAAATCGCCATCCCCTTCCGGCCGTTGGAACGTGACGTCCGGACAGCCCGACCACGACAGTGAATCGATCAGCACACGACCACCGCTCCGGCCTTCGTCCGTCGTCAGGACAATGCCGATTTCGGCGATCGGCTGCCCTCCGGTCCGAGGCACGGTCCACTCCAGTGCGCCCGATCGACCGGGTGACAGGACAATGGCGTCGGACGCATCGAGATCGACCAGTTCGTCCTTCCCGTCGTAATGGCGCAGCCGAAGGCGTGCATTCACCGGGCCTGTATTGTCGGCAGCAGCGCTCACCTTCGCCTTCAGCACCTGTGCCGCATGAATGCGCGGACTGGCCATCAGATCGTAAGTCCTCATTCGCGTCACTTCTTTCGGCGTGAAGACCGGCGTCGTGGCAGCCGCTTCGCGCCCGGGCGCCAAAGCGGAGAAATCGATTGCCAGCGCGTTGCCCGTACCGAAAACCTTCAAGTCCGCGACGGAGGTTCGGCTCGTTTGAGCCCGGAATCCCTGGACCGAGCCCGGAAGCATGAAGTGAAACTGCGCGCCGTTCTTCGGTGCCGGCATTGCGGCCTCGCCGGCCAGTTTGCGTCCGAGATCGGCAAGCCAGAGCGATACCTCCACGGCATCGGTCACCGAGCGCCCGCCATCGGCAGTCGAGATGTACAGGCGATCTGCCACCGGGCCGCGCCAGTCCGGTCCGGCATCGAGACCCTCCAGCCCGAGCATGATGCCGTGAAGGCAGCCGAGATTGCCGGCGTTGCAATCGGTATCCCAGCCCGAGGTATTGACGATCGTCTGGCCGCGCTGGAAATCGTGCGGCGCATGCAGGAGCGCCATGATCATCAGCGCATGATTGGGGATGACATGGCAATTGCCGGGATATTTGTCGTACCCGTAATTGTCCTCGATACGCTGCCGGGTCTGCTCCCAGTCTTCGTTGCCCGACGTCCATCGCCGAATATCCGCGACCAGTCTCGCGACGAGACTGTCTTTCGGAATGAAGGAAAGCCCCGTGTCGAGAAGGTGGTTCACGTCGCGACTGACGAAGGCTTCCGCCTCCATCGCCGCCCACAGGACTGCAGCGTTGACCGATTCCCCGTCGTGACTGACCGATCCGGCCGCCCGAGCGAGTTTCGCCGCGCCTTCCGGATTGCCGGGCGAAACCAGTGCCCAGCCGTCGATGAAGATCTGCGCTCCGATCTGTTCGGCCACGGTCGTGCCATTGACCTCGATGGAGCCGGATGCCGGCGCCGGGATACCGCGGGAAAGATTGAGCCATGCCGTATGCTCGGTCGAGTTGCCCGCGCCGCCCCACCACAGGATCGAACGCTCCTCGATGATGTAGTTCAGCCAGGCGCGACCGATATCCTCGGCGCATAGATCCGCCGATACGCCGTAATCGTCGAGGGCGCGTGGAAACGTGAAGGTTCCGGCGAGATCGTCGTCGGTGACGACCAGTGGATCGCCGAGCTGCTCGTGAACGTAGTAGGTGATCGGACCGAGCTTTTCGAGAATATCCCGGTAACGCCAGTTCTCGAATGGCCGGCCGAGATAGACGCCGATCATCTTGCCGAGGACACCGGCGTAGACGCGATCGAGATAGTCGGATGGAACGGGCATGGGAAAGCTCCTTTCAGCCCTTCACCGAGCCGCCGGCCATGCCTTCGATGAAGCGGCGCTGCAGCAGGACAAAGAGGATCACGATGGGAAGAACGATGATCAGGGCGGCAGCCATGATCTCACCCCAGTCAGACGAATACTGACCGGAAAGAAGAAAGAAGGAGACGACGGCGGTCAGCCTGTCTTGTCCCTGAAGGAAGGTCGTCGCGATGAGGAACTCGTTCCAGGAATAAAGACCGATGATCAGGGCGATCGTCATGATCCCTGGGGATACGATGGGCAGGAACACCCGTCTGAACACCTGCCAATGGGTCGCCCCATCGATGAGTGCGGCTTCCTCGAGCTCTTTCGGCACCGCCAGGAAGTAGGTGCGCAGAAGCATGATCGCGAATGGCGAATAGACGGCCGTATAGATGAAGGCGACGGCGATCGGATTGTTGATGAGGCCGAGACGGGCAAAGCCGAAATAAAGCGGAAAGAGGAAGAGCTGGATCGGCGCCGTGGTCGAGGCAAGCAGATAGAACGTCAGGATCTTCCACGCTTTTATCTTCCGGCGTGCGAGGACGTAGGCGGTCAACGAACCCGTGGTGCAGACGAGGACGATCGTCATCGCGGTCAGCACGGCCGAGTTGAGCAGCGTGCGGGCGAAATTGGCATCGCGCCAGGCATTGGCGAAATTGTCCCACCGCAACCGCGAAGGCCAGGCGAGCGGATTTTGAACGATCTCGGAAGACGCCTTAAGCGAGTTCAGCACCATCAGCGCGATCGGCAGGAGCGTGATGAACAGCAGGATGCCGAGGGTCGCGTAGACGATCGTGTAGGTAATGCGACTTTCGGAAAGCCTCATTGATCGAACTCCTTCGCCTGCGCGCGGATGTAGAAGACGGTCGCTAGGAGTCCGAACAAGCTGATGACGACCGATATCGCCGCTGCCTTGCCGACAGCGAGATCGTAGAAAGCCGATCGATAGGCGAAGGTGGAAAGCACTTCCGATGAAAAGGCCGGACCGCCCTGCGTGAGGATATAGACGAAGTCGAACACGAGAAACGACCAGATGACGGTCATGATCATCATCAGAGTGATGGTCGGCTTGATACCCGGAAGAAGCACGTAGCGGATCGTCTGAAGGAATGTCGCGCCCTCGACGCGCGCAGCCTCGACCTGTTCGGCAGGTACCTGGCGAAGGGCTGCGAAGAATATGACGCAGAGGAACCCCCACCAGTGCCAGAGGTCGACCGTTGCGATGCCGTAGAGCGCAGTGGAGGTGTGCGTCAGTGGATTGACGACATCGAAGCCGGCGCGTTGCATGAGGCCGGCGATACCGGTCACCGGCGAATAGATCATGCCCTGCCAGACCCGCCCGGTGATCGCGGTCGCGATGACGATCGGCAGGAAATAGACCATTTGGAAGAAGCTGGAACCGCGGCGAGCGACGAGCAGCATGGTGGCGGCGAGCAGCCCCATCGCGATCGGTATCGTAAGGAAGATCAGGGTCCAGATGATGTTGTTCGTCAACGCCGTCCAGAATACGCCGTCGTCCCACAGAGCGCGGAAATTGTCGAAACCAACGAAGACCGGCGAGCTGACACCGTCCCATTCGAAAAAGGCCAGCACGACAGTCAGCAGCGCCGGAATGGCGATGATGACGGCATTGATGATCAACGTCGGCAGGACGTAAAGCCGATGCATGAGGTGAACTTTCGGGTTTATGCGGTCCGGGTGTCTTCGAGGGTTGAACCGTGTCGGAAGGCGCGAACCGGCAGTGCGCCCTCCGACACGAATCCGACTATCGTGCCGGGATCGAAGGCACCTTGCCCGCCTTCTTCTCACGCTGGAACGTCTCGTCCAGCTTGGACAGGAAATCCTCGGTGCTGATCTTGTCGAGCCAAACCTGCTCGATACCGTTGATCAGGTAGCTGTCCGTGGCCGGCGGCAGGAATGTCCAGGTGGTATAGCCGTAGTTTCCGTCCTTCACCGCCGTGGAAAGGGTCTTCATGGTTTGCGTGAAGAGGGGCGTGACCTCGTCCGTCATCTCGGCCTTCGAGAGATCCTTCAACGGGATGTTCCATTCCCCCTGCCACGCCGAATTCATCGAACCGTACACCTTCGGCGAAAAGACGAAATTGATGAGCGCGGCCGCACCGTCGGGATCGCTGGACTTGCTGGCGATCGAGAAGGTGGAACCGATACCAAGCGGAAAGACCGGATCGCCGGATGCGCTCGGAAATCCCACGAAGCCCGCCGTCGAACCGTCCTTCTTCCCGTAGAGTGTGACGTTCTGGAACTGCCATGTGCCGGTCGGCATCATGCCGGCACGTCCGGAGGCCATCATGTCGGCCGCTTGTTCGGAACTCGTCAAAGAGAAGTAATTCTTGCCGAAGTAGCCATCTTCCCACCAGGACTTCAACCGGTCGATCGATTTGACGAAGGGCTCCGCGGTCCAGGGCATATCGCCGCGCAACGCCTTGTTGAGATTTTCCGGACCGGCGACCGCATTCAGCGCAAGCGTGACGAACCATTCGTTCGCTCCGCGCCAATCGGCATTGCCCGCCGCGAAGGGCGTGATGCCGGCATCCTTCATCTTGGCGGCCAGTGCCTCCAGCTCGTCGAGGCTCTTCGGCGGCGTCCAACCGTGCTTGTCGAACAACGTCTTGTTGTAGAAAAGTCCAACCGTCTCGTAGGTTTTCGGCAAAGCGTACAGCTTGCCGTTGTACCGCCCCATCTCGAGGAAGACCTTCAGGATCCGGTCGTTCCAGCCATATTTCGAGGCATAATCGTCAAGCGGAAGAAGCTGTCCGGCATCGGCCATCGGAGCGACGTAACTCGGGCCGGCTGTGTAGACGACATCCGGGCCGTTGCCGGCAAGCAGTGCCACGCGCAATTGCTTGTCGATTTCGTTGCCGCGATAATCGATGGACAGATTATACTTCGGGTTCGCCTTGTCGAACGGCTCGACGATATTGTCCTGGATAAGCTTCTGCTGAGCGGGCGTCGCCTGCTCGTACCACCAGGTGACGCGATCCTGGGCGTTTGCGGCATGAACCGCACCGAGCATCGCGACGGCTGCAATCAGATAGAGTTTCGTCTTCATTGGTACCTCCCATGATGGTGTCTAATGCGGTCTGGAAACCGAGGCGCGTATCATCAGCTCGAAGCCCATCTCCTCGCCCCGGCCGGGATCGGTCTTGCCGTTCACGAGGCGCGTCAGGAGAATATGAGCGGCACGGGCCCCCAACCGGTCCTGAAACTGACCGACAGTCGTCAAAGGCGGCGTCACCAGAGCGGAAGCGGGAATATTGTCGAAGCCGGCAACCGAAACGTCGTCCGGCACTAGGAGGCCGCGCTCGGTAAGCGCTTGAATAGCGCCGATCGCGATCAGATCGTTGGCGGCGACGATCGCAGTCGGCTGCGGACCGGAATCGAGCAAGCGGTTGGTCGCGCCGGACCCGGCATCGACCGTGAAATTCGCTGCGTCCACAATACACGGCTCCGCACCGATTTCGGCCATGGCCTTGAGATAGCCCTGCAAGCGCACGCGTTGTGGCCCTCTCGGTGCGACAATCATGGCAATGCGCCGATGGCCGAGTTCCACCAGATGGGTCGTCAAGGCGCGTGCCGCGGCCTCGTTATCGATAAAGAGATCGTCGATCGGCAGTGGGCCTCCGATTTTCCGATCGACCTCGATCCGAACGATCGGGACGCCCGCCAAACTCGCCGGAGCGAGATCCCTGGCACCGAGGTTGAAGAATACGCCGACGATACCGTCGAAGCGGCCGTTCTGGGCGGATCGAACCACCTGCTCTTCGTTCGCGACTTCGCCTTCGGTATCGATCGTGATGACGTCATACCCGGCATCTCGTGCCACCTTCTGCACGGAAACGACCAGCGAGGGATAAAAGGGATTCGTGAGATCGGGAACGATACATGCGATGACGAACGTACGCTGCGTACGCAGGGCCTGTGCGAAACGGTTGGGTCGATAGTTGAGGTCCGCAATCGCAGCCTCTACGCGCTCGACCGTCTCCGCCGAGATCTTGTCTCGCCCGCCATTGAGCACGAGCGACACCGTGGCCTGCGTAACCCCTGCCCGTTCGGCCACCTGTCGCTGCGTAACAGAACGACGCACTTGCAACCTCATTTATACGTATTACCGCACATTGCTACGTATGAATTCGGCGGTCAAGAGAAATGCGTCTCCACGACAGTGTGGTTCGCCTGGAGATCGACGATAGGCCCGAAGCCTGCAAACATCAGCACCACCGTCGGTCGGCGCGACGAGCTGAAGCCTTCCGACTTCTTCATTGATAACGACCGGCTGATCTTAGGTACGCCAGCGATGAAGAGACGGAATGAAGCCATGAGGAGTTCTCCTTCAAACGAGAACAAGGACGCGTCGACAAAGTCTCTGAACCACAAGCGTATGGCGGCGATGTGGACGAAGCCGAGGCAACTTGAAGCGGACTTGTGGTAGCGTGTCATGTCGCTGGCGTTGCCAGCCATCGCCATCGGCCCGTAGGGCCGCCCGATGACGTCGGTGAGCGCGTGAACCCTTGTCGTCCAGCCCCTGCGCGAGCGCTGCACGATCGTCCCGTTCGTCTCGATCTGTCGGTAATCGACGACCTCGCCGCGCTCAACCTTCGGGCCGCGGCGTCCGGCAAACGCGCATCACGATCTACGAAACAGGTTCATCCGATCGAAGAGGTCTTCGAGCCGGTCGTAACGCGCGCGCGCTCGCGGCCAGTTCTCTTCCTGTATCGCCGCGATCATGGCTTCGAGCAGGAGCATCGTTGCAACGTTGGAGTCCCACGCGGACGGAATCTCCACCCAGCAATTGAACGTATAATCCGCCCAGTCCGCAACCGGGCTCGTCCACTGGTCGGTGATGAGAACCACCTGTACGCCTTCCCGGGTTGCCTGTTCGGCCAGGCGCATCAACCCGGCATCGTAACGGCGTATGTCGAACACGAGGAGGACGTCGCCCTTCTGCATGTCCAAGACGTAGTGGGGCCATGTCGCGGAAACCGACGTCATGTGCGTCGTGTGCTCTCGCACAGCCTGAAAATGCGTGAACGCATAGGTGGCCAAAGACTGGGTGATGCGGCCACCGACCACGTAGAGATGCGAACTCGTTTCCGCCATCGCTTTAACGGCAGCATCGAATTGAGCGCTGTCTATGTTCGCGAAAGTCTGCTCGAGATTTCGCATGACGGTCTCGGTAAAGCGGTTGAGCTGGTGCGTTTCAGGCGCCTCGGAGGCCCATTTCGCCCGCCGCTCGGTCGGCCCAAGTGCCTTTGCCTCCAGCTCCTGCAGCAAGGCATGATGAAACGGCGGATAGCCCGTAAAGCCGAGTTTGTTGATCATACGTGCAACGGTGGGAACCGAAACGTTCGCATTCCGAGCGGCAGCCGTGATCGACGTCAGGCCGGCCGAGGGATAGTTGTCCAGCAGCGCCTGCGCGAATTTCCGCTCGGACGGCGTCAACGACGTATAATTGGTGCGGATCAATTCCCGGACGGTAACGGAACTCTTCGGCACGTTTCTGCTCTCCATTCTTCGATACCCCCTCGCGGCAGCGCCAGCACCACCATTCGATAAGCTTTTTCAAACCGCCTGAAAATAATTTGACACAATCGAACCCTTGTGGAAAATTCTTTCCCAAGGCTCCCGCGTGGTATCCGCGAGCCCTTGGGGATCGAATGATCGCAAACATGACGAGCGAGACGGAAACACCTTTCGACGAGCTTCCCGAGGTTCTATTTCGGGACGCTGAAGGCCCGGGGTTGATCGTATGCGAACACGCTTCAAACTGGATTCCGGCCCGCTATAACCGCCTCGGTCTCGATTCCCTAGCACTCGATAGTCACGCGGCCTGGGATCCCGGCGCTCGCGACATCGCGGTCAAGCTTTCGCGAAGGTTGCATTCACCGATGGTGGCCGCTCGCGTCTCGCGCCTCGTTTACGACTGCAATCGTCCGCCCGAAGACAAAAGCGCCATACCTCACTCCTCAGAGACGATCGCCGTTCCGGGCAATCGCAATCTCGATGTCGCCGGTCGGAGAGAGCGGACGCAGAGTGTCTATCAACCGTTTTGCGATGCCGTCGAAAGCGTCATCGACGAGCGTCGCGCGGCCGGCCGCGCGACGGTGCTGATTACCGTCCACAGCTTCACCCCGCTTTGGTTCGGCATGCCGCGCGAGACCCATATTGGTATTCTCCACGACGAAGACAGCCGCATGGCTGATGCGATGCTGGCCCGTGCTTCCGCCCTGCCAAACCGGATCGTCGGTCGTAACGACCCCTACGGCGCGGCGGACGGCGTCACGCATTCTCTGCGTCGCTACGGTTTGAAGCACGGGCTGGCGAACGTGATGATCGAGATCCGAAACGACCTCCTCAGATCGGAAGACGACAGGATCGGCATCGTCGAAGAGCTTTTATTTCTGTTGCGCCCTGCTTTGGCCGAGATGCGTTCCGACGTTCGCCTCCACGAAACGTGCAGTTCCACCAGTTCCACGGACGGAGATTGTTGATGCCCGCTGTCCTTCCTTTCGAGGATCTCAAAGCGCGCGTTGCAGCCGGTGAAATCGATACCGTGCTCGCCTGTCTCGTCGACATGCAGGGCCGGCTGATGGGCAAACGCTTTCACGCCGAACACTTCGTCGAAAGCGCATGGGAGGAAACGCATTGCTGCAACTACCTTCTGGCCACCGATTTGGAGATGGCGACCCCTGACGGCTACGCCGCGACGAGCTGGCAGGAGGGGTATGGCGACTACGTCATGAAGCCCGACCTCGACACTCTTCGGCCTTTACCCTGGCTCGAAGGCACCGCCCTCGTTCTGTGCGACGTCCTCGACCACCATACGCACGAAGAGATCGCGCATTCGCCGCGCGCCATGCTCAAGCGCCAGCTCAAGCGGTTGGCCGACATGGGTTATCAAGCGATGACGGCAACCGAACTGGAGTTTTTCCTGTTCGAAAAAAGCTTCGAGGAAATTCGGAAGTCGGGCTATCGCGATCTGCAGCCGATCTCGGGCTACAACGAGGATTACCATATCCTTCAGACCACGAAGGAAGAACACGTCATGCGCCCGGTGCGCAACCATTTGCGGCGTGCGGGAATTCCGGTCGAAAACAGCAAGGGCGAGGCTGAATCCGGCCAGGAAGAGCTGAACGTCAGATATGCGGAAGCCCTCGCGACCGCCGACCATCACACCATCGCCAAACACGCGATCAAGGAAATTGCCTGGGCGCAAGGCCATGCTGCAAGTTTCCTGCCGAAATGGCACCACTCCCGGGTCGGCTCCTCGAGCCACGTTCATCAATCGCTCTGGAAGGATGGGCAGGCTGCCTTTTACGATCCGGACGACCGCCTCGGGATGTCCCCGTTGATGAAGGCCTATATGGCCGGCCTCCTGAAATACGCACCAGATTATACTTATTTCCTGGCACCCTACGTCAATAGCTACAAGCGATTTGTCAAAGGCAGCTTTGCGCCCACGCGCGTGGTCTGGTCCGTGGACAACCGCACTGCCGGCTTCCGGCTGTGCGGGACCGGGACCAAGGCGCTCCGCGTCGAGTGCCGGATCGGCGGGTCCGACCTCAACCCGTATCTCGCGACGGCGGCCATGCTCGCAGCCGGCATTGCGGGCATCGAGGAAAACCTGTCCCTCGCTCCGGCCAGCGACGGGGACGCCTATGCCGGCGAGACCGGCCGCATTCCGTGCAATCTGCGTGACACCCGACAGACGATGATGGAGTCGTCCATGCTTCGCGACGCTTTCGGCAACGGGGTTATCGACCATTACGCACGCGCTGCGGAGGTCGAACTGGATGATTTCGAGCGCGTCGTCACGGATTACGAAATCGCACGTGGCTTCGAACGTGCCTGACGAGGCGCCGTCGGCTTCGACCGGCGCGCGGCTGTCCAACAGGCGAATGAAGGGAAGACATGACCCGCACACTTGAGTGTATTTCACCTATCGACGGCTCGCTCTTCGCCGAACGCGAAGTGCTTTCGATGGATGGAGCGCGCTCGGCAGCCAGGCGCGCTCGTGCCGCTCAGGCCGCATGGGCGGCCCGTCCGCTCGTCGAACGGGTCGAACTCGTCATGGCGGGGATCGACGCCATGGGGGCGATGAACGAGGAGATCGTTCCCGAACTGGCGCACATGATGGGCCGCCCGATCCGATATGGCGGCGAACTTTCCGGAGTCCGCGAACGTGCCTCTCATATGGCAACGATCGCCGCACAAGGGCTTGCCGATCTGGAAGTCGGCGAGGATGCGCTGTTCCGACGCCGTATCGAACGCGTCCCTCACGGCGTCGTATTCGTCATCGCTCCGTGGAACTATCCATACATGACGGCCGTCAATACCGTCGTTCCCGCCCTGATCGCGGGCAACAGTGTCATCCTGAAGCACGCGGCCCAGACGCTTCTAGCCGGCGAGCGCATGGTGCGAGCTTTTCATTCCGCCGGCATCCCCGAAGACGTGTTCCAGAACGTCTTCCTCGATCACGAGACCGCCGACGATCTGATCGCCGCCCGAGCCTTCGACTTCGTCAATTTCACGGGCTCCGTGGCGGGAGGACGAGCCGTCGAGACGGCCGCGGCCGGCACCTTCACGCCGCTCGGCCTCGAACTCGGCGGCAAGGATCCCGGCTACGTCATGGCCGATGCCGATCTCGATGCGGCGGTCGCGGGCCTTATGGATGCGGCCGTCTTCAATTCGGGCCAGTGCTGCTGCGGCATCGAGCGCATCTATGTCCATGAAAGCCTCTATGACGAGTTTCTTGAGAAATCGGTGGAAACCGTGCGGGCGCTCGAGCTCGGCAATCCTTTGGATGACGCGACGAGCATCGGTCCGATGGCCCATGTGCGCTTCGCCAAGGAAGTACGCTCCCAGATCGACGAGGCCCTTCGCATGGGCGCGAAGGCCCATGTCGAGACGATGCCGGCCGACGACGGCGCCTGCTATCTCACGCCGCAGATTCTTACCGGGGTCACGCACGAAATGCGTGTCATGCGCGACGAGAGCTTCGGCCCGGTCGTCGGTATCATGCCCGTTCGCGACGATGAGGAGGCCGTGCAGCTGATGAACGACAGCGCTTTCGGCCTTACGGCAAGTCTGTGGACGAGAGATATCGCCAAGGCCGAGCGCCTCGGCGAGCGCATCGAGACGGGCACCGTGTTCGCGAACCGGGCAGACTATCTGGATCCCGGCCTGTGCTGGACCGGTTGTAAGAACACCGGGCACGGCGGCAGCCTTTCGGTGATCGGCTATCATAACCTGACCCGGCCCAAATCATACCATTTGAAGAAGAGCACCTCATGACAGCGAGCGGCAACTGGTCCTATCCGACTGCAATTCGATTTGGCGTGGGCAGGATCGCGGAACTGCCGGATGCCTGCCGGGAAGCCGGTATGCGTCGGCCTCTGATCGTGAGCGACCGAGGCCTCGCCGGTCTGCCGATCATGGCGGGCACGCTCGACATCATGGAGAATGCCGGGTTCGGTCGCGATCTGTTCTTCGACGTCGATGCCAACCCGAACGAGATGAACCTTACCGCCGGCGTCGAGGCGTACGAGAGCGGCGGACACGACGGCGTCGTTGCATTCGGTGGCGGGTCCGGCCTGGATCTCGGCAAGATGGTCGCATTCATGGCCGGCCAAAGCCGTCCCGTATGGGACTTCGAGGATATCGGCGACTGGTGGACGCGCGCCGACGCAGAGGCGATCGCGCCGATTGTCGCCGTACCGACCACGGCCGGAACCGGCTCTGAGGTCGGCCGGGCGAGCGTGCTCACGAATTCGCAGACCCACGAAAAGAAGATTATCTTCCATCCCAAGGTTCTGCCCCGGGTCGTAATTTGCGACCCCGAGCTGACGAAGGACCTGCCGCCCGCGATCACCGCCGGCACGGGCCTCGACGCCTTCGCGCATTGTGTCGAAGCCTTTTCCAGTCCGCACTATCATCCGATGAGCCAAGGCATCGCACTCGAAGGAATGCGCCTGGTCATCGAGAACCTTCCGGCGGCCTATGCCGACGGTACCAACATGGAGGCGCGCGCCAACATGATGAGTGCTGCTGCAATGGGGTCCACGGCCTTCCAGAAGGGACTCGGCGCCATTCATGCCCTGAGCCACCCGATCGGGGCCTACTTCAACACCCACCACGGCACCACCAACGCCGTTTTCATGCCTGCCGTACTCGAACTCAATTCAACCGAGATCCGGGAGCGGTTCGATCGTGCAGCACCCTATCTGGGAATAGAGGGCGGCTTCGATGGATTTCGAGCGTTCGTGCAGACGTTCAACGACGCCCTCGGCATCCCGCGCACGCTCTCCGACATGGGCGTCAGAGACGCGCCCATCGACGCGCTCGTGGCTTCCGCGCTTGCCGATCCCAGTTGCGCCGGAAATCCCGTCGAACTGACGGCCACGAACGTACGCAAGCTTTACGAGGATTGTCTTTGATAACGGCAATGGCGCGTGTCGACGGCTTCTACGCCGCCGCCTGAACGTCTGCCGAAACCCGTCGTGTCGGTCATCTGAATGATAAAAAGACAGCGTAGGTGACCGACGGCCCATGAACCATGGTTTGTTCAAAAGGCACGAAACTGTCAACTTAAGGGGAATGGCTTCAAATGAAAAACTCTGCATTCTTGCTGGCCGCTGCGACTACGGCCTTCGCCCTGTCGACCAGTCTGGCTACAGCGCAGTCGTCTTCCACGAACTCGATGGACAAACTCGTTGCCGCCGCCAAGAAGGAAGGCGAGCTTACGGTAATCGCCCTGCCGCACGACTGGTGCAATTGGGCGGGCATGATCGAGGGCTTCAAGAAGAAGTACGGCATCAAGGTCAACGAGCTCAATCCGAATGCCGGCTCGGGAGACGAGCTGCAGGCCATCAAGGCGAACAAGGGCAACAACGGCCAGCAGGCTCCCGACGTCATCGATGTCGGCCTGTCGTTCGGTCAGACAGCTGCCAAACAGGGCCTGCTCATGCCCTACAAGGTGTCGAACTGGGACCAGATCCCGGACGAACTGAAGGACGAGAACGGCCATTGGTACGGCGATTACTACGGCGTTCTGGCCATCGGAGCGAACGAGGATCTCGTCAGCGACGCTCCCGAAAGCTTCGAAGACCTGCTCGACTCCCAATATGGAAACGCCGTCGCCTTGCCGGGCGATCCGCGAACCGGCAACAGCGCGATCATGTCGATCTATGCCGCCGGCGTGTCGCGCGGCGCAAAATCGGGCAAGGAGGCGGCTCAGGACGGCCTGCAGTTCTTCAAGAAGCTCGGCGACAACGGCAATTTCGTGCCGGTCGTCGGCTCCGCGTCCACCTTCGCGCAGGGGACGACGCCGGTTCTTCTGAACTGGGACTTCCTGTTGCTTTCCATGCGAGACACGCTGCAGGGCAATCCCCCGGTAAAGATCTCCGTGCCTGAAAAGGGCGTGGTCGCCGGCGCCTACGTGCAGGCGATCAGTGCTTACGCGCCACACCCCAACGCGGCCAAGCTGTGGGAGGAGTATCTGTATTCCGACGAAGGTGGCATCAACTGGCTGAAGGGCTACTGCCACCCCGTGCGGTTCAACGAAATGGTCAAGGCCGGCGCGGTTCCCAAGGAGATCCTCGACAAGATGCCGCCGGCCAAGGCCTACGAGAAGGCCGTCTTCCCAAGCCTCTCCGATCAGGGCGACGCGCAGTCGATCATCTCGCAGCAATGGTCGAAAACCATGGGCGCGACCGTCAAGTAGCAGCATCGGCAATGGTGCGCCGGCCATCGTTTCGGCCGGGCACCGCTTTGTCGAACGCCGTCCTTGTGTCCCGGTCGATCGATCGGTCTTTCGCGAAAACGTACCGCTCGGGCATCTTCAGCCCGATACGGGTTCACGAAGGCCGAACGTCGTCCAGTCGTGAAACGAAGGCCCAAGACCATGAGCGCGATTTCTTCCAACACCGGTGATCCGCCTCGAGGGGCGACGCGTCGGGCTTACCGCAGGCTCGACTTCGCGTGGGTCGGCCTCGTTCCCTTCCTCGCCTTCACCGCGTTCTTCCTGATCGGTCCCGTTCTCTATCTGGTCGTGGGCGCTTTCCAGAACCCCAACGGCGACTACACCTTCGCCAATATCGTCAACCTCTTCAGCCCTCAGATCCTCCGCGCCTATCAGTTGTCGCTGGAGATAAGCTTCGCGTCCGCCGTGACGGGAACGGTCGCGGGCTTCCTTCTGGCCTATGCGATCGTCCACGGCGGACTTCCGAAATGGATACGCCCCGCCGTTGCGACCTTTTCCGGTGTCGCATCGAACTTCGCCGGAATCCCCCTCGCCTTCGCGTTCATCGCCACGCTCGGTCGGATCGGGATGGTAACGTCGTTCCTTCGCGAAACTCTGGGCATCAACATCTACGCGATGGGCTTCAACCTCTTTTCGTTCTGGGGCCTGACCCTCACCTATCTCTACTTCCAGCTCGCGCTGATGGTTCTCATCATCACCCCTGCGGTGGACGGCCTGAAGAGCGAATGGCGCGAAGCGGCCTCGATGCTCGGCGCCTCCAGCATGCAATACTGGCGGAAGGTCGCCCTGCCGGTACTCATGCCATCCATCATGGGATGTTTCCTGCTCCTGTTCGCGAATGCTTTCGGGACGATCGCAACGGCTTACGCCCTCACCGGCTCGCAACTCAACATCGTGCCCATACTTCTGTTCGCCCAGATACGCGGCAACGTTCTCTACAATCCGAACCTCGGCTATGCGCTCGCCTTCGGAATGATCGTCATTACCGCCCTTTCCAACGTGCTCTACCTCGTCCTCCGAGCCCGGGCAGAACGGTGGCAACGATGAAACGGTCTCGTATCAACGCAACGGCGATCGTCGTCGTCGCCGCCCTCTTTTTCGTGCTGCCACTGGTCGCGACGCTGCTCTTTTCGCTTTCGATGAAACGCGGCGTATGGAGCCTCGAAGCCTACCGTGTCGTCTTCGCGGACTCGCGGTTCGTCGACGCGCTCACCTATTCGCTCGTCGTCGCGATCGTCACCATCCTACTCGGCGCGTTGCTGGTCGTACCTTCGGCATACTGGGTACGCCTTCGATTTCCCCGATTGCGGCCGCTTTTCGAGTTCCTTTCCCTGTTGCCGCTCGTCATCCCGCCGATCGTACTCGTTTTCGGCTACATCCGGTTTTACAACTCTTCGTCGATACTGCCCCTGACGGCCAGTGAAACCGGGACGAACGTGTTGCTCGTGCTCGGCTACGTCGCGCTTTCGCTGCCCTACATGTACCGAGCCGTCGACACCGGCATGGCCGCCGTGGACATCCGCACGCTGACCGAGGCGGCCGAAAGCCTCGGAGCGGGCCGTCGCACCATTCTCATGTCGGTCATCTTTCCCAATGTGCGTGCCTCGGTCCTGTCGGGAGCCTTCATTACCTTTGCAATCGTTATGGGCGAATTCGTCTTCGCCAGCCTCCTCAACCGCGATACGTTCGGCCCATACCTTGCCCTCATCGGCCAGAACAGGGCCTACGAGCCAAGCGCGCTGGCGTTCATGGCGTTTCTCTTCACGTGGACATGCATGGGAATGATGCAACTCTTCGCCCGGCGCCGTCCAAGACGGCGTCGCAACCGGCGACCCTTTGCAAGTCCTTCGGAAAGGCCTGTCGCATGACATTTCTGAATATTGCGGACGTTACCAAGCGCTTCGACACGTCGACCGTCGTCGACGACTTCAGTCTCGCGGTCGAACGTGGCGAATTCATATCGTTCCTGGGTCCTTCCGGCTGCGGCAAGACAACGATGCTGCGCATGATCGCCGGCTTCGAAAGTCCGTCCTCCGGCCGCATCGCCATCGACGGGGAGGACATTACAGCCTTGCAGGCAAATCGGCGCCGCATCGGCATGGTGTTTCAATCCTATGCCCTTTTCCCGAACCTGTCGGTCGGCGAAAACATCGCCTTCGGCCTTCAGGTCGCGGGACGGGCGAAATCGGAAATCGCCGGCAGGGTCGAGGAAATGCTGGCCCTCATAAAGCTGCCGCATCTGGTCGATCGCTACCCGTATCAGCTTTCCGGCGGTCAGCAGCAGCGCGTCGCGCTGGCTCGCGCGCTCGCACCCCAGCCACGCGTACTGCTCCTCGACGAGCCGTTGTCGGCGCTCGACGCGAAGATCCGGCTCTCGCTGCGCGAAGAAATTCGTCAATTGCAGCGCGAACTCGGCATCACGACGGTCTTCGTTACCCACGATCAGGAAGAAGCGCTGTCGATCTCCGACAGGATCGTCGTCATGAACGGCGGACGCATCGAACAGTGCGGCACGCCCTTCGAGATCTACAACCATCCCGCCACCCGCTTCGTAGCGGATTTCATCGGAACGCTCAGTCTGATCGAAGGTGTTTCCAACGGCGATCGCTCGGTTTGCGTGGACGGTCACATCATTGAACTGGAGCAGCCGCTGAACGTGGAAAAAGGTCGGCCGGTTACCATGGCGATCCGGCCGGAGTCGATCAAACTGGAAGCATCGCCGGATCGCACGAACCGGCTCGAGGGTCGCATCGAAGACGTCCAGTTTCTTGGCTCCATCGTACGGCTACGCCTCGTCGTCGCCGGGACGACCGTGCTTGCCGATACGTTCAATCGCCCGACCGTACCACCGCCCGAGCCCGGCAAGACCGTTACCCTCCATGTGAACCCGCGCGACATCATACCCATCGACGCACCCGCCGAAGATGCCGCCGCAATCTGAGATCGGACCGTCCCGGGCCCCGCCCGACTGCCCGGCGCCCTCGCCTCCTCGAAACCTGCCATTGAAAAGATCCGATGACATCGCCACGCAAGAAGGTACTCTTCATCGTCCTCGACCAGCTCAGGGCCGAATGTGTCTTCGGCGGACTTTTCGGCGGTCCGGTCATGCCGCGCCTTGCCGAGCTGATGGGGCAAAGTGCCGTATTCCGCAGGCATTTTTCCAATGCCAATCCGTGCGGACCGGCAAGGGCCTGCCTGCTGACCGGGCTCTATGCCATGAACCATCGATCCGTGCGCAACGGCAGCCCGTTGTCCGCCCATCATACGAACGTCGCGCTGGAAATCCGCAAGGCTGGATACGAACCCCTGCTTTTCGGATATACCGATACCACCCGCGATCCGCGTACCCTGCCGCCAGCGGATCCGGATCTCGAAAGCTATGAGAACGTTCTGCCGGGCTTCAACGAAGTCGTCGAGATGCGATTCGGCGAAAGCCTCCCGTGGCGGGCGGACCTGAAACGGAAAGGCTACGCGCTGCCTTCCGATCCCGACGACATTTTCCGACCGGTCGCCGCCGATCCGGCTCGAGCGCCTTCCATAACCGACCCGGCCGTCTACACCGCCGCCGACAGCGACACTGCGTTCCTCGCCGACCGCACGATCGAGGCGCTTTCGGTTCGCGAGGACCGCAACTGGCTCGCGCACGTGACCTTCATTCGTCCTCACCCGCCGTTCGTCGCCCCGGCCCCCTACAATACCTTGTACGACCCTGCCGAGGTCTCGCCTCCCGTCAGTCATTCCAGCCGTACCGACGAGCGAGCCGTACATCCCTTTACCGAAGCACTCCTCGGGGTCACGCGGGTCGGCGATACGGTGCGCGGTTTCGACGGTCGGATCGACGACGACGATGCGAGCGCGATCCAGGCCATACGCGCCGTCTATCTGGGGCTCGCCAACGAGGTCGACCACCATATCGGACGCATCGTGGACCACCTCAAGGCAACCGGCCAGTTCGACGAAACGCTGATCATCGTCACGGCGGACCATGGCGAAATGCTCGGCGATCACCATTCCTGGGGCAAGGTGTCCTTCTACGATGCCGCTTTCCGCGTGCCGCTGCTCGTGCGCGATCCGCTGCTGCCTGGCTCCCACGACACCGCCCTCGACATCATGAGCGAGGCGGTGGACATCGCACCGACGATTCTCGACTGGTTGGGGCTCGCCCCGCCGCCTGCGTTCAATGGGCGGTCGTTGTTGCCGCAGTTGCGCGGCGAGGAATCGAAGGCGAAGCGTGACTACGTCTTCTTCGAACTGGACTACGGTTCGGCCGGCCATCTCAACACGTTACAGCGCTCCCTGAACGTCGCAGACGCAAACAGCAATCTCGCCGTCCTTCGCGAGAACCGGTTCAAGTATGTACACTTCAACGGTGGCCTGCCTCCGCTGCTTTTCGACCTCGAAAACGACCCGGACGAACTCCGGGATCTCGCCGGAGATCCGGCTTTCGCACCGGAGCTTCAGCGTCTGTCGCGGAAGATGATCGATCATCGGATGACGTTTGCCGACAGCACGCTCGGCATGTCCGCAATATGACGTCCGGTCTGCGCGCACCGTCGAATGCTCTGGATCATTTTCGAACGCGGGAAGGATTGACGGTATGACGTTGTCCGACGGGGAAGACGAGCCAATGACGGACCGGACGTTTTTGCGGTTCGCCGAGACGCTTGCCGACGAGGCGGCGGCGCTCGGCTCGAAGTGGTTCCGCAAACCGATCGACATCGCTACCAAGGAAGACCTGAGCCCGGTCACCGAGGCGGACCGGGAGATCGAGGCATTGATGCGGCGCCGGATCGCGGAAGCATTTCCCGATCACGGAATCTTCGGGGAAGAACACGGCCAGGAGCGCCTCGACGCAGAATATGTGTGGGTGGTCGATCCGATCGACGGAACGCGGAGCTTCGTGACGGGTTGGCCGATATGGGGGACGCTGATATCGCTGACGCATCGGGGACGGCCCGAACTCGGCGTGATCGAAATGCCGGTTCTCGGCGAACGCTGGATAGCGAACTCGGGTCAGCCCGGGGAATTCGTCACCAGGACCGGCCGACGTGAAATCTGCCGGACGAGCCGCTGCCGGGCCCTTGCCGACGCCCGCTTCTATACGACCTCTCCTCTCTATTTCGACGACCGGGAACGCGAAGTGGTCACCCGCATCATGCAGAGCGCGGCAACCCCTCGTTTCGGTGGGGATTGTTACGCCTACGGCCTGCTTGCGTCCGGCTACATCGATCTGGTGGTCGAGTCGCGCCTCATGCCGTTCGATTACATGGCGCTGATCCCGATCATCGAAGCTGCCAACGGCGTCGTAAGCGACTGGGCGGGCGAACCGCTGACCTTCGGCTCGACGGGACAGGTCGTCGCCGCGGCAACGCCACAGCTTCACGAAGAAGCGATTGCAGTGCTTCGACGATGAGCAGTAGCATACCCTTCGGCTGGTCCGTCTTCATCGCGCAACGATGGTGATACCGGATGGGAACGACGCCGGCTTTCCCGTCCGTGCACCATCACGCTTTTCGAGGAGCCGGGGTCAGGTAGAACGACGGCACGGTCGTTCGATACGATGGTGACCGTGACGACCCTTTGAACAGCGCGTTCGGCAGCGAAAGGATCGACCCACTGCGGGTAATGTCGATCGAGGGATCCGGACAGGACGAACTCCACGCGCATGCGCCACCATCGCATGTTTCGATCCGCCATCAACTGCCATACAAAGGTGCACGCCATACGTTGAGATCGTTCGCGGACCGAGCGAACGATTTACGGAATTGGCCGATATGAATCATACACATGGGTCTGTCTCCCCGAGGGCAAACCGAACCTGGATGCGCAAAGCAAAGAACGGCCTTCTTCCATGACCGGATCCGTCCTTCTCCTTCATATGGCAGGTGCCGTCGCGCTCCTCCTTTACGCTACGCGTATGGTGCGGACCGGCGTCGAGCGTGCCTACGGTACGGCGTTGCGCCGAAACCTGCGCGGCGCGATGGACAATCCGCTGCTCGCGACGCTGACAGGCCTGGCGCTGGCCGTCGCGCTTCAAAGTTCGACGGCCGTAACCCTTCTCGTCGGCTCCTTCAGCGGTACGGGCATCGTCACCGGCTTGTCCGGCATCATGGCGGTTCGCGGGGCGGAAGTCGGCTCGGCCCTGCTCGTGCGTCTCCTCAGCCTCAATCTCACCCTGCTCGTTCCGATATGTCTGCTTGTCGGCACGACGACCTTCCTAGCAACGGAGCGCCGGCGCTGGCGTCAGATGGGGCGTATCCTGATCGGCATCGGCCTGCTGGTCCTTTCCCTGCGCATGATGGGCGAGGCTTCGCTGCCTCTGCGCAACAGCTCTGTCCTGCCGCTCGTGATCGGCTATCTCTCCGGCGATCCCGTTACCGCGTTCCTGCTGGCCGCCGTCGTCACCTACCTCTTTCACTCTTCGATCGCGGCGGTGCTGATTCTGGTGGCGCTCGCCTCCCGCGGCGTGATCTCGCCCGATCTCGGCGTGGTCATGGTGCTCGGCGTCAATCTCGGCTCGTCGTTCATCGCGCCGATCCTCACCCGCGCCTCTCCGCCGGCGTTCCGGGTGGTGCCCGTGGCCAATCTGCTGGTGCGTGGGCTCGGCTCGATCCTCGTACTCCTCGTCTATCTTCTCGCCGATCCGTCGATCGCGCTGCTCGGCACCACGACCAGCGGACAGATCATCCATGCGCATATTCTCTTCAACGTTCTCGTCCTGATCGTCGGCCTCCCGCTTTCGCGGCTGATCCTGCGCGCCAGCGAGGCGATCGTCGCCATGCAGGGATCGCAACAGGAGGAGGGGAAAGTCGGTCCGCCACCGATCGAGGAATCGAGCGCGCTAAACGCGGGCGCGCTCGATCAGCCGAGCCAGGCGCTTGCCAACGCCACGCGGGAGGCGGTGCGCATGTGCGAGACTGTCGAGGTCATGATCGAACGCATCATTCGCCTCTACGAACACGCCGACCAGAGCGAGATCGACCAGCTCGCCGATCTCGACGACGATCTCGACCGGCGACACGCGGCGATCAAGCTTTATCTCGCGCGCATCACCGAAAAGCGCATGACCGACGACGAGGCCCGCACATGCCAAGATCTCCTCGGCGCCTGCGTCAAGCTCGAGCATGTCGGCGACATCGTGACCCGCAACATGCTCGCGCACGTGCAGAAGAAGCTCGATCGCGGCGTCGACTTCACCGAAGAGGGCTGGCGCGAACTCTCCGACTTCCATGCCGCCGTCGCCGCCAACGCACGCATGGCCTTCAACCTCCTCGTCACGGGCGACGCGGAGACGGCCCGCCAGCTCGTGATGGAGAAGGACCATCTGCGCGCGGTGGAACGGGAGACGAGCAACCGGCATTTCGACCGCCTGCGTCGCGGCACCGAGCGCAGCCTCGAGACGAGCACGATCCATCTCGACACGATCCGCGATCTCAAGCAGATCAATTCGCTGCTCGCGACGATCGCCTATCCGTTTCTCGAACGCGAAGGCGCTCTCTCGACGACCCGGTTGCGAAACACGGCCTGAAGCGCTCCAACGGAAAAGCTGTCGCTTCACGCACGGCGCAACGGCACCATGGACGCTGGATCCACATCCGGAATGAAGCGGGGGGTGCTGCGGGTCGGGGTCCCCGCTCGCGCCCAACCGCCGTCCACGTGGTCAGTCGTTGATGGTTCGTCGGCAACGACCCCTCGAAGTCGACAGCCGAAGTCACCGGCCCTCTCCCGCAGGGAATACCGATCTCAGCGTGCGTTGACGGCAAGCGGCTCGAGGTCCGTCCCGCATGCGCGGATAACGAAACGGTTGCGTCCGGCGTTCTTGGCGCTGTAGAGCGCGACGTCGGCCGCCTCGGTCAGGACCTGTGGCGTCAAACCCGGCAGGCTCGTGCGATCGGCGTAGGCGATGCCGATCGATACGGTGATGTTCCTCGCCGTCGGGCTCGATGGATGGTCGAGATACAGACGGTCGACGGCTGCGCGAAGACGTGCCGCCACCATCTCGAGAAGAAGCGGCTCCGTCACCGGCATGACCACGGCGAATTCTTCGCCGCCGTAGCGTGCGACGAGGTCGTGCTCGCCGACGGCGCCGGATAGCGCTTCCGCGACGGCACGAAGCGCCGCATCGCCGGCAACATGGCCCCGCGCATCGTTGAAGAGCTTGAAATGGTCGATATCGACCATGGCGAGCGCTACCGCAGTCGTCGCGGGCTCGGCTCGCGCATCGGCGATCGCCGAGGCCATGACCGCATCGAAACCGCGCCGGTTCGACAGGCTGGTCAGCGGATCGAGAGCCGACAGACGTTCGAGCAGCACGTTCTGCGACGCGAGAGCGCGGAGCTGCTGGCGATCCCGATGCTTGCTGAGGAATTGAAGGCGCCGATCGCGGTCCATGCACAGATTGCCGTAAAGTCCGGCCGCCGCGATTGCCAGCGAGATGCCCGTCATCAGAACGAGGAGCGTTACGGAAGCGGCGTGCGACATCGACAGGACGCCAGCCTGCACGACGATGATCGCCAACGCCATGGCGGCTGCGAAGGGTGGCGGAAACCCGAGAATGATGACGACGAACATGACGGTGACGTTGTTCGCCGTCAGGTACATTGGCGCGAGTGGCGCATAGGAGTTGACGACGAGCACGCAGGCAAGCGTGCCGAAAAGGAGTGCCGTGCTACCGCCGATCGCATAGTGCATCCACAGTGGGCGGCCGCCCGAATAGAGATAGATGTAGAAGGCTGCGGCAATAGGCAGGCCGATACCGAAACGAATGGCAGCCGCCATGCCGAGCACGTCGGGCACGATCCAGCAGTCGAGCGCGAACAGGCCGACCATGATCGCCGTGCCGACCATGAGCGCCGGCAACGTGGTGCGCTCCTGCCGCTTCAGGACGAAGGCCGCATAGTCGTCACGCAGGGCTTCTGGAATCCTTACCCTGCCTAAAAGGCGACCATGACCGGAACGCAAAGCCATCTGGATCATCCGAACGGATATTTTCGAAAACTCGAAAGCAATCTAGCTCCCGCAGCTTAACACAACCCTTAGTAGGGTCGCCCCTATGTTCCATCGGAAAAGGTAACGCAGTTAAGAAGGCGTTCATCTGCGTCGCCATCGTCGCGTGCGCCCCGATCAAGGCGCGGGCCGTTCAGACTATCCAAAAGGCGGACGGAGGAATCGACCTTGCTCATTACGAGGACGACCGCACCAGCCGCATTCGATACACCGTTTTCGTGCAGTCCGCTTCGTCGGCACACTGCCGATGACGGACGACTAAACGTCCCCGACGCCAGACAGGCATTCCGCGGGATGATTTCGGGGACGCGACATGCGAGCTCGGGCCCCTATTCGCTGGATAGCAACGATGCGCAGAGCTTCGGCAAAGCGGGAAGATCGACCCTCGACGACAGCGCGTCCTTCACCAACAGTTCGCGCGACAGATAGGGGTGGAACTTCTCGAAGATCAGGTTTGCCCCGTCGCCGAAAACCTCCCTTTCCTCTTCGCCGGCAAGGCGTGCCAGCGCCTCGGTGACAACCGGACCATCATCGTTCTCGTTGATCGTCAGAAAGCCGTCGTGCGGCTCCACCTTGTGGCCGAAGGATCGAAGCGCGAGCGCCAGCGTGGTCGTCTTCACGGTACCGGCACGGGTGGCGAGGATGGTCGAGCGCTCACCGGTCGAGACGATGCGATCCTTGCGAAAGCCGATGCGCGCATAGTTCGCTCGTGCTTCGTCCAGCATTTCAAGAGCCAAGGAATCCATGTAGACGGGCTTCGCATCACCTTTGAGAAGCTCGAACATCCGCTCGACGACCGTATCGTGGATATCGCCCGGTGTGCCGCGGAAGGTCGGCGGCGTACCCGCTTCGGAAGGGGCGACCATGATGACTTTCTCCCGCTCGTGGATCTCGAGGACGAGCCAGCGCCGGCCGGAAAAGATCAGCATCATGCCGGGCGACAGAACGTTGTCGACCGGAACGGTGCCAAGATCGTTGCCGCCGGCGATGAGCCGGTATTCCTCGGGCGTGTTGAAGACCGCGTAGAAGCCGTAGTGCTCGACGAGCCTCTCGCCAGTCGGTCCGAGCAGAAGAAGTCCGCTTCCGCTCTGTTCGATCAAGCCGACATCGGCATTGCCAAGCACGCGGAGAAGATCCGCAAAGATCGCCTTGGTGACCATGCGGAACGGACCGGTGCGGCATAACACACGGTAGAGATGGCTTGCGGAGGCGCCACCGCGTTCGGCGATGACGGAAAGGATCTGATGCGTGAGCGTCGAGAGGTGAAGTGCCTGCGGCTTCGGCGGTTCGCACCATCCTTCGAGCAAGAGCTCGATCATCGCCACCGCACGGACCAGCCCGAGCCGTAGACGATCCGCAAAGTTGCTTTCGGCCGTCAGTCGCGACTCGACCGCATATTGGCGCAGGATTGCCGGCTGGCCAGGCCGCCGACCGGAGCGGCCGAGCCGCTGCCTCAGTGCGGCGACACTGAACGGCGCGCCGATCTGTGCGACGCAAACGACATCCCCGATATCGATGCCGAGCTCTAGGGTAGAGGTGCACACGGCGGTCGTCGGCTTGCCGTCATCCTTGAGCCGGCGTTCCACGAAGTCGCGATGGTCGCGCGACAGGCTGGCGTGATGCGGATAGAATTCCTGTGGCAGGTTTTCCCGCTCACAGAGGGCACGAAGCCGATCCGCATAAACTTCCACGGATGCGCGTGCGCCGGCGAAGACAAGATTGTCGCTGCCTCGAAGATGCGCAAAAAGGTGAGAAGCGACGGCATCGGTCGCCGGTGGCGCATCGTCACCCTTTCCGCCTGCAAGGTAGCCGCGAAGCTGCAGCCGCAATTCCGCCTCGCTGCTTTCGGCCTCGATCAGGTCGACATCAGCGGCATCCTCCGATCGGAGATATGCACGCGCCAGATCCATGTCCCCAAGCGTTGCGGAAAGCCCGACCCGACGGATCCGCCGTTCGACCGTAAGTTCCAGCCGGTTGAGAAGCGAAGCGAGTTGCACACCGCGTTCGCTGTCGAGCACGGTGTGGAGTTCGTCGATGACGACGGCCCGGGTCGCACCGAAGAGACGCGGTATCTCCAGTCCGCGCCGAATGAACAGCGCTTCGAGCGATTCCGGCGTAATCATAAGAACGCCGCGAGGCCGCTTCAGCGCGCGAGCCTTGATCGATTGCGATACGTCGCCGTGCCACGGAACGACCGGTAGCTCCGCCTCCCTGCAGATGTCGTCGAGCCGGTTCGCCTGATCCGTGATCAACGCCTTGAGCGGGCCGATATAGAGAAGGTCGAAACCGCCTTCGTCGCTCGGATCGTCGATGACCTGCGAAAGCAGCGGAAGGAACGCGGCCTCGGTCTTGCCACCAGCCGTGGACGCAGCGACGATCAGATCGCCGTCGCGCCCGTAGATCGATCGGATCGCGTTTGCCTGTATGGCGCGCAGCTCGCGCCAGCCTTGGTTCCGGATCCACTTTCGAACCGGATGCGCCAGTGTGTCGAAAACCTCGCTCACCGTACGACGTCAGAGCTTGAAGCTGACGAGGTCGTCGTCGCCCGGCGTTTGCGCACCGGCCGCTTCGTCGACGTCGGCGAGATCTTCGCCACGATCCTCCGTGACCTCGATCTCCTCGATGAGATCGCGCCATTCGACGCCGGGGTTCTGTTCGAGGATCGCCAGCAGATTGACGAACGCGGTAACGGTGTTCCGCGGCGTGCGGAAATACGCCTCGCCAATGCGGTTGGCACAATGCGCCATGAACGCTTCGAGCGCTTCGTCCGGGATCGCCTCGTCCTTGCCCTGCACGACACGGCGCACGTTCGAGAGAAGCACGAACAGATCCTCCGGCGTCAGGTTCGAAAGCCGGATCACGGGCCCGGAAAGGTCGACGAGCCCGTCACGCGCAAAGGTGTTTTCCGCAAGCCGGGACTGTAGCGCCTCGTAGCTGTAAAGGCCGCGGCGCGTGTTCATCAAGAATTCCGGCGTACCGCCAAGGAGGAAACCGAGATGCTCCGCACTGCCCTGCAGGACGTCATTGAGAATGCGCAGGATTTGTTCGTAATTGGCGTTCCGTGCTTGGGCGGACGCGAGCTTGTAGAGGTTCACCATTTCGTCGAGGCCGACGAGCAAACCCTTGTAGCCCGCCTCGCGCACGAAGGCCGACATCAGCTTGAGATGGTCGTAGACGCTCGCATCGTCGATGATCGTGCGGACGCCGAGCGCCTTGCGCGCGTCGGTACGGGTCGCGAATTCTGCGCGCAGCCAGCGCAGAGCGGCGGATTTCAGCTCGTCGTCGCCGGTCTCGTGACCTTCCCAGTAGCGACGGATCACCTCGGCGAATTCGAAGCCGCCGGTCAGCTCCTCGAAATATCCGAGCCGTTCGCGGATGATCGAGCCCGTCGGCACGTCGCGCGTCTCGGCGTCGCGCTGCGCCTGCGAAACGAAGCGCTCGACGACGCTCGCCAGCGCACCGCCGTCGGGTTTCGTCCGGGTCGAAAGGTTGCGCGCCATTTCCGCGTACAGCCCGCGCGCTTGGCCACCGGTCGCCTGCAGACGCCGATCGGGCGCAAGATCTGCGAACATGACGACCAGACCCTTTTCGAGCGCGACCAACCGGATCAGGTTCATGAAGAAGGTCTTGCCCGATCCGTACTCGCCGACGACAAGACGGATGGCGCCCCCCCCTTCGGCAATGCGATCCATATCCTTGACGAGTTCCTCGATCTCGCGCACCCGACCGACCTGCACGTGGCGCAGACCGAGTTTTGGCACGACGCCGGCGCGCAACGCCTGAACGATGGCATCGCGTTCACGCGGTTTCAGTTTCGACATTTCCCCTCTCCCCAATCGTTTCCCGGCCGATCGCAGCGGCGACCTCCGGCGTGATGTCGTAGCCTTCGTACTCGTCGAGCAATGCTTCGTCGTACCTCTCGAAGCCCCATTCGTTGATGGTTTCGAGACTGCCCGACGCAAGCAACGAATGCCTTTCGCAGAGTTCGGCGAATTCCTCTTCGCTCCAATGCGGCATCGTGATCAGCGCACGCACGAGCGCGGCATGGTTCCGGTCGAGACCGCCAGGCAGTCCGGCCTCAACGTCCGGAACATCGTCTTCCTCTTCGATGTCGAAAATCTCTCCCAGGACGGACGAGACCCGTTGCGTATCGGACCGGATCGCGGCGATCCGCGAGGTGTCCAGCATCGGTCCCGCATGGTCTCGATCGCCCGGTATGGCCTCGCCGGGTGCGCCCGTCCGCGCTGCCCGCACGACTGGAAGGGTGTCCGCCAGGTCTCCGGAATGCAGATCGGAATAGACGCGGTTCGCATCGAGGCCGAGCGCCTTGTAGACCCGCTCAAGACTGGCCACCTCCTCGGCATGGATCGTTCCGTCGGAACGGGCGGCGGCAACAAGTGCAGCGCGGATAGCGGTTTCGTCTCGTTCCGCCATGTCCTTGAGTTTGCGGCGAAGCAGGCTCATGTCCGGCGGCACCGCGAGGAACCAGGCGAGATTGGCGGCGAGCCGGCGCCGTTCCTGATCGTTCAGACCGTCGCTCGACGCGATCCGTTCCTCGAGCGACTGCCGTTCGCCATCCGCGACGTGGCCATTCGCATGGGCGACGAACGAGCCGAGCGCGATTTCCATCAATACGCTGCGGTAACGGTGCGAAACGTCCTCGAGCTTTTCGACGCGCTCGCCAAGATCGAACACGACGACCGGCTCGTCGGGCTTCGGCGAGCGCAGGGCAAAGCGGGGGTCGGGTGCGAGCCCGAAGCCGGTGCGTGCAAGCGCATCGGCAGCACCGGTGAACTGTCGCTTGCCGATCTTTCCCGGCCGTTCGCCCTCCAGTCGTTCGATCGCGTCGGCAAGGGTAACGAAGCCGCCTTCCGCTACGCGGTCCGCCGCCCATCCCCTCAGTGCCTCCAGTTCCGCGGACGGAAAGAGAGGCCGAAGCTTGGCCGGGAGAAGCGCGTGTGCCGCCGCGCTCGAACGCTCGTCCGGCCGGCGACCGAGGAACCGGCTCAGCTTGTCGAGTTCGTCCATCACCTCGTCGGCGATCGACTGTGCGATCTCGACAGGCTTGCGAAGCCGGCCAATATCCGGGATCGGCTTGTCGTCAACCGTCGGAGCGAGCGTTCCGGTAAACTCGCTCGAGGCAGCCCGGTACGTTGCCTTCAGCACCCTCTTCGGCTTGTTCACCTTCAAACCGTCGGGAAAGCGCTCGCCGAACCGGATCCGGAACAGGGCAAGGAATTCGTCCCGGCATCGCGTCGCAGCGGTCCGCAGACTGTGCTCCGGATGGCAAAAGAGCCAGCTCGCCATCCATCGCGCATCGAGCGGCTCTTCCCGCCCAATGCGCGTCCCGATCGCGATCCGCAGCGAAAGCGGCAGATCCCAACCGGACCGCTCGAAGATCGGCTCGATCGCTTCGATCTCCATCGTTGCTACCTGCGCGATATCGATGAATTCGCCGAGGTAGCGCTGGACGGAACCGTTATCCGCGTAAAGCTGGACAAGACGCCGGACTTCGTCGACGATTTGTTGCCTTTCCTCGTCCGAAGGGTTGTCGACGAAGAAGCGTCTTTCCAGGCCGTAGAAATAAAGGAACATATAGCCGGGATCACGGGATCGATCGGTGCGGCCGCCCGCGAGCCAGTCGAGATAAGTCGCACGACAGCGCGCAGGGATGTTGGAATACCCCGGCCAATAGGGCATCTCCCGCCCGTCTCGATCGAGGCCCGGTCTCGCGACCGGCAACGACGGATCGATATAAGCGCGACACTTTTGTCCGTATCCACCGTCGCTTAGCGAAGGCGGCGTCCCGACATAGATCAAGCCGCCTAGGTCGCGTCCCGCAACCGATGTGCTGTCGCCGAAGGGGATCCACCCTTGGATGCGCTTCGTGTGGCGCACGGAGGCTTTCTGCGCCTGCTGCCGGGCAGCGATCGCTGCCATTTCCGGGCCGATCCGACGTGCGATCTGCGCGAGCTTGGCATTGTCCTGTTCCGGTGGAACGTAACGTGATGCGTTCGATGGTTCGGTATCGTCGTTTTTCCGCGGTTGCGACATCGGCTTGGACGCCGGCGGATCGTCCGCGCGACCACGTTCCGGCGTATCCGGTGATGTCGACGATGGAGTATCCTGATCAGTCGGCAAGACGGCTTCCTGTGCCGATGCCTGCTTCGGCAAGGCGGAACGCACGTCGCTCAGTAAGGGATCTTCGGTGGGGTCCGCCGTATCTAGCGCCATCGCGGGTTTTGACGAACGTCTCTGTGGTCGTTTTGGAATGGATAGTTCCGGTTCGACGCGCTTCGCTATCCGGTTTTCTTTTCGCTTCGACCGGGAGCGCTCGAACCACCAGACGATGGCCGCGGGCGTCGCAAACACAAACAGCATCTGGAAACCGATCGGCCACACGTTCTGCAACGGAACGAGAACCATCATGCAAAGGAAGAACAGGATCGCGTACAGGAACGCGATCCGAAGCATCTGCAGAAAAGCACGCAACCCCTCCTCCTTACCTTCACCACCGACGTTTCGCGGTCACGTACCGCTGCAAGGTTCGCCTCACCAGACGTTCGCCGATGCACTACCTCGAACGATCTTGCCGTTCGCGTCATCCCCAAAATCCCCGAATGGCGACGGTCGACGTTGGCTATGGTCGACCGTCCACGATGATCCGACCACGATGCTTCCACTTCATGGGCGTCTTCAATGTCGCCACCTCGTCCAACTGAACACGACCATTCATTACGCTCAAGCCCGCCGTTTAAATCAGAAGTAGAATATACGGCTCGCAAGCGCGGGCTTGGATGGGGATAGGGTCGGTATCCCGATCGTCCATCAGGGCCTGTCCCGCTCTTGCCATCCGGAAGGCTATCGACCGTTTTCCATCATGCGGCTACGGACGGAAGGATTTGCGATCTCGAAGATAGCCGAGCCGTGCACGCCTCCGCTGGCGGATATCGCCTGGTGAGACGCCGGCACGTGAGGGAGCCATACGATTTAAGCTTTCGAGCCGGGGATGGGACGCGCTATTCAGGACCGGAGACGGAGCGGGCAGGATCTGGCCTGCCATTGCGCGGACGGGGAACACCATGCGGATTTTTACGGCATCGCTTGCGACGGAAACCAACACGTTCTCTCCCGTTCCGACCGATCGGCGGGCCTTCGAGGCCGCCTTCTACGCCGGACCCGGCCTTCATCCGGAGACGCCGACATTGTGCTCGTCGCCTGTCGTGATCCTGCGTCAACGCGGGCGCGACGACGAGGGCCTGGAGATCGTCGAGGGATCGTCTTCCTGGGCCGAGCCGGCCGGCCTGATCAAGAAGGAAACTTACGAGGACCTGCGCGACGAGATCCTCGACCAGTTGAATGAGGCCATGCCGGTGGACGGCGTCGTTCTCGGCCTTCACGGCGCCATGGTCGCGCAGGGCTACGACGACTGCGAAGGCGATCTTCTCGAGCGCGTGCGCACGATCATCGGGCCGGATCGGTTCCTGTCGTGCGAGTTCGATCCGCACAGCCACCTGACGCCGAAGCGCGTTGCGCAGCTGAACTTCGCCGCTGCGTTTCTCGAATTTCCACATACGGATTTCTACGAACGCGGAGAGCACGTCGTCGATATCAGCCTGCGTGCGTTGCGTGGCGAGATCAGGCCCGTTCTATCGGCCTTCGATTGCCGGATGATCGGCATCTATCCGACGACGCAAGAGCCGATGCGTTCCTTCGTCGATCGCCTGAAGCAGCTGGAAGGCACCGGTTCGGTTCTCTCCGTCTCGATCATCCATGGCTTCATGGCGGGCGACGTGCCGGAGATCGGAACGCGCATCCTCGTCGCCACCGACGACGATCGCGAAGGCGGCGACCGTCTCGCCCGTGAAATCGGCCTCGATCTCTACCGCCTTCGCGGTCGCACGGCCATGCCGATCCTGCCGGTCGAGGACGGCCTCGACGCCGCCCTTTCGACCCGACGCGAACATCCCGACAAGCCGGTCACCATCGCCGATACATGGGACAATCCCGGTGGCGGAACCGCGGGAGACGGCACGCACGTTCTGAAGGCCATCATGCAGCGTGGCATCGAGGACGTCGCGGTAGCGACGATCTGGGATCCCGTGGCGGTCGGCTTCTGCCACGCCGCCGGCGAAGGCGCGCGGTTGCGGATGCGTCTTGCCGGCAAGGCGAGCCCGGATGCCGGTCCGCCGATCGATGCGGAGGTCGATATCCTCACCCTTGCCGACGAGGGATGGCAGACATTTCGAAGAAGCCGCGTCACTCTCGGCCGTGCGGCGGTCGTCCGGCTTGTCGGTACGCAGATCGACATCATTCTGATTTCGAGCCGAACTCAGACCTACGAACCGTCGATTTTCACTAATATGGGCATCGACATCTCCGGGAAGGCGCTGCTCCTCGTGAAATCGACCAACCACTTCTACGCCGGTTTCGAGCCCGTCTCCTCCCGCATCATCCATGTCGCTGCGCCCTCCTCCTACCCCACCGATCCGGTCGAAACGAACTACCGGAAGCTGACGCGATCGATCTGGCCGAAAGTTGCCGATCCGCTCCGGCAGGATGACGGAGCGGATCGGCAAGACTGAGAGGTTCGAAGCGCTTGCTTCGACGACAGGAAAGGCACGAGCGAGAAGGATCGCTCACGTCTCACCTGCCGGGGTGGCGTTCACTCAGGCTTGTAAGCCACCGCCTCGACCTCGATCTTGATGTCCACCATGAGCCTCGACTCGACGGTGGTTCTGGCCGGCGGGTCGCTCGGGAAACAGCTTCCGTAGACCTTGTTGAAGGCGGCGAAATCGCGGGCGTCTTCGAGCCAGACCGTCGTCTTGACGATGTCGGCGAGCGTGCATCCGGCAAGCTTCAGGGCCGCCTCGACATTGGCCATCACCTGCGTCGTCTGTTCGGTGATGCCCCCGACGACGATCGTGCCGTCGGGGCCGGCGGGCGTCTGGCCGGAGATATAGACGAAATCTCCGGCACGCACGGCCGGCGAGAGCGGTACGGGCGCATTTCCGAAGCACTGTTTGGGCAAGACGAGATCTCCTTCGATTTTTCGGCCGGCACTATTTCACCGCGCCGAGGGCGAGACCACGTACCAGATAACGCTGCAGACAGGCGAAGATAATCGCCACGGGAATGGTCGCCACGAACGTGGCGGCCATGACGTTGGTCCACTCGACGGTATAGCGGCCGGAAACGAGCGAGAAGATCTGGATCGGAAGCGTATAGCTTTCCTGCCGTCTGAGCATCGTCAGCGCGATGACGAACTCGTTCCACGCGTTGATGAAGGAAAAGATCGCGGTGACGGTGATGGCGGGAACCGCCAATGGCAGGAATACCTTGACGAGCGCCGTGGCGGGGCTGGCGCCTTCCATCCAGGCGGCCTCCTCTAGCTCCCTGGGGATCGTCGCGAAATAGCTCTGGAGCATCCATACCGAGAAGGCGATGTTGAACGCGGCGTACAGGAAAACCAGCGAATTCACGTTGTCGATCAGGCCGAGCCAGACGATCAGCCTGAACAGTCCGATGACGAGGACGATCGGCGAGAGCATCTGCGTGACCAGCAGGAACTGCCGGAAGAACCCGCGGCCGGCAAAGCGGAAGCGGCTCAGCGCGTAAGCTGCCGGGATCGATACAACGAGGGCGAGCAGGGTCGAGAGAATCGAGACGTAGAGCGAGTTCAGCAGCGCCGGCCCGAAATTGGCCTCCGACCACATGGTCAGGAAATTGCTCCAGGCGAAATCGGATGGCCACCAGGTCGGCTGCAGCACCTCGTCGGCCGGTTTCACGGCGGTCAGGAACATGACAGCGAACGGAAAGAAGACGAGAACGATGAGCGGCAGCAGAAGCAGCCAGGCGACGATCGTGCGTTTGGCCTTGGCACTCATTCCTCGTCTCCCCTCACCGCGAGAACGACATAGAGAAGAGTGAAGAAGAGAAGAAGTGCGAACATCATGATCGACAGGCCGGAAGCCTCGCCGAGCTTTCCGTAGCGAAAGGCGAGCTTGTAGAGATACGTGACCAGAATGTCGGTCGAGTTCGCCGGCCCGCCCTGCGTCGTCGCCCAGATGATCGGGAAGGAATTGAAGACGTATATGACGTTCAGAACCACCGAGATGTTCACGAAGGGGCGCATCAGCGGCAGCGTGATCTCGCGGAACATCTGCCAGCGGCCTGCGCCCTCGAGCCTGGCGGCTTCGTAGAGGTCGGTCGGGATCGAGGAGAGACCGCCGAGATAGATCGTGGTCGTGAAGGGAATGGTCACGAGGATGCCGATCAGGATCTGCATCGGGAAGGCCGTCGATGCCTGCGCGAGCCACTGGATGTTATGGTCGAGGACGCCGAGGTCGCGAAGCCCGGAATTGAGCATGCCGCTCTGGCCGTTCAGGGCCCAGCGCCAGATGATGGCGGTCATCGGCAGCGAGACGGCCCAGGGCAGCATGACGATGACGCGCGCCACGGATCGGCCGTAGAAATCCTCGTTGAGGATCAGCGCCACCGGCATGGCGACGACGAGCGCACCGATGACGATGCCGAAGGTCCAGACGAAGGTACGCCACAGCGCTCCCAGAAAATCGGGATCGGCGAAGACCGCGAGATAGTTCTCGAGACCCGCAAAGCCCTTCAGCTGCCCGAAGCGATTGACTTCGCTCAGCGAGATGACGCCGAGCTGATAGAGCGGCCAGAGGATGATGAAGGCGGCGAGCAGGAAGCCCGGCAGCACCAGCACGTAGGGATTGATCAGGGCGGAGCGGTGCATGACTTTAGGCTCGCGCTCGTGGGACGGCGTGATGACAAGGGTTTCGCCGGCACGTCTTTCGGAATGCGCGCCCGCCGGTCTCGATCGACGGGATCCGGCGGGCGCGCACTGGCATGGGCCCCCTCACGAGGGTGGCTTACTGCTTCAGCAGCTCGTTGATCTGCTGGGCTGCCTGGTCGAGCGTCGGCTTGACCTCACCCTTGCCGAGATAGATCGTCTGCAGCGCGTTCTTCGTGGTGTCGGCGATCTGCTCCCAGCCGGAGATGACGGGCGCGAACCGCGCATCCGGCAGAAGGTTCGTGAATTGCTTGAGGTCGGCGTCGTCGGCAAACTCCGGCATCTTCGCGACCTCCTTGTTCACCGGCAGGAAGCCCTCCGACGACGTGAAGCGCTCGCGCCATTTCTTCGTGAAAAGCATGTCCATGAACTGCCATGCGAGCTTCTTGTGCTCGGAGTTCTTGAACATCACGATGGAGTCGGTCACTCCGTAGGTGCCGCGGTCGCCGTTGGGGCCGGCCGGTATCGCTGCGACGCCGTAGTCGAGGTTCGGCGCCTCGGCCTTGATCTGCTTGGAAAGGAAAGGCGCGGTGATCATCATGCCGACCTTGCCCTGCTTGAAGAGGTTCTGGACGTCCTCACGCGTGTAGGAGGTGACGCCGGGCTGGGTCGAGCCGTCGTCGATCATCTTCTTGTAGAGATTGGCGGCGTCGTAACCCGCCTTGCTATCGAGGCCCGACTTGCCGTCCTTGGTTACAAGCTCTCCGCCATAGGCCCAGAACGCGTAGTCGAAATAGACATCCGTCTCGATCTCCTTGCCCTGAAGACCGAACCCGGCGATGTCGTCGCCGAGGGCGCTGATCTTCTTCGCGTCGGCGGCGAGTTCGCTCCAGGTATCCGGCGGCGTGTCGATGCCGGCCTTCTTGAAGAGCGCCTTGTTGTAATACATGGCGCGCGCCGAAGCGGCGATCGGCAGGCCGTAGGTCTTGCCGTCCATGACGGCCGGCTTGAAGAAGACCGGAAAGAATCGGTCCTTGAACGATTGCGTCATGTACGGGTCGAGCGGCGTGACGATATCCTGGCTCACGAAATCGATCAGCCAGCGGGTGCCGATGATGGAGACGTCCGCGTTCGCACCAGCCGAAATGTCGGTCGTCAGCTTCTGCAGCAGGTTGTCCCACGGAACGACCTCGATCTGCACCTTGGCATCCGGATGATCCTTCTCGAAGGCCTTTGCCGCATCGTTGAAATACGGTCCGGTCTTCTTGCTGTATTCGGCGACCGTGACGCGTATCGTCTCGGCGTGGGCAATGCCGGCCACCGCGACGAGCGCCAGGGTCGCTGCCAGCCCCGTGGTCCATCTCTTCATCATTCTTCGTCTCCCTCTGGTTCGGCTCGAAAGGTTAGATCCAAACTCGGATGCCGTACGCGGCGCGTTTATTTGAGGCTTTTACATCACGGACCATAAATCAAGCGGTTTCTGGAAAGCGTGTTGCCTTGTTACACAAATCTACGCATGCTGCGTTTTCGTTCGTCTTCGGCAGGAAGAGCGAGCGTGGCGAGCGGGAACCGACGGCATGGTCGATCTGGACGGCATGAGGGTCGTGATAACCGGGGCGGCCGGGGGACTTGGCCGCGCTTTGGTGACGCGCCTCGCCGGGTTCGGCGCCACCGTCGTCGCGTGCGACGTACCCGAAGCCGACCTTTCCGATCCCGCAATCGCGGAATGCGAAGCCTTCGACCTTACGGATGCCGAAGCCACCGAGAAGGCTGCCGCACGCATCCTTCGGCGTGGTGATGTCGACGCGCTCGTCTCGAACGCCGGCTGGACGCGGGCGGAGACGCTGAACCTGGTCGACGACGCGTCTTTCGACCACGAGATCGATATCAATCTCACCAGCGCCGCCCGACTTTCGCGCGCGTTCCTGCCAGCGATGCGAAGCCGCTCTTCGGGCGTCTTCGTCTTCGTATCGTCGGTCAACGCCCTCGCCCATTACGGCAATCCGGCCTATTCCGCCGCAAAGGCCGGGCTTCTCGCCTGGATGCGCGCTTTGGCTGGCGAGGAGGGTCGCCATGGCATCCGGGCGAATGCCGTCGCGCCCGGTTCGATCCGCACGGCGGCCTGGGATCATCGGCTGGCGCGGGATCCGCAGATCGTCGAGAAGGTTTCCGCCCTTTATCCGCTGGAGCGTCTCGTCGAACCGGACGAGGTCGCCAACGCCGTGGCCTTTCTCGTCTCTCCGCTCGCAAGCGGCATAACCGGCGCGACGTTGCCGGTGGACGGCGGGCTTACGGCGAGCAACATGCGCTTCATCGAACAGATCATCGGTTAGGACCCCGGACAAATGGCCGACCTGCAACTGACAAACGTCGCCAAGCGCTTCGGCCCGGTGAACGTCATCGACGATCTGTCGCTATCGGTAAGGAACGGCGAGTTCCTGGTCCTCGTCGGCCCATCGGGCTGCGGCAAGTCGACGTTGCTGCGCATGATCGCGGGGCTGGAATCGATCTCCGGCGGAGAACTCGTCATCGGAGGCGAGCGCACCAACGACGTCTCGCCGCAAAACCGCAACATCTCGATGGTATTTCAATCCTACGCGCTCTTTCCCCATATGAACGTGCGGCGCAACATCGACTTCGGCCCGCGCGTGCGCGGCGAGACGTCGGAGACGATCGAAAAGGGCGTGTCTCGCGCTTCGAAGATCCTCAATCTCGGCGACTATCTCGATCGGCGGCCGGCCCATCTTTCCGGCGGGCAGCGGCAGCGCGTGGCCATGGGCCGCTCGATCGTTCGCGACCCGAAGGTCTTTCTCTTCGACGAACCGCTTTCCAACCTGGACGCCAAGCTGCGCGTGCAAATGCGCACCGAAATCAAGGCTTTGCACCAGCGCCTCGGCTCGACGATCGTCTACGTCACCCATGACCAGATCGAAGCCATGACGATGGCCGATCGCATCGTCGTCATGAATGGCGGGCGCATCGAGCAGGTCGGCACGCCGCTCGAACTGTACGACCGTCCGGCCAACCGCTTCGTCGCCGGCTTCATCGGCGCGCCGGCGATGAGCTTTCTGGACGGCCGCTACGAAACGGATGAGAACGGCGAGCGTGTCGTGCTGACGAACGGCGCGGTGGTTCCCGTAGCGCCCTGCTCCGCGGAAAACGGCGAGGCCGTCGCGGTGGGTATCCGGCCGGAAACCTACGTGCGCGACGAACAGGGGCCGCTTGCGCTGACGGCCGAAGTGGTCGAGCCGACCGGGCCGGAAATCCACGTGTTCGGACATATCGCCGATACCGAGGTTCGTGCGGTCTTTCGCGACCGCCTACTGCCCGAACCCGGCGAAACCATCCGCCTTTCCGTGCCGAGCGAACACGTGCATCTCTTCGATGCCACGAACGGCGTACGCCTCGGGCCGTGAACCGAACGATCGGCGCGGCAAGCGGTGCCCCTGTCGATTTCACCGAACGGGTTGCGGTCCGGTTGAAACGGCGTCGCTCTCGCAGAATGCACGTCATTGGCTTAATAGCTCAGACATTCACGACCTGAGTACGCCGACCGGGAGCGAGCCGAATGAACATCGAAGACATAGAAACGCCGGCCGTCCTGGTCGACTGCCGCATCGCCGAGGCGAACCTCGCGCGCGCCCAGGCCTATGCGGATCGCCACGGCCTGCCGTTGCGCCCGCATATCAAGACGCACAAGCTGCCACGCTTTGCCCTACGTCAGGTAGAGCTCGGCGCGATCGGCATCACATGCCAGAAGATCGGCGAGGCCGAAGTGATGGCCGACGCCGGGCTCTCGGACATCTTCATTCCCTATAACATTCTCGGTGCGCGCAAGCTTGCGCGTCTGGCCGAGCTTCACCGTCGCGTCACGCTCTCGGTGACTGCGGACAGTGCGGAAACGGTGGCCGGCTACGCGGACGCTTTCCGCGATGCGGATCATCCTCTCGCCGTTCTCGTGGAGTGCGATACCGGCGCGCGACGATGCGGCGTCGCCTCGCCTGAAGAAGCGCTGCAGCTCGCCCGCCGGATCGATGCAGCACCCGGCCTGTCCTTCCAGGGACTGATGACCTATCCGCCGCGAAACGGCGCCGAACAGGTGAACGACTGGCTCGCAAGAGCGAAGAACCTGCTCTTGTCCGAGGGGCTTCCACCCGTACGGATCTCGAGCGGCGGGTCGCCCGATCTCTACAGTGCCGCCGAGGTCGGTGTCGCCACCGAGCATCGCCCGGGCACCTATATCTATTCCGATCGAATGCAGGTCTCGTTCGGTCTGGGCACCCTGGACGATTGCGCCCTGACCGTCGTGACCACCGTCGTCAGCCATCCGACCTCCGACCGCGTGGTCCTCGACGCCGGCTCCAAGGCGCTCGCTGCCGACACCTGCGCCGAGCCCGGCCATGGCTACATAACGGCCTATCCGGAAGCCGTCATCACGGGTCTGAGCGAGGAGCACGCGATCGTCGACGTGAGCCGGTGCGCCCGCACCCCCCGCATCGGCGAAAAGGTCCGCGTCGTCCCGAACCACGCATGCGTCGTATCGAACCTTTTCGACACCGTTCACCTGACGGCGGACGGAGAAACGGCGGAAGCCGTCCCGGTCGCCGCGCGCGGTCGCCTCCAGTAAGTTCCATTCATAAGCGAAGAGAGACGCGATGCTCTACGATACGAACCCCTTTCCCGAGGCCGATGCCGATCGGCACGCGATCTGGGAAATGCTCGTCAGCCGCGACATCGAAGCCTTCGTGACCAGCGACTGGTCTCTGGTTCAGGACGACTTCGCGGCCGACCGCTTTTTCGGCGTTCACGGCCATTTCCTCTCGAACCCGGACTCCTGGCGCCTGTCCTTCCCGACGCTCGATGCCTATCGCGACGAATGGCTGCGCCAGAGCAAGGAGACCGCCGACATCGTCTTCGCCGAGCCGCTTCGCGAAGCACTCTTCCGTGTGACGAACATGCGGGACATCGACATCAACGGCGATCGCGCCCTCGTTCACAAGAAGTTCGACGGAACGCTCGAACGGGCGAACGGCGAGACAGAACGCCTGAACTGGCAGACGCTTTATTTCTGCTCCCTGATAGACGAGCGATGGAAGATAACCGGCTTCGTCGGCTACATCCCGCACCCGCTGTCGAAGAACGGTTGACCGCTTACCATTCCGCTTTTCGGTGAATCGGCACGTTGCAAAGCTTGCGCCATGAAGACGGTCCCGATGGTTACGCGCTCACGGGCGGTCTTCGTTCCGCCCAAGGCAATTCCTGCTCCAATACGCTCGACGTAGCGAGCGCGGTCGCTTCGTCGCCGTAGCGGCCGACGAGTTGGATACCGATCGGTACGCCGGTTTGCGACATGCCGACCGGCAGGGAGATCGCCGGCTGTCCTGAGATATTGAAGGGAAACGCGAAGAAGGAATCGCTCCATTTCGCGTTGTAGCGATCGATGTCGGGTTCGGACATATCGTAGTAGCCGACTGGCCGGGGCAACTGAGTCAGGGTCGGCGTCATGAAGATGTCGTAGGCTCCGAGGTCGCCGACGATGCCCCTCCCCGTCGTTCGCAGTTCCTCGACGTCGGTAATATGATCCACGCCGCCGATCGATCGGCCTCGTTCGATGATCGCCCACGTCACGGGCTCGACGTCGTCCTCGCTCACGCGTCGCCCGACGAGCGGTGCTAGCCAGTCGAACATCGCCGCGGTCTGCACGCAGGTCATGCGCGTATAGACCGCCCAGGCCCTTTCCGCATCGAGGGCCATGTCGTGTTCCTCGACGTCGTAGCCGAGCTTTGCCAGCGTGGACGCTGCGGCAAGAACGGTGGCCTTCACCTCCGGATCGATCGAGCCGCCATTCGGTGGGGTGACGGAATAGCCGATGCGTAGCGTTTTCGGAGGCCGACGCGTGAGTTCGGCCCATGGCATCTCCGGCGTAAACGGCGTGTACGGGTCTCCCGGCAGCGCACCCGCCAGAGCGTCGAGATAGGCCGCGGTATCGCGTACGGTTCGCGTGATGGCGAGGAAATAGGCGCCGCCATACCAGTAATCGCCGAGCGGAGCGACGCTCACCCGTCCGCGTGAAGGCTTGAGACCGACGGCCCCGCAACACGAGGCCGGAATCCGGATCGAGCCCGCGCCGTCGCTCGCCTCGCCGATCGGAATCATGCGCGAGGCGACGGCCGCGGCCGTGCCGCCGCTCGAGCCGCCCGCCGTCACGTCCGCCGACCAGGGATTGCGCGTGGCGCCGTACATCTTCGGCTCGGTTGTGATCGACCAGCCGTTTTCGGGTGCATTGGACTTGCCGACGAGCACCAGACCGGCCCGTTTCATGCGCTTTACGGCTTCGGTGTCGCTCTGCGCCACGAGGTCCTGAAAGTACCGGGACGCATTGGTGACCGGTGCACCCGCCCATTGCGATGCGAGTTCCTTGAGAAGAAACGGTACGCCGGCAAAGGCAGCCCCGAGATCGACGGTCTTCGCCTGCTCTCGCCCCATGTCGTATAGCCGGTGAACGACGGCATTGAGTTCCGGGTTCAGACGTTCGATCACCGTGACGGCGGCCTCGACCAACTCCTGCGGCGACACCTGCCCGGTCTGCACGAGCCCCGCCAGATCGAGAGCGTCGGACTGCACATATGTTTCGACCAGACCGTCGCTACCGGATGCCATCTTCGATCGTCCTCCCTTCCCTTCGCGTTCCGGGGATTTTCCCGGATCAATTCAACTCGATCGCCTTTTCCTCGAGAATGCTCCGCTCGGCGGCCAGCACGATCCGCAGGCTGTCGACGGCAGCATTCATCGATTCGGACAGATCGAGATCCTCCCTTATCGCGCGGAGGAAGAATTCCTGCTCCCGGTCGCAAAGGTCCTGATGGCCGGGCTCGTCCTCCATGCTGAGCAGCGTATCCTTCCTGGCGAAGTTCTTGTCCGCGTCCAATTCCGCGTAATGGATCTTCAGCGCATCGGTCTTCGTATGCCGGTTGATGTCGGCCGAATCCGAAAGCTCCTCTTCTTCCCGCCCGCCCGCATCGGATTGTCCGGCGACGATCGAGACCGCACCGTTGGGGCCGACGACATCCTTCACGAAGTAGGCCGTCTCGCTCATCATCGGTCCCCAGCCGGCTTCGTACCAGCCGACGGATCCGTCATCGAACGTCACGTGAAGATGGCCGTAGTTCTGCTTGCTCGCTTCGTTCCACAGCTTGGCGCCGATGCCGTGGACGCGCACCGGCTTTGCGCCGGTTAACTGGCACATGACGTCGACATAGTGCACGCCGCAGTCGACGATCGGGATCAGCGAGTCGATCAGGTTTTTATGCCAATGCCAGGCGGGCCCGCTGCTCTGCTGGTTCAGGTTGAGCCGCATGACCAGGGGCTTGCCGAGCGTCCGGCCCATCTCGATGAACTTGATCCAGGAAGGGTGGACGCGAAGGATATAGCCGAGAACCAGCTTGCGATTCTTCTCGCGCGCCAGCGCGACCACCCTTTCGGCATCCTCCACCGTCGTGGCGATCGGCTTTTCCATGAAGACGTGGCAACCGGCATTCATGGCCCGAAGCGCGTAGTCGACATGCGTGTTGGGCCACGAGTTGATCGAAACGGCATCGGGCTTCGTCTGCGCGATCGCGTCGTCGAAATCCTCGAATAGCGGATAGCCCGAGAGCTCCTCGGGTATCGCCCTGTCCTTGATCGACCTGCTCATCAGACCGACGATCTCGAAACCTTCCAGCCTATGATAGGCGCTGGCATGGGACGCGCCCATGTTGCCCAGGCCTACGACGAGAACCTTCACCTTGTCAGGCACCACTGAACTCCCGGCTTGTGGTTGGCAGTTGGTCGAAGCATCCCGATACCGCCCGCCCCATCGAGGAACGGGCGGTCCCGCGCTAGATCGCCTGGTCGTAGAGATGCTGCCTGATCTTATCGATATCGACGGCCTGCATATCCTTGGACAGTTCGTAAGACCCGGCGTCCGACTTCACCTTGTCCTTGTCGAAGTCGTTCGCGCCGGCGATGAGTTCGTTGGTAAGCACGTCTTCGGCCTTCACGTCCTTGGTGATCTGGCCGATGTCCTTCAGGGTGTCGAAGAAGGCCTGCCAGCTCTTCATGTCGTGCGCACCCCACCCCTCGCGTTCGGCCATATCGCCGCGGAACACGTGGATCTGTTGCAGGATGGAGGTGGTTCCGATCTCGGGACCGAGGTTCTTCGCCAATGTCGGGAACTTGTCGAAGACGATCTCGACCGAAGCGCGCGGGTTCTCGTAGCCGAACTGCAGCCCCATGGCCCAACCCCGCAGATAGCGCTCGATGTAGGCCTTCTTGTCGCGGTCGGCCATGTCCGACTTGCGCACCACGAAGGTATTGGCCGGGAACTTGGAGTTCTGCACGCCGAGCCAGTATTCGAAGTTGAGGCCCTTGGCGACCCATTCGGCCCGCAGGCCTTCCCAGGAAAGGGCGGCATCGCCCTGCCCGCTCTGGAGAGCCGTGCCCCAGGCAGGCCAACCGGCCTCGACATACTTGACCTTGGAAACGTCGACGCCCTGGGATGCCAAAAGCGGATCGGTGATGGACTGCCAGGCGGCCGACCCGAGAAGGATGGTCTTGCCTTCTAGCTTCTTGAGATCCTTCGTGCCTTCGCCCTTGCGGAAGGCGAAGCTGAACGTATCGAGCGCACCCTCGTTGAAGACGGAAATCAGATCCATGCCGTTCTGGATGGAGAAGGAGTAGACGCCCGGCGACGGAAAGCCCATGTCGGCCTGACCCACGTCGACGAACTTCACGGTTGCCGTACCATCGGACGGACCGGGCTGCATCTCCGTCTTCATGTCGCCGAAATAGCCCATCTTCGCGGCAGACCAGTAGGCATAGTCGTCGAGCACTTCGAGCGTGCCGCGCGGCGATATCCATGTGAACGTGTCATAGGCGGCAGCCTTGGCGGGCCGGACGAAACCCGATGCGCCGAGCGCCGTCGCGGTGACGGCGCCGGCTGCCGAAACCTGGAGGAAATAACGCCGGCTCATTCCGGCCTGCACGGTCTTCTTCACGCCATCGTCACGCGTCATCGCATTGTTCCCTCTGTGTTTGGCCTGTCGCCTCGATACCGATCCTCACGAAAGTCCGTGGACGCCGCCCTTCATGCAGGACGGAATGGCTATGCCTCCCAGCTCGCCCACTTCTTTCCGATGAGGAAGAAGATCGTGTAGATAAGAATGCCGAGAGCGGAGAGGATCACGACCACGGCAAAGAACTGCGGCATCTGGATCATCGAGGAGTAGGTCGTGAGCCGATTGCCGAGGCCAAACCCGCCGCCGACCATCTCCGCGCCGACCGCCGTCAGAAGACCGAAGATGGCACCGATCATCAGGCCCACCAGGATCATCGGCAGCGCCATCGGCGCACGGATCTTCCAGAACATCTGAAGCGTATTCGCGCCATAGGATCGAGCGAGCGCGATCTTCGCGCTGTCGACCCGGCGAAAGCCCGTGGCGGCGTTGATCATCACCATCGGACCGGATGCGAGCGCGACCACGATGATGCGCGGCGTATAGCCGAAGCCGAAGCGCAGGATCAGGAGCGGGACGAGTGCCAGCATGGGCGTCGTAACGAGGATGAGAATGTAGGGCGCGACGATTTTCTCGGCGAAGGGAAACTGCGTGATGACGGCCGCGAGGATCAGTCCGACGCACGCACCGATGGCAAAGCCGCCCAAAAGCTCGACCAGCGTGTCACCGAGATGCGGAAGGATCAGCGGAAAGTCCGTGAACAGCGCGTAGGCGATCGCGCTCGGCGTCGGCATGATGTATTGCGGCACGTTGAAGAAACGCAGAGCAAGTTCGATACCGCCGATCACGACGACGGCGACACCCAGGATGGCAAGGACTTCCTTCGCAGACGCCATTCCCGAACCACGGGAGAACGCCGACAGGTTGGCAAGGCTCGCCTCTCCGCCCTTACTGGCGCCACCCTTGCGAAACTCCGGGATCGTTTCTGAGCTGTCCACGATTGCTTGTCCTCAACTGGTCGCTTCGCGCTGCGGGGCACTGCCGTTCAGTCGGCTTTCACGCTCGCCGACGATGTCCCTCTTGATCGCGTTCGTAAGGTCGAAGACCTCGCGCGTCGCCATCACCTCCGAAGAGCGGGGGCGTTCGAACCGCACGGGATATTCCCGCGCGACGCGGCCCGGCCCGCCGGTGAGGACGATCACGCGATCGGAGAGGAAGATGGCTTCCTCGATGCTATGGGTAATGAAGACGATCGTCGTCCGGGTATCGAGCCAGATACTTTCGACGAGCCGGTTCATCTCTTCGCGCGTGAACGTGTCGAGGGCCCCGAATGGCTCGTCCATGAGCAGAACGGAAGGCTTGAGCGCGAGCGCACGCACCATCGCGGCGCGCTGCTGCATGCCTCCGGACAGTTCGCGCGGATACTTGCCCCCGAACCCATCGAGGCCGACACTATGCAGCAGATGCTCGATCCATTGGCGATCCGGCCGTTCGCGCTTGATCTCGAAGGGAAAGCGGATGTTCGCATCGAGGTCGCGCCAGGGAAGCAGGTTGGCTTCCTGAAAGACGATGCCGATATCCGGATGCGGCCCGGTGATCTTCTGGTTGTCGAGCATGACTTCGCCCTCGGTCAGCCCGTGCAAGCCGGACATTGCCCGTAAGAGCGTCGTCTTTCCGCAACCCGACGGGCCGACGATGGAGACGATCTCGTTTCGGTGGACATCGAGGCTGCAGTGCTGCAGCGCCATGAAGTCGCCGGAAGCGGTGCGATACACCTTCGTCGCCGCCTTTACGGCGAGCTTGGGAGATCTCGAGACGGTGACGTTCATGCGCACCTCTAAAGGCTCGCGGCTCTGTTCGAAGTTCGCCGTTCTTTCGGCAATCTAGTGACTATATCACCTGGACTGTCAAGCGAGAGCTGCGCCAACACAGACGCGAAAGTATGCAGTCGACCGAAAGGCCTGACTAACAGGACTTCTATACGGTCCAGCGCCATGTTAGTTTGCAACACGGTGGCCGCCATGTTCGTCTTGCTGTTTTTTGTGCTACTCGAAAAAGGATTGTTTCAGCGGACTGAAAAGCAAACTGATGGATCGCCAGCTCGAGTCGTGAAAAAGGGGTCGTTCCGTGACCGATGTGGAGCAGGAGCAGATCGGCGATGTGCAGGAAGCGCATGAAGAAGCGAAAGAACTCCTGCGCGCCAAGAACATTCCCGACCTCATTTCGCAGATCAAGGATGCCTATGCCAACCTGCGTCCGGCCGAGCGGCGCGTTGCGGAGGTCGTCCTCGACGACGTAAAGTTCGCAGTCGAGGCTTCGAATGCAGCGCTGGCACGCAAGGCCGAGGTGAGCGAGCCTACGGTGACCCGCTTCTGCCGCGCGATCGGATGCGACGGCGTGCGCGACTTCAAGCTCAAGCTCGCGCAGAGCCTCGTCGTCGGCGCGCTGTTCCTGAAAAAGTCGGCACGGGCGCACGAAGACCATACGATATCGTTCTGGAGCGCGGTGTTCGGCAAGGCGCGCCAAGCGCTCGAAGAAGCCGAAAAGCAGATCGGTCCCGCGGCCGTGGAAAAGGCCGCGACCCTGATCGCCGGCGCGCGGCAGGTGGTGGTGTTCGGCCTCGGCGGCAGTTCCTCGGCATTGGCGCAGGAGACGCAATATCGTCTGTTTCGCTACGGGGTGACCGTCGGTGCCCACAATGACCCCTACATCATGCGCATGACGGCTTCGGCTTTGAAGCCGGACGATCTGGTGATCGCCATTTCTGCGACCGGGCGCACCCGCGAGGTGATCGAGGCAGTCGAACTGGCCAAACACTACGGTGCGAGTACCATCTGCATCACGGCGCCGAACACCGATCTCGCCTGCGCTTGCGACGTCGGGCTGACGTTGAAGATCCCGGAATATCCCGACACGCTGAAGCCGACCGCATCGCGCTATGCCTTCCTGGCGACGATCGACCTTCTTTCGGTGGCCGCCGGATACAAGCTCGAAGGCACGGCACGCGAGACATTGCGGCGCATCAAATACAACGTGCTCAACCACCGCAAAGGCAAAGAGATGGAGCCGCTGGGCGACTGAAACCGCGGCTTGCCGCGTCGCGGTCGCGAAGCGAATGGCCGATCCAGCGTGATACAAGGGGAACACCGTCGATGCTCGATACGAAACCGTCCAAGCAGGCTGCGGCCTGGCTCGAAAGCTTCGCCCGCGCGCTCGAGACCGCCGACGTCGAGGCTGCGCTCGATCTCTTTCGGGAGGAGTGTTACTGGCGCGACCTTCTGACCTTCACATGGAACATCAAGACCATGGAAGGCAGGGAAGCGGTTGCCGACATGCTTCGTGCCACCCTGCCCGCCGCACGCCCGTCGCATCTGCGCATCGACGGCGAACCGACGGTCGACGGCGAGACGATCGAGGCCTGGTTCACCTTCGATACGCACTCGGCCCACGGTCGCGGCATTTTCCGCCTCAGAGAAGGCCGCTGCTGGACCATGTTCACGATGATGGACGATCTGAAGGGGTTCGAGGAGGCGAAGGGCGTTCGCCGCCCCCTCGGCGTCCAGCATGGGGCCGATCCGGATCGCCGGACATGGACGGAAGCGCGCCGGCGCGAGCAGCAGGAACTCGGCCGCACGCGACAGCCCTTCTGCGTCATCATCGGCGGCGGTCAGGGCGCGATGGCGCTTGGCGCGCGTCTCAAGCAACTCGACGTTCCGACCCTCATTCTCGAAAAGAACGAGAGGCCGGGGGATTCATGGCGCAACCGATACCGTACGCTCGTGCTGCACGACCCGGTCTGGTACGACCATATGCCCTATATTCCGTTTCCGGAGCATTGGCCCGTCTTCACGCCCAAGGACAAGATGGGCGACTGGCTGGAGATGTACGCCAAGGTCATGGAACTCGACTACTGGACATCGAGCGAATGCGTGCGGGCAGCCTTCGACGACGAGACGAAGACCTGGACGGTCGAGGTCGACCGCGACGGCGAACGCATCGTCCTCGAGCCCAAACAGCTCGTCTTCGCGACGGGCGCCTACGGTCCGCCGCGCGAAATCGATCTGCCCGGCGCCGACGACTTCGACGGTGAGATCCTGCATTCGAGCCGTTATTTCGACGGAGACCGCTTTCGCGGCAAGGCGTGCGCGGTGATCGGCGCTGCCAGTTCAGGACACGACGTCAGCGTCGATCTTTGGGAGCGCGGCGCCGACGTCACGCTGATCCAGCGTTCGCCGACGACCGTGGTCAAGTCGGACACGCTGATGGAACTGGCGTTCGACGTCTATTCCGAGCATGCGATCGAGCGCGGCATTACCGTAGATATCGCCGACATCAAGGTTGCTTCCACGCCGTTCGCCGTCCTGCCCGAGAGCCAGAAGGCGCTCTACGAGACGATCCGAACGCGCGATGCGGATTTCTACGAGCGGCTTCAGGACGCCGGCTTCGCGATCGATTTTGGCGACGACGAGACCGGACACATGATGAAGGCGTACCGCACGGGATCCGGCTATTACATCGACGTGGGCGCGTGCGACCTGATCATCGAGGGAAAGATAAGGGTCAAAAGCGGTTCCGGTATCGCGCGACTCACGCGGTCCGGTATGGTCATGGAAGACGGCGAGGAGATCAGGGCCGATGCGATCGTGTCGTGCATCGGCTATCATTCGATGCACGAGACCGTCGCACGGATCGTATCGCGCGAGACCGCCGATCGCGTAGGCCCGTGCTGGGGGCTCGGCTCGGGCACGAAGCATGATCCGGAGCCCTGGCACGGCGAGTTGCGCAACATGTGGAAGCCGACGGCACAGGAAGCCCTGTGGTTTCACGGCGGCAACCTTGCGCTGTCGCGCTTCTATTCGAAGATCCTCGCCCTGCAGCTCAAAGCGCGCATGGAAGGCGTCGACACGCCGGTCTATCAGCCGCCGGGCGACGCAGTTTCCGCATCGCCGTCCCTCAACGCAGCATGAGCGGTACGAGCGCTTGAGACTGGAGGGTATGCGCGATCCGCAAGACGCGGCCGCACTGGCCGAGGGCACCCATACGGCGCATCACGACGCATTGACGGTACCTCGGTCGCCGCTCGTTGGAGAAACGGTTGTCCACAGTCGATCGTCGTGAACCGAACCGGGATCGTGCGTTTCCATGCGATGCCGTGCCCCAAGCCAATCGCCCGGCCGGGGCGCAGCCGCACCGGCGCCATCAATTGACGCGCGTAAATAATGCTCCCATCCAGCTCGATTTTCGTGGCCGGATCTTTTGGTGCGTTTGTCGAAAAGTCCGCATGTGCTGCCATCGCCCCGCTTCTCGCCGCCGTTGACCTCGACCCAGCCGCGCAGAGGGAACACGGCGCAGTTGACGCGGGTAAATTTCGGCGACACACTCCATGTCGGGCCGTCTGGTCCGATCTGTGGGAGGATATCATGCGATACAATTTGCAGCGTGCCGCTGTCGCGGCCGTGTTGGCTCTTGGAATGTGCGCGCCGGCCATGGCGCAGGACAAATCATCCGACGCGCAATCCGCCAAGGTGCCGAAGAACGTCCAGATAACGCTTATTCCGGGCCTTACGACCGATCCGTTCTACATCACCATGAATCGCGGAGCACAGCTCGCGGCGAAGGCGCTCGGCATCACCGTAAACTTCCAGGGCGCCGAGGAATTCGATCCCGTCCTGCAGACCCCGGTGCTCGACGCCGTCATTGCCCGGCATCCCGACGCGATCCTCATCGCGCCGACCGATACGACGCAGCTCGTCGATCCGCTGAAGCGCGCGAGCGACGCCGGCATCCCCGTCGTGACGCTCGATACCTACATCGGCGACGGCAAGTACCAGGACGGATCCGGCGACGGCGACTTTCCGCTTTCCTACATCGCGTCGGACAACGAACTCGGCGGCCGCGTGGCGGCAAGGGCCATGGCCAAGCGGATCGGCGACAAGGGAAAGGTCTACGTAGCGCACCTTCGTCCCGGCGTTTCGACCATGGATCAGCGCGAGAAAGGCTTCAAGGAGGAGCTGAAGCAGAACCATCCCAACATCGAGGTTCTGCCGACCCAGTACAACGACAACGACGCCTCGCGGGCGGCATCCCAGTTCCAGGCGGTGCTCGCGCGCAATCCGGACATCAAGGGCGTGTTCGGCGCCAACCTGTTCTCTGCAATCGGTGCGGCGAACGGCGTGGCGGCCGCCAACAAGAGCGACGACGTGACCGTGATCGGCTTCGACGCGCCGCCGAGCATCGTCAACGACATCAAGTCCGGCAAGATCGACGCTACCATCGCCCAGCACCCCGCGGAGATCGGGTACTACGGCGTCATGACGGCCTATGCCATTCTCGCCGGCCAATCCGTTCCGACCAAGATCGGCACGGGGTTCACGGTGCTGGATTCCGACAATGTAACCGATGACGCCGTTCAGAAGTTCATCTACTCGGAATAAAGGTCCAGGCGGATGGCAAATACCAACGGGGCTTCAGTTCTGAAGCCCCTTCTCAACGCGTGGTCCTGGCTGTTCCTCGCGATCATTCTCATCTTCTTCGAGATCTACGCGCAGACCGAGGTCGGTGCCACCTTCCTGTTCAGGGTCTACTCCATCCAGGCGATCCTGACGGCGGCATCCCAGATCCTGCTTCTCGCGCTCGGGCTGACCCTCGTCGTCGTGGCGGGTCATATCGACCTTTCGATCGCCTTCAGTTCGGGCTTCGCGGCCGTCGTCATGGCGCTCGTCATCCGTCTCGGCGGCATGGATTCCGGCTTCCTGATCTTCCTGGCCGGTCTCGCCGCAGGCATCGGTGCGGGTGCGATCGTCGGGTTGGTCAACGGTTGGCTGATCGCACACATCAACGTCCCGAGCTTCATCGGCACGCTCGGAACCTACGGGATCGCCCGTGGCGCGGCCTTGATCGTGGCGGGCGGTGCCGTCGTCTCCATCCAGAACGACTCGGCCCGCGTGTTCGGAAACGGCACCGTGGCGGGCGTTCCCCTGCCGGCGATCATCGCTGGCGTGCTCGCGCTTTTCTGCCACTACGTGCTGACGCACACCAAGTTCGGCGTCCACACCTATGCGCTCGGAGCGAGCCGCGCATCGGTCGAGCGGGCCGGCGTCGACGTCAAACGCCATTTGATGATCCTCTTCGTCCTGTCGGCCGTCACGGCGGCCGCCGGCGGACTGGTCTACACCGGACGCTTTTCGGCCGGTGCGGCCAATGCCGGAGAGCCGATCCTGCTCTACGCCGTCGCCGCCGTCTTCATCGGTGGCGCCTCGCTGACCGGTGGACAGGGAACCATCATCGGCACGGTCATCGGCTCGTTGATCATCGCCGTCATCCAGTTCGGCCTGGTCTTCAGCGGGTTGCCGCCATACTGGCAGTTCATCGCCGTCGGCCTCGTCATCATCGTCGCGGTGGTCGTCGACCAGTCCAGAGATCGCTTTTCGGGAAGTCAGACATGAGCGCGTTGCTGGAAGTCGACGGCCTGAAGAAGCGCTTCGGCGGAAACGAGGCCGTGAGCGGCGTCTCCTTCGACGTTCATCCCGGCGAATGCGTCGTCGTCGCCGGGGACAACGGGGCGGGAAAGTCGACCGTCATCAAGATGATTTCCGGCGTCTATACGCCGACGGCCGGCGAAGTCCGTTTCAAGGGCGAGAAACTGACGGGAAAATCGCCCGAGGCGGTGCGCGCGGCCGGGCTCGAGACGATCTATCAGGATCTCGCGCTGGCCGACAATCTCGATCCCGGTCTCAACCTCTATCTCGGCCGCGAGAAGATGCGGCGGGTCATGGGCATCCCCGTGCTCGACCGGAAGACGATGCGCAACGACGCCGCCGCCGTCATGAAAAGCCTCGGGATCGCCCTGCCCGATCCCAGCGCGGCCGTGCGCGAGATGTCGGGCGGACAGCGTCAGGCGATCGCCATCGCACGGGCGATCCATTGGAAGGCGCAACTCGTCATCATGGACGAACCAACGGCAGCCCTCGGCGTGCCCGAGCAGCGCGAGGTGATGGCGCTGATCGAGCGGCTGAAGACGCAGGATGTCGGCATCATTCTGATTTCGCACAATCTGCCCGACATCTTCGCCGCCGCCGACCGCATCGTCGTACTCGCCCGCGGCAGGGTCGCCGGTACGCGGATGCCTTCCGAGACGAGTGACGAAGAGATCGTTCGGCTGATGATGGGCGCAAGCGATTAGGGCACGCCGGCGTGAACTGCGATGGATAGGACCGGGTCGCCGGCGCATGCTTGTAATGACCTTGCTCGCCCGTGCCGCGAACATGCCTTCCAGCCAGTGCTTTTCCGAGACGGCTTGCAACGCCGCATCATCAATCGAATAACGGAAACGAGGAGGCCACGACGATGTCCTTTGATCAGGGAGCGATACTGGTAACGGGCGCTTCGGGAGGAATTGGTGCTGCGACGGTGAGGCACCTTCGCCGCGAAGGAGCCGACGTAATCGCGAGCGGACGCAATGTCGAAAAGCTCGACGAGCTTGCGAACGAGACCGGCGCACGGGCTCTGCCGTTCGATCTCAAATCCGAAGAAAGCGTGCGCGACGCCCTTCAGGATCTCGATCTCTGGGGAGTCGTCAATTGCGGCGGCTTCGGAGGCGAGATCGCGACGCCGATGGAAACCGACATTTCCGTCTTCGACGAGGTGATCGCCGTCAATGCGCGCGGCGCGCTTCTGGTTACGAAATACGCCTCGAAGAGCATGATCCGGCTCGGCAAGGGCGGCGCCATCGTCAACGTTTCGAGCCAGGCAGCACTCGTCGGCCTCAGGGGTCATATCTCCTATGGATCTTCGAAGGCCGCCCTCGACAACATCACGCGGGTCTCCGCGCTCGAACTCGGCGAATACGGCATTCGCGTCAACGGCGTTCATCCGACCGTGGTGATGACGGAAATGTCCGCATTCTACTGGGGTCGCGAGGACATCGGCGGCCCTTTCCTCGAAAAGATGCCTCTCGGCCGCTGGGCGACGGAAGAAGAGATCGCCGCCCCGATCGCCTTTCTGCTGAGCGACGGGGCATCGATGATCTCCGGCGTCTCGCTTCCCATCGACGGCGGCTATACCGCCGTGTGAGCCCTGCGGGTGACGGCGGGCGCGGAGCCGGCGAGCATCGCTCGTGTCGGAAACTCCGAACGCACGCGTTTCCGACCGGTACGGCACCGCCTGCGTTCAGGCGGAACGTCGCAGGACGAGACTGCCCTTCAGCCGCCGTTCCTGAATCCGCTCTCCGCCCGGCCGCTCGGGGCCTTCGACCCGGGCGAGAAGAAGATCGAGGCTTTGTGCCGCGAGCTGCTCGAAGTTCTGCGCGACGGTGGTAAGCGGCGGGCAGGTGTAGCGTGCCATCGGATGGTCGTCGTGCCCCGCGACGCGCAACTGGCACCCCTCCTCTACCCCCACCCGGACGTTACGCGCACACGCCGCCGCGAGGACGCCGATCGCGAGGCGGTCGTTGGCACAAAGCACCGTACGGGTCGGGAATCCGCCATCGTTCATGACCGCTTCGGCGCTCCGGTAGCCGATCTCTTCGAAATCCCATCCGTGCGTGGAGGGCGCAAGCAGGATCGGCTCGGCGCCTACCTCTTCCATGGCGCGCCGATAGCCTTCGCGGCGCTCTTCGGCATTCGCGTTGACGGACGGCATCTCCAGGAAGCACGGATGCTCGCCGGAACGGTGCAGATATTCGACGATAAGGGCGATGCTGTGGGCATTGTCGGTGCCGACGAAGGGAAGCTCCGTGTCCCGTCTGCTGTCGAGGAGCACGATCGGGATCGTTTCGGCAAGACGTGAAACCGCATCGTCGCGCGCCTCGTTGCCGAGAAGCGCGAGGATCGCGCCGGCAAGCCTGAGCGAACGCAGCGTGCCGAGCGCGCGCGCTTCGAGGTCCGGCGAGCCGTGGGAACTGAGGACGATCGGCCAGAAACCCGCATCGATGCACCGAAGCTCGATCTCGCGTACCAGCTCGGCATAGAACGGATCCGTCATCTGGGGAACGACGATCCCGATCGTCTTCGGTCGTTCCCGGTTCTGATTGATGGCGAAGAGGTTCGGCCGGTAATCGAAGACCGAAAGCGCATCCTCGATGCGCGCCCGCGTGCTCGTTCGCACGCTTGCTGGATTGTGGAAATATTTCGACAGCGTCGGGCGCGAGATGCCGCATGCGACCGACAGCTCTTCCATGGTACGCATTTTCTGCATTTTTTTATCCGGCACCCGGAACGTCCGTTCGATCCGCTTCCGTTAGACGACAAATCTTTTCACGCGTAAAGTTCTTCTTGTCCGGTCGCCGGACATCATGCTGGAATGACCGGAGAAGTCCGAGTGGACGGAAGGATGCGCGCCATGGAAAAGCGGGACCGTTATATCGCTGCCATCGGCGAGATCGTCGTCGAGATCATGGCGAGCGAACGCGGCGACGGCTTCACCGAAGCGCAGCCTTTCGTCGGTCCGTTCGCCTCCGGCGCTCCGGCGATCTTCATCCATCAGGCCGCGTTGCTCGGTCAGGCTTGCGGCATCGCCTCGTGCGTCGGAGACGACGATTTTGGGCGAATGAACCTCGATCGGCTTCGCATAAGCGGGGTGGATGTGCGCGCGGTCGCCATCAGCAGGACACGACCGACCGGCTCCGCTTTCGTGCGCTATGCAGCCGACGGGTCCCGGCAGTTCATCTTCAACATCGCCCACAGCGCATGCGGCGAAATCGCCGAGAGCGAGCCCCTCCATGCGATGGTCGACAGGACCGACCACCTCCATGTCATGGGATCGTCGCTGTTCTCGGAATCCCTCGCGGCGCTGACGCTCGACGGGATCTCGCGCGTCAAGGCACGCGGCGGCACGGTTTCGTTCGATCCGAATGTCCGTCCGGAAGCCATTGCGGACGGTTTTCTTCACCACTCGCTTCCGGCTATCCTGTCGCAGACGGATGTCTTCCTGCCGTCCGGCGACGAACTCTTCATCGCCCATCCCGGCTCGAGGGAACGCGAGGCGCTGGACGCTCTTTTCGACAACGGCGTCACGGTCGTCGTGCATAAACGCGGTAGCGCCGGCGCGCGCTATCACGATCGCGCCCTCACGATCGATCAGTCCGCTTTTCCGGTCGATGAAACGGATCCGACCGGCGCCGGCGACAGTTTCGGCGCAACGTTCCTCACCTACTGGCTGCGCGGATACGCTCCGAAGGCCTGCCTGCAGATGGCGGCAGCCGCCGGCGCGATCGCCGTCACGAAACAGGGCCCGATGGAGGGCGCGGCATCGGCGAACGAAATCGAAGCCCTTGCGAAGACAACCGGCGCCCTGACCTGACCTGATCGGGCGAGCGCGCCGCCGGCATCAACGTGCTGCGGAAACGGTTATCGGATCCGTATCCATCGCCGCCTGCACGAGGGCCTGCGTGTATTCCTTCTCGGGATGGTCGAAGATGCGCTCGGCGACGCCCTCTTCCACGACCTTGCCGTCCTTCATGACGAGGATGTAGTCGGACATGGCGCGTACGACCGCGAGATCGTGGCTGATGAAGACGTAGGAAAGGTCGTGTTCCTCCTGCAGCCGGCGCAGGAGTTCCACGATCTGCTTTTGCACCGAGCGATCGAGCGCGGAGGTCGGTTCGTCGAGCACCATGACCTTCGGCTTGAGGATGACCGCTCGGGCGATGGCAATGCGCTGGCGCTGGCCGCCGGAAAATTCGTGCGGATACCGGTTGCGCATTGCCGGGTCGAGGCCGACGTCCTTCAACCCATCGATGGCACGCTTGTCCCGCTCGCGCCGGGAAAGATCCGGCTCGTGCACAAGCAGGCCCTCCGTAATGACCTGGCCGACGGTCATGCGCGGTGACAACGAGCCGAAGGGATCCTGGAAGACGATCTGGAGTTCCTTGCGCAGCGGCCGCATGCCGCGCTTGTCGAGGCTCGATATGTCCCGGTCGCCGTATCGAACGGTGCCCCTGCCGTGGACGAGGCGCAGGAGCGCACGACCAAGCGTCGACTTGCCGGACCCGGATTCGCCGACGACGCCGATCGTCTGCTTTCGCCGAAGGCGAAGCGAGATGCCGTCGACGGCGCGAAATTCGCTCGATCCCGAAAACCAGCCGGCGTTCTCCTGCCGGAAGCCGACGACGACGTCCTTCCCCTCGAGCAGGACCGGCGAACTCTCTTCGACCGGCGGCTTGCTTCCGCTGGGTTCCGCCTTGATCAGCATGCGCGTATAGTCGTGGGTGGGGTCGTCGAAGATCGCGGCCGTCCTGCCCTCCTCGACCACATCGCCGAGCTTCATCACGTAGACGCGCTCGGCGAAGCGGCGCACGACGCCGAGGTCGTGGGTGATGAAGACGATCGCCATGCCGAGGCGCTTCTGCAGATCGGCCAGAAGCTCCAGAATCTGCGCCTGGATGGTCACGTCGAGCGCCGTGGTCGGCTCGTCGGCGATGAGGATATCCGGGTCGTTGGCGAGCGCCATGGCGATCATCACGCGCTGGCGCTGGCCACCGGACAGCTCGTGGGGAAAGGAATCGATGCGCCGTTCCGGCTCCGGAAGCCCGACCAGGCGCAACAGTTCGATACAGCGCTTTCGCGCGGCAGACCGCCCCATACCGGCATGGTGCACGAGCGGCTCGGCGATCTGGCGGCCGATCCGGTAGAGCGGATCGAGCGAGGTCATCGGTTCCTGGAAGATCATCGTCATCTTCGCGCCGCGAACGCGGTTCAACCGCTTCTCGCCGAGCCCGATGAGTTCCTGATCGCGATATTTCGCCGAGCCGGTCGCCCTTCCGTTGGAAGCGAGCAGGCCCATGATCGCCATCATGGTCTGGCTCTTGCCCGAACCGGATTCGCCGACGACGGCGACCGTTTCGCCGGGCATGATGTCGAGATCGATGCCGTTGACCGCCTGAACCGGCCCGTCATTGGTTTCGAAGCGCACGTCGAGACCGCGAACGGCGAGGATGGGCTTGGCGTTCTCGCTCATGGTCAGCGGTCCTTCGGGTCGAGCGCGTCGCGCAGGCCGTCGCCCAGGAAGTTCAATGCGAAGAGCATGATCGTCAGTGCCGCGGCGGGGAAGAGAAGCAGCCAGGTGGCGCTGCGCATGTTCGCCGCCCCTTCCGAGATGAGCACGCCGAGGCTCGTCATCGGCTCCTGAACGCCGAGGCCGAGGAAGGAAAGCAGGCTTTCGAGCAGGATCGCCTTCGGCACGAGCAGCGTGACGAACACCATCACAGGCCCGAGCGTGTTCGGAATAATGTGGCGCTTGAGGACGCCCATGTCCCCGACGCCGAGCGCTTCCGCGGCCTGGACGAACTCCTGACGCTTCAGCGTCAGCGTCTGCCCGCGCACGATGCGCGCCATGTCGAGCCATTCGGTACAGCCGATGGCGATGAAGATCAGCACGAAATTCCGGCCGAAGAAGACGACGAGCAGGATGACGAAGAAGATGAAGGGCAGCGAATAGAGAATGTCGATGATCCGCATCATGACATCGTCGACACGCCCGCCGAGATAGCCCGACACCGCGCCGTAGCCGACGCCGAGCACGAGTGACATGAAGGAGGCGAGCACGCCGATGGCGAGAGAAACGCGCACGCCGATGAGGATGCGGCTTAAGAGGTCGCGCCCGTTCGCGTCCGTTCCGAAGGGGAAGAGCTCGCGCGTGACGGCGGCCGTCATCACCCCTTGCGTGACGGCATCGTTCAGATCCGTGATCGTCGCGTCGTGGAAGATGTCCGAACGATCGAGGTAGCGCACGATGCGCGGATCGATCTTCTCGTCCTTCGAGATCGGTGCACTGACGCTCGACCCGTCGACGGTGACCTTGCCGACGTCGACGCGGGCGCGCTTCAGCGCACGCTCGAAGGCGGGCTCGATCGTGTCGGCGCGCGGATAGGCTTCGAGGCTTGCAGGGACGCGCACATATTGCGTGTAGATGGCATCGTAGGGATGCGGTGCGACCATCGGGCCGAAGACGCCGGCGACGACGAAGACGAGAAGCACGACGGCGCTCGCGACGGCCGCGCGGTTGCGACGCAATCGGATCCACGCATCCTGCCACAAGGAACGCCCGGTCGTGGCGTCGGCAGTAACGGCCGGTCCTTCTTCGGCGATGGTCGGGTCGGACTGGCTCATGAAGCGGTCCCTCAGTCGAAGCGCACGCGCGGATCGAGCAGCGCGTAGAGAATGTCGACGATCAGGTTGAAGACGATGACGAAGACCGCGACGACGATCACGGTGCCCATCACCAGCGTATAGTCGCGCCCGAGCGCGCCCTGGACGAAATAACGGCCGATGCCGGGCACGCCGAAGATCGTCTCGACCACGACGGAACCGGTAAGAAGGGCGGCGGCCGTGGGGCCCAGATAGGAGACGACCGGCAGGATCGCCGCGCGCATCGCATGGACGCCGACGACCACGAAGGACGGCAGCCCGTAGGCGCGAGCCGTGCGTACGTGGTTGGAGCGCAGCGCCTCGATGGTCGCGCCGCGGGTCAGGCGGGCGATGATGCCGATCTGCGGTAGGGCGAGCGTTACGACCGGCAGGATGACGTGCGAAAAGTCGCCCCCTCCCCAGCCGCCGGCAGGCAACCAGTCCAGCATGACACCGAAGACGAGGCTCAGGAGCGGTGCGATGACGAAGGTCGGGATGGTGATGCCGAGCGTGGCGAGCGCCACGACGCCGTAGTCGTTCCAGGAGTTCTGCTTGAGCGCGGCGAAGGCGCCGAGGATCGATCCGACGACGAGGGCGATGAGGAGCGCAAACCCGCCGAGTTCGATCGAGACCGGCAGACCGGTGCGGAAGAGGTCGAGGACGGAGAAGTCACGCCGCGTGAAGCTCGGCCCGAGATCGAAATGGGCGAGGTTGTTCAGGTAGAGCAGGTACTGTTTCCACAGCGGCTCGTCGAAATGATAGGCGTGCTTGAGGTGCTGCATGATCAGCGGGTCGAGCGGGCGCTGCAGGTCGAAGGGCCCGCCCGGCGCGAGCCGGATCATGAAGAAGGAAAGCGTGATGACGATGAAGAGCGTCGGAAGCGCGCTGCCGAAGCGTCTGATCACGTAGGAGAACATGGGCTCTCATCTCCTGCCGCGCTATATGCCCCCATGGATGTGGGCAGCGGCGCGTGGAACCGGACGAGGACCGAAGCGTATGCGTGCTTCGGTCCTCGCGATCGTCGTCCGGTCCGGCGGCTACTTTTCGATCGACATGTAGCGCGTGATGTGGACGTTCTGGATGTTGTCCTTCCAGCCCTTCAGGTTCTTCGAGACGAGCGAACGGGACGAGTAGTACATCACCGGAATGATCGGCATCTTGGAAAGAAGAAGCTGTTCGGCCTGGCTCAGCACCTTGGAGCGCGCATGCAGGTCCTGCATGGTGCTCGCCTTCTGCATCAGCTGATCGTACTTCTGGTTCTTCCAGTGCGGGTAGTTGAAGCCGTCGTTCTGGGACTTGAACAGGAACAGGAAGTTCTGCGGGTCGGAATAGTCTCCGATCCAGCCGGCCCGGGCGATGTCGTACTTGGCGCCGCTCTTCAGATAGTCGAAGTAGCCGGTTCCTTCCATCTCCACGAGCTTGGCCTTGATGCCGATGTTCTTCAGCATGTCGGCGACGGCCGTCATCGTGTTCTTGTGGTTCTCGCTGGTATTGTAGCGCAGCTCGACCGTCAGGTCGCCGGGCTGGACGCCGGCTTCCTTCAACAATTTCTTGGCTTCGTCCTCGCGGTCGAAGAGATCCTTGCCCTTGGATTCGATGTAGACCGGATCGAAGTAGTTGCCGATGCCGGGCGGCACCATCGAGTAGCCCGGCAGCATGGTGCCGCGCCAGATCTCGTCGGCCAGGAACTGGCGATCGATGACGAGCGAGATCGCCTTGCGCACGCGCGGATCGGAAAGCTTCTTCTCGCGCACGTCGATCGGCAGATAATAGGTGCCGAGATACGGTGCGATGTGAACCTGATCGCCAAGGTTCTTCTTCATGTAGTCGATCTGCTCGGCCGGAATGTCCGAACACGACTGGACCTCGTTCGCCTGGAAACGGCGCAGGCAGGCGGAACGATCCTCGAAGGGGATGTAGTTGACCGTGTCGATCTGAACGTTGTCGGCGTCATAGTAGTTGTCGTTCTTCACCATGACGATCTTCTCGTTGGGTGTGAACGACTTCAGCTTGTATGCGCCGTCGGTGACGAGGTTGCCCGGCTTCGTGAAATCGCTGCCGTACTTTTCGACCGACTTCTGGTGAAGCGGCAACGCCGTCTGGTGCGTGAGAAGCTCCAGGAAATACGGCGTCGGATTTTCGAGGTCGATCTCGAGCGTATGGTCGTCGATCGCCTTCACGCCAAGCTTTTCGGGCGGCATGTCGCCCTTGTTCACCGCCTCGGCGTTCTTGATCACGTACTGGATGTTGGCGTAGGTCGCCGCGGTCTTCGGATTTTCAAGGCGGCGGAACGCGAAGACGAAATCGCTCGCCTTGACCGGATCGCCGTTCGACCACTTCGCGTCGTCGCGTAAGTGGAAGGTGTAGGTCTTTCCGTCGTCGGAGACGTCCCAGCTCTTGGCGACGCCCGGCACGACCTTGGCGTTCGCGTCGTAGACGACGAGGCCTTCATAGAGATCGCGCGAGAGGTTCGCTTCGGCGACGGTCGTCGTCTTGTCGATGTCGAGCGTCGTCGGATCGGTGTCGTTGCCGCGGTTGTAGACGGTCTCGGCGGAAGCCACGCCGGCCATCATGAGGGATAGCACCATCACGCTTGCAAACGTCGTACCGATCGTTCTCTTCATCAGTTTCCCCTAAATATCGGATTAATCGGGCTTTTAGCGATTATGCCGACACCGGCCGGTCACGCAACCCCGCTCCGCTTCACCTCCCCATTAATTTCAGCGGCATCGCCTGAGCACACTCCACGGAAACGAAATGCGGTTATCGCATGGAATCCGGCGGGTTCCTTCCCGGGAAGCAGATGGCTACCCGCATGTGGATTAACCGACGAGCGCTTCGCGCCACCTCTCCACATATCGGAAGAAGCGGCGGTGCGGATCGGTGCGTTCCGCCCTCGCCGGCCGTGCCCTGCCCGCATGCGCATCGATCATCATGGCCGCGCCGATGCTGGTGCCTGTGCCCTCGACCGCGACGACCGGTCTTTTCGTGGCGGCCGCCAGGACGTTTCGATAGACCGCGTTCATCGCGAACGGGCCTTCGACGATCGTCGAGCCGGCCGCACCGACCATTTCGAGGCATGTCGCCGTCATCATTGCCAGGTAGCACGAGACCGCCGCATATCGCTCGCCGTCGGGAAGCGATGCCTCGTCCACCGTCCATTCGGGCCTGCGACCCTGAAAGGGACCCGAGCCGTTTTCCACGGCGGGCAACAGCATTGCGCCGCCTTTCAGGACGGCATCCACATCTGCCGCGGTGCAGTCCCGTCGGCGCCCTTCCATCAGGCGTTCGAATTCGCGCCCGCCCATGAAGCGGGCCGACGGGACCGGATTGCCGAACGCATTCACGTTGATCAGCGTGTCACGTGACGGATCGAGGGACACCGCTTTACCGCCGACGGCCATGCAGATGACCCATGTGCCGGTGGACACGACAGCAAACGGTGGATCGCCCGCGGCAAGATGCGGATAGAGGGACGCGTTGGAATCGTGAATGCCGCAGACGACCGGCGTGCCTTCGGGTACTCCCGTTTGTGCGGCGATCGCCGGCTCGAGGGTTCCGAGCTGCTCGGTCGCCTTGCGTACGGGTGCCATCAGGCCGCCCCACCCCATCCGCTCGACGAGCGAGGAGAACGCACCCTCGTGCGGGTTCCAGAGATCGGTATGGCAGCCGAGCGACGTCACCTCGTTCGAGGCGACACCGCACAGCCGATAGGTCCAGTACTGGGGATAGGTGAGGATCGTCCGCGTCCGCTGCCGGATCCAGGGAAACGTCTCGAACTGCCAGAAGAGCTGCGCGCCGAGATTGAGACCGAGCGGCAAGCGGGGCGTACCGGTTTCCGTAAATGCCGGGCGTATCGGATTGTATCGCATCGAAAGCGTATCGGGACCGTCATGCTCGTAGTCGAGCACGGGGGCCGCGAGATCGCCGCCGGCATCGAGCAGCGCGGCGCAGGCTCCGTGCGTGGTGACCGTGATCGCGTCCACCCCGTGCTGCGCCTGGAATTCCCGCAGTCCGGCTAGGATGAACGCCCATAACGCCTCGATGTCGTAATGGGGATATGGCGGGCCTTGTAATACGCGGTTCGGCTGTCGCCGGACCGCGATTTCGCTCGTCGTCATGAGATCGACCAGCGCCATCTTCGCGTTGGTCTTGCCGATGTCGACGACGGCGACGTGTCTCGCGGGCGCCATCGGCTCATTCCATGTGGAAGACGGTGGAAAGCGATGCAGTCAAGGGCGCGTCGTCTTCGTGGGTCTCCATTATGTCGGCCATCATCGCCCACCAGCGGCGCATGACCGGGTGGTCGGCGAGCGCGTCCAAGCCGTGGTCGGTGCGCCGCCACATCACCGCGAAGAGGAAGTTCGTCTCGGCGTCGAGATGGATCGAATAATCCTCGACGCCCGCCTGCTTCAAAAGCGCGACGAGCTCGGGCCAGATGGCATCGTGGCGCGCCTTGTATTCGTCCGTACATCCGGGTTTCAGGCGCATGCGCACGGCGTGCTTTTCCATGCCCGGCCTCATATGTGGAACCTCATGTGCGCATCCTCGTGCGCACCCGGCGCCAGACGATCGGAAGCGCGATGACGGCGATCAGCAGGATGCCGGTGAAGATCGACATGACGGTGCCCGGCACGTTGAGAAGGCCGAGGCCGAAGGTGACCATGCCCATGATCATCGCGCCGAGCACGACGCCGGGGATGGTGCCCGAACCGCCGAGAATGTTGACGCCGCCGAGCACGACCATGGTGACGACCTCGAGCTCCCAGCCGAGCGCGATGGAAGGCCGCGTCGAGCCGAGGCGCGCCGTCAGGCAGACCGCGGCGATGCCCGACATGACGCCCGTCAGCAGGAAGAGAATGAACTTCACGCGCGCGACGCGGATGCCGGAAAAGAGCGCGGCCGTCGGGTTGTTGCCGATCACAGTGACCTGGCGGCCGAAATTCGTCTTGTGCAGCACGATGCCGTAGATCACGGCGAAGACGACGAAGAGCACCAGTTCGAAGGTCACGACCCAGAAGACGTAGCCCATGCCGAACCACGAAAAGCCGGACGGATAGCTCGTATAGGCCTGATCCCCGAGAACGATGAAGGCGATGCCGCGGAAGAGGCTGAGCGTACCGATCGTCACGACGATCGACGGCAGGCCGAGCCGGGTGACGAGGAAGCCGTTGAACGCGCCGCAGACGAGGCCGACGACGAGCGCGACGACGACCAGCACGGGAATGCCGAAGCCGGCGGCAGCCGCCGCACCCATCGCCGTCGAGGCGAGCGCGATGATCGACGCGACGGAAAGGTCGATCTCGCCCGAAATGATGAGCAGCGCCATGGCGAAGCCGATCATCGCGCGCTCGGTGAAATTGTAGGTCGCGTCGGAGAGGCTGTAGGGATCGAGGAAATAGGGCGAGGCGAGCGTGTTCGCGACGAAGACGGCGATCGCCACCACGACGAGCAGGCTCTCCCAGCTCTGCAGCGCCGCCATGCCCCGGCCGGAAAGGCGATCGGGAATGCGCCGGGGATTGGCCGCAGTCTCGCTCATGCCGTCGTCTCCGCCCGCTTCAGGATGATGCGGCCCTTCGTGCGTTCTGCGCGTGCGTTGAAGGCGACGGCAAGGATGATCGCCGCCCCCGAGATCGCCATCTGCCAGAAGGGCGAGACGTCGATGACGGGCAACGCGTTCTTGATGACGCCGAGAAAGAGCGCGCCGAGCACGGCGCCGGCGGTGGTGCCGATGCCGCCGGCGATCGACACGCCGCCGATGACGCAGGCCGCGACGACGTCGAGCTCGAAGCCGTTGGCGATGTCGACATAGGCGACGGCGTATCGCGAGACCCAGAGATAGCCGCACAGGCCCGAAATCGCGCCGGAGATCGTGTACGCAAGGAAGCGGACGCGACCGGGATCGATCCCGGCATAGACCGCAGCGGCCGGATTGCCGCCGACGGCGTAGAAGGACCGGCCGAGCGCCGTGCGCGTCAGCACGAGGCCCATGACGACGATCAGAAGAAGCGAGATCCAGGAAAGCACCGGCACGCCGAACAGCGTTTCGCGCGGGAATGCCTTGAAAGCGTCGCTCATCTGGTGCGCATTGACCCACTCCCCGCCGGCGATGACGAAGATGAGGCCGCGATAGATGGTCAGCGTGCCGAGCGTCACGACGATCGGCGGGATGGCGATCTTCCAGACCAGAAAGCCGTTGATCGCGCCGAGGACGGCACCGATCAGGAGCGCCAGCGCGATGAGCGCGAGGATCGGCACACCTGGCGCGATCGTATTGAGTTGCGCCACGATCATGCCGGTCAGGGCGAGGTTGGCGGCGACCGAGAGATCGATGCAGCGCGTCAGGATCACTGCCGTTTGCGCGAAGGCGAGCATGATCAGGATGGCGGTGTCGTTGTAGACGTTGAGGAGGTTCGAGAGCGAGACGAAGGCGCCGTAGCGCGTCGAGATGGCAATTGCCAGAAGCACGATGGCGCCGGCGAGCAGCAGGTCCCGCGGACGGAAGAGGAGCGCGTTCATCAGGCCGCCTCCCCGATCGCCGCTGCCGCGCGCACCAGCTTTTCCGCCGTGATCGCCTCGCGTTCGTAGGTCGCGGCGATCCGGCCTTCGCGCATGACGATGACGCGATCCGACATGCCCATGATTTCCGGGATCTCCGAGGAGACCATGATGATCGACAGCCCCTGTTCCACGAGTTCGCTCATGAAGGCGTGGACGGCCGCCTTCGAGCCGATGTCGACGCCCTTCGTCGGCTCGTCCAGAATGATGATCTTCGGCTGCGTCGCCAGCCATTTGGCGATGACGACCTTCTGCTGGTTGCCGCCCGAAAGGTTGCCGACCGGCTGGTCGAGGCTGGCCGCCCTCAGATCGAGCCGTTCGCCGTACTGCCGCGCGAGCGCGAATTCCTCGGCGAGCCGCAGGAAGCCCCTGCGCGAGGTGCGCGTCAGCGAGGGCAGCGTGATGTTCTGGAAGATCGGCAGCGGGCCGACGGCACCCTGCCGGCCGCGCTCTTCCGGAACGTAGACGATGCCCTTTTCGATCGCCTCGGCGGGCGAGCGGATGACGGCGACCTCGCTGTCGATGCGGATCGCGCCTTTCGACGGTTTGGTGATGCCGAAGAGCGCCTGCATGAATTCGCTGCGCCCTGCCCCAACGAGCCCGTAGAAGCCCAGGATCTCGCCGCGCCTGAGCTCGAAGCCGATATCGGCGAACTCGGTCGGGTGGCTGTAGCCGGAGACCGTCAGGACCGGCTCGCCGGCCTTCGTCTCGCGCTCGGGAAAGATCGTGTCGACGGCGCGCCCTACCATCAGCCGCACGAGCGCATTGGAATCGGTTTCGGCGATCCGCCCTTCGGCAACCATCTCCCCGTCGCGGAAGACGGTGTAGCGGTCGGCGATGCGGAAGATCTCGTCGAACTTGTGGCTGATGAAGAGGATCGCCTTGCCGTTTTCCTTCAGCGTCTCGACGAGGGTGTAGAGTTCCTCGATCTCCTTTTGCGAAAGGGCGGCGGTCGGCTCGTCCATGATGACGACCTGCGCGTCGGTCGAAAGGGCGCGAGCGACGGCGACAAGGTGCTGGTTGGCGATGCCGAGATCCTTCAGCGGCAGGCGCGGATCGATCGAGGCACCGATGCCCTTCAGGAGATCGCGCGCGCGGCGTTCCATCGTCGCCCAGTCGACGAAGCCGAAGCGCGTCCTCGGCGCGTGACCGAGGAAGACGTTCTCCGCGACCGAAAGCTCGTCGAAGAGGACCGTTTCCTGGTGAATGGCAGTAACGCCGGCTTCGGCCGCGGCCTGCGGCGTCGCGAAGCGCATCGGCTCGCCGCGCACCGTGATCTCGCCGGCATCCGGCTGATGGATGCCGGTCAGGATCTTGACGAGGGTCGACTTGCCGGCCCCGTTCTCGCCGACGAGCGCCGTCACCTCGCCGGCGTGAAGCGTCAGCGCCACCGCGTTCAGCGCCTTGACGCCCGGAAAGGATTTCGAGACGCCGGAAAGCGCGATCGCGGGTACCGATGCGGCGATGGAGCTGTCGTGAAGCACGGGAAAATGCCGCCTGTCGAATGAGCGGGAACATGCCTGCCCGGCAGACCCAAAGGCCGCCGGGCGGTGAACCGGATCAGTACATCTTGGCGTATTTGTCGATGTTGTCGGCGTTGAAGACGAAGGGCTCGCCCATCACGCCTTCGTTGTCGCTGTCAAGCTTTACGGAGCCGAGCCGGCCGATATCGATCGTCGCCCCATCCTTCGCCTCGGCCTTGTCGGTCGCGAGCTGGTAGGCGATCATCGTCGCGGCGTAGCCGAGATCGATCGGGTTCCACAGCGCGAAGGACTTCGACGCCCCGGTCTTCACGTGCCCGGCCATCTCGGAGGGCAAGCCGAGGCCGGTGACGTTGATCTGGCCGGTCTTGCCCGCATCCTCGACGGCTTGGGCGGCCGCGACGATGCCGACCGACGTCGGCGCGACGATCGCCTTCAGGTCCGGATAGCTCTTCATCAGGCCTTCCGCCTCGCGGTAGGACTTGTCGGAAAGATCGTCGCCATAGACCGTGGTGACGAGGTCGATGTCGGGATGGTCCTTGAGCTGGTCCTTCATCGCCGCGATCCACGTGTTCTGGTTGGTCGCGGTGGCCGATGCCGAAAGGATGGCGATCTTGCCCTTGCCGTCCGGCAGCGCCTGCTGGGCAAGCTTGACGAGCGTCTGGCCGATCAGTTCGTTCGAGGACGGGTTGAGGTGCATCTCGCGGCCGGCCGGCGCGACGGCCGAGTCCCAGGAGATGACGTCGATGCCGCGCTGCATCGCCTTTTTAAGCGTCGGCACCACCGCATCCTTGTCGTTGGCCGATATCGCGATGGCGTCGACGTGCTGGGCGATCAGCGTGTTCAGCACCTGGATCTGGCCCTCGGCCGTGGTGTCGGTCGGCCCGGTATAGATGACCTGAACGTCGCCGAGCTTCTTGGCGGCTTCATCGGCGCCCTCGTGCGCGGCCTCGAAGAAGCCGTTGCCGAGGCTCTTCACGACGAGCGCGATCTTGGTCTTGTCCGCGGCGTGCGCGGCACCGATGGCCATGGCGGATACGGCCGCCGCCATCACGATTTTCCTGAATGCCTTCATGTCTGGTCTCCTCCCTGGATTGAAAGACGGCGCCCCGGCGTCAGGCCGAGGAGCGGGTTCGGGTTTTCGCCTCCTCGCCCGGTTCGGCGACGATCAGCGCGACGCCGGCGCTGTCGAGCATCGCGGCGTGGCGATCCTCGAGTGCGTCGTCGGTAATCACCGTCGATATTCGGTCGAGGCCGCAGAGAATGAGGCTCGAGCGCTGATCGAACTTCGACGAATCGATCAGCACGACGAGATCGTCGGCCTGATCGACGAGCTTCTGCTCGGCCTGCACGAGCAATGGATCGGCTTCCATCAGGCCGAGCGGCCCGAGCCCTTGCGCGCCCATGAACATGCGCCGTGCGTAGAAATTGCGCGTAACGTCGTTGTCGAAGGGGCTGAGCACGATGTTCTGCTCGCGGTAGATCGTGCCGCCGGGCAGCATCACCGAGTTCTTCGAATGCTTGAGCAGGTGCTCGGCGATCGGAAAGGAATTCGTGAAGACCTGCAGGCGGCGCGAGGCCAGCCAGTGCACCATCTGGAACGTCGTCGTTCCGCCATTGACGATGATCGATTCGCCGTCCTCGCAGAGCGCGACGGCTTCCTTCGCGATCGCACGCTTGCGGGCGATGTTGATCGTTTCGTTGACGCGGAACGGCCGGCCGGCAAGCCCCGGAAACTGGGGTGGGTTCAGCGCTTCGGCGCCGCCGCGAACGCGCCGCAACCGCTTCTGCACGTGAAGGGCGGCGATGTCGCGACGAATGGTGGCCTCGGAGCTGTCGGTAAGGTCAACGAGTTCCGTCACGGTCGCGACCGGCCGGTCCTGAACGGCCGACAGAATGATGCGATGGCGTTCCTTCTCGTGCACCGCAGCGCCTCCCTGATGGGCCGTACCGTTCCACCGCGAGCATGCATTGTCAATCAATTTCGATCATTACCATGGTTGGTGCACCGCAGTATGCGTGGTTGTGATCGTTTTTGATTGACAGGTCTGGCGCCTGGATCGAAGATGCGATGGACGATGACGACCGTGGACCGCGTTTGCGCCACGGCGGCAGCCAGACCGGGAGGAGTTCACCCATGCTCGACCAGCACGACGAGTCGCGGCTCGCCAATTTGTGGGACGTGGAGCGTGCCGCGGGCATGAGCGAGGCGGAAAAGCTGCTCTACCGCTCCAACCTCCTCGGCTCGGACAAGCGCATCACCAATTACGGCGGCGGCAACACCTCGGCAAAGATCGCGGAGACCGATCCGCTGACCGGCGAAAGCGTTGATGTGCTGTGGGTGAAGGGCTCCGGCGGCGACGTCGGAACGATCACCATGGACGGCTTCGCCACGCTTTACATGGACAAGCTGAACGCGCTGAAGGGGCTCTATCGCGGCCCCGAACACGAGGACGAGATGGTCGGCTACCTGCCGCACTGTACCTTCGACCTCAACCCGCGCGCGGCCTCGATCGACACGCCGCTTCATGCCTACGTCCCCAAGCCGCATGTCGACCACATGCATCCTGACGCTGTAATCGCGATCGCCGCTTCGGCCGATTCCGAGCGGCTGACCGAAGAGATCTTCAAAGGTGAGATCGGCTGGCTACCCTGGAAGCGCCCCGGCTACGAACTCGGCCTATGGCTCGAGACATTCTGCCGGGAAAATCCCGACGCGCGCGGCGTGGTCCTCGAAAGCCACGGCCTCTTCACATGGGGCGATACGGCCGAGACGTGCTACGAGACGACGATCGAGATCATCAACCGGGCGATCGCGTGGTTCGCCGAAAAGGCCGGCGGCGAAGCCTTCGGCGGGGAGCGCGTCGCACCGCTCGGCGGAGAGGAGCGCCGGGCGACCGCCGCCCGCCTGATGCCGGTGATCCGCGGTTTGATCGGTGCCGACCAGGCCAAGATCGGTCATTTCGACGACAGCGACGCCGTGCTCGAATTCGTCGGTTCGAACGCACTCGATGATCTGGCACCGCTCGGCACGAGTTGTCCGGATCATTTCCTGCGCACCAAGATCCGCCCGCTGGTGGTCGATTTCGATCCGGCCGATCCCGACGTCGAAAAGACGGTCGAAGGCCTGCCGGCCGCGATCGAGGCCTACCGTGCCGACTACGCGGCCTATTACGAACGCTGCAAGCGGCCCGACAGCCCGGCGATGCGCGACCCGAACGCCGTCGTCTACCTCGTGCCGGGCGTCGGCATGATCACCTTCGCCCGCGACAAGGCGACGGCGCGCATCTCGGCCGAATTCTACGTCAACGCCATCAACGTCATGCGCGGGGCGTCTTCCGTTTCGACCTATCGCGGACTGCCCGAGCAGGAAGCCTTCGACATCGAATACTGGCTACTCGAAGAGGCGAAGCTTCAGCGTATGCCGAAGCCGAAGCCGCTCGCCGGCAAGGTCGCCTTCGTCACCGGCGGCGGCGGCGGCATCGGCAAGGCGACGGCCCGGCGGCTGCTCGGCGAAGGGGCGTGCGTCGTGCTCGCCGATATCGACGAGGAAGCACTCGGCAGGGCGCGCGCGGAACTCGAAGACGGCTGGAGCGCCGACGTCATACGGGCGACACGGCTCGACGTCACCGCCGAGGCCGGCGTGCTCTACGCCTTTGCAGAGACGGCCGTCGAATATGGCGGGATCGACATTCTCGTCTCGAACGCCGGCATCTCGTCGGCCTCGCCGATCGAGGATACGGAGCTTTCGCTCTGGAACCGCAACCTGGAAATCCTGGCGACCGGCTACTTCCTTGTTGCTCGGCAGGCCTTCCGCACGATGAAGGTGCAGGGGCTTGGCGGTGCGATCGTCTTCATCGCGTCGAAGAACGGACTTGCCGCTTCCCCGAACGCGTCTGCCTACTGCACGGCGAAGGCCGCCGAAATCCATCTTGCCCGCTGTCTCGCGCTGGAGGGTGCGGGCGACGGCATTCGCGTCAACACGGTCAATCCCGATGCGGTTCTGCGCGGTTCGAAGATATGGACCGGCGAATGGCGCGAGCAGCGCGCTGCGGCCTACAACATGGCCCCGGACGAACTCGAGGAGCATTATCGCCAGCGCTCCATGCTCAAGCGCAGCGTCTTTCCCGAGGATGTGGCGGAGGCCGTCTACTTCCTCGCCTCGGACATGGCGGCGAAATCGACGGGCAATATCGTCAACGTCGACGCCGGCAACGCGCAGGCTTTCACGCGCTGAACCGTAACGCATTCGGGAGGGAAACCATGGCCGAACCGATCGATCCGGCCGTCGTCGAGGCGGAAAACGAGAAGCGCGCAAAGGCGCTCGAAGCCGACTACGAAGCGCTCGGCGCGCATCTCGACCGGCGCGGCGTCGACATCGAAGCCGTCCGGGCGAAGGTCGCGGCCTATGGCGTCGCCGTGCCGTCCTGGGGTGTCGGCACCGGCGGCACGCGCTTCGCCCGGTTCCCGGGATCCGGCGAACCACGCAACATCTTCGACAAGCTGGACGATTGCGCCGTCATCCATCGCCTCGCCCGAGCCACGCCGCGCGTTTCCCTGCACATTCCGTGGGACAAGGTGGCCGATCTTTCCGAACTGACGGAACGCGCCGCCGCACACGGTCTCGGCTTCGACGCAATGAACTCCAACACGTTCCAGGATCATCCGGGCCAGGAACGCTCCTACAAGTTCGGCTCGCTCTCTCATACGGACCCGGCGACGCGCCGGCAGGCGATCGATCACAACCTCGAATGCATCGAGATCGGCCAGGCGCTCGGTTCGAAGGCGCTGACGGTGTGGGTCGGCGACGGCTCGAACTTCCCCGGCCAGAGCCACATGACACGCGCCTTCGAGCGCTATCTCGAATCGATGAAGGCCGTCTACGCCGCCCTGCCGGAGGACTGGCGCGTCTTTACCGAGCACAAGATCTTCGAGCCGGCCTTCTATTCGACCGTCGTGCAGGACTGGGGCACGAACTACCTGATCGCGCAGGAACTGGGACCCAAGGCCTTCTGCCTCGTCGATCTCGGCCACCATGCGCCGACCGTCAACATCGAGATGATCGTCGCCCGGCTCGTCCAGTTCGGCAAGCTCGGAGGCTTCCACTTCAACGATTCGAAATATGGCGACGACGACCTCGACACCGGTGCGATCGATCCGTACCGGCTCTTCCTCGTCTTCAACGAGCTGGTCGACGCCGGCGAGCGCGGTGCGGCGAATTTCGACCCCGCCCACATGCTCGACCAGTCGCACAACGTCACCGATCCGATCGAAAGCCTGATGACGAGCGCGATGGAGGTGCAGCGCGCCTATGCGCAAGCGCTGATCGTCGATCGGACGGCCCTTTCGGGCTATCAGGAAGACAACGACGCTTTGATGGCGTCCGAAACGCTCAAGACGGCGTTTCGCACGGACGTCGAACCGATCCTCGCCAAGGCGCGTCTCGATGTCGGCGGTGCCATTGCACCGGTCGCGACCTATCGCGCCGCTGGCTACCGAGCCAAGGTCGGCCGGGAGCGGCCCGAAACGAGCGGTACCGGCGGCGGCATTATCTAGAGCGCTGGACCTGATTGGATCAGGTCCAGCGCTCTATCTCTCTATTTTGCGCATTGTTCGCGACGCCAGACTGGACCGGTCCGGCTGGGAAATGCTCTGGTCGGTGCCCCTTCAGGTCGTTTCAGCGGCGTCGTAATCCATGTTGCGCAGATCTTCGAGGAGCGTTGGGCCCGTCGGCTCCCATCCGAGCTTTTCGCGCGTGATCGCGCTCGAGGCGGCCATGTTCATGCCGGCGAACATGGCGAGCCATCCGAAATGGCTTTCGGCTTCCTCGGGCGAAATCGACTTCACCGGAACGCCGAGGCCCTTGCCGATCGTCTCGGCGATGTCGCGCACCGGCACGCCCTCCTCCGCGACGCCGTTCCAGCGCACGCCGGCCTCGTGGTTGTCGAGCGCCAGACGATAGAGCCGCGCGACGTCGCTCACATGGGCGGCGGCCATGCGGTTGTCGCCTTCGCCGACATAGGCGGAGACGCCGGTCTGGCGAGCGTGGTCGATAAGCGGCGAGACCAGCCCCTGTCTCTGCGTGTCGTGCACCTGCGGAAGGCGCATGGCGGCAACCGAGACACCGCGTGCTGCTACGGCTTCGCCGGCAAGCTCCGAGGCGCGACGCGGATTGGCATGCTTGCGGTCGATCACGTCCTCGCGGGCGAGCCCGCCACCTTCGACGCTTCCGAGCCCGACCCCGGAGGTGATGATCAGCGGCCGGCCGGAGCCCGCGAGTGCATCACCCATCGCTTCGATGACGCGACGATCCTTCTCGCAGTTCTCGACGAAGCGCGAAAAGTCGTGGTCGAACGCCGTGTGGATGACCGCGTCCGCCTTCGCCGCGCCGTCGGCCATCGTCTTCGGATCCTCGAGCGTGGCGCGATGGGCTTGCGCGCCTGCCTTTTCGAGTTCGGCCGCGCCTGCCTCGGAGCGGGTCGCACCGAGCACTTGATGGCCGGCCTCGATTAGTTCGGGTACGATGCGCGAGCCGATGAAACCGGTCGCGCCGGTAAGAAAAACACGCATGGAACGATCTCCCTGAATTGTTTCGGCGCCAGCATCGCTCTATTCTTTCTCATGGAAAAGTCGTGATCGTATCAGGGTATAATCGCCAACAGGATGGACACGCGAAACCGACCCGACAATCCGCTCGGCACGTATTTGCGCGACCGGCGTACGCGCCTTGACCCGGCGGCATTCGGCTTCCCGGTCGGGCGCAGACGCACGCCCGGGCTGAGGCGCGAAGAGGTCGCCCAGCGCGCCAACATCAGCCCGACATGGTACACATGGCTGGAACAGGGACGCGGCGGCGCACCCTCTGCCGACGTCCTCGACCGGATCGCGACCGGCCTGATGCTGACCCGGCCGGAACGCGAGCACCTCTTCATGCTCGGGCTCGGTCGTCCGCCCGAGGCGCACTACGCACCGGTCGACGACGTTTCCCCACGCCTGCAGCGCGTGCTCGACGCCCTTGAGGTCAGTGCCGCGATCGTCAAGACCGCAACGTGGGACGTCGTCGCCTGGAACCGTGCGGCCGCGGCACTTCTGACCGATTATTCGAAGCTTGCGCGCGGAGAACGCAACATCCTGAGGCTGATCTTCGCCGATACGGGCGTGCGCGAGCGGCAGGACGACTGGTGGTCGGTAGCGGAGTTCGTCGTCGGCGCCTTCCGGGCCGATGCGGCTCGCGCCGGCGCCTCCGCGGAGATCGCCGGCCTTGTCGAGGAGCTATCGCGGCAAAGCCCCGAATTCGCCGAGCTATGGGGCCGGAACGACGTCGTCGCCCACGGCGAGGGATCGAAGCGCCTGCATCATCCCGATCTCGGCCTGCTCGATCTCGAGTTTTCCTCCTTCGCCGTCGATGGACGACCGGAACTCGGCATGGTCGTCTACAACCCCGCAAACGACGAAATCGCCGCCCGTATCCGCGCCTACCTGGCCCGCATGTGATCCCGCGCCGGAACGCCGACCGGGCGACCGTCCGCATGCCCGATCGGCTTCGAAGTGTTCACGCACCGGTGCATCGGAACGAACCGGACGCACTCAAACGATCGGTCCGGCCGCGTCTCCGTTCGTCCGCTCGCGCCGCGAACGGGTTGAATCCTTCCGTCGTGACACGAGGCGATGATCCCTCGAGAGAGCGCCGAATGGTTCATTTCGCAAACCCGACCTCGTCCATGTTCAAGCTCGATGTCGGGCTTATCTCGGAGCCGACGACGTTCTTGTTCATGCGGTAAGGCAACGTCTCGTAATGGGTGCATACGATCGGGGCGTCCTTCTTTCGATCGAGCGAAACCCATCCGCCAACGTCAGGAAGGCAGTTCGTTGACGACCTGGCCGTAGGCGAGGAGCGCGAAGAGGCCGGTTCCGCCGGCGATGTTGCCGACGAGGGTGGCCCCAATGAGCGCCGCCGAATGGCCGATAGTCGCGTCGCCCGAAAGGGCCAGCAGGAAGAGTTCCGTCGAGCCTGCGATCACGTGGGTGAAGCCGCCGATGGCGATCAGGTAGGTGAACATGATGATGACGAAGATCGAGGCCGCCCGCGCGGAAGGCAGCATCCATACGATCGCGGCGACGAAGAAGCCGGCCGGAATTCCCCGCGCGAAGGCCTGGTAGGGTTCGAGCGCGGCGAAATCGCGTGAGATCGCCAGCATCCCGGCGATATGTTCGGGCGGCACGACGCCGACCCAGGTCGAAAGCGCGGCGGAGCAAAACGTGCCGACGAGATTTGCGACGAGCACGATGCCCCAAAGCCGCGCCGTGCACCACACCATGCGCGCGGAGGGGCGCGAGAGGAGCGGCAGGATCGCGGTGATCGTGTTCTCGGTGAAGAGCTGAAGCCGACCGAGGATCACGAGAACGAAGCCGATCGTGTAGCCGAGATCGGCGACGGCGACCGCGGCCGCTCCATCCCCGAGCACCGCATGCAGCGTTCCCTCCGCCAGTACCGATGCGGATATCCCGATGCCGGCGGCAACGCCCGACCACCATAGCGACAGGAGCGGCCGATCAAGTTCCTCCCGTCCCTCCTCGTGAACGACAGCATAGACCGAGACGGGGCTCAGGCTCCTGTTCTTCTGGACGTCCTCTTCGTCCTTCTCGCTGAGCCGCCCCCGATCTTCCTCGGCCCCCTCTTTACTCTCGCTCATATTACTCTCCGACCACTACGAACGCAGCTGCCACTCGTTCCAGAGCGTTTCCTGCCCGACTGATCCAGTCCGGCGTCGCAACCATGCGCTATGCGGAGAGATAGAGCGCCGGACCGATTCAATCAGGTCGCGAAGCGCTTTTGCATCGTTGACGATCCCCGTCGGAATGTTCGGTGATGCGAGCGACCGGAAACCGAGCGGTCGACGACGAAGGCACCGCACACCTTCGCGGTCTTACGGTCCACAAACGTGGAAAACCCGATCGGCGATATGTGCCCTGGTAGCAGCTTGATGCCATTCCGCCGTCTGCGCGATCACTCGCTCGCCGGCTGCCGCTCGTGGAGTTCGGACAGGACAACGCCTTCGCGGCTGAGCGTCGAGATCGTCGGGACGTCCGGGTACTTCGTGCAGCTTCGACGATTGGTGATCAGGTATTGCGCGTCGTCGCGGTCGACGAAGTCGATTTCCGGATAAATCTTCTTTCGTAGGCGGGTCGAGCAATCGTGAACCTTGGGCCTTTCACCTGTCAGCCGCGCGGTGGTCGCGAGGCGGTTCAGGTAATAGGTCGGCGCGGTGCGCCAGACGTCGACCTCGTAGCTGTTTTCGGCCCCTTTCAGCCCGCCGACCAGGACGTTGTAGAACGAGTACTGGTAGGGAAAGACGCGATAGGTGCCAACGAGCGTCCAGGCGGTACCGAGTAGAAGGACCGCGACGCCTGCGACACGCACGACCTCCGGTCGCCGGTCGCCGAGCATCTTCGCCGCCGCCCACGCCGCCACGAGCATGGCGAGCGGGATCAGGAAGGTGAAGTGGCGATAGCCGCCGTAGACCGTCGCATGCGTGACGGCCTGGTAGACGATATAGAGGACAATGATACCGACGCATGCGACGGCCATCGGATGGCGGCGGATCGGCGTCAGCACGCCGCCGGCGATGACGGCGATCAGCAGGAAGATCGGCATGCAGATGGTCAGATAGGTCAGCATGTAGATGCGCGGACCTGTCTGCGCGTGATAGGTGATGCCGTTCAGGATCACGCGTCCATTGTAGTCGAAATCGGTGAACGCGAGGATCGCCGTCATCAGTTGTTTCGGCGTGTAGAGATAGATCTGCGGCCAGAACAGGGCGAGCATGACGATACAGCCAATGACCACAGCGCCGATGATCTTGGCGATCCGAACGGCGAGCGCCTTGTCGAGGCGCGTCTCGGGATCGAAGATCAGGTAGGCGCCGAGCGCCACGAAGCAGAACGAGCCCAGGATCACGACGCCGATGACCTTGGCCGTGGCAAGCAAGCCGACGGAAACGGCGACACCGACCCAGATCGATCTGGATGTGTATCGCCCGAGTGCGGCGCGCATGCAGTAATAGAAGCCAGCGACCATGAACGTGGCGAAGGGAATGTCCTTCATGTTGATGAACATGTAGCCGTTCCACATCGGATTGACGGTCAGGAACACCATGGCGAGGCTGCCGGTGAGCCGTCCAAAGAATGCGGAACCGATCTTGTACACATAGACGATGCCGACGACCCCGAAGAGCGCCGAGACGAGATGGCGGCTCCAGTAGCTCATGGCGGGTATCAGATGCTGAAGCGCTACCGCAACGAAGTCGGGGAACATCCCGTAAAAGTTGGTTTTCATGAACGAAAGCGTATGTCCATGGAAATAGTAGCGCCACAGACGCATTCCGCGTTCCTGCGCATAGGTCTCGTCGTAGCTGAAGCCGTAGTAGCGATAGGTCAGGAAGACAACGACGATCGTCAGCAGGATGAAGAAGACCACGAAGGTGCGGCTCTCCAGGAAACGCAGGACGCCGTTCACGGCGCGATGGCCGGTCGAGACGGTGGATTGGCTCGTCGGTGTCGTCATGGCTTTGCCTCGATCGGTCGCGGTCTGGCTGCCGTCGTTCTTGGACATGGATGGAAGTGCGTGCAGGCTGCTTAGCGCTGAGGAAGAGCTTGTGTTTCTTCGTCGCCGTGACGTTCGCGTCGTGTCGTGCAACCGTTGCCGGATCCGCTATTCACCGGGCACGGGCTCCCCCGCTGCCTCGGCGGAAATATCGGCCACGATGAGGTCGGCCGAAACCCGCGGTGCCTGGACGCGGATCAGCAGTTCGGCGACGACGCCGGTGGCGATCATCTGCACTGAAACCACCATCAGCAGGAAGCCGAGGAAGAAGAGCGGCCGTGTGCCGATGGGGCCGTATCCGAAAAGCCAGAGGCAGCTCAGATAGAAGAGGATCAGGAAACCGAGCAGCCCGGTCCCGACCCCGACGCCTCCGAACATGTGCCCTGGACGGAGCAGATAACGGGTCGTCACGAGGATCGCGAGCAGGTCGAGAAAGCCGCGCACGTATCGCTCGATCCCGTATTTCGACACGCCGTGTTGGCGCGCGTGATGCTCGACCTCGATCTCGCCGACGGTGAATCCGGCATCATGCGCGAGCACGGGAATGTAGCGGTGCAGTTCGCCGTAAAGCCGCAGGCTGTCGATGACCTCCCGGCGATAGGCCTTGAACCCGCAGTTGAAATCATGAAGCGCGAGGCCGCTCACCTTCGCGGTCGCCTTGTTGAAGAGCCGCGACGGCAGGGTCTTCGACAGTGGATCGTGACGCCGGCGTTTCCAGCCCGACACCATGTCGAAGCCGGACCGCAGTTCTTCGAGAAAACGCGGGATCTCCTTCGGATCGTCCTGAAGGTCCGCATCCATGGTGATGATGACGTCCCCGCTCGCGAGACGAAACCCGGCCTCGAGCGCGATCGCCTTGCCGAAATTGCGGCGAAGCCGCAGCGCGCGCACGATCCCCGGATACGTCTCGGTCAGTTCGCCCATGACCTTCCAGCTTCGGTCCCGGCTGCCGTCGTCGATGAAGACGATCTCGCGAAGATCGTTGCCTTCGAGCGCACCGACGCTCTCGACGATACCGCTGACGAGCGTGCCGAGCGTATCCTGCTCGTCCTTTACCGGAATGATCAGGCTGATCGTGTTCACGGGCTTCTCCTGGCTCGTGCGTACGTGCGGCGTGACGATGTTCATGCGCTTCCCTGTTCGGCTTGTGCGCCGTGCGGCACCCGCGATGCCATGGCGCGCCCCGCGCCGTAGAACATCAGATCGCCGGAAACCGTGACGATGCGCCCGACGAGGACAGCGAGCAGGATGACGGACGAGACGATCGAGTCGGTGAAGAGGTAGACGAGCACCGTCTCCCGCACGCCGAGGCCGGCCGGCGCGCCGGGCGTCACGAGGCCGACGAGCCAGGAAACGACGTAGGCACCGATCACGACCGGCACACCGGCGAGCGACAGGGCTTTGGGATCGATCAGGCCGAGCGTCGTCATGAACACCGCTCCGTTGAGGATCATGAAGAGCAGATAGGCGACGGCGCCCCTTGCGAGATGCAGCCCGCCGATCAACCGGGCGATTGCGATCGCAAGGGCGGCCACGAACACGAAGCCGACAAGGGCGATCCAGCTCGGAACGTCTGGAAAGAAGAGTGGCACGATGAGCACGGCGAAGAGCGGGCTGATCGCGCAGATCATCATCAGTTCGAAGAGCGTCGACTTTGCGAGCGGCACGTTCGGAAGGCCCGCCGCCGCGCCGACCGCCTGTCGGCCGGCGTACTGGAAGATGTTGCCTGGGACGTATTTGCCGATTTGCGTCGTCGCGAAGGTGGCGACCGCCCATTTCGGGGTGACGTTGACGCCGAGCATCGCGAGAAGCTCACGCCAGGCGGTCGCCTGGAACGTGCAGATCGCACCGTAAAGGGCGGCAAGGCAGACGAGTGCGACGTAGTCGCTGGTCGTAAGATCGATCGTACGCAGCGTATCGGAATAGCTGTAGAGCTTGAACACGACGAACCCGACGCCTGCTATGCCGAGCACGGAGCCGAGCCGATGAAGCCATTTCTGTAAGCGTTGCTTCGAAATATGTTTCATCAAAAAGGATGGTTCTTTACGTTCGTGCGTTCTTAAAGGAGCCCTTTTCCGACCAAACGGCGATCGGTCGGCACGGCCGCTGTCGGCCTTCGAATCCTCAATAAGCCCGGCCTTTTCTACCTGCGCCCGACGTCGCGTGCAAGTAGCATAAGGGCAACGGTGCTCATCTGTCTCGACGGGGACGTTTCGCTAAGTTTCTATTTTGTCTAGGATTTCCTGCGGGAATTTCAGGATGTTACTCCGGCGATCCAAAGATCGCCACAGGTGTGACGTTGAGCGCCCCAATCCGGTCGACGCATGGTTGTCGCGATCGGGAAGCGTCCATGCGGTGGCGTTGGTCAAAGCGAAACTCTCTTCATGGAAGAGACGTAGCCGTGGCGTGAGTGGAAGCGGGCCATTTCGCGCTCCGTCGGCGCGTAGCCGGAATAGGTCTTCACGTAGGCGGGAACGCGGGCCATTCGGGTCGCCTGCGTCTCGTTGACCTGCATGGAGATGTAGCCGATCTGGGCGAGATAGACGGTGCGCGCGCGCACGTCCGCCTCGTCGCCCTCGTAGCCGAAGCGTTCGAACATCGCGCGGATGGCATCGAGCCGCCGCTCGTCGGCGATATTGACGCGGCCCATCACGTCCTCCGACTGGTGCGCCCAGCCGCGGATCGCGAAATCCATCTGCGGTTCGAAGACCGCCTCTTCGTGGAACACCGAAAGGAGGTTGAGCACCGCCTCGGTGATCGTATCGGCATAGGCTTCACAGGCGGAGACGAAAGCGCCCGTGTTCTTCGTTTCCCAGTCTTCAAGCAGAGCATCCAGCAATGTGTTCCGATCCCTGAAGAACCAATAGAAACTCGTGCGCGAGAGCTGGAGCTGCGCGGCAAGCGGCTGAATCTTCACCGCTTCGAGCCCGCTTTGTAGGAAAGCGTCCTTCGCGGCATCCAGCCACAGCTCGCGCGAGCCTCGCCAGCCGGACGGTCTTGTGTCGTTCGTCGTCGCCGTTCGCTCATCCATGGGTTGGAACCTATCCGGGTTCGACCGCCGCCACAACACGAATTGGACATCGATGAACTCTCACTTGACACCAATGAACATTTAGGGAAATCCTTGTCGAAACGGCAAGGAGCTTCCGATGCTGCACGACCCCCTTCTCCAGCCATTCCAACTGAAGCATCTGACGCTCAAGAACCGGCTGATGATCTCCAGCCACGAACCGTCCTACACCGAGGACGGCATGCCGAAGGATCGCTACCGCGCCTACCACGTGGAGCGCGCACGCGCCGGCATCGCGCTGACGATGACGGCCGGTTCCGCCGTCGTCTCGCGCGATAGCCCTCAAGCTTTCGGCAACGTGCTTGCCTACAAGGATGAGGTGGTCGGATGGATGCGCAAGATCGCCGACGAGTGTCACGAACACGGCTGCGCGGTGATGATCCAGCTTACCCACATGGGACGGCGCACCCGGTGGGACGGCGGCGACTGGCTGCCGATCGTCTCCTCCGGGCACGATCGCGAGCCGGCGCATCGCGCGTTCCCCAAGGTGGCGGAAGACTGGGACATCGCCCGCATCATCGGCGACTATGCTGCCGCGGCCGAACGCATGAAGGCGGCAGGCCTCGACGGTGTGGAACTCGTCGCCTACGGGCACCTGCTGGACCAGTTCTGGTCCCCGCTCACCAACGAACTCGAAGCCCCCTATGGCGGCAGCTTCGACAACCGGATGCGCTTCACCTTCGATGTCTTGAAGGCCGTGCGTGAAAAGGTCGGCGACGACTTCATCGTCGGCATCCGGTTCAGCGGCGACGAAAGCCTTCCGGGCGGCATCGTGCGCGAAGAGGGGCTGGAGATCGCCAATCGCCTCAAGAGCTGCGGCATGGTGGATTTCCTCAACGTCGTCCGGGGCAACATGACGACCGATGCCGCGCTCACCGACGTCATTCCGGTGCAGGGCATGCGCAGCGCCCCTCACCTCGATTTTGCCGGCGACATCCGTGCGGCGACCGATTTCCCGACCTTCCATGCCGCCAAGATCCAGGATCTGGCCACCGCACGCCATGCGATCGCCAGCGGCAAGCTCGATATGGTTGGCATGACGCGTGCCCACCTCGCCGACCCGCATATCGTAGCCAAGATCATGCGCGGCGAGGAAGAGCGCGTGCGCCCCTGCGTCGGCGCGAACTACTGCCTCGATCGCATCTATCAGGGCGGCGCGGCGCTCTGCCTGCACAACCCCGCAAGCGGACGCGAGCTGGAGCAGCCGCACGTCGTCGCTCCGGCCGAAAAGCGCCGGCGGGTCGTGGTCGTCGGTGCCGGGCCGGCCGGGCTCGAGGCCGCACGTGTCGCCGCCGAGCGCGGCCATGAAGTGATCGTCCACGAGGCGGCGAACGATCCCGGCGGTCAGGTCCGCCTCACCGCGCAGACGCCCCGTCGCCACGAGATGATCTCGTTGATCGCGTGGCGGTTCGAAGAATGCACCCGCATGGGCGTCACCTTCCATTTCAACAGCTTCGCCGACGAGGAAACCGTGCTCGCCGAAGCGCCGGACGTCGTCGTCGTCGCAACCGGCGGCCTGCCCGATACCGAGGTTCTCAGCGAAGGCGGCGCACTCGTCGTTTCCGCCTGGGACATCCTGACGGGCGACGCCCGACCCGGAACGAACGTCCTCATCTACGACGACGCCGGCGACTATGCCGCCCTGCAGGCGGCCGAAACGATTGCCACGACCGGCGCGAAGGTGGAGATCATGACCCGCGACCGGATGATCTCGAGCGAAGTCATGGGCATGTCGCTAACCCCGGCGATGCGCGCGCTGCAAAAGCACGACGTGACCTTCACGGTAACCTGGAAGCTCGAGGCGGTGCGCCGCGAGGGCAACATGCTGCACGCCGTCCTCGGCAGCGACTATGGGGGCGTCACCCGCGAGCGCGAGGTCGACCAGGTGATCGTCAATCACGGCACGCGCCCGCTCGACGACCTTTATTTCGGCCTGCGCCCGGACTCCCTCAACGAGGGCGAAGTCGACTACGAGGCCCTGGTCGCGGGACGGAAGCAGAAGATCGTGCGCAACCGCGAAGGCACATACCAGCTCTTCCGCATCGGTGACGCCGTCGCGGCGCGCAACACGCACGCCGCGATCTTCGATGCGCTACGCCTGATGAAGGCGGTGTGAGGATGGTCGCATGACGACCGCAAGGAAGCGCCTCAGCGTCGGTTTCGTGCTCGCCGATCGCTTCACGCTGTCGGCCTTTGCGAACTTCGTCGACGTCCTTCGGCTGGCCGCGGACGAGGCCGATCGCTCGCGGCCGATCCTGTGCGAATGGAGCGTGCTTTCGCATACGCTCGAAAGCGTGACCTCGAGTTGCGGGGTCAAGGTGCAGCCAGACCGGCGCCTGAACGGCGGGGGAACCTACGACTACATCGTGGTCGTCGGCGGGCTGATCGGCGACCGCAGCGTGCTCGGGCGCGAGGAACGCGCCTTCCTGCGCGAGCAGGCGGAAACCAGCGTGCCGCTCGTCGGCCTGTGCACGGGCGTCTTCATCCTGCAGGAAGCCGGCCTTCTCGAAGGCTATCGCTGCTGCGTGAGCTGGTTCCACCATCAGGACTTCGTCGATCGCTTCGATCGCGAGCGCCCGGTCTCCGACCAGATCTTCGTGGTCGATCGCGACCGGCTCACCTGCTCGGGCGGTCACGGCGCGGCGCATCTGGCCGCCTTTCTCGTCGACCGTCACATCGGCCATTCGGCGGCGATCAAGAGCCTCAACATCATGATGATCGACGGGGCGCTCAGCGGTGAAAAGCCCCAACCGGGCCAGCAGAGCGCGCGCCAGCCGAAGGACCCGCTCGTCAAGAAGGCGTTGCTGCACATGCAGCAGACCATCGAGACGCCCCGCCCCATCGACGAGATATGCGAGAAGCTCGGCATCGGCCGTCGAAGCCTGGAACGACGGTTCCTGAAGGACGTCGAGGCGACGCCGGCGAAGGTCTATCTGGACCTGCGGCTGGAGCGGGCCTTGCAGCGCCTGCGCACGAGCGAGGACAGCGTGACGCAGGTCGCCCTTTCGACGGGCTTCTGCGACGCTCCCCATCTCAGCCGCGTGCTGCGCGCCGAACGCGGCCTTCGTCCCGGCGAATATCGCCGGGCACAGGCGGCACGCCCCGACCCGGAAGAACCGGCCGTCGGGGTCCTGCTTGCGCCGAACCGACGGGCGGATGTCCCGTCTACGCCTCGATCCTGACCTTGCCGATCGGGTTCGAGCAGCAGGCGAGGACGTAGCCCGCCTCGATATCGTCGTCGGTGATGCCGCCATTGTGCACCATGTGCACCTGCCCTTCGAGCTTGCGTATCTTGCAGGTGCCGCATACGCCGAAGGTGCAGCCGGACGGAATGACGAGGCCAGCGGCGCGCGCGGCACCCAGAAGGGTTTCCGTCTCGTGGCATTCGGTCGAAATGCCTGATGTCGCGAATTCGATCTCGGCCTTGCCTTCCTCGTCGAGCGTCACGCCCTCGGGCACGACGCCGGTCTCGGGCAACGGCGCGCTGAAACTTTCCTGGTGGTAGTGGTCCATGTCGAAGCCGAGGCCGACCAGCGCTTCACGCACCGTCTGCATGAAGGGTTCCGGCCCGCAGCAGAACACTTCGCGCTCCAGATAGTCGGCGGCGACGATGCCGAGGATCAGCTGGTTGAACATGCCCTTGAACCCTGCCCAGGGGCGGTATCGATCGGTTCCCTCGACGACCCAGGCAAGCTCGATGCCGGTGCTGCGCGAGGCCATGTGCTCCAGCCGGTCGCGGAAGATGATCTCCGAAGGCCGGCGCGCGCAATTGATGAAGACGATGTCGGGATCGCGACCGGAATCGTACATGTTGGTCGCCATCGACATCATCGGCGTGATGCCGGATCCGGCCGAGATGAAGAGGTGCTTTCGCGCGGGATAGTTCAGGTAGGAAAACGAACCCGACGGCCCGATGGCGCGAAGGCGCATGCCCGCCTGCAGGTTGTTCAGCATCCAGCGCGTACCGATCGAAGCGTTCTGGGCCTTGACGGTGATCGACAGCGACATCGGTCGCGAAGGAGACGAAGAGATCGTGTAGGTGCGGTAGATCACCCCGTCCGGCAACGGCAGCTCCAGCGTCAGGAACTGGCCCGGCTGATAGTAGAACAGCGCACCGGACGGCGCTTGGAAGGTGAAGGTCACGACGTCCGGCGCTTCGGGCAGCGTCGAAACGCATTCGAGCGGCTCGTTGTCGCTCCAGAACGCGAGCTTGGGCTGCACGTGCATGGTCATCGGCCTACTCCGCTGCAAGTAGCTGAACGTGGTGCGAACGCTGCATCGTGCGCACGTACCAATCGACGAACTGTTCGACGCCCGTCTCGTGCACGGGACTGTAGGGACCGGGCAGATAGGCCGGCGAGTTGATGCCGTGCTGGTTCGCTTCGACGACCTGGCGATCCTCGTCGTTCGTCTCGGTCCATACCTGCGTCAGCCGGTCGAGTTCGTAATCGACGCCTTCCACCGCGTCACGGTCGACGAGCCATGTCGTCGTGACTTCCGTCTCCTCCGGGCCGAGCGGGAGGACGCGGAAGGTCACCGCATGGTCGGGCAGGAAATGGTTCCAGGTCGAGGGATAATGGAACTTGAGCAGCGATCCGGCGTCCGGCAGGCCGACATGGCCGAGCGGACGGCTGACGGCCGGCTTGCCGTCCATGGTGTAGCTGAGCGCACCCGCCTGCAACGGCATGCGCACCAGACGGTACTGCCCTTCCCCGCCGAGCTGGAATTCGGCTGGCGCGCCCGCCGCCACGCACCGCTCGAAATGCGCGGTCATCGCCGGCGACAGATGGCCGGGTGCGGCGGTCCCCGCAACGATCTCCGGATCGAGCGGGAAGGTGCGGCAGAGCGCGGGATGCATGCCCGAGCAGTGGTAGCATTCCCGGTTGTTTTCCCAGACGAGCTTCCAATTGCCCTTCTCGACGATGGTCGAGGAGTGCGCGACCTTGGCGCGGTTCAGGTCGTGGATTTCGAGGTAGGGTCGCGCGAGGTCCGCGAACGCGTCGAAATCCGGCGCTTCGTCGGCAAGGCAAATATAGATCAGTCCGCAAAGCTCCCGCATATGCACGGGGCGCAGATTGTACCTGGACGCGTCGAAGTCCGCCCCCATGTCGCGGGCCCATAGCAGCCGACCGTCGAGTTCGTAGGTCCATTGATGGTACGGGCAGACGAGTTTTGCGACCTGGCCGTTGCTTGCCTGGCACAGTACCGAGCCGCGATGGCGGCATGAATTGTGGAACGCCCGTATTGTACCATCGCCGCCCTTGACGAGAAGGACGTTGTAGACCCCGACCTTGATACGGGTATAGGCGCCGGTCTTCGTCAGCTGGCATGCGGGAATGGCGTATAACCACTCCCGGTAGTATATGGTTTCGAGATCTCGCTCGTAGATTTCAGGGTCGGTATAAAATGGCCGCTCAAGAGAAAATTCGGGAACTCGATGGGCTAGAAGTTCGTCTAGGGTCTGGGTCATCGGTGTTGTCCCACGCGGTGAGGTTACTTGACTTCATGGATGAGGCACGCCTAGCTATGCTCGCAATGGCATAAATTTTCACGTTGATTTAGTTTTTTTTACTTGTCCGGTTTCCGACATCCACGCGCTTGAAAGCGACGCATGAAGCGGCCCTACGACCTTCCATCCATGACGGGCCTCCTGTGTTTCGAGGCCGCTGCGCGGAATTCGAGCTTCAAGGCGGCGGCCGTCGAACTCAACGTGACGCCGGCCGCAATCAGTCATCAAATCAAGGGGTTGGAGGCTGAACTCGCACGCACGCTTTTCCGCAGGCAGCACCGTGGCGTGGAGCTGACGGAGATCGGCGCGTACCTTTTTGTTGCATTACAGCGCGGTTTCCAAACTTTATCGAATGCCGTGTCGGATGTACGCGGGCAATCGGAGTCCGAAGACGTCACCGTTCAGGCGACGACGGCGATCAGCGCCTTCTGGCTGACACCGCAAATCGCGGCTTTCTGGAAATCCCACCCGGAGATTCTCATCTCCCAGATCGTCAGCGACATCGATGTTCCGGGCAGCGCCTATCCCGATCTCAGCGTCCATTACGGCGCCCTGCCGGAGGACGAGAACGACCACCATTTCCTCTTTCGCGACCGGATGCGCGCGCTCGGATCGCCAGGCTATGCCGCAGCGCACCAGATAAGGGAACCGGAAGACCTGCTTTCCGCTCCGCTCATCCACCTTTCCGGCGTGGAAGCGGCACGCTGGACGGGCTGGACGGACTGGTTCAGGCAGCTCGGCCATCCCGCGCCGACCGGCAAGCGCATTGCGGTCAACAACTACATGATCGCCCTGCAGCTCGCGCAGGACGGCGTCGGCGCCGTGCTCGGATGGGACGGGCTCGTCATGCCGCAGGTGGAACAGGGTCGCCTCCTCGACCTCGTTTCGCAAAGCATTCCCTCGCCGCACTGCTACTATCTGAAGGTCCACCCGCGCGCTTCTGCGAAGGCGCGGGTCTTCGCGGACTGGCTCACCTCGAAGCGCATCTGATTCGCGGCGACGACACCGCTCGATCAGCACTCCGGCAGGTTGACGGCGATGCCACCGGTGGACGTCTCCTTGTACTTCACGTTCATGTCGCGGCCCGTGTCGCGCATGACCCGGATGCAGTTGTCGAGCGGCATGAAGTGCGTGCCGTCGCCGCGAAGCGCGAGCGCTGCCGCCGAAACGGCCTTGATCGCGCCGAGCGCGTTGCGTTCGATGCACGGCACCTGCACGAGCCCGCTCGCGGGATCGCAGGTCATGCCGAGATGATGTTCGAGCGCGATCTCGGCGGCGTTTTCCACCTGCTCGTTCGTGCCGCCGAGCGCCGCGGTGAGCCCCGCGGCGGCCATGGCGGCAGCGCTGCCGACCTCGCCCTGGCAGCCGACCTCCGCACCCGAGATCGAGGCGTTGCGCTTGATGATGCCGCCGATCGCGCCCGCCGTCAGCAGGAAGACGCGCCGCGTCGCGACGTCGCCGCCGTCGCACTGCTCGTGCCAGTAGCGAAGCACGGCCGGCACCACGCCCGCGGCCCCGTTGGTCGGCGCCGTCACGACCCGGCCGCCGGCGGCATTCTCTTCGTTGACCGCCATCGCGTAGACGCTCAGCCACTCGTTCGCCGCGTGCGGGGAGGATCGGCCGACGGAACGTTCCGCGCGCAACGCCTCGTAGAGCTGGCGCGCGCGGCGGCGCACGTTCAGACCGCCGGCGAGGATGCCGTCCTGCGCGAGACCCCGGTCCATGCAGGCGTCCATCGCCTCGGCGATCGCGTCCAGCCGGTTCTCGACGTCGTTGCTGCCGGACGCCTTCTCGTTCGCCTCCATCATCGCCGCGATCGAAAGGCCGGAGCGGACGCCCATCGCGAGCATGTCGCGCGTGGAGGAGAACGGGTACGGCACGTCGCCCGTATCGTTCGCGCGCATGTCGGCGACGTCGTAGCGTTCGAGTTCGTCCGCGCTCATGACGAAGCCGCCGCCGACGGAATAATACGTCACTTCCAAAAGCGCGGTTCCGGCATCGTCGCCTGCGCGGAAGATCATGCCGTTCGGGTGGCCGGGAAGCGGCGGTCCGCAATCGAAAACGATGTCGTGCGCCGGGTCGAAGCGGAGCGGCGGAAGGCCGGGCGGCGTGAGCCGGCGATCGGTTTCGAGCGCGGTCAGCATCGCACCGGCTGCGTCCGGATCGTGCGTTTCCGGCCGCTCGCCGCAAAGGCCGAGCATGACCGCCCGGTCGGTTCCGTGCCCGCGCCCGGTCAGCGCAAGCGAGCCGTGCAGCGAAACCGCGACCGAAGCCGGCTTGCCGGAACCGTCCTGCGTGTCGGCAAGCGCCCGCAGCGCATCGAGAAAGCGCGCGGCCGCAACCATCGGACCCATGGTGTGCGACGAAGATGGACCGATCCCGACCTTGAAGATCTCGAATATGGAGGGGATCATCGACGTTCTCCGTTCGTCCGGGAGGTGCCCCCCGAGCTTAAAGCCCGGCGCGCAGTTCCACGACCCCGGTTTCGAGCAGTTCGCGGACATAGGGCGCGGAGGATCGCCACGCATCCAGCCGGTAGACCTCTTCCGCTTCACGCCATAGCACGATCGAAACGCCGTCGAATACGGTCCGCACCGCCCGCCCCGGGGCAAGGTGCGAAAGGTCGCGCGGACAGCCCATCGCCAGCAGAGCCGCGGCGTCCGGCCCGACGATCCGCACCGAAACCTCGCGATCGCCGATGTCGCAGAGTGCATGCGGCGTATCGGCCTCGATCGCGGCGAAGGCGTCGAGGATCGCGTCGCGCTCGGCTTCGCCGGCAAGCACGACCCATTCGTCCGGCCCGAGGCAAAGCGCCGTGCGCCCGTCCTTCTCGTTCCGCGTGCCGATTGCAGTCGGAAGGTCGACACCGAGGGTACGGCCGAGGATTCCGGCATCGGCAGGGTCGCCGCGCAGCGAAAAGCGCGCTTCCGGCGCGAGATCCTCGATGGTCACCGCGCCGGCAGCGGCGACGGGCCTTTTCTGCGCATGAAAGGTCATGGCCTGCTCCATCCTCACATCTTCGCCCGTTCGCCATCGGGATCGTAGGCGTTGGCGGACGTGATCGTCGCCTTGTGCGTGCCGTCCGGCATCGGAATATAGACCGTCTTGCCCATCATCTGCCGGCCGTCGGCGACAAGCGCCATGGCGATCGAACGGCCGAGCGCGGCACTACGATAGGAAGAGGTCACGTGGCCGAGCATGCGCATCGGCACGGGCTTGTCCGGATCGGCGACGATCTGCGCGCCTTCCTCGAGCAGGAGCGAGCCATCCTCCGGCTGCAGGCCGACGAGCTGCTTGCGGCCCGTCGCGGCGAGATCCGGCCGCTTCAGCGAGCGCATGCCGACGAAGTCGGTCTTCTTCTTGCCGACCGCCCAGCCGAGCCCCGCATCGTCCGGCGTCACCGTGCCGTCGGTATCCTGGCCGACGATGATGAAGCCCTTCTCGGCGCGCAGCACGTGCATCGTTTCCGTGCCGTAGGGGCAGATGTCGTAGGGCTCGCCCGCCTCCATCAGCGCCTTCCACAGCGCAAGGCCGTGGCGCGCCGGTACGTTGACCTCGTATCCGAGTTCGCCGGTGAAGCTCAGCCGGAAGAGGCGCGCCCGGAACCCCGCGACGCGGCAATCGGCGAGCGACATCATCGGGAAGGCCTCGTTGGAAAGATCGAGCCCTTCCGTCAGCGGCTCCAGCACCTTGCGCGCGTTCGGTCCGTTCAGCGCGACGACGGCCCACTGTTCGGTGGTCGAGGTGAGCCAGACCTTAAGGTCCGGCCATTCGGTCTGGCGATAGTCCTCCATCATCGTCAGCACACGCGCGGCACCGCCCGTCGTCGTGGTGACGTGGAAAAGCGTTTCGGAAACGCGCCCCACGACGCCGTCGTCGCGGATGAAGCCATCCTCGCCGAGGAGCACGCCGTAGCGGGCCTTGCCGACGCCGAGCTTCGTCCATGGATTGGTGTAGACGCGGTTCATGAACTCGGCCGCATCGGGTCCCGCGACCTCGATCTTTCCGAGCGTCGTCGCATCGAAGATGCCGACCGACTGGCGTGTCGCCCGGCATTCGCGCTCGACGGCGGCGTCCATGTCCTCGCCTGCCTTCGGATAGTAGCGCGCACGCCGCCACTGGCCGACCGGCTCGAAGACGGCGCTCTGCTCGTCCGCCCAGCCGTCGATCGGCGTCTTGCGGGTCACCTCGAAATGGGTGCCCCGATGATAGCCGGCGAAGGTCGCGAAGGTCGTCGGCGTATAGGGCGGGCGGAAGGTCGTCAGGCCGACCTCGGGCGGCGCCTTGCCGAGCGTCTCGGCGGCGATCATCAGGCCGTTGATGTTGGAAAGCTTGCCCTGATCGGTCGCCATGCCGTTGGTCGTATAGCGCTTGACGTGTTCGATCGACTTCATGCCTTCGCTAACGGCAAGGCGAATGTCCTTCGCCGTCACGTCGTTCTGGAAATCCACGAAAGCCCGAACGCGGCCCGGCTTGACGCTGGTCGCGAGCACGGCGTGGTTGGCACCCGTTCCCGGCCGGTCGCCCTTCACGCCGGGTGCAACGGCACGGGCTTCCTGGCCGAATGAGGAAGCCGCCGCAGTACCGGCCGCGACCCCGTCGGCCAGGACCGGCGCGTATCCCCACAATCCCCTGCCCGCGCCGGCGATCTCGCAGGCCTCGCTCTTGCGATCGGGAAAGAAGGCCGCGCTCGCCTCGTCCCACCGCAGCGTGCCCTTGGTGTGCGAGAAGAGGTGGAGCGAGGGCGTCCATCCACCACAGGCCGCCACGCAGTCGCACGCGATCGTCTGGCTCTTGCCCACCCTGCCATTGGTCATCGGCGCGACCGTGATCGACTTCACGCGAAGCCGGCCGGAAGTGGCGACGACGGTATGGCCGACGAGAACGCGGATTTGCCGCCTGCGGGCTTCGCCCAGGAGCTCGGCGTTCGGATGGCTGCGCGTATCGACGATCGCGGCGATCGCCGTTCCGGAATCGGCGAGATTGAAGGCGGTGTACCATGCGCTGTCGTGGCTGGTGACGATCGCAGCGCGCTCGCCGATGCGCACGCCATAGCGGTTCAGATAGGTCTGCGCCGCGCCGGCGAGCATGATGCCCGGCCGGTCGTTGCCGTTGAAGACGAGCGGCTTTTCGAGCGCGCCCTGCGCCAGCACCACCTGACCGGCGCGCACCTGCCACATGCGCTCGCGCGGCGCGCCTTGCGGGATCTCGTCGAGATGGTCGGTCAGCCGCTCGGCGAGCGCGACCATGTTCTGGTGGTAGTAGCCGATCGCCGTCGTACGCGTCATCACCGTGACGCCGAGCGCCGCCAGTTCGCCGATGCGGCCGGCGAGCCACGTCCAGGCCGGCTCGCCCTCGATCGCGACCGACGGATCGGAAAGCAGCGCTCCGCCGATCTCCGCGTTCTCGTCGACAAGCACGACGCCGGCACCGGCCTTTGCCGCCGTCAGTGCCGCCGCGATGCCCGTGGGTCCGGCGCCGACGACCAGCACGTCCACATGCGCGTAGCGGTTGGCGTAGGTGTCGGGATCTTCCTCCTTCGGCGCGGTGCCGAGCCCGGCGGCCGCCCGGATCACCGGCTCGTAGACCCGGTCCCAGAAGCTCTTCGGCCACATGAAGGTCTTGTAGTAGAAACCGGCGGAAAACACCGGATGCAGGCGATCGTTGACCGCGCCGAAGTCGAACTTCAGGCTCGGCGAACGGTTCTGGCTTTCCGCGACCAGGCCGTGGCGCAGTTCCTGCATGGTCGCGCGGGTGTTCGGCTCCGAGCGCCCCTTCCCGCGCGACGTGCCGACGAGCGCGTTCGGCTCTTCCGAACCCGCGGTGACCGGCCCGCGCGGACGGTGATACTTGAAGGAACGGCCCATCAGATGCACGCCGTTCGCAAGAAGCGCGGAGGCGAGCGTATCGCCGCGAAGGCCCGTATAGGACTTGCCGTCGAAGGTGAACGCAACCGGCTCGTCGTGGCGCACCCGGCCGCCATTTGGAACGCGCAGCGTCGTCATTCCGCCTTCTCCAGTTCGGCCAGCGAGGGCCGCTTCTCACCGGCCTTGTAGGTCGCGAGGAAACGGTCGGTCACCGTGTCGCGCACGGCATTGAAGAAGCGCGCGCATCCGTGCACGTGGCGCCAGCGCTCGAAGTGCGGCCCCTTCACGTTCGAGCGCATGAAGAGGAAGTCCCGCCAGTCGTCGTCCGAGAGCGACGATGGGTCCTTCGGCCGCTCGATGTGCGCTTCGCCCGCATAGACGAATTCGAGTTCCGGCAGCGTTTCCTCACAGTAGGGGCAGCGGATCAGGAGCATCGGGCAAGCCTCCTCTAGTGCGCGACGGCGGCCGCGGCCGCCTCGTCGATCAGCCGGCCGGTGCGGAAACGGTCGAGGGTGAAGGGCGCGTTGATGGCGTGCGGCTCGTCCTTCGCGACGGTCCAGGCAAGCGTGTGGGCGGCGCCCGGGGTGGCCTTGAAGCCACCCGTGCCCCATCCGCAATTGACATAGAGGCCCTGGACCGGAGTCTTGCCGAGGATCGCCGAGCGATCCGGCGTCACATCGACGATGCCCGCCCATTTGCGCAGCATGCGCATGCGCGAGAAGATCGGGAAGATCTCGCAGATCGCCGCCAGCGTATGCTCGATCAATGGCAGGCCGCCACGCTGGGAATAGCTCGTGTACTGGTCGGTGCCCGAACCGATGACGAGTTCGCCCTTGTCGGACTGGCTCATATAGGCGTGAACCGCGTTCGACATGACCACGCAGGGAAAGCACGGCTTCACCGGCTCGGAGACGAGCGCCTGCAGCGGATAGCTTTCGAGCGGCATGCGCACGCCGGCACTTTCCATCACGACGCTCGTATGGCCGGCGGCGGAAACGGCGACCTTCTTCGCGCGGATGAAGCCCTTCGCCGTCTCCACCCCTTCGACCGCACCGTTCGCGCCGCGGCGGATCGCCGTGACGGGGCAGTTCTGGATGATGTCGACCTTGCGCGCCGAAGCCGCCCGTGCGTAGCCCCAGGCGACAGCGTCGTGGCGGGCCGTGCCGGCACGCTTCTGCAAGGCCGCGCCGAGGACGGGATAGCGCGCATTCGCGGCGATGTTGACCGGCGGGCAGTATTCCTTCGCCTCTTCGGCGGTCAGCCAGCGGTTGTCGACGCCGTTCAGGCGGTTGGCGTGGACGTGGCGCTTGAAGCTCTGCACGTCGTGTACGGTATGGGCGAGCATCATGACGCCGCGCCGCGAGAACATGACGTTGTAGTTCAGATCCTGCGAGAGCCCTTCCCACAGGTCGAGCGCGTGATCGTAGAGCCGGGCGCTTTCGTCGAAGAGATAGTTCGAGCGGATGATCGTCGTGTTGCGACCGGTATTGCCGCCGCCCAGCCAGCCTTTGTCGATCACCGCGACATTGGTGATGCCATGTTCCTTGGCGAGGTAATAGGCAGCGCCCAGCCCATGCCCGCCGGCACCGACGATGACGACGTCGTATTCGCGCTTCGGTTCGGCATCGGCCCATTGCGGCTGCCAGCCCTTGTGACCGGACATCGCGTTCTTGAGCAGCGAGAATGCGGAAAAATGCGTCATGGCATCGTCCTTCGGCCACAAGGCTCGATGACGACGTTCGCCGAAACCGTGCCGTTCGGCTTGTATATTTGCGACACCGGCGTGGTATATTCCGGTCAATCGTCCGGTCGGACGGCCTACCCTTTCCCCCCGCTCAGCGCTTGCGGCGTTTCGATCGCGGCTTCGTCCCCGTGGAGCCAGCGTTCCAGGTGCGGCACGGGAAGCGTGCGATAGGCGGAAAAGAACGCCGCCACGCAGAAGAGCGTCGTGCCGACCCCCATCGCGACGGCGATGCCGATCGTGATGACGATCTGCTTTTCGCCGGGCGCAGGGCCGCTTGCGATCAGGCCGGCGAAGGCGACGAGCACCGGGCCGATCAGGAAGTCGCCGACGGAGCGCACCAGTTCGATGAAGGCGAGCACCCGTCCGAGCGCATTCGAAGGAACGGAAAGGCCGGCGAGGAAGAGCGCGGGGCTGACGGTGGCGCCCGCGCCGAAGCCGAGAAGGCCATAGGCGAGAGGGATCGTGACCGTCGCCGAGGACGTCGAAACGGTCATCAGCATGACGCCGGCGCCGATCATTACGAGCATGCCGAAGAGGATCAGGAGAGGCAGGAAGCGCGTCTTGAAGGCGAGGCCGAGAAAGCCGGCCGCCACCACGGCGCCGATGGGAAGCGGCCAGTAGCCGATCCCCGCCTGGCTTTCCGAAAGGCCCCATAGGCTCGTCGCACGCAACAGCGAAAGCGAAAGCAGCGAGATGAAGACGCCGCCGGCGAAGCTCGCGATGATGGTGCCGATCGTCGGCGTCGTCTGCGTCATCCGATCGACGGCGATCAGCGGGGCGCTGTGCCGATCCTCGACGATGAAGATCGCCGCGAAGAGGATGAGGCCGAGTGTCAGTGGTACGTAGAAGAACGGCGACGCGAAGCCGGTGCTTTGCAGCATGGCGACCGCGCCGAACGGCAGGACGGTGGCGCCGAAGGCGAGCACGATCGCGAAAATGTCGAACTTCGTGCCGGGCGCGGTCGGCTTTTCCGGCGCGATGACGACGAGGCCGAGAAAGAAGGCAAGGACGGCGACAACGGCGAAGATCGTGAAGAGCCCGCGCCAGCCGATGTTCTCGGCAACGAGGCCGCCGACGAGCGGCCCGGCCGCCGTCGCGCCGAAAAGGGCGAGATTGATGAAGACGGCGGTGAACGGAAGACGGGATGCCGGATAGTCCTTGACCGCCGGCGGAAGCGCTACGATCAGCAGGAGACCGGTGGAAAGTCCGGCGAGGATATAGCCGGCGCAAAAGGTGATCGGCCCGAAGCCGCTGATGCTGAGCAGCCAGCCGAGCGAGCAACTCGCCGTCAGCGTCATGTGCAGCGGACGGCGGGGAAAGCGCTGCGAAAGGTCGCCGGCCAGCAACGCGCCGAACGCGTAACCCGCCGTGCCGAGACCCTTCACGAGACTGAACATCGTCTTCGAAAGCCCGACATCGTGAATGATGCCACCCTTCAGGATGTCGGTCGCGCTCGTGGCGAAGAGGTAGGGAACGAGGGCGAAGAGGGTAATCGCGAGCGTCAGCGCGTAGTTGCCCCTCAGGCTTGCCGTCAAGCCGTTCCGCGCGGCGCTACCCGTCTCGCTCATGATCGTTCCGTCTTCCGCATCGAATGCTCGTCCGGCGCGCCGTACTTCGCAGCCGGCCTGAAACCGCGAACATAGTCCGGCTTCGCGGCACGTCTATTTTCCTTTCCGTCTTTTCGTCATGCGGCACGAATTGCACGTCGGCCATCTGTCCGCACGGCGAACCTGTTCTAGATGCGGTATCCGGTGCGCCCGTCGGGCATGCGCCCTTGTTTTCAAGAACAGGCGAGAGACTTCGATGGATCTGAAAATACGCGGAAGAAAAGCGCTCGTGACGGGTGCGACCGGCGGGATCGGGCGGGAGACGGCGCGCTTTCTGGCGGCCGAAGGCGTGGAACTCATCCTGAGCGATACCGACGAGGACGCGTTGAAGGAGCTGGCTTCCGAGTTCGATTGCTCGAGCGCCACCGCCGATCTTTCGAGCTTGAAGGGCTGCGAAGCCCTCGTCGAGCAGGCCGGCACCGCCTTCGACATCTGGGTCCACGCGACCGGCGTCACCGGCGCGAAGGGCGATCCGCTGGCGATGGCCGAGGAGGACTGGCAGGAAGCGCTCGACATCGATTTCCTTTCCGCCGTCAGGCTCGCGCGCCATCTCTGCCCGCCGATGACCGAGCGCGGCTGGGGCCGTGTCGTCTTCATCACCTCCGAGAACGTCGCCCAGCCCTACGCCGACGAAACGGTCTACAACTCCGCGAAATCGGCGCTTCTGAGCTTTTCGAAGAGCGTCGCCATGCAGCATTCCGGATCCGGCCTGCTCGTCAACTGCGTCGCGCCGGCCTTCATCGAAAGCCCGATGACCGACGGCATGATGGAAAAGCGCAGCAAGGAACTGGGCGTCGAGTTCGAAGAGGCGATCGAATCGTTCCTCGAGGAGGAGCGCCCCTACCTCGCGCTCAAGCGCCGCGGGAAACCGGAAGAGACGGCGGCGGTCATCGCGATGCTGTGCAGCGAACTCGCCTCCTTCGTTTCCGGCGCGAACTGGCGCGTGGACGGCGGCTCCGTCGGCTCCATCAACGTCTGAGCGCATGGCGAAGGACGAGGCGTTCGAGGCACTGCTCGGCCATATCGAAGCCCATCCGGTGGAAGGCGACGTCGCGTCGATGCGCGCGACGTTCGAGACGTTGGCGCCGCCGCCCGTCGAAGGGCGATGGGTGACGATCGGCGGCATCGAGTGCCTGCAGATCGGACCGGGCGAAGGCCCACCCGTCGTCTGGCTCCATGGTGGCGGGCTCGTGTTCGGTTCGCCGCAGAGCCATTCGGCGATGGCCGCATATCTCGCGCGCACGCTCTCACGTCCCGTGATCCTGCCGCGCTACCGGCTGGCACCCGAGCACGCCTGGCCGGCGCCGTTCGAGGACGTGCTTGCCCTGCTCGATGCCGTGGACGATCCGATCGATCTCGTCGGCGACAGTGCCGGCGGGCACCTCGCCCTGCTCGCGGCGCAGCGCCGGCCGCATGCGCTCCGCTCTCTATCGCTCATCAGCCCTAATACCGATCGCACGGGCGCAAGCACGACGCGCGTTTCCGGCTCGAAGACCGACGCCATGAACGATGACGCGTCCGACCTGCGCCTTGCTCGCATGGCATTCGGAGCGGAGCTTGCAACACTTGCCGACGCGTCGCCGCTCCATGGCGACCTTTCGAACCTTCCGCCGGTCTGGATCACGACGACGACATCGGAAGTGCTTCTCGATGACAGCCTGTTGTTGATCGCAGCGCTCGGCCGCGCCGGGGTGTCGGTCGAGGCGGACATACGCCGTGGCCTTTGCCACCTCTGGCCGCTCTGGCCGGATCGGCTGCCGGCGGCCCGTTCGACGATCGAACGGCTGGCACGGTCCATCGAGCGACGAAGCTGACTGGTTCTAAAAGGCTAGCAGAGCGCGCCGATGCAGCTTATGCGTGCAGATAAACGCGATGGTTCAGTACGATCACAATAGATTGATTGCATGCCGAAGAACCCTGAAGAGCGTTCCCGATCAGTGATCTAGCTACATGCTGCGGTAGCATGGCATGGCAAACGCGACTACCGATCGTACCTCCCATTGACCTCCCTCGCCCCAAAGCTACCTAGCCCATCGGTTGAGGAATACGGGTCGCTCGGGATTGGGGTTCCGAAGACAAAGCCGCACTGGCAGCGGCCATGAACGTGCATTTTGCGCGAACGGTCGAGGTGTGTGCGGTGAGCCCGTCTGCGCTTGGAAGAGGCAGGATGGTACAAGCGAAAGATCTGGAAATCGAGGGACTGGTCTGTCGCTACGCGACGACGATGGCCCTTCATGGGCTCGATTTTCGCGTCGCGGCAGGAGAGTTCGTTTCGATCCTCGGGCCTTCGGGCTGCGGAAAATCCACGCTGCTTCGCGCGATCGCCGGATTGGTGCCGACCACCGAAGGCTCCATTCGCGTCGAAGGCAAGTCGATCGACGGCTTGCGTCCGAGCGAGCGCGCCGTCGCCTTCGTCTTCCAGTCCTATGCGCTCTACCCGCACATGACGTGCCGGGCGAACCTCGCCGCACCGCTCGTGATGACCGAGCTTTCCGCATTCGGTCGTTCCGCAGTGTTCGGCCGGCTTTCCCCGCGGGCACGTCGGGTACAGGCGAGCATCGGCGAACGGGTTGCGGCGACGGCGAAGCAGCTCGAGATCGACGGTCTCCTCGATCGCCGCCCGGCCGCACTTTCCGGCGGCCAGCGCCAACGCGTCGCGCTCGGCCGCGCGCTTATCCGCGAGCCGGATCTCTTCCTGCTCGACGAGCCGCTCGCCAATCTTGACGCCGCGTTGCGCAACCGCACCCGTTCCGACCTGCGCGCGCTTCAGCGGCGCATCGGCGCGACGACGCTGTTCGTCACGCACGATCAGGCCGAGGCGATGGCAATCTCCGACCGCATCATCGTCATGTTCGACGGTCGCATCCGCCAGATCGGCACGCCGGACGAACTTTACCGCGCACCGGCCGATCTCGACGTCGCACGCTTCCTTTCGCAACCGCACCTGAACGTCGTACCGGCGGAGATCGTCCGTCGTGCGCTCGGCGAGCGTACGCGCGCCGGCGATATCCGGATCGGCGGCCGACCGCTTTCCGCGATCGAGGGCGTCGTCGCCTTTCGTCCCGAGCATGCGACGATGGCGCGCCTCGACGAACCCGCTCTGCCCGGCCTTCGCGTCCGCGTCGATCATGCCGAGCACGGTGGTTCGGAAGCCAATCTCTTCGTGCGTCTCGTCGCCGACGATACGCCGTGCGTGGTGCGCATTGCTTCGCGTGCGATCGCGGACTGGCCGTCCGGACGCGAAGGCGTGCTGCATTTCGAGCTCGACGCGACCCATGTTTTCCCCGGCGAACACGCGGATATGGGCGAGCCGGGCCTATCCGGACGGGCCGTCGCGTGAACGCGACGGAAAGACAGCGTCGACGCGTCGGGACGGCGCTCGCACTTCCCGCTGGAACGCTGCTTGCCGTGCTCCTGCTTCTTCCCTCGATTGGCGTGCTTTCCTTCTCGCTTACGGACTACCAGTTCGGAATGCCGGGGTTCGATTGGGTAGGACTTGCCAACTACGCCAAGCTCTTCACCGATCCGGACATACGCCGGAGCCTTTTCAATACGCTCCTCTACGTCGTGATGGTGGCGCCGCTCTCGATCTTCGCCGCGCTCGCGCTGGCAATCCTCATCGAGGGCGAAGGCCGGCTCGGCAGCGTCTTCCAGACCATCTACTTCCTGCCGATCACCGCGACGCTCGTCGCCATGGCGACCGCGTGGGAAGTGGCGCTCCATCCGACCTTCGGCATGGTCAACGCCGCGCTTTCCGCCTTCGGCTTCGCGAAGGTCCGGTTCCTTTCCGATCCCGACACCGCGCTCGCGACGCTCGCCGTCATCGGCGTCTGGAAGATCCTCGGCTACAACACTCTGCTTTTCCTCGCAGGGCTCGCCACGATCGATCGCGATCTTTACGAGGCGGCGGCGATCGACGGAGCGGACGGCGGCTGGGGCCGCTTCACCCTCGTCACTTGGCCGCAGCTCGCACCGGTGACGCTGTTCGTCACCGTCATCACGCTCATCCGCTGCTTTTCGGAATTCGAGACCGTCGCCGTGCTGACGAATGGCGGCCCGAGCGGCGCCACGGACATGATCCTCTTTACGCTCTATCAGCAGGCCTTCCGCTATTTCGACATCGGCGTCGCGTCCGCGCTCGCCGTCGCCTTCCTGCTCTTCGTCGCCCTGCTTTCGATCGTCCAGGTCTCGCTCTTCGAGCGTGGGGGAGCGGCATGACGCGCCGCGATCTTTCCCGGCTCGCGACGCGCACTGTGCTCGTCCTCGTCGCGATCATCACGCTGATGCCCTTCGTTGAGATGCTCGCCGTCAGCTTCGCGTCGAAGAGTGAAGTCTATACCGGCGCGGTGCTGCCGATGCCGAGCCTTGCCGCGACGATTGCGAACTACGGCTACGCGATCCGCGAGGTGCCACTGCTGCGCTATCTGGCGAACGGCGCCTTCGTGTGCGGCATGATCGTCCTGCTTCAGGTGCTGATCGCCGCACCTGCCGGCTATGCGCTTGCCAAGCTTCCCTTCCGCGGCAGGCCGATCCTGTTCGGCGCGGTGATCGTCGCGCTGATGATCCCGTTGCAGGTGCCGGCAATTCCGCTCTATTTGGCGATCGCCTACGCGGGACTGCTCAACAGCTATACGGCGCTGATCCTGCCTTTCGTCGTCTCCGCCTTCGGCATCTTCCTGTTCCGCCAGTTCTTCGTCTCCTATCCGGACGAAGTGCTCGAAGCGGCACGCCTCGATGGATTTTCGGAACTCGCGATCGTCTGGCGGTTGATGCTGCCGGCGGCGCGCCCGGCCGTCATGGCCTTCGCCATGATCAGCATCATCGTCCACTGGAACGACCTTTACTGGCCGCTCGTCGTCGTCACCAAGACGAGCATGATGACGCCGCCGATCGGTCTGATGGAATTCCGTTCTTCCGGCGACAGCACCGGCCACATCGGCGCGCTGATGGCCGGCGGGGTCATCGCCACCGCGCCGCTCGTCGCCTGCTTCCTCATTCTCCAGCGCCATCTCGTCCGCGGCCTGTCCTTCGGGGTGCGGACATGACTTCGAAAGACAGAAAGGCAAACCCGATGAAACGTCTTCTCGCATCCCTTGCCCTGACGGGCATTCTCGCCATGCCGGCGGTCGCGGCCGATCAGGTCGATCTCACCGTTCTCCACGCCTGGCCGCAGCATGCGAAATGGGAAAAGGAAATTGCCAAACGCTTCATGGCCGATCATCCGAACGTCCACATCACGTTCCAGGCGCCTTCGGTCGACTATGGCGAAGGCCTCGTTTCGGTCATCCGCCAGAACATGGCCGGCGATCCGCCGGACGTCTTCATGGTCGGCTCGCACCTTTTGCCGAACCTCGTCACGCGCGGCATCGTCCAGCCGCTCGACGACGTGATGCAGGGCAAGGACATGGAAAAGCTCGGCTATACAGAGAACGTCCTGAAGCTCGGGCAGGTGAACGGCAAGCAGTACGGCCTGCCCTGGACGGACTCCACGACCGTCATGTTCTACAACAAGGACCTCGTGAAGAAGGCCGGCGGCGACCCCGACAACATGCCGACGACCTGGGACGGAACGATCGCGCTCGCCAAGAAGATCAATGCGCTCGGTTCGGACACGCACGGCATCTATTATACGCTCGGCGACGACGACTGGATGGTCCAGAACCTCCTGGCGACGAACGGCATCTATCCCGTCACCAAGGACGGCAAGATCGCGTTTTCGACCGATAAGGGCAAGAAGGCGATCGAGGTGTTCCAGCGCCTGATCCAGGATGCGGGCCAGCAGCCGATCGCCGACAAGGCCGCACGCCAGGAAATGTATGCCGGCAAGCTCGGCATCTATTTCAACTCGGCCGCCGTCGTGCGTTCCTTCGACCGTGAGATCGGCGACCGCTTCCCGTGGGGTGCGGCGCAGATGCCGAGCCTCGGCGAGAAGGGCAACGTCGCTTCGGGCGGCATGGGCGTCGTCGTCCTCAGCAAGGATCCGGCCAAGCGCAAGGCCGCCTTCGACTACATCCTCTACGGCACGGGCGCGAAGTCGCAGGCCTATATCGCCAAGCAGACCGGCTACATTCCGATCAACACGGGTTCCGCCGAGCTTCTCAAGGACTTCTACCAGAAGAACCCGAACTACAAGACGAGCCCGAACCAGCTCGACCGTGCGCTTGGCTGGTTCTCGTGGCCGGGCAGCAACGGCGTCAAGATCAGCCAGATCATCATGGACGACATGACGTCGGTCGCAAACGGCGAGATGACCGCCGACGAGGCCTCGGCCAAGATGACGGACCAGATCAAGCCGCTGATCGAAACCAAGTAGAACGGGAACGAAGAGCTTCGTTCGACGGCAGGGGCCTGTCTGGAACGATCCGGCGCCCCCTGCCGAAGCCGCTATACCGGCTTCCGCTGCGCTCGTTCAGGGAGCGACGCCATTCAACGTGACCGTCACCAGCGTCTCGACGAGCTCTTCCATCGAGCGCTCGCCGGACGGCTGGAACCACGTCGAGGGAGCGTTGCACATGCCGAGAATGGAAAAGGCCGTCAGGCGGGGATCCAGATGGCCTGCGAAGCAGCCGGCCTGCTGCCCTTCGCGCACGAGGTCGATCCAGGACTCCTGGTAGGCGCGCCACAGCCTTCGAATTTCGCTGACGCGGCCGTCGTCGTCTTGGCCGTCCAGTTCGCGAAGGACGACGGCGAGTTGCAGGAAGTCCGGATTGAAGCCGGACATGTGGTTGCGCACGGCCATGGCCAGCCGGTCACGCGGCGACACGTCGTGGCGGCGCATGATGGCTGCCAGGTCCTCGACGAGCCGCTTGCTTTCGGGCGTGATGATCTCGCAGAGAATGTCGAGCTTGTGGTCGAAATAGTAGTAGATCGCTTCGCGCTTGACCCCGACGGCACCCGCGATGTCGTCGAGCGTCGTTCGGCCGTAGCCCTTCTGACCGAAGATTTCGGACGCGCGGTCGAGGATGGAGGCACGCCGCTCGGTCGCGCGTGCCGAGCGAACCCGCTCCACCGGCCGGCGTTCGGAAGGTCTGGAAATCGCGTTCTTCACGAGCGCTGTTCCTCTCGTCCGGATGTCTCGTTCATGATAAACCCGATGATCCATTCGGCGACGATCGCCGGACGCGTACCGACTTCGCATTCGACCGTTGCCCCGAGGCGCAGAAGGACGAGATCCGCGCCGCGGCGTTCGATGGTCTTCAGCGCGAACCGCCCGCGAACCGCAGCGCCGACCGGCACGGGGGCGAGCATGCGCACCTTGTCGAACCCGTAATTGACCGGCGTCGCCGGCGCGCCGATCCAGCCGCCGACCTCCCGGACCCACGTTCCGAGCCGCGCCAGAAGCAGCGACGCCTGGACGATGGTTCCGCCGAACCGTGCCGCGGCCTCGGTTCCCAGCTCGCAATGGATCGGAAGGTCTTCGCCGGTAAGCGCACCGTAGCGATCGACGGTCTGCTGATCGAAATGTTCCCAGGCCGAAACCCCGAGTTCGCAGCCCACGCGCGCTTCGAGGCGCGTCAGGTCGGCCGATGCGCGGGAAGGTTCGTGCGTCATGGGCGGATCACCGCGGAATTGTCGGCGTCGTAGAGCGCTTCCACGAGATCGGCACGCCGCGCGACGGCCAGGCGCTGGTTGATGTAGCCCTTGTCGGTCGTCTCGCCCTTTCGAAGGCTCGGAATATCGAGGATCGGCATCGCAGCCGCGATGCGCCGGCTCGAGACCGTGTTCTCCGCATTGTAGCGCGCAAGATCGGCTTTGATAGCGGCGTGTGCTTCCTCCATCGCGACCAAGGCTTCCATGGTGAGATCGGGATCACCGAACCGCGAACGACCTTCCTTGAGATCGAGGATCAGGAGCGCACCGAGCGTGTTGCGGTTTTCACCGACGATCAGCGCATCCCCGACGAGTGGACATGCCGAAACCAGCGCCGTGCGCACCGCCCCGACCTGCACGAAGGTGCCGGTCGAAAGCTTGAATTCCTCGCTCAGTCGTCCTTCGAAGACGAGGCCGCGGGCGGGGTCGTCGGGATCGCAAAGACGCACGGCGTCGCCGGTCATGTACCAGCCCTCGGCATCGAAGGCCGCCTGCGTCGCCGCCGGCGCGCGGAAATAGCCGGGCGTGACGTTCGGCCCGCGTGCGCGCAGTTCCAGCTTGTCGTGGCACGGCACCAGCTTGACCTGTGATCCGGGGATCGGCAGGCCGATCAGGCCGGGACGGTTCTCGTGCCAGTGCAGGGAGGTGTGCATCGGAGCCAGTTCGGTGGTGCCGTAGGACGACATCATCGGCACCCGCCTTCCCCGTTCTCGTTCGGAAAGCCGTTCCAGATGCTGCCAGAGCCGCGGCGGCATCGAGGCGGCCGCGTAGATCAGACAGTCGAGCTCGGCGAAGAAGGTCTGCCGGAGCCGATCGTCGCGCTCCAGATGGAAGGCCAGCATCTCGTAACCGAGCGGCACGTTGAAATGGATGGTCGGCGAGACGGTCGACAACGCACGAAGCGTCGGCGCGAACGCCTGTGCCGTCGTCGGCTTGCCGGTGTCGATGTAATAGCTTCCGCCGTTGGCGAGCGCGGCGTGGAAATTGAAGCTGCTGCCGCCGCAATGGTGCCAGGGTTGCCAGTCGACGACGACCGGCGGCCGCGCCGTCAGGAACGGATAGAGCTGCGCCTGTGCGGTCGCGTTGGCACACATCATCCGGTGCGTGTTGATCACCGGCTTCGGTACGCCGGTCGAGCCGGAAGTGAAGAGGATCTTCGCCGGTGCATCCGGATCGACGCGATCGAACGCACCATCGACGTCTTCACCAGCCGTAGCCGACAGAAGCGAAGCGAAATCCGTCGAATCCCGCTTGCCGGGAGGATGCTGCACGTGGACGATTTCCGTTTCCGGATCGACGAGCGCCAGCGCTTCCTCGAACGCATCTCCGTCCTCCACGAGCACCAGCCCGGGCGTCGCCGCTTCCAGACAGACCTTCAGCCGTCCGCGTGCTTCGGCACGCAGCGAGTAAGTCGGCGAAAGCGGCGCGACGGGTATGCCGACCTGCAAGGCCGCGAGCGTGAGGAGTGCGTGGGAGAGGCTCTTTTCGGAAAGGATGGCGATCGGGCGCTCGGCGCCGAGATCACGCCCGATGAGGGCTTGCGAAAGCCGGTCGCATAGGTTCCGCGTCTCGGCATAGGTCAGGCTTTCGATGCTGCCGTCCTCGCGCCATGCGGCAAGGAACACGCGGTCCGGCGCCGCGTCGCTCCAGCGCCTCAGCCAGTCGCCGACCTGACGGTCGTAGGGCGCCGGAGCAAGCCCGTGGCGCAGCAGCATCGAACCGTCCGGCAGATTTTCAAGGACCGCACTCGGCTGCGCGAAGCGCGTCGCTTCGATCTCGTGGCCTGCCGTTGCGACACCTGGATCACTCATCAGCGCGGCTCCAGACGCACGCCGGCATCGAGGCGGATCATCGCCCCGTTGATCATGCGGTTTTCCGCGATGTGAAGTGCGAGTGCCGCGAACTCCCCGGCGCGTCCGAGACGCTTGGGAAACGGCGGGAGGGTCGCGAGGCGCTCCTGCACGTCCTCGGGCAGCGTTTCCATCATCGGGGTCGCAAAGAGGCCGGGTGCGATCGTCGCGACGCGAATGCCGAAGCGGCCGAGTTCGCGCGCCGCCGGCAGGGCAAGCGATGCGATGGCGCCCTTCGAGGCCGCATAGGCGCATTGGCCGACCTGCCCGTCCTCGGCCGCGACCGAGGCCGTGTTGACGATCACGCCCTGCTCCCCCTCGTCGAGCGGCGCAAGTGCGCTCATGCGTGCGGCGACATGGCTCATCACCGTATAGGTGCCGATCAGATTGATCTCGATCGTGCGACGAAAGCTTGCCAGATCGGTCTCGCCCTCGCGCGAGACGATGCGTGCGCCCGTCGCGACGCCGGCGCACTGGACGAGCAAACGCGGAACGCCCTGCAGCTTCTCGACGGAATCGAGAGCGGCAAGGACATTTCGCTCCTCGCAGATATCGCAGGTGACGGCGAAACAGCCCGTCTCCTGCGCAATGGTCGCCAGCCGCTCGGCATCGATATCGAGTGCCGCGACCTTCGCGCCGCGTTCGACAAGGGCGCGGACGGTAGCGGCACCGAGGCCGCTCGCGCCCCCCGTCACCAGGCATGGGGTGTCGGCGAGATCCATGTCAGCTTTCCTTTGCCGCGCGTTGCAGGGCAGCCTTGTCGATCTTGCCGATCGCGGTCTTCGGCAGGCTTTCCACCAGCACGAGGCGCGCCGGCAGCTTGTAGCGAACCAGCCGCTCGGCAAGGAACGCCATAAGATCATCGATACTTGCCGACGGCTTCTCGCATACGGCATGAACGTGCAGCACTTCGCCCTTGTGGGTATGCGGCACGCCGAAGGCCGCGACCTCGCGTACGGCCGGGTGCGCGTAGAGCGCATCTTCGATCTCGCGGGGAAACACGTTGAAGCCGCTGACGACGACCATTTCCTTCCTTCGGCCGGTCACGTGGAGATAGCCGTCGGCATCCATATGGCCGACGTCTCCGGTATGCAGCCACCCGTTTCGAAGCGCTTCCGCCGTCTCTTCCGGCAGGTTCCGATAGCCATGCATGATCTGCGGCCCGGCCGCGCAGATCTCGCCCGTTTCGCCGAGCGGCAGCGCGGCACCCGTCTCGATGTCGACGATCTCCACCTTCGTACGGGGAAGCAGGACGCCGACCGAGCCGGCCTTGTGCGTGGAAAGACGCGGATTGGCGGCGAGCACCGGGCCCGTTTCGGTCTGGCCGAACCCTTCGCAGATCGAGCAGCCGGTGATTTCCTTCCAGCGCCGCAGCGTCTCGGCGGGAAGTGCCGAAGCGCCGGAAAAGCAGAGTTCGAGCGAGGAGAAATCGGTCGTGGCGATGCGTTCGCAGGCAAGCAGCCCGTGATAGATCGTCGGGCTCCCCGCGAAGAAGGTGATCCCCTCTTCCTCGATTGCCGCCAACGCGAGCTCCGGCGTGTAGCGCGACATGACGACGAGCGTGCCGCGTGCGTTGAGCGTCAGGAAAAGACCCATCGCCGTCGCGTAGACATGATAGAGCGGCGTCATGAGGAGCGCGCGTTCTACGTCGGGCGTCGTCGGCACCACGGCCTCGCGTTGCGCGACGTTGATCGCCGTCGCCCGGTTCGTCAGTTCCACGCCCTTCGGCCGACCGGTCGTGCCCCCGGTATATTGCAAAAGGCCGAGCGCGTCCGGGTCCGGCAGCGGCAGGATATAGGCATCCTCGTCCCCGGCGATCAGACGTCGCGCACCGGGGCCGACCCGCTGGGGAACCGGAAGTCCCCGTTCGCACATCGCAGGCTCGATCGCATCGGCCACCCCGTTCGCCGCGAGGATCACGGTCGGCGCGGCGTCTTCCAGGATCGGCACCAGTTCGTGCGCCGTATAGACCGGGTTCAGCGGCACCGCCTGGGCACCGGCGGCAAGCGCGCCCAACATGGCGATGGCGAGATCGACGGAGTTCGGCAGCAGGATCGCAACCCGCCCGCCGGCCGTTCCCGCCGCGACGAGCTCTTCCGCCATCCGCGCGACCGAGCGCGCGAACCGGTCGTAGCTCAGCCGGTCGCCGTCGCAGACGATCGCCTCGCGCGTCGGTGCACGTTCGGCCGCCTCCTGCAGCATATGGACGACGCTCGGGAAGACCGGCGGCAGCGCGTTCACGATCGCCGCTCCTCGACCTTCACGACCATCGCCATGGCGCTGTCGCCGGCCGCACATCCCTCGAAGAGACCGATGCCGCCGCCGCGCAGGACGAGTTCCTCGATCAGTTCGATGATCGCCCGTACGCCCGTCGGCGCCTGCGGGTGGCCCCATACGAGCGAACAGCCGAAATTGTTCATGCGCGCAACGTCGATGTCGAAGGCACGGGCGAAGGCGATATCGTTGACGACGAAGGGATTGTGCGCCTTGATCGCGTCCATGTCGGCAATGCCGAGACCGGCTTGCGCAAGCGCGCGCCTTGCCGCCTCGATGGGGGCTGCCGGCATGTAGCCCTTCGCCTCCCGGCTCTGGCCGAAGGCGAGCGGCGTCACGCGGATCGCCGGATCGCTTGAAAGGTCGCGCGCCTTTTCGGGTGCCGCCAGCACGATCGCCGCATTGCCGTCGGCCGGATGGGTCTGCGCGGCGAGGCTCACCGTGCCGCCTTCGCGCACGGGGCGCTGCCTGGCGAGCTTTTCCGGCGTCGTCGGATAGATGCCTTCGTCGCCTTCCAACGATGTACGGGTCTTCTGAAACCGCGCATCCGGCACTTCGAACGGCAACGTCATGTAGCGGCGCTGGAAGGCGCGGTCGTTCGCAAGCGCCTCGTCGTACTGCGCGTAGCGGCGAAGGACGAGATCATGCTGCTCTTTAAGTCCGATGCCGTAGCGCGCGGCGACGTTTTCGGCGGTGTCGACCATGGCGCAGCCCGCCCATGGATCACGTTCGAAATTGTCGAGCACCCAGGCTTCGTGCCGGCCCGCCCCGCCGGGCCCTTCGGGGTCGGGATGATAAAGCTGCGGCCCGTTCGAGACCCGATCGGCGGCGATCGCCAGCGCCACGCCCGCGCGGCCCGCAGCGATCTCGTCGAAGGCCGTGCACAGGATCCGCGCCCCGGTCGCACAGGCCTGCGCGATGGTCGGCCCGGCAACATGTTCGGCACCGAGAAGGCCCGTCACCCAGGGCAGGCCGTAAAAGCAGCCCTGTTGCGGAACGGTCGTGCCAAGAACGCCGAAATCGAAAACGGAGGGATCGATCGACCGGTCCGTAAGCGCCGTTTTCGCGACGTGAGCCGCGAACTTCAGGCTGTGGAGATGCGAAAGCGATCCCTGCCATTTGGCGAAGGGCGTGGCCCAGTAGGCCCTGTAGGGGATCTCGACGGATGTTGGCGCCAAAGCTTCAATCCAGATTTTACGTCCGTGTAAAAATGTTCTACCGTTCGCTACCGCCTGTCAAGCGCGATGCCGACAGGCCATGCGATAACAAGGTGCGGCCGCGTTCGCCCGTCCCTGCCGAAGAAGGTGCTGACCATGACCGAAACAAAGGATCTTTCGATCGAGGAGGACGGCGAGATCGGCATCGTCCGGCTCGACCGGCAGGCGAAGCGCAATGCCATCAGTCAGGCCATGATCGCCGAGATCGGACAGCTTTTCGCCGCCCCGCCCGAACACTGGAAAGCGGCGATCCTCTGCGGGGCCGGGCCGCATTTCAGCGCCGGCCTCGACCTGCGCGAACACGGCACGCGAAGCGTGGACGCGGTGATGGACCTTTCGCGGCTATGGCACCGAACGACGGAAGCCATGCTGAACGGCAGGCTGCCGATCGTCGCGGCGCTGAACGGCTACGTGATCGGCGGCGGACTGGAACTGGCGGCCGCTACGCATATCCGGATTGCCGATCGAAGCGTGCGCTACAGCCTGCCCGAAGGCCGGCGCGGCATCTTCGTGGGCGGCGGCGCATCGGTGCGCGTCGGCCGCATGATCGGCACGAGCCGCCTGACCGAACTCATGCTGACGGGCCGCGAGGTCGACGCGGAAGAAGGCCAGCAAATCGGCCTGTCGCACCGTCTGGTCGAACCGGAACGCGCCTTCGAGACCGCACTGGAGGTCGCCCGCACGGTCGCCGCGAACGCACCGCAGTCCAACCGGATGATCCTGCACGGCCTTGCGCAGATCGGCGAGATGCCACCTTCGGCGGGCCTCTTCGCCGAATCCGTCATGGTCGCCCTCACCCAAGCCGACCCGGAAGCGCAGGAACGGCTCGACGCCTTCCTGACGAAGCGCACGCGGTAAGGCCGGCACCGGCTCGGGGTTCTCCGGCGATCTCCACAACCTGCTCGACCGGTCGCCGATTTACGGATACGATCCTTGATCATATGCGCAAACGGCGACGGCGTGCGCGTTCATCGGGGATCGGAACTACATTTTGGATACCGAAAACGAGACCCTGCGCGGCTTCAGTCGAATCCAACGGCGCAAGACCACGCAGGATCTCGTCTACGAGCAGATACGCGACGCGCTGACGACCGGCGCGTTCGAAGCCGGCCGCTCGTTCACGATTACATCGATGTCCGAACAGTTCGGCACGTCGCATATGCCGGTGCGCGAGGCGCTCCGTCGGCTCGTTGCAGAACACGCGCTCGAACTCGACAGTACCGGCACGGCGCGGGTTCCGTTGACGACGCGAGAGGGCCTCGGCAATCTTTGCGATGCGCGCTGCGTCGTGGAGCGCGCCGCGGCCGAACAGGCCTGCGCCCGCTTCGAACCTTCCCAGATCGAAGCGCTATCGGTGATCGCCGATACACATGCCGAGGCCCTTCGCAAGGGAGACGCGGTCGGCATGCTAGCAACCAACCGCGAGCTTCATTTCACGATTTACGATGCAGCCGGCAACCCCGTTCTCGTCAATCTCATCCAGAACCTGTGGTTGAGATATGGCCCTTATGTACGCTTGCTCACGAACCGCATGATCGAGTTGCTGAAGCAGGACTCCGCGGGGAACTATTCGCGCTTCCACGGCGAACTTCTGGCGGCCCTGCGCGAACGCGATGCCGATGCCGCGGGCGCGGCGGTCGTCGCGGACATCAAGAACAGCCAGCGGCTTCTCTACCGGCTCTTCGAATGAGCCGGAGAGATCATATCGGACGAGATCCGTCGGCAAGATGCCATAAATTTGTGCAATCTATCGCCCTGAAGATTTTTTTTGCAGCTTGATATCGGGGCGGCGAAATGCTCTGATCGTTTGATCAAACGCTCTGGCGTCGTCCGTTCGCGGAAGAGCGGCGCCGCGGCCCGGTCCACCAAGGGGAAAAGCTGATGCAGTCGAAACGCAGTCTCTTTCTGGCGGGAGCCGCCCTCACGTGCTTCCTGGTCGCAGCGCCGGCCAGCCGCGCCGCCGAGTTCGATTTTGCGGGACCGCTCGACGCCTACACGCTCGATCCGCACGCGATCTCGAACACGCTCGTCTTCGCCATACTGCGCAACGTCTACGAGCCGCTCGTCGCACGCGGCAAGGACCTGTCGATCGAGCCGGTGCTCGCCACGAAGTGGAAGCAGGTCGACGACAAGACCTGGGAATTCGATCTGCGAAAGGACGTCAAGTTTTCCAACGGCAACGCCTTCAATGCAGACGACGTGGTTTTCTCCTTCGATCGCGCGAAAAAAGGAGGGATGAGCTCCCACCTCGCCGACATCGATTCCATCGAGAAGGTCGATGACTACACGGTTCGCCTGAAGACCCATGAGATCGATCCGATCCTGCCGAACCAGATCGTCAACTGGTTCATGATGGACAGCGACTGGGCGAAGGAGCACGGCGCCGTCGAGCCCGGCCAGGCCGACAACTCGACGGAAGGCTACGCCAACCAGCACGCCATGGGTACCGGCCCGTATGTCATCTCGCAGCGCGATCCAGGCGTAAAGACGGTCTTTTCCGCCAACAAGACATGGTGGAACACGATCGACGGTAACGTCGACAAGGCCATCTTCTACGTTATTCCCAACCCGTCGACGCGCGTTTCGGCGCTCATCTCGGGTGAAGTCGACATGATCGACGGCGTGCCGCCGCAGGATGCGAGCCGGATCGAAAAGGCCGATGGCCTGCACATCGCATCGACGCCCGATCTTCGGACAGTTTATCTGCAGCCCGATGTCGCCCGCGACACGCTGGTCTACGGTGGGGGCGTCAAAGGCAATCCGTTCAAGAATCCCAAGGTACGCGAGGCGATGAAACTCGCCATCGATACCGGTGCGATCCAGAAGCGGATCATGCGCGGCTACTCGACGCCGGTCGGGCTGCCGATCGCCAACGAGGTCAACGGATCGACAGCACAGCTCGACGCTCCCAACAAGCCGGACCTCGACAAGGCGAAGGCGTTGATGAAGGAGGCCGGCTATGCGGACGGCTTCGACGTCACGCTGGACTGCACCAACGACCGGTTCATCAACGACCAGGCGACATGCCTTGCGATCGGCTCGTTCCTTTCGCGCATCGATATCCGTGTCACGCCCCGCATACAGACGACGGCGCGGTGGGCGCAGCAGATCAATCCGCCCGGCTACGACACTTCCTTCGCGATGCTGAGCTATTCGCCCTACACCTACGATGCGCACCAGTTCCTGTCCGGTCTCGCGAAGACGAGAGACCCGAAGACCGGCGCCGGCGTCTTCAACATCGGCGGCTATTCCAACAAGGAAGTCGACCGCCTTACCGACGAGATCGGCGCGGAGACCGATACGAAGAAGCGCACCGAGCTCCTGCACAAGGCGCTCGGCATTCTGAAGAAGAGCAACGCCTATATTCCCATCCACCAGCTTCAGATCCTGTGGGGCGTACGTGACGGGGTGAATGTCGTTCAGCTCGCCGATCTCTCCTATCCGCTCGCCTGGTTCAAGGTTCCCGAATGACCGCCGACGCGGACTTTTCGCAGCGTCTTGCGGAACTGGTCGCCTTTCCGACCGTCAGTTCGGCGAGCAATCTCGCTCTCGTTGCCCATGTCGAAGCCATCGCGGCCGCACATGGCGCACGGTGCCGCCGGTTCTTGGATGCCGACGGCGAGAAGGCGAACCTCGTCGTCACGATCGGCCCGGAAGCATTGGGGGGACTGGTTCTCAGCGGCCATACGGACGTCGTCCCGGTGACGGGCCAGACCTGGTCCGGCGATCCATGGACCTTGCGCACGACGAACGAGCACCTCGTCGCGCGCGGTGCGACGGACATGAAAGGGTTTCTCGCCTGCTCGCTCGCAGTCCTTCCACATTTTGCGCAGATGGAACTGAAGCGGCCGATCCACCTCGCCTTTTCCTATGACGAAGAGGTCGGCTGCACGGGTGTCGGACCGATGGCGGAATGGCTCGGCACCCACGCGGAGCCTTCGCTTGCCGTGATCGGCGAGGCGACGGGAATGGATCTCGTGACCGCGCACAAGGGCGGCACCATCGGCTGGACCTCCGTGACCGGCAAACCGGCTCATTCGTCGCAGCCCGACAACGGCGTCAACGCCGTGATGATTGCCTGCGACCTCGTCGGCGAAATCAACCGGATCGCCGAAGAAATGCGCGCCGGCCCGGCCATGGCTGGGATCGATCCCCCCTTCTCCACCATTCAGGTCAACCAGATCGAAGGCGGCAGCCACGGCAACATCCTTGCCGAACATTGCCGATTCTTCTTCGAAATGCGCCTCGTACCGGACGATAGCGCCGAGCGCGTTCTCGACCGCATCGAGGCGCGCATCGATGCGCTGGAGCCGGGCATGAAGGCCGTCAGCGACAAGACCGGCATTCGCGTCGACATTCAGGCGCGCATTCCGCCGCTTGCGCCCATCGGGGATGCAGCGCTCGAAGAGCGGCTTCTCAAGCTCCTCGGTCGAAGTTCCCCGCGCGCCGTACCCTACGGAACCGAGGCCGGCATCTTCTCGGCGGCGGGCATCCCGTCGGTCGTCATCGGTCCCGGGTCGATCGCCGACGCCCATCAGCCGGACGAAAGCATCGCCATCGAGCAGATGGCGGCATGTACCGACTTCCTCGTGCGATTGGCGGCTTCGGAGGCGACATGATCGCCCATACGACCGAACGGATACTTCAGACGGTCCTCGTCCTGCTGGCCATCAGCTTCATCGCGTTTTTGCTGGTGGCGACGCTCGGCGACCCGCTCACCTCGCTGCTGCCGCCCGATGCGAGCATCGCCGATCGCCAGGATCTGATCATGCGGCTCGGCCTCGACGAACCGCTGCTTACCCGGTTCCTGCATTTCCTCAACGGCATGCTGCACGGCGATTTCGGCATTTCCTATCGCACGCAGGACGACATCGGCCCGATGATCGCAACGCGCCTTCCCGCGACGATCGAACTCGCTTTCGCGAGCCTGCTCGTCACGCTCTTCGTCGGCGTGCCACTCGGCATCCTGTGCGGCGTGCGGCCGAACGGCATCATATCGCGCGGCGTCATGCTGGTCTCGATCGCCGGTATCACCCTGCCGAACTTCGTCGTCGGTGTTCTCCTGATCGCGATCTTCTCCGTCCATCTCGGTTGGTTTCCCTCCTTCGGGCGTGGAGATACCGTGCAGATCGGCGGTTGGACGACCGGCCTTTTGACGTTGTCCGGCTGGAGGGCGATCATTTTGCCGGCAATCACGCTCGCCGCTTTCCAGGTCACCTTCGTCATCCGCATGCTGCGTACGCAGCTTCTCGAAGTCGGGCAGAGCGAACATATCCGCTTCGCTCGCGCGCGGGGCCTGAGCGAACGGCGGATCTGGTCGACCTACGCCATGCGCAACGCGCTGTTGCCGACGATCACAATGCTTGCCCTTCAGCTCGGCAACGTCATCGCCTTTTCCGTCGTCACCGAGGGCGTTTTCGCGTGGCCGGGCATCGGCTCGCTCTTCCTGCAGTCGATCCAGGCGGCCGACGTTCCCGTCATCGCGATCTATCTGATCTTCGTCGGGGCGATCTTCATGATCATCAATCTCGTCGTGGAACTCATCTATCCGCTGGTCGATCCGCGCCTGAAGCGGAGCGGGGCATGAGGGGTCTCGCCGAAGCGTTTCGCGGTCGGCCGGGCCCGATCGTCGCCGCAACCCTCATCGTGTTGCTCGTCGTCTACGCGTTCGTGCTCCCGCTCGTGACGGCCGATCCGTTCAGCATGTCCGGCATGTCGATCCTCGACGCCTTCTCGCCACCGATCTGGATGGACGGCGGCCAGGCGACGATGCCGTTCGGCGCGGACGACCAGGGTCGCAATCTGATCACGGCCATGGCCTACGGACTACGCACCTCGATCATGGTCGGGGCGATCTCCGTCGTCATCGGCCTCGTCATCGGTGGCGCGCTCGGGCTCGTCGCCGGCTTCGTCGGCGGGCGGACCGACGCGATCATCATGCGGCTCGCCGATGTGCAACTCGCCTACCCCGCTCTTCTGCTCGCCATGGTCATCGACGGAATCGCGACGGCCATCCTCGGACGCGGACGCTCCAACGAGATGGCGATCGCGATCGTCATCGTCTCGATCGGCATCGCCTTCTGGGTCCAGTATGCGCGCACCATCCGCTCGAGCGTGATGGTGGAGCGCGATCAGGACTACGTCGCCGCCGCACGGGTCACGGGCCGTTCGAACACGGCGATCCTCATCCAGCATATCCTGCCGAACGTCATGGCGCCCGTCCTGGTGATCGCAACGATCAATCTCGGCATCGCCATCATCACCGAGGCGACGCTCAGCTTCCTCGGCATCGGCATTCCGCCGACCTATCCCTCGCTCGGTTCGCTGATCCGCAACGGCAACAATTTCCTGCAGTCGGGGGAATGGTGGATCTCCGTCTTCCCATGCCTGCTGCTCGTCGCGCTCGTCGTCGCCGTCAACGTGCTCGGCGATCATCTGCGCGACCACTTCAATCCGAAAATCAGGGGACGGACATGAGCGAGCCGGTCCTGAAGGTTCGCGACCTCAGCGTCGTCCTCGAAAGAAACGGGCGCGATTTCCCCGTGCTCGACGGGGTGACCTTCGATATCGCGCCCGGCGAAGTGCTCGGCCTCGTGGGCGAGAGCGGGGCCGGAAAATCGATGACCGGAATCGCGATCATCGATCTGCTCGTTCCACCGCTTCGCCGCACGAGCGGCACCATCGCGCTTTCCGGCGAACGGCTGGACCAGCTATCGGCGAAGAGAATGCGCCGGGTCCGGGGCAAACGGATCGGCTTCGTCTTCCAGGATCCGATGACCTCGCTGAACCCGGTGCTGAGTATCGGCCGGCAGCTGACCGACACGATGCGCCGCCATCTGCCGCTTACCCGCGGCGAAGCGCGCGAGCGGGCGATCGCATGGCTGACGCGGGTGGGCCTTGCGAACCCTCCCCGTGTCTTCGCGGCCGCGCCGCACGAGCTTTCCGGCGGCCAGCGCCAGCGCATCGTCATCGCGCTTGCGCTGTGCGCCGAGCCCGACCTCCTCATTGCCGACGAACCGACGACGGCCCTCGACGTCTCGGTTCAGGCGCACATGCTGACCCTCCTGCGCGAACTTCACGAGGAAACCGGTACCGCGATGATGCTGATCACCCACGATCTCGGCGTCATCGCGAAAATGGCGGACCGCGTCGCCGTCTTCTACGCGGGGCGCGTCATCGAGACCGCCCCGACCGGACGGCTGATCGGCGCACCGCTTCACCCCTATACGGCCGGGCTCATGCAGGCGACGCCGGCACCGGATGCCGACGGCGCGATGCGCGTCCGGGCGATTCCGGGCGCCATGCCCGGGATCGGCGCCCTTCCGCCGGGCTGCGCGTTCCATCCGCGATGCGAGCGGGCGCAGGCGATCTGCCGCGAAGAGCGCCCGCCGCTTGCCGATGCCGGCGGCCACGATGCCGCCTGCTACTTTCCGCTCGTCGAAGAGGTCGTTTCATGAGCCTGGATGACGTCCTGATCCTGAACGCCGTCTCCAAGGCCTATGGCGGCCGCGCCTCGATGATCGAGAAGGCGTTCGGGCGCCGGCCGAAGGGTCTTCAGGCGGTGCGCGAGGTGAGCTTCACGATCCGCAAGGGCGAAGTCATGGGCCTCGTCGGGGAATCGGGATGCGGCAAATCCACGATCGCGCGTATGGCGGCTGGGCTGCTTGCGCCGACCGGCGGCGAGATCGGCCGGAACGCGGCGATGCGCGAGCAGATGATCTTCCAGGACCCGTTCTCCTCGCTCAATCCGCGCTGGCGCGTAAGAGACATCGTCGCCGAGCCGATCCGCACGCACCGCCTGCGTCCCAAAAAGGCGATCGACGAACGCGTTGCGGAGCTCCTCCGACAGGTGGGGCTTTCGCCGGAAGACGGCGCCAAGTTCCCGCAGGCGTTTTCGGGTGGACAGCGGCAACGCATCTCGATCGCCCGTGCGCTTGCCGGCGAACCGGACTTCCTCATCCTGGACGAGCCGACGAGCGCGCTCGACGTATCCGTACAGGCGCAGATCCTCGATCTGTTGCGCGGCTTCCAGGCCGAACTGCACCTGACGAGCCTCTTCATCACCCATAACCTGCCAGTCGTGCGCCTGATGGCCGACCGCATCGGCGTCGTCTATCTCGGCGAACTCGTCGAACTCGCGCCGACCGAGACGATCTTTCACCGGCCACGGCATCCCTATACGCGCCTCCTGATAGATGCGGCTCCTGATCTCGACGCCACCGATCGCAGCCTGCATCCGATCCCCGGCGACCTGCCGGATCCCTCCGACCCGCCGTCCGGCTGCGTCTTTCGAACGCGCTGCCCCTTCGCGAACGAACGCTGCGCGGCCGAACGCCCCGAGCTTCGAACGGTCGAAACGGGACAGGTGCGCTGCCATTACGATCTCGATCTTTCTCAAAGGGCTGCCGCATGAGCCGCGAAAACGCCATCGAACGGGCACGCGGCGGGATCGCCGACGGAAGCTTCGAACGGACGCTCGCCGAGCGCGTCGCGATCCCGAGTGCAAGCCGCGTCGCCGAAGCCCGTCCCGACCTTCACAGATATCTCGATCGGGAGATGGTCCCGTTCTTCGAGCGCCTCGGCTTCACGACACGCCTTCTGGAACATCCGCTCGCGCCCGGACCATGCCTGCTCGCCGAGCGCATCGAGGACGCGCAGCGGCCGACGATCCTTCAATACGGGCATGGCGACGTCGTCGCCGGGCTCGAAGGCTGGAGCGAAGGGCTCGATCCGTTCACGCTGATCGAGCGCGACGGTCGCTGGTACGGACGCGGCACGGCGGACAACAAGGGCCAGCACAGCATCAATCTCGCAGCGTTGGAGGCGGTGCTCGCCGAGCGCGGCTCGCTCGGCTTCAATCTCAAATATCTGCTCGAGATGGGCGAAGAATCCGGCTCGCCCGGGCTGCGCGAAATCTGCGCCGAGCATGCCGAAGCGCTTGCTGCCGACGTGCTGATCGCCTCGGACGGACCACGCCTTGCGCTCGACCGGCCGACGCTCTTTCTCGGCTCACGTGGCGGTATCTCCTTTTATATCGAGATCGTCGCACGCGACAGCTTCCAGCATTCGGGCAACTGGGGCGGGCTTTTGAGCAACCCCGGGATCGAACTCGCGCACGCGATCACCGCGCTCGTCGAGCGGACGGGAAAGATCCGCGTTCCCTCCCTCACCCCCGGCACCATTCCCGAAAGCGTTCGTACGGCACTTTCGAAGCTGGAGATCGCACCGATTGCCGGCGATCCGGAGATCGAGCCCTGGTGGGGCGAACCGGGACTAACGAGCGAGGAAAAGGTCTTCGGCTGGTCGAGCCTGGAAGTAATGGAAATGGAGTGCGGCAATCTCGCCCAACCCGTCTACGCCATTCCGCCGCGCGCACGTGCGCGGCTGCAGCTGCGCTTTCCCGTCGGTGTCGACGTCGATGCTGTCGTGCCGGCCGTGCGCGAGGCGCTCGTTGCGGACGGCTTCGATCGCGTGATCGTCCACGAGCCGCACGATGCCATCTTCCAGGCGTCGCGCCTCGATCCCGAGCACCCCTGGGTCGAACGGATCGCAGGCTCGCTTACAAGGACGGCAGGCGTGGAGCCCGCAATCCTGCCCAACCTCGGCGGATCGCTGCCGAACGACATCTTCGCGCGCGATCTCGGCCTGCCGACGGTATGGATCCCGCATTCCTATCCCGGCTGCCTGCAGCACGCGCCGGACGAGCATCTGCCGATCGCGCTTGCCGAGGAGGCGCTCGGCCTCATGGCCGGCCTCTACTGGGATCTCGGCGCTTCCTGACCGCAGTATCGGCAACGACTGCCGGTCAGAACGGCCAGATCCGCCTCTTCGAACGGGTGAGGTGTTCTGCCAGCATCGTGCCCGAACCGCCGCCAAGGCCGGGGCCCGGATGGGTGGATGCGCCGATCTGGTAGAGGCCGGGCACGTCCGTTTCGTGGTTGCGCGATCCCGTGAACGGGCGCCAGAGGAAGAACTGGTCGATCGAGCACGCACCCCCATAGGGATCGCCGCCGACCAGATTGACGTTCATCGCCTCGAGATCCTTCGGCGAATGAACGGTGCGCTTGATGACGATGTCGTCGAGATCGGCGATGTGTTCGCGCAGGATCGCCTCCACGCGATCGGCGTAGGCCTCGCGCAGCGGTTCGCTCCAGGTGCCGTCCGCCGGGGTTTCGAGCGTACCGGCCGCGTCCCCCTTGATGAAGCGTGGGGTTTCGGGAAGCTGGAGCCAGAGGATGCCGGCACCTTCCGGGCAACGGCCCGGATCGAGCGCATGGGGTTGACCGACGCAGACCGTCGGGCGTTCGGGCAGCATGCCCCGGTCGCACTCGTTGACCGCCTTCGAGACGGCGTCGATCCCGGCGCATAGGTGGACGAGCGCGACGTCGGAAAGGCCCTCGCCGTTCCAGCGCGGCGGCCGCTTGAGCGCGTAGTGGATCTGCATGTTTCCCTTGCCGTAGCGATAGCCCGATGCCGGCGATCGCGGCGCACTTTCGGCCGAGACGGCATCGGTTTTCGCCGACGGTTCGGCAAGCAGGCGTTCGTGCAACTGGTTCGGCGTGACGGACGCGACGACACCCTGCCTCGCATCGAACTGCCGTCCGTCGACGAGTGTCACGCCCCGCGTCTTCCCGGCTTCGCGTCGAACCTTGTCGACGTCGGCTTCGAGAAGAATGCGTCCGCCCTGCTCCTCGATCAGCGCACGGAACGCCGAGACGATCTTCCCCGCCCCACCGCGCACGACGGGCGCGCCGGCCTGTTCCAGCGCGAAGGCGATGACGCGCGCCATCTCGCCCGAAAACGCCTGCTCGGGACCAAGACCCGCATGCAGCACCCAGGGCGCGAAGAGCGCGCGCGAAAGTTCGTTCTCGAACGTGTTTTCGAGCCATAAGCGCGCCGGCCGCAGCCCTTCGCCGAGCCGCGCGGCGAGACCGCGCGTACCGCGCTTGCGCACTTCGCCGAAAAGAAGCCGCGCCGTCTTGCGGGTCCACAGCGCACCGCCGAGAAGGCCGAAGATCAGACCGGCATCGCGCTCGACCTTTTCGATCTCCGCCTCATAGCGCGCGCCCTCACCTTCGGCCAGCGCTTCGAAATGCGCGCGGTTGGCGGTGCGATCGGTCGTCAGCACCAGATGGTCGCCGTTCGGCCGGACGACCGCCGTCGGCGAGCCGGTATGGGCGAATTCGAGCCCGTGGCGTGCGAGATCCTCGCCGAGGATTCCGTAGGCCGGCGAGGTCACGAAGAGCACGAACGTCGCCGCCATGACATCGTGGCGATAGCCCGGCACGGTGATCTCGTCGCTGCGCATGCAGCCGCCGGCGACGTTCTCACGCTCCAGCACGAGCACGGACTTTCCCCGCTTGCCGAGGATGGCCGCACAGGTGAGCGCGTTGATGCCGGAGCCGACGATGATGTAATCGACCGTCGTGCCCGTTCCGTCGCTTTGCGTTGTCGCCATGGCGTTTCCCCTCCTCCTCGAACGATTTCGGCCTCGATCGACCAGGATCCCAGAGCCTTTCAGGTTTATATGGAAACGCCCTAACGCGGCGCGCGCGACATGCGCCGTTCGAAATAGGCGACGAGCCGAACCATCGGCCACAGGATCACCAGATAGATGATCGCCGCCGCGATCAGCGGCGAAGGGTTCGCCGTCAGCGCCTGCGCGTCCGTCGCCTGCTTGAGGAGGTCCGGCATGGCGACGACCGAGGCGAGCGAGGTGTCCTTGGCGATCGCCACGCAGTTGCTCGTATGCGGCGGAGTCGCGATCCTGAGGGCCTGCGGCAGGACGATCTTCCACAGGATCAGCGGGAAATGCATGCCGAGCGCGCGTGCGGCCTCCGTCTGGCCGCTCGGAATACCCTCGATGCCCGCACGGAAAACCTCCGCGGTAAAGGCGGAAAGCACGAGCGATAGCGCAATGACGGTCGAGACGAAGGAGGAAAGCCGGATGCCGAAGAACGGCAGCGCGTAATAGATAAGGACGAGCACGACCAAAATCGGCAGGGCCCGGAAGATATCGATCAGGCCGATGGCGAGAAGTGAGATCGGCTTCGGCGCGAAGAGCCGCATGATCGACAGGACGACGCCGAAGATCGAGCCGCAGACGATGATCGATATCGCCAGCAAAACGGTGTTCTTCAGCCCGACGACGAGCATCGGCAGGACGCGCAACATCACGTCGGCGTTGAGGAATGTCTCGGTAAAGTTCATCGATCAACCCGGCCTTGAAACCGATGCATCCGGGCACCGACGCCCGGATGCGGTCTTGATGGGCTTGCCGGGCTCAGCTTGCTTCCGGCAGCGGTCGCACTTCGACCGTCGAAGAGCCCTTGGGCGCCGGCGCACCGAGCCATTTCTGGTGAAGCTTGGCGAGATAGCCTTCTTTCTTGAGCTCGGTGATCGCCGAATCGACTTTCTGGAGGATCGGCGAACCCTTCGGCATCATGATCGCGAAGCGCTCGCCCTTGTCGATGCGCGCGACGACGTGCATGTTCTTCATCTGCCTGAAGGCGAAGAGGAACGCCGATGTCTCGCCGATCGCCCCGTCTATCCGGCCGGACTGTACGTCGAGCAGGAGATTCTGCTGCGACGGATAGCTCTTGTAGTCGGCGATCCCGTATTGCTTCATGTGCGCCTGCACCCAGGCTTCACCGGTGGAAGCGGCGATCGCCCCGATGGTCTTGCCCTTCATTCCGTCGAGGCTCTTCAGAGGCGCGCCTTCCTTCGTGATCAGCGCGAGATCGCTGTCGAAATAAGGCTGCGTGAAGTCCTGGCCCTTGAGGCGTTCCGGCGTGATGGAAATGGTCGAGATCGCCATGTCGATGCGCTGCGAGCTCGTCGCGGCGAAGAGGGCCTGGAAGCCCATGTCCTTGAAATCGACCGTATCGCCGAGTTTGTCGGCGATCGCCTTGACGAGGTCGACCTCGAAACCCTCCATCGAGCTGTCGGTCTGCTTCACCTCCCACGGCGGATTGTTCGGGTAAACGCCGACGGTCAGCGTATCCGCCGAAGCGGGCGCGAGCGAGCCGATGAGACCAACGGCCGCGGCGGCAAGCACGGTTACAAGCATTCGCTTCATCTCAAACTCCCTTGTCTCTCTGTTCCCCTGGGTATCGTAATCGTCCGGCGTGCGCCTCGCGCGCTACATCACCGCCTCGATGCGTCGACACGCTTCTTCGAGGAGCTCTGGATCGTTGCACACGCACATGCGGATGAAATCCTTCGACGTCTCACCGAAGAGGTGGCCCGGTGCGAGACCCACATGCGCCTCTTCGAGGAGCCGGGCACATACCGCACTCGCGCTGTCGGCCTCGTCCACCGAGAAGAAGGCGTACATGCCCCCTTTCGGCTTGTTCGAAAGACGGATGCGGTTGGAACGGCCGAGCCGTTCGTAGACGACCGAGAGCCCTTGCGCACAGCGGTCGCGTACCGAGCGGACGAAGTCTTCGCCGTCGCGAAGTGCCGTCAGCGCGCCGGCCTGCACGAAGGGCGGCGTTCCGCTGTTCATGTATTGCGTCATGGCGCGCACGGCGGGCGCGACCGAGGCCGGATGGTTGAGCCAGCCGAGACGCCAGCCGGTCATAGCCCACGCCTTCGAAAACCCGTTGATGCACATGACGAGGTCTTCCTCGCCGGCAAGCCGCATCATCGAAGGCGCCGAGGGACCGTGGAAATAGAGCCGGTTATAGACCTCGTCGCTGATGATCCACACGCCGGTCTCACGCGAGAATTCGAGGAGGGCTTGCTGTTCCTCCGGGCTCGCCGTCCATCCGCAAGGGTTCGATGGCGTGGAAAACATGATCGCCTTGGTGCGCGCGTCGCAGGCGTCGAACAGGCGGTCGAGATCGAGGCGCCAGTCGCCCTCGACATAGTCGAGCGGCACGGGTCGCGCCTCACCCCCGGCGATCTGGATCGCATGGCGGATGTTCGGCCATTGCGGCTCGAGGTAGACGACGTTCGAACCCTTGTCGACGATCAGTTCCAGCGCGATGATGACGGCCTGCATGCCGCCCGGCGCGACGGTCGAGCGATCGAGCCCGATATTCACGCCGTGCAACTCGCTCTGGTAGCGCGACAGTTCGCGCGCGAGATCGGGACGGGCCGCCATTTCCGGCACGTAGAACGTCTCGCCCTGGTCGAGGCTGTCCTTGGCCGCCTGGCGGATGAAGGCAGGCGTCACCACGTCGCTCTCGCCGTACCACAGCGTGATGACGTCCTCGATCGAACCGGCCCTTTCGGCCAGGAGGGCGATGTTTTCCGTTTCGAGATCGGCGATATCGCCCCTGATCCTCGAAAGTGCCGTATCGGCAGCCAATGCACGTCTCTTCATGATCCTCGCCTAAATCCCGGCTTGCGTCGTGTTGTCCGGCTCGCCGGCGAAGGAGGCGACCGTCTCCAGTGCGCCGTCGAGCATGATGCCTTTTTCGTCCTTCAGCGCCGCTTCACGCAAGCGGCCGAGCCAGGGTGCCGCGTCGTCGCGCCCTTCCAGCATCGGCAGGGCGGAAAGCACCCGGTCGAACTTGGAAAGACCGCGCTCGTGCGTGTCGCTGTAGCCCTTGATGAGCCGCCGGCATCGCAGAACCTCGACCCCGAGATCGTAATCGCGTTCGCGGGTGCGCATGGCGAGCGACCACCAGTCGTCGATATGTGCGGTCTCGACCGTATGGCGCAGCAGGCCGCGGCGCCAGCGCCTGAGACCGGCGATCGTCCAGAGCATGGCGAAGCCGCCCATGCCGTCGGTGCGGATATGGCGCCCCTTGTCGAGGCGTTTCGAAAGCCAGCGGGAAACCCCCGGGCGGCCTTCGATCCAACGGCCGAAACCTGCCGGCATGGTGCCGCAGAACTCTTCGAGCCGAGGATGGAAGTATTCCGTGACGTGCAGCACCGTCTCGTCGTCGACACCGACCTCGCGGCGCACGCGCGCCGAACGCGTCGAGCGTGTCTTCAGGTCGGCGACGCGGATGATGTCGTCGTAGCACATGGCATTGGCGAGGTATTTCGCCGCCGCCTCTGCAAAGGCGTAGCCGCGATCGGCCGAGTCGGCGCGCAGCGCCTCTTCGACGCGGTCGAGATAGGCCGAACCATAGCGCGTGTCCTGAAAGTCGACCACGCTCTCGCTGCCATGCCGCGCCATCGCGCGAACCGGCTCGGGCATGGCGTCGATGCGTTCGACGAGCCCCTGCCATGCGGCGACCTCGCCGGAGTGACCGGCCGCCCTGCGCCCCATTTCCTGCGGCCCGGCTTCGCCGTTCTTCCCGGCGCGAGGATCGGGATCCTCGCTTTCGGGCTGGCCACCGAGCGGCAAATGCGTATCGACGGTCCGCTCCGGGGCCTTCTCGGGAGCGCCTGTGGCTTCGGAATGTCCGTCGCCATGCGCTTCGTCGTACGCCTTGCCGAAGGCGCGCAGGCTTGCCTCGACGCCGCGGCCGGAGGCCCGGATCGTCTCCTCGAAGCTTTCGCGCCCGAACGGCAGGACGCCGCAACCGGCGAGCGCGCCGAAGAGGCTCGACGAGATGACGCTGCCCGCCTCGACCGCCATCTTTTCCATGTCGAAGGAGACGTAGTTCTTCGCAGCACGGCGCGCGCTCGCATGCACCTCCTCGGCCGAACCGCGCCCGTCGCCAGGAACGATCTTTTCCGAAACGGCGGCGATGCGATGGGCCGATGCGATGAGCGTCGTACGGTCCGGGGTCACGAAGCCCCGCATGATCGCCCTTCCCGCCTCCATCAGCTCGGCGGCGATCAGGATGTCGACATCGTTTTCGGCCGGGGAGAGCGAAAGCACCGGCTGGCGGCCGTCGTCCGGGCACATCTCGATGTAGTAGATCGTCGCACCGGTACGCTGCGCGACGCCGGCGACCGAGGTCGACTGCGCCCGATAGCCGTTGCGCTCGGCGACGTCGGTGACCCAGCTCGTCAGCACGCCGCCGCCCTGCCCGCCGACGGCGAGGATGGCGATCGACAGAACCCGTTCGTCCGCCTTGAGATCGGCGGTCTCTCTCACATGCGTGTTCATCTCAAGCCTCCGCGAAGCTCAGGCGGCCGCGCTCGCGCCGGTTCTGCAGCCAGCCGATGACCCGCCGGCGCGTCCGGTCGGCGAAGCGTTCCATCTTGCCGGGATTGTAGACCGTATCCGCGCGGTAGAAGGACGGGCAGAGCACCGCCGCATCGGCCACCTCCCCGCAATTGCCGCAGCCCACACAGGTGTGGTCGATGTGGGCGACCGGATCGTCGCGCAGTGGATCGTCGAGCGACTTGACGGAAAGCGACGGGCAGCCGGAAAGCCGCATGCACGCATGATCGCCGGTGCACACGTCCTCGTCGACGCCGAAGCGCGGCTTGACCGTGCGCTCGCCCCCGTCGATCGCCTTCTTCAGGAGCGGACGCTCACGACGCTGACGGTTCAGCATGCACTCCGAGGAAGCGACGATGACCTTCGGCCCCTTCTCCTCGGTCGTCAGCGCTTCCTTCAGCGTCGCGCGCACCTTGTTGACGTCGTAGGTCCGGTCGATCTGGCGCACCCATTTGGCGCCCATGCCGCGAACGGCATCGGCGATCGGGTGCTGCGTCGATTTCGACTTGTTGTCGGCGCGCGAGGACAGAATGTCCTGGCCGCCGGTCGCCGCGGAATAGTGGTTGTCGACGATGACGATCACGCCGTCGTTTTGGTTGAAGACGGCGTTGCCGACCGACGAGGTCAGTCCGTTGTGCCACAAGCCCCCATCGCCGACGAACGAGATCGAGCGGCGTTTGGCGTCCGGCGCGTTGAAGGCCGACGCCGAGGCGGGGCCGAGACCGTAGCCCATCGTCGTCGCGCCGAGTTCGAAGGGCGGCATGATGGAAAAGAGGTGGCAGCCGATGTCGGATGCGATGTGATGGTTGCCGAGTTCCTGCTCGACGAGCTTGGTCGCAGCGAAGATCGGCCGCTCCGGGCAGCCGGTGCAGAAGCCCGGGGGCCGTCCCGGCACGTTCGCGGCGAGCCCGTCCGTGCCGCGGTCCGTCTCGACCGTGTTCGGTGCACGCAGCCGGTCCGAGAGCATGTCCGGCGCATGGGCACGAAGGAAGGCGCCGACCCCGTCGAGCATGACCTGGCCGGTATATTCGCCCGCCATCGGCAGCATGTCCTTGCCGGCAAGCCGCGTCGTCGCTCCCGCGCGGTAGAGCATGCGCGCGAAACCCTGCTCGATATAGTCGGGCTGCCCCTCTTCGACGACGAGCACGGCATCCTTGTCCGCGCAGAAGTCGAGGAACTCGTCCTCGATCAGCGGATAGACGGCGTTCAGGACATAAAGCGGCACTTCCGTCTCGCCGTAGAGGTCGGCGAGCCCGAGACGCTGCAGCGCGCGGATGACGTTGTTGTACATCCCGCCCTGCATGACGATGCCGACCTTGCCGGCTTCGGGCCCGAAGAATTCGTTGATCCTGCGCTCGCGGATGAAGTCGACGGCGGCCGGCCAGCGGCGCTCGATCTTCTCCTTCTCGTGCAGGAAGGAGGCCGGCGGCAGCACGATGCGCTGGGTGTCCCGGCGCGGATTTTCGAGCGCCTCGGCAACGCTCATCGTCGGGCGCTGGTTCGCCTTGGCGGTGAAGCGGCCATGAACGTGGCAGCAGCGGATGCGCACTTCCATCATGACCGGCGTGTTCGATGCCTCGGAAAGCTCGAAGGCGTCGTGCACCGTCTTGACGATGGTCGGAAGGTCCGGTCGCGGATCGAGCAGCCAGACCTGGCTCTTCATCGCAAAAGCGTGGCTGCGCTCCTGCATGATGGAGGAGCCCTCGCCGTAATCCTCGCCGACGATGATGAGCGCACCGCCCGTCACGCCGCCCGAAGCGAGGTTGGCGAGCGCGTCCGAGGCGACATTGGTGCCGACGGTCGACTTGAAGGTCGCCGCACCGCGGATCGGATAGTGCACCGAGGCGGCGAGCATCGCCGTTGCCGTCGCTTCTGAAGCGCTCGCCTCGAAGTGCACGCCGAGTTCGCCGAGGATGTCCTGCGCATCCGAGAGGACGTCCATAAGGTGGCTGATCGGCGCGCCCTGGTAGCCGCCGACATAGCCGACGCCGCATTCCAGAAGCGCCTTGGTGATGGCGAGGATACCCTCGCCCGCGAATTCCTCGCCTTCCCCGAGACGGAGCTTCTGGACTTCCTTGGCAAAAGATCGTTCGGCCATGACTGATACCTCTTAATCCGGTCTTCGCGATGCCGCCGCGATTCAGAAGTCGTGCTTGCGGATGTTGTGCAGCATGCGGTTCAAGACGGAGACGAACGTTGCGTATTCGGTGTCGCTGACGCCTGTGAACATGGTACTGAAGGCACGCCACATTTCGGGCCACACGGCTTCGAAGAGTTCGCGCCCTTCCGGCAGCAGAAAGACCTGGCGCACGCGGCTGTCGGTCTTGTGCTGCATGCGGCGCACGAGCCCCTGCGCCTCCATGGCGTCGATCGTCCGGCTCATCGTCGATTGCTCGAGCACGGAATAGACCGCCAGCTCGTTCAGCGTCAGGCCGTCGGCGACGGCGAGTACGGCCAGCGCACGAAGCTGCGCCGTGGTGACGCCGCGCTCGCGAAGCCCTTCGCCGATCGTCGCGTTGTAGCGCCCCATGATGCGGTTCATCAGGTAGGGCGCGAATTGCTGGAGACCGATCTCGCCGATCGAATGAACGCGACCGGCCGCCACTTCCGGCGCGAGCGCCGTCGGTGCCGGCCCCAGGGCCGGATCGGACCCGCCGCCCCTTTCGTCGCGGGCGGCAGGGTCCGGGGTCGCGCGATCGTCCGTCAAATTCACGGGCGTCTCCGGCGCCTTCAGCCCTTCGGCACCAGCGCGAGCGCACGGCAGGGGCTGCCCGTGCCATTCTCGATCTTAAGCGGCGCGGCGATCAGGACGGCGCCCTTGGCCGGCAGCTTGTCGAGGTTGCAAAGGCTCGCCAGCCCGTAGCGATTGTTCTTGTGCAGGATGTTGTGCGCCGGAAACGGCGGCTCCATGCCGGCGGCAAGCCCGGCATCGGTGCCGATGCATTCCGTGCCCCAGCCGACAGCGCCCTTTTCCATGATGTATTCGATGCAATCGAGCGACGGGCCGGGCGAATGCGGACCGTTTTCGTCCATGTTGAGGAAGGTCTCTTCCGAGCCGTTGCGCGTGTACCAGTCGGTGCGCATGACGACCCATTCGCCCTTCTTGATCTCACCGTGCTCGCTTTCCCAGGCCTTCACGCCATCGGCGGTCAGGAGGAAATCCTGGTTTTCTGCCGTCTCCTTCGAGCAGTCGATCACGTTGACCGGCGCGACAAAGTTCTTCGGCTCGATGGCGTCGACATAGCCGTCCGAATATTCCTTGCCGGTGATCCAGTGGTGCGGCGCGTCGAAGTGCGTGCCGGAATGCTCGCCGATCTTGAGCCAGTTCCATGCCCACCACGGGCCGTTGTCGTCGTACTCGGAAATCTTGTGGATCTCGATCTGCGGAGTGTCCACCGCAAGCTCCGGCGGCAGCTTCAGCAACGGCGTGTCCGGGCCGAGCGGGGCCGCGAGATCGACGACTTCGACGTCGCCGTTCAACAGGAGGGATGCGAGGTCGCCGAGGGCGTTGGCGCTGCTCATGATGGATCTCCTTCGTTCCAAGCCTCTGGGATGCTTTTGAATGGAGCGTAGCGGCGTATTCATGCATCCGCAAGCATTTCACGCGGCCCATCGAACAATTTCCTCATGCGGGTCGCCAGTCTTGCGCACAACCTTTCAATTCGACGAGTATGCGGTCATAGATCGATAGATCGTCGCAACGCATCTGTCCCCGGCGTGAAAACGATCGTAGGACGATCCATGATTATGCATATAAATTCGATCCAGCGAAGGAACCCGGCATGACCGACTTCACCAAGCGCCTCACGGACGAGCTCGGCCGCGATCTGGTCGCGCTCGGCCAGGACATTCCAGAACGCGCGCACCGCGACTGGAGCGGCATGGACCCGGTCGAACCGCTGGCTCTCGTACGCCCGCGAAACGCCGCCGAGATCGGCGCGGCGCTCGCACTGTGCGATGCGCACGGCATCGGGGTCGTCCCGCAGGGCGGGCTGACGGGCCTCGCCGGCGGCGCACAGCCGAGCGCCGACGCGATCGCCATATCGCTGGAACGCATGACCGCGATCGAGCCGGTCGATGCCGAGATGGCCTGCATCACCGTCGAGGCGGGCGCCCCGCTTGCCGCCGTCCAGCAGGCCGCGGAAGACGCCGGGCTTTTCCTCGGCCTCGATCTCGGCGCGCGCGGAACCTGCACGATCGGCGGCACGCTCTCGACGAACGCCGGCGGCAACCGCGTCATCCGCTACGGCATGGCGCGCGAGCACGTGCTCGGCCTCGAAGCCGTGCTCGCCGACGGCACGGTCGTCAGCAGCATGAACCGCATGCTGAAGAACAATGCCGGCTACGATCTCAAGCAGCTCTTCATCGGGTCCGAGGGAACGCTCGGCGTGATCAGCCGCGCCGTGCTCAGGCTCCAGTCGCGACCGACCTTTTCGACGTCCGCCCTTTGCGGCTGCCGGAATTTCGATGACGCGCTCGCACTCTTGAAAGCCGTACGTGCCGGCCTCGGCCCGTCGCTGACCTCCTTCGAGGTCATGTGGCCGAGCTTCTACGATTTCATGGGCAAGAGCCTCGGCCTGCCGAGACCGCTTGCCGAGGACCACGGCGTCTACGTCCTGGTCGAATCGAGCGGGTACGAGGAAGTGCGCGACCGCGAGCAGCTCGAGGCGACGCTTGGCGCGTGCCTCGAAGACGGTACGCTCGCCGATGCGGTGATCGCCGGCTCCGAGCGCGAGACCGCCGATCTGTGGGCCGTGCGCGAAAGTGTTGCCGAATATTCCCGTCTCATGGGCAAGCTGACCGCCTTCGACGTCGGCCTGCCGGCGCACGTCACCGGCCGAACGGTCGAGGTGCTGGAAGCGGAATTGCGCAAGCGCTGGCCGGACGTGATCGCCCTTTCCTACGGGCACATCGGCGACAGCAATCTGCACCTCGTCGTCAACGTGCCCTCGGCCGGCGACGAACAACCGCACGGCGAAATCACGCACTTCGTCTACGACACGGTACGCGCAGCCGGCGGCACGATCTCGGCCGAGCACGGCATCGGGCTCCTGAAACGGCCCTACCTTCCCTACAGCCGGACGCCGGAAGAGCTTGCCCTGATGCGCCGGCTGAAGCGTGCGCTCGACCCGAACAACATCCTCAATCCGCACAAGGTCTTCGAGATGGACGAAGAAAGCGGATCTCAGCCGACCATGTGATAGGCACCGTCGGCGAAGATGAGGCTGGCGTCGCCGATGTCGCCGAGATGGACGTCGGCGACCGCCGCGATCGTCACCCGGTGGGTGCCGTAGTCCATGAACGACTCGACGCGGCATTCCAGGCAGGCCCGCGCGTCGGCGAGAAGCGGCACGTCTTCCTCGCTTCGATACCACTCGCCATGGACGAAGCGATTGCGCCCGGCGAGGCCCTTTCGCCCGCCGAAGGCGTCCGCGACATTCTGCTGATGCTGGGAAAGCACGCTGACGGAAAACGTCTTCCCGATCTCGAGCGCGGGCGCGATGGTCGAGGAACGGTTGATGCAGACGACGAGCGACGGGGGATCGGCACTGAGCGAGCACACGGCCGTTGCCGTTACGCCGAGAAGCCGTCCGTCGTGGCCCTGCAACGCAACGACGTTGACCGAGCCGACGAGGGTGCGCATGCCGAGCTTGAACCGTGCCGCGCTCGTCATTGCCCCCGTCATCCGTTCCGGTTGGTCACCCTCGTTCATCGGCGAAGCCCCGCTTCCCTGAGCAGGGGCAACACGCGGTCGCAGAAGAAGGGCAGTTCGTAGGTGTAGTTGACGAAGGACAGTGCGATGCCCTCGTAGCCCTGTTCCGAGATGCGCACCATGTCCTCGACGATCTTCTCCGGCGTGCCGACCAGCGGGTAGCTGCCCGCTCCGCCCGCAAAGCGCTGGCGATAGCGGTCGTAGGCTTCCTTGTCGTGCGAGGCCGAAAAGGACCGCTTGCCTTCCATGTGCGTTTCGACGGCGCCATGGTCGGCCTCGTGCAGCGCATAGCGGTCGTAATAGTCTTCCGCCTCGGCCTGGGTTTCCCGGCATACGACGTGACAGACCGTGTAAAGGCCGATCTCGCGTTCGTTGTCCCTGGCACGTTCACGCATCTCGGCGACGTGCTTGGCACCGTCCTCGATCTCGCTGAACGTCGTGAAGAGATATTCGCAATGCTGGGCCGCGAAGTTGCGCCCCGGTTCGCCGAACGCGGCGTTCATCGTCACCGGTCGCGGAACCTGTAGGCTCGCCGGCCGGCTGACCACGTCCTTCAGCTGGTAGTAGGTTCCATCATAGTCGAACGGCTCGTTGGAAGCGTAGCACTTCTCGACGATCTCCAGCCATTCGGCGGCCTGGTCGTATCCCTTCTCGCCGAGCGCGACGCCGAACATCGCGAACTCGCTCGGGTTCCAGCCGCAGACGATGTTGAGGCCGGCGCGCCCGCCACTAATGTGGTCGACGGTGGCAAGCGTCTTCGCGGCATAGAGCGGATGCACGACGGGCACGTGCACGGTCATGAAGAGCGCGATGCGCTCGGTGCTCGCCGCAAGGGCGGCTGCCCAGGTCGAGGTTTCGAACGACCATTCACGTGCCTTGGTCGCGCCGCCGAAACCCTTCCACCGTGCGATCGGCAGCATGAATTCGAGCCCTGCCCGATCGGCGATCTGCGCGGCGGTGAGGTTGTCCTGCCAGCGCGCACGCCAGCGTTCGGGCACTGCGGTGATCGCGAGCCCGCCATCGGCGTTGGTCGAGAAGACGCCGAGCTTCAACCGGTTGCCCTGTCTCAGGGGATGGCGCTTGATCATGATGGTCTTCCTTCCTTTTCCGGGCGCGTCCGGGTAGCGCGCGGGGGTGTGCGAACGGTATCGAGTTCGTGGGCGCGTACCGCACGGAACGCGGCCTCGGCGTCGAACATGAAACGGGTCATGGCGTCGCTGGCATGCAGCGCATCGCCTTCCATGAAGGCGGCGTGGATCGATTCGAGCCCGGCGACATAGCTGGCGCGGTAACGGGCATCCTCGAACGTGCCGCGGCGGATCGGCGTGAACCGGTCCATGAACCGGGCGATCGTCGCGGCGAGCGTCCGGTTGCCGACGGCCGCGAGCCAGATGTTGCGGAAGACGACGTTGGCACGCATGAGACCGACGAGATCGTCGTTTTCGAGGGCGTCGCGGATCCGCCCGATCGCCGCATCGAGATCGGCGCGGACGGCGGGATCCATGTTGCCGGCGGCACTCGCCGCTGCCCGCGGCTCGAGCAACCGGCGCACCTCGCTCAATTCGCCGATCTCGCCGAGCGAAAGCGTCGGGATGACGAAGCCGCGCGTCGAACCCGTAAGGTACCCCTCGGCGACGAGGCGAAGCAGCGCCTCGCGCGCCGGCATCCGCGAGGCACCGTATTGCGCCGCGACCTCGGTATCGACAAAACGGTGGTCGGCCGCAAAGGCGCCCGTCTGCAACCCGTCGAGGAGGTTGGCGTAAATTCGCTCAGCGTGGCTTTCGGGACGACATTCCATCGGAAAATATCACTTGAAACCGTATACGAATTTAGCACAAAACAGATGGCAAGCAAGCGGTTCCCGCCGGCTATATGGTCTGTGGCGCTGATAACCGTATACGGAATGGAGGTATAATGGCCAACTTTCGCGAAAGAATTCGTGGTGGAGAGCCGTTCGGCGGCTCCTTTGCGGCGATCCCTCACCCCGTTGCCGTCGAGGTGCTGGCGAACGCCGGTCTCGACGTGCTGTGCATCGACTGGGAACACGCCCAGATCGGCCGCGAGCGCATCGAGGACCTGCTGCGTGCCGCGGGAACGACGCCGACGCTCGTTCGCGTTCCCGGCCACGGCGCCGAAGCGATCGCCGCGTCCCTCGATGCGGGAGCGGCCGGCGTTCTCGTGCCGCGCGTGGAGACGGCGGAAGACGCCCACCACGCGGTCGCAGCGACGCGCTATCCGCCGCTCGGTGCCCGTGGCGCCGGACCGGGCAGAGCGGCGGGCTACGGCTACGATATCGCCGCCTACATCGAACGCGCCAACCGGTCGCTCGCATTGGCCGTGCAGGTCGAAACCCGCCGCGGCGTCGAAAACGTCGAGGCGATCGCAGCCGTCGAGGAGGTCGACCTCGTCTTCGTCGGGCCGGGCGATCTCGCGGTTTCGCTCGGCGTCACGCCGGACGATCCGGCACCTCTCGAAGCGGCGATCGCCAGAGTGATCGAGGTCTGCCGCGCCGCCGGCAAGAGCGTCGGCATCTTCCGACCGGATACGAGCGACGTGGAACGATGGCGCGAAGCGGGCGTCAGCTTCTTCCTGTTCGCATCCGACACGATGCTTCTCGGCGCCGGCGCCTCCGAGACCGCGGCGCGTTTCAAGGCGACCAAGGAGTGATCCGATGAAGGCGATCCGCTACCACGCCCATGGCGACCCCGAAGTGCTTGCGCTCGAAGAGGTCGAAGCCCCCGAGATCGGCCCGGGCGAAGTGCTCGTCGCCATCAGGGCGGCATCGATCTCGCCGTTCGACTGCAAGCTGCGCGCCGGCGATCTCGCCGCCTTTTTCACCGTATCCTTCCCGCAGATCCCCGGACGCGATGCGGCCGGCGTGGTCGCGGCTGTCGGCGATGGGGTCAGCGAATTCACCGTCGGCGACCGGGTCTGCGTCATGGCGGGGATCGAACGCGGCGGAAGTGCCGTCGACCTGCGCGTCTCGACCCCGGACGAACTGGTCCGCATGCCGGCCGAACTCGGGTTCGTGGAAGCGGCAGGCCTCGTCAATGCCGGGCTCAGCGCATGGATCTGCACGATTGAATACGCCGAAATCGGCCCCGGAACGCGCGTTCTGGTCCATGGCGGCTCCGGCGCGGTCGGCGGACTGATCGTCCAACTCGCCCGCCGCCGCGGCGCCGATATCGTCGCCACCTGTCGCGAGGGCAACCGTGCCTATGTCGAAGGTCTCGGTGCCGACCGGGCGATCGCCTACGACACCGAGGATTTCACGACGATCGAGCCCGTCGACGTCGTGTTCGATCTCGTCGGCGGGCAGACGCACGCCCGCTCCTATTCGGTCCTGAAGAAGGGCGGAACCCTGGTATGGCTCGTCGCCGCGCCGATCACGGACCGTGGCGACGAGTTCGGTGTCGACGTTCGCCGCGCGATGATCGCCGATCGGCGCGAGCCGGTCGAAAACATTCTGGCGCTTGCCGCTTCGGGCGAATTGCGCGCGCAGATCGCGGGAACGCTACCGCTCGAAAAGGCGGCCGACGGCCATGCCATGCTGGAAGCGGGCCGCGTGACGCGCGGCCGGCTCGTGCTCACGCTCGACGAAGACGCTACGACGGACGGATGATCCGCGTCGCCATCGGATAGTGAAAGTTCCCGCCTTCGAAGGCGGGAAAATGGCCGAAGTCCGCACGCATGTCCTCGCGTACGGGCGAATGCAGGGCTTCGGTCAGCGCCTCGGGGCTATCGAACATGATCCGGTTGCGCTGGATCGCGTCGACGCGCGTCCAGGGCATGGCGTCCACCCAGTCGAGCCGTGTCAGGATTTCCAGTTCGCGCACGCCGGGAAAGCGGGCCATGATCGGCGGATGATTGTCGATATAGTGCGTCAACCAGGCGTTCAGGTCCGCCGCCGGCCCCGGATAATGCACGACGTAGCTGCACGCGGTCGTCTCGGCCGGGCGCGGATCGGGAACGGCGAACTGCCGGTTCACCATCGCCTGCTGGCTCGACCGCGCGCCTTCGATGCTCGGTAGATCGCCGCTTTCGCTAAGCGCCTTCAGCGCCCCGCCCTGCCCGATCGCCGCTTCCAGGGTCTCGATCGACGGAAAGTAAAGCTGCAGGCCAAGCATCGGCGAGGCGCCGTCGTCGTTATAGACGTCGCTCGCCTCGGCCGGCGTGTAGATGTGCGCCTTCGACAGACCGGCAAGGCCGCCGAGGCACGTTTCGAGACGCCGGATCTCGTCCGGCGAAACGGTCCGAGGCCCATTGCCGGCATGCTCGAAGAAGGCGAGATAGCAAAAATTCATCGGGTGGCTCCGTTGCGCATCGTCCGCCGGTTCAAAAGAGGTTCGGCAGGAAGAGCGCGATCTGCGGGAAGATGACGATCAGCACGATGAGGAGCAGCGTGCAGGCGATGAAGGGTGCCGCCGACAGCGCGACCGTCTTCAGGCTGGTGCCCGGTGGCGCCACGCCGACCATGACGAACAGCAGCAATCCGAAGGGCGGCGTCGTGAAGCCCACCTCGAAGGCGAGCAGCAGGATGAGACCGAACCAGACGAGATCGAACTGGAAGTGGGCGGCGATCGGCAGGAAGATCGGCAGCGTGATCAGCATCATGGAAACCTGGTCCATGAACATGCCGAGGATGAGGATCACGCACACCATCAGGAAGAGGAAGAGATAGGGGCCGGGATCGAACCCGGTCACGAAGCCGATGAACCCGTTGCTCGCGCCGGAAAAGGCGAAGACCTGGGAAAAGGTGGTCGAGGCCGAGATGATGAGGAAGGTCATGCCGGTGACGCGCATCGCGTCGTCGAGGGAGGTCCAGAGCGCCTTCCAGGTGAAACAGCGATAGGCGATCAGCAGCCCGAGCACGCCCGCGCAGCCGAGCGCGGAGGATTCCGTCGGCGTCGCGATGCCGAGGATGATCGTGCCTACGACGAGGAAGACGATGACGCCCATCGGCACGATGTTGACGGCGATAGCCTTGATCTTCCGGCCCATCGGCACGCGTTCGACCGGGTATTGCGGCGCGGCTTCCGGATCGAGCAAGGTCTGCACGAAGATGAGCGCCGCGAACATGACGGCGAGGAGAAGACCCGGCAGCGCACCGGCGATCAGCAGCGCGCCGACGTCGATATGTGCCAACGAACCGAGCAGCACGGCAAGCGAGGACGGCGGGATGACGACGGCGAGGCTGCCGGCGCCGAGCACCGGACCGTACGCCATCTTCGCCTTGTAGCCGCGCTTGATCATCTCCGGCACCATGAGCGAACCCATCATGCCGGTGTTGGCGAGGCTCGAACCGGAAAGCGCGGAGAAGACGGCACCGGCAGCGAGCACCACGTATGAAAGGCGCGCGCGCAGATTGCCGATGCACATGTCGAGCGCGTCCATCACCCCGTCGCCGAGGCCGGAACGGAAGAAGAGACTGCCCATGATGAGGAAGAGCGGAAGCGGTGCCAGCGCGTAGGTCCCGACCGCGGCGCTGAAGTTCGAGATCATCTGGTCGACGCCGACCGAGCCGCCGAAGAACAGGTAGAGCCCGGCGATGTTGGTGACGAAGAAGGCGAACGCGACCGGTAGGCCGAGGCCCATGAAGAAGAGGATGAGCCCTACCATGAGGGCGAAGGGAAAGAACCAGTCCATCTAGAGGCCCTCCTGCTCGAGCGGATCGACGTCGTAGAGGCTTTCGAAACCGAGGAGGAAGCGGCACCATTCGAGCGCGGAAAAGAAGAAGCCGAGGCATACCGGCGCGACGATCGCCCATTTCGGCATGTCGAAGGTGCGTGTCTCGTAAGCGCCCGTACGCAGGGCGTCGAAGAAGGAATTGACCGCGAAGACGGTGATGTAGAGGCAAAGGATCACGCATGCCGCATAGACGATGCGCTCGAGCACGGCGCGCGCGGGGATCGGCAGCGCCTTGCGCAGGAACTCGACGAAGACGTGGCCCTTGATGTGCACGAGCCACGGCATCGGCAGGAAGGCCGCGTAGACCAGACCGTATTCGGTCGCCGAAACACCCCAGCTGATCGGCCTGAGGTTCAGGTTGCGCAGCACGACGTCGGCCACGACCTCGATGACGATGGCCGCGAGGATGAGCTTGACGGCAGCCGCCATCAGCCAGCTCACGCGCGCGACGGCGGCGAAGAATACCTGCATGGAAGTTTGGTTCCCGATGTTCCCGTTGCCCGCCGACCCCCAAGAGGCCGACGGGCATGGCTTCAGCTACGGCCTACTGGAAGTGCTTGCGCAGTTCGGAGATGTAGGTCGGATCACGCGACTCCATGCGCTGCCAGCTCGCCTTCGACGCCTTGGAAAGGAACTCGTCCTTGCCCTTGCCGGAAAGGGTCACGATCTTCTGGCCGGCGTCGATCATCTGCTGCGCCTGCTCCTTGGTGTCCTTCTCGACCGCTTCGGCGCTTTCCTTCTCGAAGGACTTTGCCGTGTCGGTCAGGATCTTCTGCGCCTCCGGCGACAAGCTGTCCCACTTGTCCTTGTTCATCGAGATCAGGACGTCGGTCTGGAAGAACGACGGATCGACGCGATACTTCGTGAACTTGTCCCAGCCGAAGGACTGGTAGCCGAGGATGGTATAGGCGTTGGCGTTGACGACCCCGCGTTCCAGCGACGTGTAGATCTCGCCCGGCGACTGGACGATGACCGTCGCGCCGAGGTTTTCCAGGAACGTACGGTAGAGCGGCGAGGAGCGGATCTTCAGCTTGCTCCAGTCGATGCCGCCGTCGTCGGTCTTCTTCGGCTGGTCGACGGTGAAGATATGAAAGCCGGCACCGGCATCGATATGGGCGAGGAGATGCGCATTGCCCTTCTTCGCGTAGATCTTCTGCATGAGATCCCAGCCGCCGTTCTCACGCACTTCCTCGGGCGATTTCGTCGAGGCGGAGAACGCCTCGCCTTCGGGCACCAGGTTCAGGTAGAGACCGGCCGGCGTATTCAGCATGTCGATGAGGCCGTTCTTCTGTGCCTCGCCCTGCTGGTCGGGGGGGAGAACTTCCGGTCCGCCACGTACGTTGATCTTCACGACGCCCTTGCCGGCCTTATTCACCTCGTCGACGAACTTGAGAAAGCTCTGCGCGTAGGTGTTCTGGGCCGGCGTGAAATGGACGGCGTTGATCGTCGTCTCCTTTGCCAGGCCGGGCGAAACCGTGAGCGCGAGAAGCGCGGAGGAGACGAAAAGCTTGCCGATAATTCGCATATGCAGTTCTCCGTTTTTCAGTTGGACAGGAAGAGCGATGCCATCGCGGCCCTCGCTCGATCGGATGGGTGGGACCGACCGGACCGAAGCCGGCAGGCGGTCGAAGGCGCCGCGTTCGGGCGGCGTCGGTGTATCGGCGACGACGAGCGTATGATCGTCTCGCCGTTCATGATCGGCAGGCGGCCGTGTCGGGCGCGCCGTCGAGCCATCCCGGCTGCGGCGAAGGCAGCGGGATCGCGTCGAGGAGCGTTCGCGTATAGTCCGTCCGAGGCGCCTCGAAGAGTGCGCCGCACGTGCCGGATTCGACGATGCGGCCGGCACGCATCACGCAGACGCGATCGCAAAAATTGCGGATGACGGAGAGGTCGTGGCTGATGAAGACGAGCGCCAGCCCGAGTTCGCCGGCGAGCCGCTTCAGGAGAACGAGGACCTGCGCCTGCGTGGAAACGTCGAGGCCCGAGACGATTTCGTCGGCAAGCACGAAGTGCGGCCGCGTGATGACGGCGCGCGCGATGCCGACCCGCTGACGCTGGCCTCCCGAAAGTTCGTGCGGGTAGCGGTCGAGAAGCGGCGTCGGCAGTCCGACCTGTTCGGCGACTACCTCCAGCTCGCGCCGGCGTTCCTTCCGGTCGAGACGACCGGCGCGCAGCGCGAGCGCCGCTTCGAGGCTCGCCGCGACCCGGCGGCGCGGATTGAGAGAGGATTGCGGATCCTGGAAGATGAACTGCATGCGCGCGCGCAACGGGCGCAGCCGTGCCTCGTCCAGATGGGTGATGTCTCGCCCTTCGAAGGTGAGCTTGCCGCCGGTCGGCTCATGAAGGCGCAGCAGCGCCCGGCCGAGCGAGGTCTTGCCGCTTCCCGACTCGCCGACGATCCCGAGGATCTCGCCGCGGCGCACGCTCAGCGAAACCGGATGCAGAACCCGCACGCGCGGTCGACGTCCGAAAAGGACCCGCGCGTTCATGTCCGGCAGTTCGAGTTCGAGGTCCTTCGCCTCGACGATCGCCTCGCCCGGTGCTTCAGCCATCGGCAGCCTCCCCGCCATGCACGCGCTCGGCCTTGAGGGCGGTGATGATGTGTTCGGGGATCGGGCGCATACCGCTGTCCGGCCGGTCGTGGCGCGGGCTCGCCTCGATCAGCGCGCGCGTATAGGCATGTGCCGGCTGGGCGAGCACCGCGGCGGTCGCCCCCTGCTCCACCACGCGCCCTTCGAAGAGCACGGTGACCTGGTCGCAGAGCTGCGCGACGACACCGAGATCGTGCGTGACGAAGACGACGCCGGTGCCGTGGCGGGCCTGCATGCGCCGGATGAGGCGGAGAACCTCCTTCTGGACCGTGACGTCGAGGGCCGTCGTCGGTTCATCGGCGATAACGAGCTTCGGATCGACGGCGAAGGCGGCGGCGATCAGCACGCGCTGACGCATGCCGCCGGACAGTTCGTGCGGGTAGCGCGCGATGACGGCTTCCGGATCGGCGATCTGCACCTCGGTCAGGAGGGAAAGGACCTTCTCGCGCAGTTTGGCGCCCCGCATCCCACGCCTCAGGCGCAGCCCGTCGGCGATCTGCGCGCCGACCCGCCGGGCGGGGTTCAGCGCGCTCATCGGATCCTGCGGGATCAGGGCGATGTCGCGCCCGAGGAGAGAGAAGAACCGCGAGGGCCGCATCTTCAGGAGATCTTCTCCCGCAAAGCGGATGGTGCCGCCGGTGACGGCGATCGCCTTCGGCAGGATGCCGAGGATCGCCTTGCCGACGGTCGACTTGCCCGCACCGCTCTCGCCGACGAGCCCGTGGACCTGGCCGGGATCGAGCGTGAGATCGACGCCGCGCAGCAGCGGCGCGTGTGGCGGCCGGACGAGTGCGGCCTCGAGACCGCGTATTTCGAGAAGCGGAACGCTCATCGACGGCTCAACGGATCGATCAGCCGGCGCAGACCGTTGCCGAGCTGGTTGAAGGCGAGCACCGTCAGGAAGAGCAGGCAGAGCGGGAAGGCGAAGACCCACCAGGCCTGATAGATGATCTGCCGCCCGTCGGCGATCATGCCGCCCCATGTCGGCAGGCCGGAGGCGACGGAAAGCCCGACGAAGGAAAGCACCGCCTCGACGATGACGGCGATGCCCATTTCGAGGCTGAGGAGCACGAGGACGACGGGTACGACATTGGGCACCACCTCGCGCCAGAGGATGCGCCCGCGCGTGGCGCCGAGCGTCACGGCCGCGTCGACATAGTCGAGGTTCTTCTGCTGCACGACCTCCGACCGGACGACGCGGCAAAACCGCGTCCAGTCGATGACCACGATGGCGATGATGACCGACGACAGGCTGGCGCCCAGCACGGCGACCAGCAGGATCGACAGAAGCACCGGCGGAAACGCCATCCAGATGTCGACGAGCCGCGAGACGGCGGCATCGGCGAAGCCGCCGAAAAAGCCCGAGACGAGCCCGAGCACGGTGCCGATGAGGCCGGCCCCGATCGCCGCGACGAAGGCGACGGTGATCGCGACGCGCGAACCGTAGATCATGCGCGAGAGCACGTCCCGCCCAAGGCTGTCGGTACCGAGCAGATAGCCGGGTTCGGCCCGCGGGTTCCATGCCGGTGGCAGGGTGTTCAGCATCAGGTCCTGCGCCTGCGGGTCGTGCGGGGCGATCCAGCCGGCGAAGATCGCCACGAGAACGAGAAGCAGGACGAAGCCGCCGGCCACGAGCACGCGCGGTTCCTCCGCCACCATGGCAGGCAGTCGCGCGAGGCGTCGGCGCGTCTCGCCCCGTACCGGTGTCGTTGCCGGATGCGCCCCTTCCATCGCCGGATCAGCCATGCCGCAGCCTCGGATTAAGCAGCGCGAAGGATGCTTCCACAAGAAGATTGATGACGATGAAGATCAGGCCGAAGGTCAGGATCAATCCCTGGATCAGCGGCAGGTCGCGATTGACGATCGCGTCGATCGCCAGATTGCCGATACCGGGATAGCCGAAGATGCGCTCGACGATGACCGTGCCGCCGAACATGAAGGTGAACTGCACGCCGGTGAGCGCCAGAGTCGGGATCATGGCGTTGCGCAGCGCCTCCTGCACGACGATGCGAAGCCGCGACATGCCGCGGATGCGCGCGAGCACCGCGTAGTCCTGGCCGGTCTCCGTCTCGAGTGCGGCCTTCAGCACGCGCAGGATGACGGCGGCAAGCGGCAAAGCCAGTGCGAGAGCCGGCATGAGCATGTGGGAAAGCACGTTCGCCGCGATATCGAAACGCAGGCGCAGAATGCTTTCCAGAAGCGTGAAGCCGGTCGCGAAATCGTATGAAAGGCGCGGATCGACGCGTCCCGATATCGGCAGGATCGGAAACGCGACGCCGAAAAGGAGGACGAAGGCGAGCGCCCAGACGAAGTCCGGCACGGCGAGCAGAAGCCCGTTGACGTTGTCGACCACCGACCCCGGCCAGCGCCTTCGCGACAGCATCGAAAGCACGGCGGCACCGATCCCGAGCGCAAGCGCGATGACAAGGGCGAGCAGCGTCAGTTCGATCGTGGCCGGCAGCCGCTCGGCGATCAGTCCCAGAACGTTGCGATGCGTCGAGATCGACGTTCCGAAATCGCCACGAACGGCGTTCTTCAACCAGATCCAGAACTGGACCGGAATGCTCCGGTCGAGCCCGTAATCGGCCTTCAGGCGCGCGATATCCGCTTCGCTCGCACCCGGCGCGATCATCATGGCGATCGGGTTGCCGGGCACGATGCGAAGCAGGAAGAACGTCACGACCGCGACGCCGAAAAGCGTGAAGGCAGCCGTGATCGCGGTCTTCAGGGCGACGAGTGGGCGCATGAGCATCAATCGGCGGCTACGGCCGCCGGCCTCGTGTCGATCGTCAATCGACGGTCCTGTCGATCAGTTTCGCTTCCAGCGCTTCCGACTTGTTCGGCGTGACCTTCAGGCCCTTCCGATAGACGATCGGCTGGGCGTACTGCAGGAGCGGCAGCACGTATCCCTGCTCGGCGATGTAGCGATCGACGTCCTTCCAGCCGGCGATGCGCTTCTTCTCGTCCTTCTCGTTCCACAGCGGTGCGATCTTCTGGTCGAGATCGTCCGTGTCCCAGACGGAATGGGGCGAAGGCCCGAACATCGCAAAGCCCGTCGAGGTCGCCGGATCGGCGATCGCGTTGCCCCAGTTGTAGAAGGCGAAGGGGGCGAGCTTGTCGGCAGCGCGCAGCTCGTAGTGCTTGGCGATCTCGTAGACCTCGATGTTCGCCTCGATGCCGACCTTGCTCCACATGCCGGCGATCGCCTGGATCATCTCGTAGTCGCGAGGCATGTAGCCGCGCGTCGTCTGGATGGTGACCTTGACCGGATTGTCCGGCGAGAATCCGCTCTTGGCGAGAAGCTCCTTGGCCTTTTCCGGATCGTGCGGCACCTTGATCGACGGATCGTAGGCCAGGTATTCCGGCGCTTCGAGCGTGTCGATGGCGACGCCGTAGCCGCGCAGGAGCCGGTCGATGATCGCCTGCTTGTCGACCGCGTAGGTCGCGGCGAGCCGCACGTTCTTGTCGAGCAGCGGCTTCACGTCGTTGATGAAGATCATTCCGATGTCGGAAACCGGCTCGCAGGAGCCGGAGAACTTGCCGCCGGACGTCAGCCGGTCGTATTCCTCGTAAGGGATCTGCAGGGTGATGTCCGAGCTGCCGCTCTCGACCTCGGCCACGCGGCTCGTCGCATCGGTGACGAACTTGAAGATGACCGTCTCGAAGGCGGGCTTGTCGCCCCAGTAGTGCGGGTTGCGCTTGAGCCGCAGGAACCCGTTCGACTGGAACTCCTCGACCATGTACGGACCGCTGCCGATCGGCTTCTTCTCGAAGCCCTGCGCACCGACCTTTTCGTAATAGGCCTTGGGCAGGACGTACCCCGTCAGGAACGCCATCCACTTGAAGAGCGTCGGCTCGTAGCTCTTCACCTTCGCCTCGACCCGGTTTCCGTCGATCGTGAAGTCGCCGATCGTCGACCAGACGAACTGGATCGGGTTGCCGCCGTCGGGATCGCCGGCGCGCTTGAGCGACCACACGACGTCTTCCGGCGTGAGATCGGATCCGTCCTGCCACTTCACCCCGTCGCGCACCGTCATCCACACGCGCGTCTTGTCGTCGTTCCATCCCCAGTCCGTGAGGATGTTCGGTACGAATTCGAGGTTCGGCTCCTGGCCGATATACTGGTCGAAGACGCTGCGATAGATCGCCTGGATCGTCGGGTTCACCGCCGAGGGCCCGGTCGTCGGGTCCCATGCCGGAAGGTTGACGTTATAGGCGATCGTCACCGTGTCGCTGTCCGCCGCGAAGGCGCTGCCGCCCCGCAGAAAGGTCGCGAGCGCCACACCGGCACCGGCGACCTGCAGAAATTCCCGTCGTGTCGAGCTCATCGTGAAAGCCTCCAGTTTGCCCGTGCGTGTTTCGGCGCGGGGGTGGCTTCCTTGGCCCGGGATCTTATGCCCTGTCGCCTGCTACGACCGGCAGCGTCCCTTGTTCTTGTGGCCGTGGAGCCGTTCCCAATTTCTTTAAGGTTAAAGCATTTTGCATTAAAATGAGTTCGCCGCACTTTGCCAAGAGGGCAAACGGAATTTTCCACTCGGCATGCCGGAAACGAGCGTCGTGCCTTTCGCGCCGGCGCATGCGCGCCGCGGCATGATGTTGCGGCCGAGGCCGGTTCAGCGCGCCAGCCGGCGGCCGAGCAGCGTGCCCGGCCCTGCCCCGGTGCTGGCACCCGGCCAGACCGCGGCCCCGGTATGGTAGAGGTTGCGGATCGGCGTGTTGCCGTTCGAATAGCCGCGCACCGGCCGGAAAAGGAAATGCTGCGCCAGGTGATGGCTGCCACAGATCTGGTCGCCGCCGACGAGGTTCGGGTTGTCGGCTTCCAGTTCGGCCGGCGTGACGATGCGCTGGCCGAGAATGCGTTCGCGGATGCCGGGCGCATGGCGCTCCAGGCTTTCGAGCACGCGTTCGGCCATCGGCGCGGCGGCCGCCTGCCAGTCGCGCGCCTCGATGGTGCCGGCCGCATCGCCGCGGATCTCGCCGGGCACCATGCGCACCTGAAGCCAGAGCGTATGCTTGCCTTCCGGTGCACGGCTCGTGTCGATGGCCGTCGGCTGGCCGACCACGACGACGGGATCACGCGGAAGGAGGCCCGATAGCGGCTCCTGATAGGCGCGTGCCATGGAATCCATGCCCGGCGCGATGGTGACGTAGGCATAGCGCTTTAGGTCTTCGCCCGCGCGCCAGTCCGGCAGATGCGACGTCGCCAGATGGATCATCAGCGTGCCCGGGGCGTGTTTGAAGCTCTTCAGACCCGCATCGTAGCGCGTTTCGCCGGTCTCGCCCGTCATCCTCGCCAGCGCACCAGGCGCCACGTTCGCAACGACCGAGCGCGCCGCCTCGATCCGTTCGCCGTCTCGCGTCGTGACCGCCTTGGCAGCGCCGTTCTCGTGATGGATATGCGTGACCTCGACGCCGCAGCGCACGATACCGCCGAGCGCTTCGATCTCCGCCACCATCGCGCGGATGATCGTGTCCGCGCCGCCCTTGCCGAGCGTCATCCCGCCCGCCTGATCGCCGAACGCCTCGAGATATGGAAAGATCGCGCCGGAGGCGACGTCCGGCGCATAGTCGAGATGCATGCCCCAAGGGGCCAGGGCCGTGCGCACCTTCTCGGATTCGAAGGTGCGCTCCAGCCAGTCGCGCGGGGAACTGACGAGGAAGCGGGCGAGATCGAGCGCCGGTCCCCGGCCGAGCGTGCGCATGGCCTTGTAAATGAGCGAAGAAAGCGAACGAAGCGTCAGCGGCGAGGAAAGCAGGCCGCCGATGATCGCGGCGTTGGCGAAGAAATCTCCGCTCAACCTTTTCCAGGTCTGCGCGTCGGCCTCGGAGAAGCCGGCGATCGCCTTCGCGTTGCGCTCGGCATCCGTGCCGAAACCGAGCCACGTGCCGTCTTCATAGACCGAGGCAAAGCAATTGTCGGCCTTCACGAACTCCGCGCCGCGCGCACGCAGCCGGTCGCCGAAATCCGCGAAGAATGCCGAATTGACGAAGTTCGTCAGGTTCAACGCGGCCCAGTCGTGCCGGAAACCGGGCACCGTCAGATCCTTCGTCTTGACGGCTCCGCCCGGCTCCCCGGCCTTTTCGAGGATTATCACCGACCGGCCGGCGCGCAGGAGATAAAGCGCGCAGACCAGGCTGTTGTGGCCGGCGCCGATGATGACGGTGTCGGTTCGGCTCTCGCTCACGTTCTTGACCCCCCTCGAACGATCGGTCCTACGGCAACGGCCTTCCTTAGAAGAACGCCTGGATGCCGGTCTGCGCGCGCCCGAGGATGAGGGCGTGGACGTCGTGGGTGCCTTCGTAGGTGTTGACGGTCTCGAGGTTCATCATGTGGCGCATGATCTGGTATTCCTCCGAGATGCCGTTGCCGCCGTGCATGTCGCGCGCGACGCGGGCGATCTCGAGCGCCTTGCCGCAATTGTTGCGCTTGACCAGCGAGATCATCTCCGGCGCCATCCTGCCTTCATCCATCAGCCGACCGACCCGAAGCACGGCCTGCAGGCCGAGCGTGATCTCCGTCTGCATGTCGGCGAGCTTCTTCTGGAAGAGCTGCGTCCCGGCGAGCGGCTTGTCGAACTGCTTGCGCTCCAGCCCGTAGTTGCGCGCCGCGTGCCAGCAGAACTCCGCCGCACCCATCGTCCCCCAGGCGATGCCGTAGCGCGCCCGGTTGAGGCAGCCGAAGGGCCCACGCAGGCCCTCGACGTTCGGAAGCAGCGCCTCCTCGCCGACCTCGACCCCGTCCATGACGATCTCGCCGGTGATCGACGCGCGCAGCGAGAGCTTGCCCTCGATCTTCGGCGCGGAAAGCCCCTTCATGCCCTTTTCGAGCACGAAGCCGCGGATCTTGCCGTCATGCGCGTCCGACTTCG